>DAOUAE010000011.1:0-9399 GCA_034433795.1 Chloroflexota bacterium
CGTCACCGAGCCGTCGAGCAGCGTCAGGGTGTTGTACTTGGTGTTCAGGGCGATCTGGGTCAGCGATTCAGACAGCCGGTCGAGTTCCTCTTTGATGGACTGACGCTGTTCGGCGGTCAGCGTATCGGTGGCGGCCTGGACGGCCAGCTGGCGCATCCGCTGGAGGATGCCGGTGATCTCCTCGATCCCGCCCTCGGCGGTCTGGATGAGCGAGACGGCGTCCTGGACGTTCTGCATCCCCCGCTGGAGGCCCGTGATCTGCGAGTCCATGCGGGTGGCCATGCTGAGGCCGGCGGCATCATCCGCCGCCCGGTTGATGCGCAGGCCCGTCGACAGCCGCTCGATGGCCTTACCGAGCTTCAGGCCGGTCAGCGTCAGCCGGCGCTGGGCCTGGAGCGCCAGGATGTTGGTGTTGATCACCGTGGTCGGACTGGTCGGCATCGTTCCCCCTCCTTGTAGTCAGCGCCCGCGTGGGGCGGTCAGACCAGAAAATCGAACAGCGTCCGCTGGCTGGCCCGGGCCGTCACCTCCAGGGCGGCCCGGTAGACGGTCTCCTGGGCGGCCAGGTGGGTGGTGACCTCGGCCGCGTCGGTGTCCTCGACCTGGGAGCGCAGGCTGGTCAGGACGATCTCCTGGGAGAGGAGACGCTCCCGGGTCAGGTCGACCCGGTGGTCCTGGGTGCCGATGGTGGTGCGGGCCTGCTGGACGGCGTCCAGGCGGGCGGCGATCTCGTCCAGCCGGCCGGGGGCCGGGCCGGTCGAGCCCGGGGCCAGGAGGTCGTCGCGCAGGGCCCGGAGGGTGGTGAAGACATCGAGGAACAGGGTGCCGGGGAGATTGATCTGGATGGTTTCGCCGGGGGCGATCTCGCGGCGGATGACGCCGCTGTCGCCGACGTAGGTGAGGGTGGGCGGCGGACCGGGGGTGAAGACGAAGGGGGCGCGGTCGGTCTTGAAGCCGGCGAAGAGGTAGCTCTGGCCGAGTTTGCTGTTGCCGACGGTGGCGACGTGTTCGAGCAGTTTGTCGAGTTCGGCGGCGATGACCTGGCGGTCGGCCGGGGTGAGGGTGCCGTTGGCGGCCTGGATGGCCAGTTGCTGGGCGCGCTGGAGAAGGCTGGTCAGTTCGGCCAGGGCGCTGTCGGTCTGGTTGAGCCAGGCCTGGGCCAGATCGCCGGACTGGACCTGGCGCTGGAGTTCGGCCAGGCGGGCGCGCAGCTGGAGCGCGCGGGCCACGCCGACCGGGTCGTCGGAGGGACGGTTGATCTTCAGGCCGGTGCTGAGTTGCTCCTGGAGGGTGCCCAGCCGGCGGGCGTTGCGCTGGAGGTTGAAGAGGGCCCGCTCGGTCAGCAGCCGGTTGGTGATGCGCATCGGTCACCTCCTCTCTTAGCGGCCGACCAGGCCCATGCCGTTGATCACCCGGTCGAGCAGTTCGTCCAGGGTGGTCATCACCCGGGCGGCGGCCTCGTAGGTCCGCTGGAAGCGGGTCAGGGCGATGGCCTCTTCATCGAGGGAGACGCCGCTGGTCTGCTCGCGCAGCTGGGTGAGGGCCTGGGCGATGGCCTCCTGGGTATCGGCGTTGAGCTGGGCCTGCTGGCTGTTGCTGCCCAGCCAGGTGACCAGGGCGGCGTAGAACTGGCCCATGGTGGCGGTGTTGCCGTTCATGACCAGGGCGTTCTCCAGGGCAGCGATCTGACGGGCGATGGTACCATCGCCGGGCTGGTTGGGGCCGCTGGCGGCGGCGATCCGGCGCTCGTCGGCCAGGATATCGGGGTGGACGGCGATGTCGGCGGCCGTGGTGCCGGTGAAGAAATCGCGGCCGGTGCTGTTGTCGAGGCCGAAGCCGGTGCGGTGGAGGGCGTTGACCTGGCTGATGAGGGTGGCGGCCAGGTTGTCGAGGCGGGTGAGAATCTCGGTCAGGAGGCTGTCGCGGGCCTCGAGCAGGCCGCGGACCTGGCCGCCAGGGGTGAGCAGGGGGGAGCCGTCGGCCCAGACGATGGTCAGAAGGTTGCCGTTTAAGGGGTCGGGCTGGGTCTGGAGGCGGTCGACGCGCTCGCCGGCGGTGCCGAAGACCAGGGGCCGGCCGCCGACCGAGACCTGGACCGCGCCGTTGGGCTGGGCCACCACCTGGACGCCGACCAGTCCGGCCAGCTGTTCGATGAGCCCGTCGCGCTGGTCCTGGAGGTCGTTGGGCTGCTGGCCGCTGGCCTGAACCTGGACGATCTGGCGGTTGAGGTCGGCGATCTGGCGGGCCAGGGTATTGAGGCGGTCGACCAGGGGGCCGATCTGGGCGTCGAGGTTCCGGCGGGCCTGGACGACCTCGGCCCGGGCGCTCTGGAGGGCGCTGGTCAGGGCGACGGCCTGCTCGCGCAGGGCCAGGCGGGCGGCCGGGTCGTCGGGCTGGTCGGCCAGGGTGCGCCAGGCGTTCCAGAAGCGGGCGAAGAGGGCGCTCAGGCTGTGGTCGGCGGGCTCGGTGAAGACGACCTCGACCTGGCGCAGCTGGTCGGCGATGGTCTGCCAGCGCTGCTGCTCCTGCTGGCTGTGCCAGATCCGGCCGTCGAGCAGGCTGTCGCGGACGCGGCGGATGGTGGTGACCAGGACGCCGGTGCCGAACTGGCCGGGCCCTGGCGGGCGCAGACGGCTGGGTGCGGCGAAGGGAGCGCCGGCGGTGAGGTCGACCACCTGGCGTGAGAAGCCGGGCGTGCTGGCGTTGGCCACGTTGTGGGCGGTGGTGTTGATGGCCAGCTGCTGGGCCATCAGCCCCTGGAGAACGATGGTCAGACCGGCGAAGCTGCCCTGCATCGGTGGCCCCCTGTCCGGGCGGGTTGTCACGGACAGTTATCGGTCGGTGGGGGCGGGGGCTGAAGGGGAGCGAGCCGGATTTACAGGCGCCTTAGGACCAGAATTCGGGAGTTCCCGGATAACGCCGGGCGGGCAGGCCGGCCTAGAGTCCCCTCAGGACCGATGGGCCGGCGGGCGAGCCGGCCGACAGGCAGGGGGGAGGCATGCTCCGCTCGCTCTTCACCGCGGTGACGGCGCTCAGCAACCACCAGACGTTCATCGACGTGGTGGCCAACAACATCGCCAACGCCAACACGCCGGGCTTTAAGGCAGCGCTCATCTCGTTCGAGGAGGCCCTCAACACCGTCCTGCGCGGGGGTCTGGCGCCGACCCCCCAGCGCGGCGGCGTCAACCCGACGCAGCTGGGGCTGGGGGTGGGCCTGAGCGGGATCAACCCGCTCCTGACCCAGGGGACCCTGGAGCCGACCGGCCGACTGACCGATCTGGCCATCCAGGGCGACGGCTTCTTCATTCTGAGCGACGGTCAGGGCCAGTTCTTCACCCGCGACGGCAGTTTCGACATCGACGCCGCCGGCTTCCTGGTCAATCCCAGCACCGGGCTGCGGGTCCAGGGCTGGCAGGCGGTCAACGGGGTGGTGGACACCGGCCGGCCGATCGGCGATCTGGTGATTCCGTTCCAGTCGACCATTCCGGCCATTCCGACGACCCAGGCCCGCCTCCAGGGCAATCTGGACGCGGCGGCCGCCGCCGGGACGCGGGTCCAGACGACGCTGGTGGTCTACGACTCGCTCGGGGTGGCGCACAATATCTCGATCGTTTTCACCAAGGCGGCCGCTCCCCGCCAGTGGACCTGGACGGTCCAGACGGCCGACCCGACGGTGGCCGGCCTGCTCCAGACGCCGGCGGCGCCGGGCAACACCATCCAGTTCACCGCCACCGGCACCTACGATCCGGCCAACCCGGCGACCCAGATCCAGGTGACCTACAACAACGGAGCCAACCCCTCGACGGTGGCGCTCGACTTCACCGCCCTGACCTCCAACGCTCAGGAGTCGATTGTCAACGTCAGCGAGCAGGATGGCGTTGCGGCCGGGAGTCTGGCCAGCATCAATATCACCAGCGACGGCCAGATCCAGGGGGTGTTCTCCAACGGTCGGACCCAGGTGCTGGGCCAGATCGCCCTGGCCCGGTTCGTCAACCCAGCCGGGCTGCAGCGGCTGTCACACAACCTCTACGCCGTCTCGCCGAACTCGGGGCTGCCGCTGGTGGGCCTGGCCGGCCAGAACGGGTTCGGCACGGTGGCGAGCGGTCAGCGGGAACTGTCGAACGTCAACCTGGTCCAGGAGTTCACCCACCTCATCGCCGCCCAGCGCGGCTTCCAGGCCAACGCCCGCGTGATCACCACCGCCGACGACCTCCTGCAGGAGGTCATCGGTCTCAAGCGGTAAGACCAGCCGGGCGACCGGCTCTTCCCCTCTCCGCCGGGCCGCGCGGCCCGGCGGTTTTTGTCTCCGGGGCGCGGGCCGTCCGGCCGCCTCGCCCTCCTCCTGTTCTCCGGCCGTCCGGGCCCGGACGGGCCGTGGCCCGGGTCACGGTCCGGCCGGATCGGGGCGTGGTATGCCGGAGCCGGCGCTCACCGCCCTGGTGGCCGCCCAGACCGGGACCCAGCGGGCTCTGCGCGACCTGGTCGGAGGCCCAGCGGCGGTCCGAGGAGCGCCTGAGCCGGGTCGAGAGCGCGCTGGCGACCCTGACCGACCGCATGGCCCGGGCCGAGGAGCAGATCGCCGCGCTGGCCGAGGCTCAGCGCCGGACGGAGGAACGCCTCGACCGCCTGGAGGCGGCCGTCGAGCGCCTGGCCGAGGCTCGACGCCGGACCGAGGAGCGGGTTCAGGGTCTGGAGATGGCGATCAAACGCTTGGCCGGACAGGTGGAGCGGCCCGGTCAGGCGGTGGGCCAGCTCCCGAAGACAGCGGGATCCACCGCCGAGGAAGCCGCAGCCGACGTGCGGGAGTGACTCGGCCAGCAGCGCGGCCGCCGGCCGTTGGAGCCAGCCTGCAACTTGGCGGCCAACGGTGAGATTGATCTGGTCCAGCCGGTGCTCGACCCCATCGGCCGGCGCCTCTGGATGGTGGTCGAGGTCACGATCCGGCTGGGCTGGCGAGCGGTCCGGGACTGGCACCAGCGCCTTCGCTCCGAAGGCTTCCGCCGCCTGGCCCGGGCCGGCCTGTCCGGTCCCTTCCCGCCCGGCATCTTCGGCCTGCGGGTGGACCGCCGGGCTGCCCAGACCGCCCGCGCGTTCGGCCCGGGCCTGCTGACTGGCCGGGGCCAGAACCTGGCCCCGACCAGCGAGGTGGCCGGCTTCCCCGCCTGATTCCCACCCGCCGTCCGGCACCGGCACACCCCCCAGCCGGCCGCCAGGCACCCCGACGACGCCGCCTCTCCCCGGCGGGAGCCACGGCCACCGGCTTTTCCTCCCCTCGCCCCAGGACCAGCCCTGCCCTCACGACACGCCTCCCAGGCCGCCGGCCAGCCCCCGGCCGACCCCGATCCGGCCTCTCCCCAGATTTTGCTTTGCCATTCTGACAGAAACCTTCGGGGGTTGCCCCGGAAAGTTTTGGTCTGATTGGCAAAGATTTTTGGGGGAGGGTATTGCCATCATGGCAACAGCCTGCTAGAATAGGGAGGACGCTGATGGTGGACGGAGGTGGGGGATGGCGAGCCAGGGCGAGCCGAGCGGACGGGAGACCTTCGCCGCCCAGTTGCGGCAGTACCGCGCCCGGGCGGGGCTCTCGCTGCCGACGCTGGGGCAGATGGTGGGAGCCGACCCCAGCTATCTCAACCGGCTGGAGCGGGGCGAGCGCGAGCCGCCCCGGGCCCCACTAGTCGAGGCCCTCATCGCGGCCCTCCGGCTGAGCCCCGAGGAGGCCGACGCCTTCCGGGTGGCGGCCGGCCTGCTCCCCCGGGCCATGGCCGCCCTGGGCCCGCTCGACCCGACGCTCCGGCTGGTGGCCGAGGTCCTGGCCGATCCCTCCATCCCCCTGGCCGAGCGCCAGCGCTTCCGGGCGATCATCCACCTGGTGGCGGCGACCTGGCGCCCCCAGGCGGCCGCCGGGGTCCTCGACCCGGCCTGGACCGGCGGGACGCCCGCGCCCGGCGGGGCCCCGACCTCCGTCACCGTCTAGAACATGTGTTCTTTTTCTGCTATACTCAGGCCACGGGCGCGCCGTGGGAGGAGGGGTTGATGGTGGTGGTTGGCGCTGGCGGTCAGACCGGCCGGCCAGGGTCGCTGGCCGGTCCGGGCGGTGAGCGATCCGGTCGGCAGGGCCGGGAGGAGGGCGACGGTGGCGCGGACGCGGTCGCCGGCTGATTTCAGCTTCGATGCCCGCTACGGACGGCTGATCCGCAAGGCGGGCATCGCCACGGTGCCCTTCGCCCTCTTCCATTACCAGGGTGAACTGGGGCTGGAGCCCCAGCACACCTGGCTCATCACCTACGTCCTGGCCTTCCGCTGGACGGCCGATCTCCCCTACCCGGCCATCCGGGAGATCGTCCGCCGCAGCGGGGTGACCAGCAAGACGATCCAGAAGTACAAGACCGAACTGATGGCCAAGGGCTACCTGCGCACCTACCGACGGGTGCGGGCCGACGGGGGCAACTCCAGCCTGGCCTGGGACTTCAGCCCCCTCTTCGAGGAGATCGACCGCCTGATCAGCCGCGACCTGGACTTCTGGACGCGGCGCAACCCCCAGTTCCTGGAGGAGGAGACGCTCCTCCTCCCCGAGGGAGACGGGTCGCCCACCCCTGGGGAAGACGGGTCACCTGGGGATGGGGAAGAGGTCTCCACCGGGGCAGGGCGAGAGGGGTCGCCGGCCCCGCCGGCCGGCCGTCCGCCGGCCCCAGGCGCCGGCTCTCCCGCACATGAAGAAGATCCATGCCGAACCAGACGCCCAGAAGAAGATCAGCCGAACCAGACGCGCCCTGCACGGCGGTCGCCCTCTTTCGCCCGGACACGGACAGCGACCGGGACTCCCTCCCCGAACGGCCACCCGTCACCGGCACCGTCGGCCGCCGGCCTGGAGACCCTCCTCCAGGCTCTCCAGAACGCTCTGGGCCCGACCGATCCGACCGCTCTGGACCCCGCCCGGCTGGCCCAGGCGCTCCAGGCCCTGACCGCGGCCGCCGGCGCCGCCCCGGCCGGCCCGCCTGGCCCCGGGCCGGCGCGGCCCGCGGAGGGCCAGGTCCCACCGGCGCTCGCCGAGGCGGCCAGCGCCGCCGGGGCCGAGCCGCCCGGGCGGCCGCTCCCGCCGGGACCAGCCTGGGTGCGCATTCCCGAGGCCGGCGGCATCGGCGGACGCGAGCTCTGGACGGCCGTCCAGCGGCTCCTGGCCGAATGGGTCAGCCCGACCGCCTACCAGACCTATATCGAACCCTGCCGGCTGATGGGCCGCGAGGGCGCCACCCTGCTCCTGGTGGCGCCCAACAGCCGCGTCCGCCTGCAACTGACCACCGGCTATCGCGACCTCCTCGACCGGGCCATCGCCAGCGTGGCCGGCCAGCCCCTCCCCTGGCGGGTGCTGACCGCCGCCGAGTGGGCCCGGCGGTCGACGACAGAGCAACAAGGCGAGGCTGTGTCCGGTCGCTAGCCGGCCAGGGACGGCGATCGGGTATACTCTTTAGGTGCAGCCGCTCCGGCAGGCCGCCGCCGGTCGGTGCCCTCTCGGAGGGGCAGACCGCTGTGGCCGGCTGGGGTTGGGGGCCCTCCGGTGGGGGTGCGGGTGGAGGCCCGGAGGGTCGGGCCAGGGAGGACTCGTGATGGTCGCCGATGTCACCAACGAGGGGCGAGGGGCGCCGGGTTCGGCGCAGGCGAGGGAAACAATGGACGGCACAGGCGGACTCCGCTGGTGGGGTGGGCGCGAGGCCCTGCAGGTGGCCATGCGCCTGCAGTGGGCGGCCGCCGCCGGAGCAGACCTGCCCGATCTCGCCGACCTGCTGGCGGGAGAGCTGCTGGCCCTGCTGCAGGCCGACGGCCTGGTCCTCTGGGCCGGGCCGGTCGAGGCGGCCGAGTGGGCCCGACTGGCTCTGCGCGGCCCGGTCCGGGGCCCCGGTGGACTGGTCTGGCGGTCGGAGAGCGCGGGGGCCCCTCTTGTGCACCGGGTCCTCGAGCGGGGACGGCCGATCCGGCTGCGGCTTCGGCGGACCACGGTGGCTCTCCCGCCCGGCTGGGAGGGGCTGGTCGGCGGGATGGAGACACTGCTCCTCTGGCCGCTGCTGGCCCCGGTGGGAGCGGTGGGGCTGGTGGCAGCGGTCTGGGCCCAGCCGGTGTCGCGGATCCGGCGGGCGCTTTTGCAGACGCTGGGCGAGGCGCTGGGCAGCACACTGGCCATGGTTCTTCAGCGTGAGGCCGCGCGTCGCAGCGGTCTCTCGGCGGCCGTTTCGGCGGTGGCCGAGGCCCTGGTCGGTCCGGCCGGGCTGCCCGAGGTGCTCCGGGCGGTGCTGACCCTGGCCCGGGGAGCCCTCCGTCTGGAGGGCGGGCGGCTGGCCCTCTGGCGCTGGCCGGCCGACGAGTCCCAGGCCGGGCTGGTCTGTGCGGCGGTGGCCGGCGAGGACGATCTGGAGGGGAAGACCTGGCCGGCGGCCCGGTCGCTGGCGGCCACGGGGGCCGAGCCGCGCTGGCTCCTGGCCGGCGATCCGGGGCTGGCCGGGCTGCCCTGGGAGCCGCCGGTCCTGGTGGTGGCCCTGGACTGGCAGGGCCAGGTTCTGGGGCTCCTGACCCTGGACCGGCTGCGGCGGGCGCCGACACTGGGGCCGGGCGAGCGCCAGGTGCTGCGGACCATCGCCGATCTGGTGGCCAGCGGCCTGGCCACGGCCACCCTGGCCGAACGGCTGCGAGCCGCCCTGGCCGTGCGCGACCAGTTCCTCTCCATCGCCGCCCACGAACTCAAGACCCCGCTGGCGATTCTGAAAGGATATGTCCAGTGGCTGCTCTGGCGGCCGGGCGGCGACCCGGCGGTGCGGGAGATCCTGCGGGTGATCGAGCGACAGTGCAACCGGCTGGACTGGCTGGTGAACCAGATGCTGGATGTGAGCCGGATCCAGACCGGGCGGCTGGAGCTGCAGCCGGAGCCGTTCGACCTGGCGGCGCTGGTGCGCGAGGTGGTTCAGCGGATGGCCATCACCACCACCCGCCACAGCCTGCGGGTCGCGGCCCCGGAGACGGTGCCCATCGTCGCCGACCGCTACCGGCTGGAGGAGGTCCTGGTCAACCTGCTGGACAACGCCATCCGCTACAGCCCGGACGGCGGGCTGGTCGAGGTCGGGGTCACACCCGAGGAGGCCGGTGTTCTCCTCACCGTCCGCGACCAGGGCATCGGCATCCCGGCGGCCCTGCGCGAGCGGGTGTTCGAGCCGTTCGTCCAGGCCCGCCCCGGCGTCGCCCCCACCCAGGGCATGGGACTGGGCCTCTATATCGTCAAAGAGCTGGTCGAGCGCCACGGCGGCCGGGTCTGGTTCACCAGCCAGGAAGGGGTCGGCACCACCTTCTACGTCTGGCTGCCCCGCACCCCCACCACCCAACCGACCGATCAGGCTCCCGTCCCCCCCCCCC
>DAOUAE010000012.1:0-39823 GCA_034433795.1 Chloroflexota bacterium
CGGTCGCTACCTGCGCGGCCACGACCTCTTCACGGTCACACCCACAGGTGCCTCGCTCCACACGCATCACCTCCCACGCCCAGCATACCACGAAAGAAATATAAAGGGAACTGTAATACTAGACTATCCAGAGCCTGCCGTAGCTGCGCGATCTGCGCGTCGTAGGAGGCGGCTGAAGCGAAAGAGCGGAGCGGCAGCTCAATTTCGGCGCGCGCTACCCGCAGATCCGGTGCCGTGATCGCCACCGTTGCTTCCGGCGGCGGCTTCGGGGTGCGCTCGCCCCAGAGGAGATTGTCCGCCGCCACCAGCTGTCCCAGGGCCGTCAGCTCAGCCAGAAGGCGGACGGCCGCCGCTCCGATGATAGTGCCGATGCGCTCGACCTCGGAGAAGACTGCCGCCACCCGCGCCGGGTTGATGTTGCCGCAGGCGCCGTTGGCGAACAGCACGATCACCTCCTCTCCCAGGACCCGACGGATCACCTGACGGACCCTCCCCGGATAATCGGCGGTGATAAAGAGGTTGTCGAAGTTCATCACGGTGGGGTGCATGGCGAAGTTGACCAGAGTGGCCAGAAGCCGGCCGGTCTGAGCCTCCTCCACTCGCAGGACAAAAAGCGTCGGGTCGATGGGGCCATGCGGGAACCGTCGGTTCTGACTGACTGACTCAACCGCGCTCCATCCCAGCATCAGTCGAGCGGGACGCATCTCCCGGGTAGCGGCGCTGACCACGCCGACCAGCTGGCGTGCGGTGATCGTCACCAGAGTCTCGTCAGCCTCACCTCGCAGGGCGAGAAGACCACGAGGACCGCCATGGGTGTGGGTAGCGGCGATAAGGAGGTGGTCTCCCGGCAGCAGGCCGCGCTGCTCGACCTCCCGCCGCACCCACGTAGTAAGAGGCCGATCCACCCCGATGAGGTCGCAGGTGAGAAGCCCCACACGCGTGCGCCCGTCGTCGAGCACCAGGGCCTGGGCGGTGAGGTCATCATGGACACCGATCGAGGGCTCGGTTCGGGCACCATAACCTTCGAGAGGCGTCCCAACAGGCGGGGTGATAACAACCTCGGCGGCGCCGGCGCGCAGCATCATCTCCCCTCCGGCTCACAGACTCCGGGCGACCTTGCGGAGCGCCCGGGCCGCGTCCTGGCAATCAGCCTCGGTCAGGAGCGGGCTGAGGCTGAAGCCCACAGTCCGGGCGACAATCGCCTCGCTGCGCGGGCACAGCCCCCAGCCGTAGGGCGGAATCTGCCCACCATAAAGCGGATCACTGAAGGGGCGTCCGCTGGGATGATAGGTCGACCGGCGCATCAGGCTGGGAGTAACGTAGACCGGCTTCCCACCGTAGATCCGGCGAGCCGGGATGCCCTCGGCGGTCAGCGCTCGCGCGATGGCTTCGGCCCGTTCCGGTGTCTCGACCAGAAAGTCCAGACTGGCCGGGACCTCGCCCTCCGGGTCGGGGGAGGGGCGGGGCTGGAGGCCGGGGAGATCGCCCGCCAGGTCCAGAATCGTCTTCTTGGCCCAGCGCAGCCGCTCGACGATGAACGGCAGGCGCCGGAGCTGGACCCCGAGAATTGCACCGGCCACTTCTCCCATCCGCAGGTTCTCGCCGACGATAGGCTGCCCCTCGTGGACGCGGTCGCCACCGGCTCCGAGGGTGAACTGCCCGCCCTGGTCGTGGTAGATGGCTGCCCGCTGATAGAGGAGAGGATCGTTGGTGACCAGTGCTCCCCCTTCGCCGGCGGTGATGTTTTTCTCCTGCTGGAAGCTGAAGGCCCCCACCGCCCCCCAGGTGCCCAGCGCCCGATCCTGAAACTGTGCCCCACAGGCCTGGGCCACGTCCTCGATAACCACCAGTCCCCGCTCCCGGGCCAGGGTCAGGAGAGCATCCATCCGGGTGGGGATCCCACCGAGATGGACAGCCATAATCGCCCGGGTCCGGGGGGTGATCCGGGTGGCCACATCAGCGATATCGAGTGTGAGTGTCTCATCCACCTCCGCGAAGACCGGCAGTGCCTGCTGGGCCAGGACAGCGTTGGCCGAGGCGATAAAGGTGATCGCCGGGACAATGACCTCGTCACCCGGTCCTACGCCGAGAGCGGCCAGGCCGACGCGCAGCGCTGCTGTGCCGCTGCTGGTAGCCAGACAGTAGGCAGCGCCGAGATAGGCGGCGAAGGCCTGTTCGAACGCCTCGACCTTGCGGAGGAGTCGAGGGCCGTAATAGCGAAAGAGCGATTGGGATTCCAGGACCTCGAGAACGGCCGCCTTCTCCTCTGCCCCGATCAGACTGGCCCCCTTATAGCGGGGCCATGGGGTGGTCCGCACAGGCGCTCCTCCCTCAAGTGCCAGATCGCTGGTCCTCTGGGCCATGGTTCTCCTTTCCGCTAGGCTCGTACTGTCCCAGCTTGCGCCACATCGTCGCCGCCACGTGGGCCAGATGGCAGCGCATAGCCTCGGCGGCGGCTGCCGGGTCCTGCCGTTCCACTGCCAGATAGATCGCCCGGTGTTCCTCCAGAAGAGTCTGGGAGAGGTGATGGCGTTCGGGGTTCAGAATGGCCAGACGGCTGGCCCGAAGGAGCTCCCCAATGGGGTGGGTGACGATGTCGAGGATCGGATTGTGGGCCGCGCGCACCAGCCGATGGTGGAAGGCCACATCCCATTCGGCGAAAGCCTCGGCGTCAGTCAGGGCTGCCGCCATCTGTTCCAGTGCCACCTGGAGAGTGGCCAAATCCTCGGGCGTGCGCCGTCGGGCCGCCAGCTCGGCGGCAGCGACCTCGAGGATCTGCCGCACCTCCATCAGATCGGGCCAGACTGTCCGCCGCCCCAGCAGGAGCAGCTCCATCACCTCCGCCGCGTAGGCGGGATCGGCCGGGCAGACCTGAGCCCCCTTGCCCTGATAAATACGCAGGATGCCTTTCGCGGCCAGGCTCCGCAAGGCTTCCCGGATGACGATACGGCTCACACCGAACTGGCGTTCCAGCTCGCGCGAGGAGGGGAGGAAGCTTCCCGGCGGAAACTCCCCCGCCCGAATGCGAGCCAACAAGATCTCGGCAACACGGTCCGGCAACGGTGGGGCTTTGAGCATCGGTGCGCTTGGGACCTCCGTGGGAGAGCCTTGATCATATCATACAGGTCAGCCTCCCACTGTCAAGAGCCCGAAGGTCAGGTCGTGCTCAACTCGTGCCGGTGAGCCTGGATCTTCTTGACCGCCCGGACGATATCTGCCAGACCATCCTGGTCGGCCAGGAGCACATTCTGCGGCAAGACCACCATCTCCTGGGCGACGGCCCGTTCGGCTTGGGGGCAGCGGCCCTCCCATCGCCGGTCGGGACGGGAGGCATGAACAGCCAGAGCACAGCAATTTGTTGTGGTCACCGCGTAGAGCGGATTCCGGTAGACCAGCTGATCGGCGTCCCCGCCAGCAGGGATCCCCTCAGCGCGGAGCGCGCGAAGAAAGACCTCGCGAGGAAGACCGCCGAACGCTTTCGCCTCGTAGCGGACTATGTACAGGTAGTAGGCTCGGCGGGTGATCCGCGGGTCCCGGCGCACGGGCCGTATTCCCTCGATGCGCCCCAGTGCGCTATCGAGAAAGTCCGCCGCTGCCTGGCGGCGGAGCGTGAGATCCGTTAGCCGTGTCAATTGGACCACGAGAAGTGCCGCCTGAAAGGCGGTCATTCGGAAGTTATAGTTGAAGGGATGCTCGACCAGGTAACGGTCGTCTGCCTGAATCCGCCCACAGTTGATGATACTGGCGCACAGCTCGGCCAGCCGTTGATCGCTAGTTAGAAGACACCCTCCCTCCCCACAGGTAATCACCTTGCTCTGCTGAAAGCTGAAGGCCCCTAGATCGCCCCAGGAACCAACACCGCGTCCCCGCCACTGAGCGCCGTGAGCGTGGGCGCAGTCCTCGATCACCGCCAGATCATGCTGTCGGGCGAAGGCGAGAACGGCCTCCAGATCGGCTGGCCGGCCACCATAATGCACCGGAATAATCGCCCGCGTCCGTGATGACAGACACGTATCGAGCTGCTGGGGGTCGAGGGTATAGGTCTCCGGGTCGATGTCACAGAAGACGGGAACAGCACCAAGGTACACGGCCACCTGGGCGGTCGCGATCCAGGTCAGGGCCGGCACGATCACCTCCTCTCCCCATCGGACCCCAACCGCCTGTAGACCAACCTGTAGGGCGGTTGTGCCATTCATCACCGGCACTCCGTAACGGGCATCGTGGGCTGCCGCAAAGGCCTGGCCAAAAGCGCGCACGTGCTCGCTCCCGATGCCTCCCCAGACGTCGCTCTCCAGGGCCTCAAGCAGGGCGGCGCGCTCGCGCTGATCCCAGACCGGCCATGGTGGGAACGGCACCCGCCGCACCGGTGAGCCACCGTTGATCGCCAGAACCGCCATCCGTGTCTTCTGAGGACATTCAGGGACGTCAGCCCTTTAGCCCAGTCAGAACGGCTCCCTGAACGAAATACCGCTGGGAGATGAAGAAGACCGTCATGGGTAAAAGGATCGCCACGAGGGTGGCGGCCATCAGGTAGTTCCAGTGCGTCTGGCCCATCACGCTGAGGTAGAAGCGCAGGCCGACCGGCAGCGTGTACTTCTCCATGGTGTTCAGGTAAATCAGGGGGGAGAGGAAGGCGTTCCAGTGCTGGAAGAAGGCGAAGATGGCCACGGTGGCCAAGGCAGGTTTAGAGAGAGGCACGATGATACGGCGGTAGATGTCGAAGAGCCCGGCGCCGTCGATCTTCGCGGCGTCGTCGAGCTCCAGGGGCAAGGTGAGATAGAACTGCCGGAGGAGGAAGATGTAGAAGGGGGCCCCGCCCAGCCAGCTGGGCACCACGAGCGGGAGGTAGGTGTCGAGCCAGCCCAGCCCCCGGAACAGCAGGTACGTCGGGACGAGCGTCACCTCCCCGGGCAGCATCATGATGCTGAGCAGAACGAGGAAGAGCAGATCCCGGCCCGGCGCGCGCAGCCGAGCGAAGGCGAAGGCTACGAGTGAGGAGGTGAAGACGGCCCCTACTACTGCCAGCCCTGTCACCTTGACGCTATTAAGGTAGTACTGGCCGTATGGCACAAAGACGAGGGCTTCTGGGTAGTTCTGCCAACGAATCTGGCTCGGAATCCAGCGCACCGGCACTAGAAAGACCTCGCCTTCATCTTTTAAGGAGGTTGAGACCATCCAGGCTAGAGGCACCAACATGACCGCTGCCCCGGCGAGGACCAGAAGGGTGGCCAGGCTCAGACGAACCTGCTCACGGAGGCGCCGGCGCTGCCACCACGCCACCTGCCCCGGCCTAGCCTGAGCGGCGTGCGCGCGCTCCATGGCAACTCCTACCCACGCAGCTTGCCCTCGTAGTAGACCCAGGCGCTCGACGAGCGGATAATCACCAGTGTGAGACCCAGAATGATGAAGAACAACAGCCAGGCCAGAGCGCTGGCGTAGCCCATCTTGAACCATTTGAAGGCGTTGTTGTAGAGGTAAAGAACAAAGAAAAGACTGGCATTGGCCGGACCGCCGTTTGTCATAACGAACGCCGGCGTAAAAATTTGAAAAGATTCAATAACACTCATTACGATATTGAAAAAGATGACAGGTGACATCATCGGCACGGTCACGTGCCAGAAACGGGCCAGAAGTCCGGCACCGTCGATCTCCGCCGCCTCGTACAGGTGAGCAGGAATGCCCTGAAGCCCGGCCAAATAGATCACCATTAGGCCTCCGATATCCCAGAGACTCATCAGGATGAACGAAGGAATAACCCATTGTTCGCTAAACAGCCAGGCTGGACCCTCAATCCCAAGGACCCGTAGGAAATTGTTGAGCACTCCGAACTCTGGATTCAGAATCCACATCCAGAGAAGGGCGACTGGAACACCGGAGATAACCGCCGGCAGGTAGTAGATCGTACGATAAAGTGTAACCCCACGGATTGGCAGATTCAAAAAGAGAGCAACCAAAAAGGCCACAGTTATCCGTAAAGGAATCGCCCCAATACAGTAAGTCAATGTAACCTTTAGTGCCTGCCAGACCAGTTCATCGTCGAATAGCATCTTCTCATAGTTGCGCAAACCTATCCATCTTGGGGCGACGATGACCGGATAATCGGTAAAACTGAGAACGAATGAGGCAATAATCGGTCCAAGAGTCAGTAAAAGAAGCCCAACTAACCACGGGCTGGCGAAGAGGTAAAAAGCGATCGCTTCCTGACGCAAGAGGGCACTCCGGCGCTTCGGCACAACAGGCGCTCTGGCGATAAGGCGCATCAACTCACCCCATGGCAGGGAGCATGATCCAAACGCCGGCGGAGGTTGCCGCCGGTAGCATTAGACTCCCCCCGTCTTACTCAGACGTTCTTCGTCTCTTCGATAACCTTACGCACCTTCGGCGCCATGTTCTTAATCGCCTGCTCCGCCGACTCCTGCCCCAGATAGACTTTATCCAGAGCCGGCTGCATCACCTGAGCGTTGATCACGCTGAAATTGACAGTCCAGTTTTCAGGGTCGATCACCTGGTACTGTGGGGCATCGGTGATCACCTGGAACTCTTTGGAGGAAAGGTTCGGCAGGTTTTTCGCGTGGTACTTGCTCCAGGTTGAGGCCAGCGATTTCAGGCTGCTGAGGGGACCATACTGGATGGGATAGATCTCCTGAGCCTCCGGGCTGACCATAAATTTGAGCAGCTGCCACGCGCCCTCAAGGTTCTTAGTGCCCTTGATCATGCTCCAGTAATCGATCCAGACATGGTGTCGTCGTGGTTCTCCCTTAGGAGGCCGCGGCAGCACGCCGACACCCCACTCAAACTCCTTGATCTTGGCGTAGCGGCTGAGACGTCCGATATCAGCGACCCCCATGCCGATCTTGCCGCTCATAAAGAGGACGGGTACACCAGCCTGGATCTGCTGTGCCTGAGCTGGCGTCGGGGCATAGTGCAGTTTGTTGATAAGGTCGGCGGTCCATTGAACACCGTTGATCACACGTGGATCCTTGTCGCCGATAAATTCAGCCACGATCCCTGTCGTATAGGTGTCCGGTGGAAACCAATCTCCTCCGTAGACCCAGCCAGCGGGCCAGCCCCGGAAGTAGACGTCGGAACCAAACTGGACGACCCGATTGCCCTCACGCTTGGTTAGCTTTCCGGCCAGCTCCTCATACCGCTCGGTGGTCCACTCCTGATTGTTCCAATCTGTGGGCAGATCAGCAACCCCAGCCTCGCGGAAGATATGGCGGTTATAGAAGATCACGTGGGGCCAGAGATCAAGCGGGAGTGCCATCAGCTTTCCCCGCCAGCGGCAGCCCTTCAGGCCGTCCTGATGGAAATCGTCGAGGTTCACCTTATCGCGGGCCACAAAATCGTCGAGCTCCTGGCTCAATCCCTTGGCCGCATAGTACCGATATCCTCGATCAGAAAATGGACCGTAGATTGCGGGAGGATCCCCCGAGGCGATCATGAGATCGAGTTTTGTGATATAGTCCTGGCCTCCGGGAGCAAAAACACGATTGACTTTGATATTGGGATGCTTCTGCTCGAAGAGGTCGAGCACCTTGTTGAAGAACTCTTCCTCGCCCGCTCCAGAGCGGAGGAGCGCCGGGACGGGCGCTCCGACCGCCGGCTGGGGGGCTTCGCTGCAGCCGGCGTTGGCGAGGGAGCGACCGCCGGCTTTGGGGCAACCGTGGGCGTGGCCGTGGGCTGAGGGGCTGGAGGAGCAGCCGCTGGCGGGGCCGGGGTGGGCGTAGGGGCGGGCGCAGGAGCGCAGGCCTGAAGAACAGTCAAGGCTGCAAGCGCCATCCCCTGAGCAAACAGCGACCGCCGACCATAACGTCGGGATAATGGCAACCTCGACATGGCGCCTCCTTGAGAAACTCTCAACCTCTGCCGATACCCGAGCCCGTGCTCTTTGCGCCTGCTCTTCACCCCCATCCCAAGGCTGTATCATGTCATACGTGTTGACGAGCGAGATGTCAAGACCCCGCTTCTGGGCACGTTATCCGAAATGCGCGGCACCGCTCTTGGCCCCAATGGCCAAGAACCCGTGTCTCTCCAGGGTACAGCAATGCATGAAGGCGACGGACGCTCTCCGCTCGCCGCCTTCTCACCCTAGGCGCGTGATGTGGGTTGAAGTGCAGCAGCCCCCTTGGGGAGAGAAGGAAGCTCTCCTCTCACCCAGGAGGTCACCATCCCAATAATGCCAGTTGGCGACTTGTTTGTCCATGTCTACGTGTTGGTCGACGATGCCCTCCAGGCCGGCCTCGTTCCGATCCCGTCCCAGCCCGGCGCCCGTCTGCTCCGACGCCGAGGTGTTCACGATCGCTCTAGTCCGCCACCTGCTGGGGCGTCCCGGCGAACGGGGCTTTCTCGCCGAGGTCCGCCGCGACTTGAGCCACTTCTTCCCGCGCCTGCCGACCCAGAGTGTATTTAACCGCCGAGTGCGCTGACTCTGGGGAGCCTTTGAGCACCTGCGGCCGCCCGTGGTGCGGCACCTTCCCGAGGATGCCTGGCGGCAGGTGGACACCACTGCCCTGCCGGTCACGCATCCCAGTCGAGTGCGGGGGCCGGATGGCTGGCAGGGGCCAGACGGGCTGCGCGCCGGCTTTGGGCGGGATGCTGCCCACGGCGAGTGGTTCTCTGGTTTTCGCCTGGCCCTGCGAACCGGCCGGCAGACGCGCTTGGTCCTGGCCTGGGGCATCGTCCCGTGACTCGTCCGGTAGACGAGTCACGGGTGGACGGGCTCCCGGTGGCCGAGGCCCTGCTGGAGGGCACCCGACCAGGGGGCGTGCTCCGCGCTCGGGGCTTCACCGGTCGGGCGTGGGCTGCCGCCCAGGAGGCCCCAAGGACGCGCGTCGTCCTGACTCCGGGACGGGTCGAGTGGCGACGCCTGCCGGCGCGGCGGCCGCGCGGCCGCCGGTCACTGTCCTGCGCAATCGCCGCGAGACGACCAATGGCCAGCTCACCGAGCGGCTGGGACTGGCCCGACACGGTGCTAGGACCTTCTGGGGCTTGCTCACCCGCACGGCGGCGACGATCTGGGCCCATACTCTTCTGCGCCTCCGCCTGGTGTGAACGATGAACCCACATCATGCGCCTGAGGCTGGGCACCGGGGGTTCCCCGGCGCGTGTGTCTGCCCGGGTCTGCGGGAGAGGCGCGGGCCCGAAGTTTACCAATCTTTAAAGCCCGGGCAACGGTGCTTTAACAGCCGCCGGCTAGAGTGATAACCGGACGATGCGGTGGAGGTGGAGGCGATGTGAGGACACGGAGGATTGACCGGTATCCGGTGATATCACCCGAAGGTCGCAGGAGGAACAGATGCTGAAGCGTTCGCGCTGGTGGCTGTTTATCGGCACCGCCGCTTTCCTGGGGGTGCTGCTCCTGGTCGGCAGCGCCTTCGCCCAGACCCCGACACCGACGCCCACGCCGACAAAGCCGCGCTTCAACTTCGCCGACGCCTTTCTCACCCACCTCGCCCAGGGACTGGGCATCGATAAGAACCGCCTCGTCGACCAGATCCGGACCGCGGCCAAAGCGACCGTCGACGAGGCGGCCCAGCAGGGAGCGCTGACCACCGACCAGGCCCAGCGGCTGAAGCAGCGGATCGATCAGGCGACACCCGAGCAGCTGCTGCACCCCTTCGGGAAGCTCTTCCACGGCCGACCCGGCTGGGGCCGTCCGGGGAAGTTCGGCGACCTCTGGCTGGCGGCGGCCCAGAAACTGGGCCTGACGGTGGACCAGCTGCGGGCCGAACTGCGGGCCGGCAAATCGCTGGCCCAGATCGCCCAGGAGAGGGGCGTCGGCCGCGATGATCTCAAGGCGGCGCTGCTCCAGGCGGCGCGGAATCGAATCCAGCAGGCCCAGCAGCAGGGGCGACTGACACAACAGCAGGCCGACCGGATCCTCTCCCGGCTGGAAAATCGGATCGATCGGCTGATCGACGCCACCCCCCGGCCACGGCACGGGCAGCCGCCGGGACCAACGCCCACGCCGACTCCGGTCCCGCCACGGGCCTGAGTCTCTCCTCCTCCCTCTCTCCCCCTGGCCAAGGCCAGGGGGATTTTTGTGTCAGAAGGTCAACAGGGTCCGGTCGACGACCATGAGGCTGAAGAGCAGGGCCAGGTAGAGGAGCGAGTAGCGGAACAGGCGGCTGGCGGTCTCGCGCCGCAGATCGCGGAGCAACTGCACCGCGTAGACCAGAAAGAGCCCGCCCAGGAGCAGCGCTCCCATCAGGTAGACCAGCCCCATCGCCCGGCCGGGAAACAGCAGAAGCGAGACCCCCAGAAGGAGGAGGGTGTAGAGTACGATCTGCCAGGCGGTCGCCCGGTCACCCGCGACCACCGGCAGCATCGGGATCCCGGCCCGGGCGTACTCGTTCTTCACCAGCAGGGCCAGCGCCCAGAAGTGCGGCGGCGTCCAGAAGAAAATAACCGCGAAGAGGTAAAGGGCGGTGAGGTCCAGACTGTTGGTGACGGCAGCCCAGCCAACCAGCGGCGCAATGGCGCCGGCCGCGCCGCCCAGGACGATGTTCTGGGGCGTCAGGCGCTTGAGAACGCGCGTGTAGACCAGAACGTAGTGCAGATGGCCGAGGAGGGCCAGAAGGGCGGTCAGCGGATTGACCAGGAGAGCCAGGAGGGCCAGTCCCGCCAGGGTCACGAGGATGGCGAAGCGCAGGGCCTGGGAGGGAGTGAGATCGCCGGTGGTCAGCGGCCGCCGGGCGGTGCGAAACATCATGGTGTCCATCTCGCGGTCGAGGTACTGGTTGAAGGCGGCCGCTCCCCCGGCCGCCAGCCCACCCCCGAGGAGCGTCCACAGCACGAGCGGCCAGGGCGGAAGCCCCCGCGCGGCGATCAGCATCGCCGCCAAAGTGGTCAGAAGCAGCAGCGCGACGATTCGGGGCTTCATGAGCTGGAGATAGACGCCCAGACGGGGACGCCGCGCGGCCGGCGGCTGACCAGCCGGCTCGACCGGGACTTTCCGCTCCGGAGCCCGGTCGGCCAGCTGGGCCAGGACCGCCACCGCCACCACCAGGGCCCAGACCGCCGCGGCCAGGGCCAGGTGCGAGGCCCGCCAGATCGGCAGCAGACGGGTCCAGACGTTGAAGGCGCCGTTGAGCGTCTGGAGCAGGAAGAGCCCGCCGGCGGCGGTCGTCAGCCAGAGGACGGCCAGCTGGCCCCGCCGGGTCCGCCAGGCCCGGACGGTCAGCAAGAGCACGTGGACCCCGGCGATCACCGCCACCAGCCGGTGGAGCATATGAATATGGGCCGGCGGGTTGCCCGCCGGGAAGACCTGGAGACCCAGACACAGCGGCCAGTCGGTGCAGCCCAGGCTGGCGCCGCTCCCCAGAACGTAGGCCCCGCTCAGGAGAAGAAGATAGGTGAAGCCCGCGGTCCAGGCGGCCAGACGGGCAAAGCGGTCGCGAACCGGGACCGGCTGCCAGTGCTCGCCGAGCACCACCACCGCCAGGGCAACGATCAGCCCCAAAAGCACCATGGCCACCGCCAGGTGGGCCAGGACGGCCATCGGCGGCAGCTCCAGCAGGACCGTCACCCCGCCCAGGAGGATCTGGAGGAGCAGCACGCCCAGGATGGCCAGACTCAGCCAGACCCGTCCCCGGCGATGGCGCTGCCGCCAGAGGATGGTCCCGGTGGTCAGGACGATGAGGATCGAGTCTAAGGCGGCGGCCAGCCGGTGGAAGTACTCGGTCAGGGCCAGAGGATCCAGCGGTGGGATGACCTGTCCGTAGCAGAGCGGCCAGTCCGGGCAGCCCAGCCCGGCCCCGGTGACCCGCACGATCCCGCCCAGAACGACCAGGAACCAGGTGACAATCGCCGTCACCAGCGTCAGCCATTGAAATCCGCTCATCGGTTTCTTCCCTTGCACACCGTGCTGCTGGGGGCCCGAGGTGGGGGATGCCCGGCGCCTTCTGTCCATTGCTCTCCCGCGGGTTGCGCTTGGATTATAGCCGAGGCGAAGGGCGCCTGTCGAGCTCTGCCACAAACGTACCCGGACCGGTCGAGCGGTGTTATCCCTCGGTGGAGCGCTCCACACCACACACCGTCCAGGAGGCGCAATGACCGTCACCGTCTACGCCGCTCACCTCCGGCGGGCGCTGGCCCGCCCGCGGGTTCTGGTGCGCGACCTGCTGCTGGTCCTGGCCTTCGCCAGTTTCACCGCGCTGGCCGCCCGGATCGCTCTCCCCCTGCCCTTCACGCCGGTGCCGATCACCGGCCAGACGCTGGCGGTGCTCCTGTCCGGTGTCCTCCTGGGGAGCCGGCGGGGCGCTCTGGCCCAGCTGGCCTACCTGGCCCAGGGGGCGGCCGGGCTCCCGGTCTTCGCCGGTGGCCGCGCCGGTCTGGGCGTCCTCCTGGGGCCCACCGGGGGGTACCTCGTCGGCTTCGTCCTGGCGGCCGGTCTTGTCGGCTGGCTGGCCGAGCGCGGCTGGCGGCTGCACACCGGACGTCTCTTCGTCGCCCTGCTCCTCGGGAACCTGGTGATCTATCTCTGTGGCGCCCTCTGGCTGGCGCGCTTCGTCCCCGACCCTCTGGGGCAGGGGGTCCTGCCCTTTATCCCCGGCGATCTGGTGAAGATCGCCATCGCCGCCGGGGTGGTTCCCAGCGGCTCCCGGCTGATCACCCATCTGCTCCAGCGGGCGGAGACGGACGCCTAGTCGGCCGCCGCCCGGCGCGTGCCCCGGCAGGCCCGCAGGACGGCGACGAGACGGCGGGCGCCCGTGCGGATCTGGTCCTCGGTCAGGGCGCCGAAGCCCAGGACCAGTCCCCCACGGGCCGCCCGGCCGGCGTAGCACGGCCCGACCGGATAGACGCCGAGGCCCTGCGCCGCTGCGGCGGCCACCACCTGGCTCTCATCGACGTCCGGCGGCAGCCAGAGGGTGACATACAGCCCCGCCGCCTGCCCGCTCACCGTGAAGCCCTCCGCCAGGAGCGGCTGGAGGACGGTCAGCAGGGCGTCCCGCCGGGCCTGGTAGAGACGCCGAACCCGCCGCAGGTGCCGGGCGAACTGGCCGCTGGTCAGGAGGGCGGCCAGGACCTGCTGCTCCAGCGTCGGCGTCTGCCGGTCCACCACCCACTTGGCGGCGGTGAAGACCGGGACCAGGCTCTCCGGCAGAACGACGTAGCCGACCCGCAGCGGCGGGAGCAGCAGGTCGGAGAACGAGCCGACGTAGGCCACGCCCCCGTGCCGGTCCAGCCCGTAGAGGGCGGGGAGCGGCCGGCCGTCGTAGCGGAGTTCGCTGTCGTAGTCGTCCTCGACCACCAGGGCGCCGGTGGTCCGGGCCCAGGCCAGCAGCTGGAGACGACGGCGCAGGCTCAGGGTGGCCCCGGTCGGATACTGGTGCGAGGGGGTGACGTAGACCAGGCGCGGGACGGGCCGGAGGGCGGCCAGGTGGTCGACGCTGAGGCCATCCGCGTCGACGGGCACCGGCTGGACGACGGCCCCGCGGGCGAGCAGGCTGAGGCGGACGCCGGGATAGCCGGGCTCCTCGACGGCGGCGGTCTCTCCCTCGTTCAGCCAGACGTAGGCCAGAAGCGTCAGCGCCTGCTGGGTGCCGTTGACGATAACGATCTGCTCGGGGCGGCAGCGCACACCCCGGCGCCGGCCCAGGGCGACCGCCAGGGCCTCGCGCAGCGGCCGGTAGCCGGCCGGCTCGCCGTAGCGGGCCAGGTCGACCCCGCCCTGTGTCCAGCAGCGGGCGTAGAGCCGGCGCCAGAGGGTGCGGGGGAACTCCGACCAGTCGGGGACGCCGGGCTGGAAGTCGAACGCGAACGCCGGCCGGTGGCCGGACAGGAGCGGCCGGCTGGCCTGAAGCAACCGCCGGCCCCAGGCTGAGACCGGCAGGACCGGCTGTGGGGCCGGTGGAGTGGGGCGGGCGACGGGCAGATGCCGGGCGACGAAGGTGCCGGCCCCGACCCGGGCTTCGAGATACCCCTCGCTCGCCAGCTGCTCGTAGGCCAGAACGACCGTCGTCCGCGAGATCCCCAGATCGCGGGCCAGGGCGCGGGTGGCCGGCAGCCGTTCGCCCGGCTGGAGGTGGCCGGAGAGGATCTCCTGCCGCAGGGCGGCGCAGAGCCGCTGCTGGAGCGTCCCCTCGCGCTGTTCGGCCAGGGCCAGACGCAGGCTCTCGCTCATCGGTTCGCCTCCGGCGGCTGTCTGTGGTATGATAATACAGTCAAGAATTGGCTCTTGCATCAGTCCACTTGGGACGCGTCTCTTTCTGTCAAAGAGGATCCCCGCTGTGAGCCGGGAAGGAGGGCAGATGGTGCTGGATCGTGGGACCTGGACGGTCAAGAAGGGCCTGGCCGAGATGCTCAAGGGCGGCGTGATCATGGATGTGGTCACGCCCGAGCAGGCCAAGATCGCCGAGGACGCCGGGGCGGTGGCGGTGATGGCGCTGGAGCGCGTCCCGGCCGACATCCGGGCGGCTGGTGGCGTGGCCCGGATGAGCGATCCCGAACTCATTCTCAAGATCATGGACGCCGTGACGATCCCGGTGATGGCCAAGTGCCGCATCGGCCACTTCGTCGAGGCCCAGATCCTGGAGGCCATCGGCGTCGACTACATCGACGAATCGGAGGTGCTGACCCCGGCCGACGAGCAGCACCACATCAACAAGCACGCCTTCAAGGTGCCATTCGTCTGCGGCGCCCGCGACCTGGGCGAGGCCCTGCGCCGGATCGGTGAGGGGGCAGCCATGATCCGGACCAAGGGCGAGGCCGGCACCGGCAATGTGGTCGAGGCGGTGCGTCATATGCGGGCGGTGATGGACCACATCCGGAAACTGCAGACCATGCCGGTCGAGGAGCTGATGGCCGAGGCCAAGGCCATGGGGGCGCCCTACGACCTGGTGGTCGAGGTGGCCCGCACCGGCCGGCTGCCGGTGGTCAACTTCGCCGCCGGCGGCATCGCCACCCCGGCCGACGCCGCGCTCATGATGCAGCTGGGGGCGGACGGCGTCTTCGTCGGCTCCGGCATCTTCAAGTCGGAGAATCCGGCCAAGCGGGCCCGGGCCATCGTGCTGGCGGTGACCCACTACAACGACCCGAAGATCCTGGCCGAGGTCTCGCGGGGGCTGGGCGAGCCGATGCGCGGGATCGACCTGGCCCAGCTGCGCAAAGAGGAACTGCTGGCGACGCGAGGATGGTGAGCGCGATGCGGATCGGAGTCCTGGCCCTGCAGGGCGACTTTCGCGAACACCGGCAGGTGCTCTCCCGGCTGGGGGTCGAAGCGCCGGAGGTGCGGCGGCTGGCCGACCTCGACGGCCTGGACGGCCTGATCATCCCCGGCGGCGAGAGCACGACCATCGGGAAGCTGCTGGCTCTCGAGGGGATGCTGGAGCCGCTGCGGGCGCGCATCGCCCAGGGATTCCCGGTCTACGGCACCTGCGCCGGCATGATCCTGCTGGCCCGGGAGGTCGTCGGCCGGGCCCTGCTGGAGGGGGAGCCCCAGCCGACACTGGGGCTGCTCGATATCGCGGTCCAGCGCAACGCCTTCGGCCGCCAGGTCGATAGCTTCGAGGCCGATCTGGCGATCCCGGTCCTGGGCGAGCGGCCCTTCCGGGCCGTCTTCATCCGGGCGCCGCGGATCGTGCGGGTGGGACCGGCGGTCGAGGTCCTGGCGACCCTGCCCGACGGCGAGCCGGTCGCCGTCCGCCAGAACCAGATTCTGGCCACCGCCTTCCATCCCGAACTGACCGACGACCCCCGTGTCCACCAGTACTTCCTCAGCCTGGTGGAGGCCGCCCGCCGCGCGCCGGCCCGCTGACCCAGCCGCCGCCCGGCCCCTCGGCGGGGCCGGGCTTTTTTTATCCCACCAGATAGAGCAGGACGAATACGACCCAGCCGCTCAGGACCACGTAGGCCCAGAGTGGGAGAGTCCGCCGGGCGATCCGGCGGTGGGCGCGGTACTGGCCGCGCAGGGCTCGCCAGAGGGTCAGGGCGACGAAGGGGATGACCGCGGTCGCCGCCACCATATGGGTGCCGAGCAGGGCCAGGTAGGCGGCCCGGAGAAGCCCGGTGCCGGCGAAGAGTTTGGTCTCGAAGAGGAGCGCCCGCGTGACGTAGACCACCAGAAAGAGCCCGGCCAGGACGGTGGCGGTCAGCATGGCGCGGCGGTGCCAGGCGATGCGTCCCCGGCGGATGAAGGCGTAACCGGCCAGCAGGAAGAGGCCGCTCAGCACGATGAGCGCGGTGTTCAGCAGAGGGACCCAGAGCGGGGCTTCCGGTTTCACGGTGTCTCTCCGAAAAAGAGGGCTGCCGTGAGGGATTATACCGCAGCCGGCCCGCCACCCGCCGGTCGCGGCCCGCGCCCTCCGGCGCGGGCGATCTGGCGGGGAGGGACCACCGGTTGCGGTGGTCGCCGGACGGAACGGCGGCGAGCCGGAGCCACAAAGGCCCGCCCGACGCACCACCGGCCGGGGGCAGAGGAGCGATGCGCCCTGGCCGCCGGGCGCGGCGGCGTGGCCTCCAGGCCTCCCCCGAGGGGAGACGGGATGGTCAGCGCCAGATTCCCGGGATCGGGGTCTGGCAGTCGGGGCAGCGGCCGTCGGGGGTGAGATGGTTCTGGCGGACCCGGAAGCCGTGCCGCTCGATGAGCAAGCGCTGGCAGCCGGGGCAGTAGGTGTTCTCGAAGGGGCCGACCTGGCCGGGCAGGTTGCCGGCGTAGACGAAGCGCAGGCCCTCCTCCCGGCCGATCTCGGCGGCCCGGCGCAGCGTGGCCGGACCAGTATTCTCCGGCTCGGTCATTTTGTAGTCCGGGTGGAAGGCCGTCACATGCCAGGGGATGTCCGGTGAGACGCCGGCGAGGAAGCGGGCGGCCTCCCGCAGCTCGGCCTCGCTGTCATTCCAGCCAGGGATCACCAGCGTCACCACCTCGACCCAGAACCCCAGCTGCCAGGCTCGCTGGATGGTGTCGAGGACGGTGCTGAGCCGGCCGCCCAGGGCGCGGTAGCGGCGCTCGGACATGGCTTTGAGGTCGACCTTGTAGCCGTCCAGCCAGGGGCGGAGGTAGGCCAGGACCTCGGGGGTGGCGTTGCCGTTGGAGACAAAGACCGTCTTGAGGCCCAGGGCCCGGGCGGCCTGGAAGACCGCCACCGCCCATTCGGCGGTGATGAGCGGCTCGTTGTACGACGAGCCGACGACCGCGGCCCCGGCCCGCCGGGCCAGCCGGGCCAGCGCCTCCGGGGCGAGGTCAGTGATGGTGATCCCGCGGCCGGCCGCCGGGTCGCGCAGAGCCTGCGAGGTGAACCAGTTCTGGCAGTTGTGGGTGGCGACAAACGGTGCGAGGTAGGACTGGTCGCCCGCGACTTCGAGATTGAAAACATCGCCGGCGTAGGCGATTCTCTCAATGTTCTGCACCGGGATATACCAGTAGTTTTCGTCTTCGCGGAGATACTTTCGCGGACGCCCGTCGCAGTACCAGGTGACGGCATAGATTCTGGAGGAACTCGCCACCTGTCGCCCCGTGATCGGTCGGGGGCGCGTTTTTTCGGAGACCCTGAGCGCCGGGAAAAGGCCGACGCTCAGGGCGAGCCAGGCGAGGCCGAAGGCGAGATCTTCCGAGACCGTCGTTATAGCCGTCAGGCCGTCTGGTCGGGCGTGGCCGTGACCGGCGCAGGCCCGGAGGAAACTGCGGATCACCGCGGATGGGGCGTGAAAGAGCGCGGGCGGGACCCGTTTTGTCCGCGCCCTCTCGCCGCAGAGACTGGCGAACAGGAAGGCCAGCGGGGTCTTCGCCACCTCCAGCCTCAGCGTGGTTTCCCGGCGCACCCGCGTGGGCCTGACACCAAAGATATCGCTCAGAAGATGAGCGACCTCGCTGGCGAGCGTCTCCTCCTCAGGGCCACACGAGAAGACCAGCGTCGCGCTCCCGACGCGGTTCTTCGATGGCGAGACGTGGCCTTTGGCGCAGTAATAGCCCAGCAAAGCGGCCAGCCGCTCATCGAGCGGCAGTCTCGCCGGAATACCGGGACAGTGCTCTTCGGGAAAGCGAACGCGGCCGTCTTCGGTGGCCAGGGGCGACCGGATCGGCGCCCCCGTGTCCAGGTTCCATACCTCCCGGTCGATCGTGTGGCGAAGGGGGCGAACATGGGAGGCGCTTTGGCCAGCATACCGGCCGATGGCCGCCGAGGACCGCCCCGCTGCCGAGAGAGCCGCCATCTGGGTGACAGGGGCGGGGCTTCGGCGTCGTCCCTCCCGGGGCGGCTGAACAGGCGGCCGCCGGATACCGGACACGCTGATGGTCGTGGCCCCGGCTGGTCGACAGAGCCGTTTGGGAACGGCGAGGAAGTCGCCAGGCCTGATCGCTTCTGCCCGAACGAAAGAGGGTGTGGGCGCCGGCGTCTCACCGGCCGAGCGCAGGACCAGCAATTCGTGTTCCGGGGTGCACTCAATCGGCGGCAGGTAGCGGAGGTGCAGGCGCAGGAGCGGTCCCGTGTAGGGGTGTCGAAACACTCTGGTGACGGCCTGCCGCTGTCCGGTGTGGGTGTAGACCAGGCACGCGCCGGCGGGCCGCCGCACCGCCGAGGGCGTCGCCAGGTCCGGCGTCCCTTCGGCGAACAGCGTCTCGAGGCGGCGCGGGCCATCGGCGGTCATGATGCGGGTCCCGCCCGTCAGGCAGTAGGGGCAGTGGTAATCGCAGCCGAGCATGCCGAAGGTCAGGGTCCAGGAGCCGGGCAGCAGGTGGAAGAAGGGTTTCTTCTCCGTGGGGTCGAGCTGGAGCGGCCCAACGTAGCCCCAGGGCGCGTAGAGCACCCCACCCTGGTTGAACCGGACCTGGCAGATGCCCCGCAGCCCGTCGAGGATCAGGCAGCGGTGGCCGCAGGCGTAGCAGCGCACCCGGTTGTCCGGCAGCCGTTCGTAGAGGACGGCCGGACGGGTGCGGGCGTCGAGCAGGTCGGCCAGCGGGGTGTCGAAGCGCGTTCGGGCCCGGGCCATGGCCGTTTTCTCACCTTCTGAGAGGGATTATAGCGGTGGCCGCCGCCGGCGGTCACTCACGCTCTTGCTTTGTCGTGGTCGGCGTGCTACACTGTCTGGCACCAGGCCAGAGGGTGGCCTGCTACAGTCCGAGCGTTCCTGGGAGGAGCAGCATGAACGGGCAGCGCTCTGTCAGTCGGCGGCGGTTTCTGCGCGGCGTGGCTCTGACGGCTGGTCTGGTGGCGGCGGCTGGACTGGTCCCGGCCTGTGAGACGCTGCGGCTGGGCCAGAAGGAGAAGCTGGTCATCTGGACCGATGCCACCTTCGCCCCGGCGGCCGACGACTTCCAGACCCAGGCCATTGAGGAGTGGGCCCGGAAGAAGGGGGTCGAGGTCGAGAACGTCCGGGAGACCGGGGAAAACGTCCAGAAGAAAATGCAGGCCGCCATCGAATCGCGGCAGTTTCCCGACATCTCACAGGCCTCAGGCGGCCGCTTTACCCTCTTCTACCCGGCCAAGGTCTTTCTGGACGTGAGCGACCTCTACCAGGAGTTCGCCAAGCAGTGGGGCGGCTTCTACAAACCGGGAGAGAAGTTCTTCACCAAAGAGGGCAAACAGTGGGGGCTGCCCTATTCTATCGACGCCAACCTGATCCTCTACTGGCGCGATATTCTGGAGGAGGGGGGCGTCAAGGAGTTCCCCAAGACCTGGGCCGAGTTCTACGACGTGGCCAAGCGGCTCCAGAAGCCCCCGGACCTCTACGGGGTGGGCTTCCAGATCGCCAAGGTCGGCGACGCCGAGAACACGTTCTCGATTATGATGTGGGATTTCGGCGCCTCGCTGGTCGGGCCGGACTCCAAGACCGTGACGGTCAAGTCGCCGGAGATGGCCGAGTTCCTGGAGTTCGTGAAGAAGACCTGGGATATGGGCGTCTACCCGCCCGGCGTCACCGGCTGGGACAACGCCTCGAACAACACCGCCCTGCAGGATCGCAAGGTGATCTTCATTCACAACCCGGCCAGCCCGCTCGTCTGGTTCCGCAACAACAAGCCCGAGCTGCTGCCCAAGATCGGGGTGGCCGGTGTGCCGGCCGGTCCCAAGGCCCAGTTGAACTACGCCTATGTCCGCGACGGCTTTGTGCTGTTCAACACCGGCAACGACAAGCGCCTTGAGCTCTCGAAAGACCTTATGCGCTATCTCTACAGCCCGGAGGTCTACCGGAAGTGGGTCTCGCTGACCTTCCCGGCTCCGGCGGTGATGGGCATGGAGGATATGGACATCTGGAAGAACCCGCAGCGGCGGGGCTTTCTGGAGGCGGCCAAGACCGGGGTGCTGGACGGCTATCCCGGGGAGCCGACCCCGGCCTATGCCGAGCTGAGCACCCGCTATCCGGTGATGACGATGATCACACGGGTGATCGTCGACAAGTGGCCGATCCCGCAGGCCATCGACGAGGTTGAGAAGATCGCCCGCGACATCTACAGCAAGCATTACAAATGACCGGGGCCGGGCGGGCACAGTCTGAGAGGGGCGAGCCCGCCCGGGTCCCGGGGGACAGGAGGCGACAATGCGCGGTGATCTCACGGTCGTCTCCGTCGGTCGGAGCTGGCGAGCCTGGTGGCGGACGGCCCGGGTCCAGGAAGCGGTCCTGGGCTATCTGCTCATCGTCCCGGCCTTCTTTTTCATTCTGGGGCTCATCGTCTACCCGGCCGGCTGGGCCATCTACCTCAGTTTCACCGACAAGGTCGTTGGTCAGCCGGCCACCTGGGTGGGTCTGCAGAACTACCTCTGGGTGCTCCGCTGGCCTGATTTTGGCCGCATGATGCTCAACACCGCGGTCCTGGCCATCGTCGGGGTGGCGCTGAAGGCCCTGGTCGGGCTGACCATGGCCCTGGCCCTGAACGAGAGCTTCAAATTCCGCTCGTTCATTCGGGCGCTGCTTTTCCTGCCCTGGACGGTGCCCAGTTTCGTGGCCGGTCTCATCTGGCGCTGGCTCTACGACGATCAAAACGGCCTCTTCAACCAGGCGCTCCTGCGTCTGGGGCTCGTCGACGCGCCGATCTCGTTTCTGGGCGACGCCCGCTGGGCCATGCCAGCCATCATCACCGTGGTCGTGTGGAAAGGCTTCCCCTTCTTTGGCATCGCCTACCTGGCCGGACTCCAGGCCATCCCCTCGGAGCAGTACGAGGCGGCCCAGGTGGACGGGGCCAACGTCTTCCAGCGCTTCTGGTACGTGACCCTCCCCGGTCTCAAGCACGTGATCCTCATCACCGTGATGCTCTCGCTTATCTGGACCTCGAACACGTTCGATCTGGTGTATCTGATGACCAACGGTGGTCCCTCCAACGCCACCGAGGTCTTCACCCTGCTGACCTACCACCTGGGCATTGTGAACGGGCGGATCGGCGAGGCGGCGACAGTGCCGATTATGGCGATGCCGATCTTCGCCGGTCTCATTGTGATTCTCACCCGCTACATGCAGGAGCGGGAGGAGGGCTGATCCATGGCCGGGGCGCTGCGGCTGCGACGCCGCCACTACAAACAGATCGCCGTCTATCTCACGGTCGGTTTCTATCTTTTCGTGGTGCTGCTACCGCTCTACTGGATGTTCCGCTCGGCCGTCTCGGAGAACGCCGAGATGTACGGGCAGTCGTTGCGCTTCTTCCCGACCAAACTCACGCTGGCGCAGTTCGAGGCCGGGTTGAACAAGTGGCGCTTCGGCCTCTATCTGCAGAACAGCCTGGTCATCGCCTCGCTGACGACGATCCTGACCACGATCATCAGCTGTCTGGGCGCCTACAGTCTGGTCCGGCTGCGCTATCCGGGACGGGCCCAGCTGGCCCGCTCGATCCTCTTCGTCTACCTTATCCCGAGCGGTCTGCTCTTCATCCCGCTCTTTATGCTGATGCAGCACCTGGGGCTGCTCAACACCGGCTGGTCGCTCATTATCACCTACCAGACGTTCGCCATCCCCTTCTGCACCTGGATGCTCATCGGCTACTTCAAAGGTATCCCGAGCGAGCTGGAGGAGGCGGCCCTCATCGACGGCTGCCATCGGCTGCAGGCGCTCCGGCTGGTCCTGGTGCCGCTGGCCGCGCCGGGCCTGGTGGCCGCCGCCATCTTCACCTTCACCCTGGCCTGGAACGAGTTCCTCTACGCGCTTATCTTCATCTCGACCAACTCGGCCCGCACGATGCCGGTGGGGTTGGCCGGGCTTATCCGGGGCGACATCTACCTCTGGGGGCCGATGATGGCCGGCTCGGTGATGGCCGCGCTCCCGGTGATGGTGCTCTACATGGCCGCTCAGCGCTTCGTGGTCCAGGGCCTGGCGGCCGGGGCGGTTAAGGGCTGACGGTCTCAGCCGATGCGGGCCCCGGGGGCGACCTCGGTATCGGGCCGGAGGAGAACAACCGCGCCATCCTCGCGGTAGGCGCCCAGCACCAGGACGTCCGAGCGGAAGCCGGCGATCCGTTTGGGCGGGAAGTTCACCACCGCCACCACCAGCCGTCCGCGCAGGTCCTCGGGCCGGTAGAGGTCGGTGATCTGGGCGCTCGACTGCTTGACGCCGAGCGGACCGAAGTCGATCCAGAGTTTGTAGGCGGGCTTGCGGGCCTCGGGGAAGGGGGCGACCTCGACGATGCGCCCCACCCGGATGTCGAGCCGGGCGAAGTCCTCGACGGGCACCGGCGGTTTCGCCTCGGTCACGGCTGCGTCTCCCGGTAGTAGACGATGAGATCGAGCGGCGGGGGCGGATGCCCCAGGCGGGTCAGCAGGTCGGCCGCCTCGCTCCGGTGATGGGTGCCGTGGTTGACCACGTGGAGCAGCGGCTGCCAGAGCGGCTGTGTGAAGGACTGGCCACCGGTGGTATAGGACAGGGGGGCGACCAGCCGCTCTGGTGTGAGGTCGTCCAGGAAGCGGTCCAGTTCGGCCTGATGTTCGGTCCAGCGGGCGGTGAGACTGGCCAGGTCGCTGGCCGGCGGGGGATCGGGCGGCTGTGACCGGCCCAGCCAGCGGCCGAGCCAGATCTGTTCGGCGTGAAGGATGTGGCCGAGGGTGGCCAGCACCGAACCGAAGCTGCCGCCGAGCGGTTCGGTCAGCCGGGCCGGGGGGAGACGCCGGGCGGTGGCCAGCAGACGCTGGTTGGCCCAGGCGTTGTAGCGGTAGAGCGAACGGATGAGCGCCGGGTCCACCCTTTTCTCCTTTCGCACGGCGCGGCGTGGCCGGTGGCCTTCGCCGTGGCGATCCTCATCATACCCAATAGATGGTCGGCGGTCGAGACCCCGGGACCGGCTCTAGTTCAGCCAGCCGATCAGGCGGCGGACCTCGCGGATCTTCTGGCGGATCACCTCGGCGTCGGGGGCGCTCGGGGCGGCCTGGAGGTAGGCGTGGAGATCGACCAGGGCGCAGGTCAGGTGGCCCAGGCGATAGCGAACCAGTCCCCGGTCGCGCCGTTCTGTGAGCGCTTCCGGGCGCAGGAGCAGCAGCCGGTCGATCACCCCGAGGGCGCGAGCGAGGTCGTTCCGGCGGAGGTAACTGTACTTGAGATTGAGAAGCAGACGCCAGAGGATCTGGCGCGGGCCGACCGGCTGGAGATGCGCGGGGCGGAGGTGAACTCTTCCCTGCGAGAGACGGGCGACCAGCGCCGCGCAGTCGGCCACGGTCAGGACCGTTCCCCGGTTGAAGGGATCAAGGTAGAGGGGCGGCTCGGTCTGGAAGAGCACGATGAAGTGGCCGGGCAGGCCGACCCCCCGCAGCGGGAGGCCCAGGCGCCGGCCGATCTCCAGGTAGACCAGCGAGAGGGTCAGTGGGAGACCCAGCCGGCGGTCGAGGACCTCGTTGAGAAAACTGTTCCGCGGATCGTAGTAGTCCTGGCTGTTGCCCCGGAAGCCCAGCTCGTCGAAGAGAAAGCGGTTGAGGTGGGCGATGACCTGGGCCGGCTGGCGCTCCGGGCCGATCCGTTCGCCGGCGGCCGCGGCCAGGAGGTCCAGGCGCCGCTGGTAGGCGGTGATGTCCAGATCGGGGTACTCCTCGGCGGCGACGAGCAGCGCGGCCCGGTCCAGGGCGATGGCCTCATCGGGACGGGCCACCAGCGCGGCGAACTCCTGCCGGATGTGTGGACGCTCTCCCATCGACCCTGTGCGGCCTCCTCGCTCAGCCGGACCACGGTCCGCCCGCCGGCGTGGAGGGAGCGGCTGGCCGTGGGACGCTCTCACCCGTCCGCGCGGTCGGCGATGGACCCGTCCCCAGCCGGGGCCGGAACCCAGCGCGGCAGCAGCCGTGGCAGATCGGAGACCAGGCGCTGGTTCGAGAGCCAAAGGTCGGCCCCGGCGGCCAGGGCCTGGTCGCGGCGGGCCAGATCGCGGTGCGGGCCGAAGGCCAGGACCGCCATCGTTGGGTGGAGGGCCTTGAGGGTTCGGATCGCGGTCAGCGGGTCCAGCCGGCGCTCGGCCAGGTCGACGATGGCCAGCGCCGGCGGTGGGACCAGCGGCGCGGTCGGCAGGGCGGCCAGTGGCCGAAAGGCCAGTCCGAGCCGTTCCGCCAGCGCCGCCAGCCGGCTGGCAAAAAGAAGGTCGCTGACGATCCCCACGACAATCGGCTGGCCCATGGCTCTCGGGCAGACTCTCCGGTTCCCGGTGTCCTGCTTCCCAGTCTACGCTGCGCCGGGTCTGACGTCAAGGAAGGGGGCGGGCTAGCGTCCAGCCAGAAGCGGGCGCTCCAGCTCGCGCATGGCCTCATCCACGGTGGCGCCGCCGTGGATGATGGCCCCCAGCGCCGCTACCATGCGGCCGGGGTGCTCGTGGGCCCAGATGTTGCGGCCGATGGCCACGCCCCGGGCGCCGGCGGCCATGGCGCCGGCCACCTCTTCCAGGACGCTGCGGGTGTCGCTACGGGCCGGGCCGCCGAGGATCACCACCGGCACGCTCAGCGGGCGGATCGCCTGGCGGAAGGTCTCAAGGCTGCCGGTGTAGTGCATTTTAATCACGTCGGCCCCCAGCTCTTCGCCGATCTTGGCGGCCTGGCCGATCTTCTCCGGCGTGTGGTGCTCGACGGCCTGGAACGAGACCGGAATCGTCTCGACCATCAGCGGCAGGCCCCAGGCTCGGCAGATAGCGCTCAGCCGGCGGGCCTCGTGGACGCTGGTCGGGTTATCGGGCGACCAGGGCGTGCAGACGAACTTGCCCATATCGGCGCCCAGGCGCAGGGCGTCCTCGACCGCGTACTCCGGCGAGCCGACCAGGCGGTCGAGGTTCAGGATGAGGCCCACCCGCTCGATCAGATGGCCGTGGTGACGGACCACGCCGACGGTGGTCAGGACGGCGTCGGCGCCGGCGGCCACGACCTCGCGGAGTGTCCGGGCCGGGTCGGCCATCCCGGCGTAGTTGGCCCCGCCGGCGCCGTGGTCGAAGGCGACGATCAGGGTCTTGCCGTCGGGCGCGAACACCCGGGCGAGGCGGCGGTGCGTCATGGCTCTCCTTTCTGGCGGTCGCGGTGTTCCGGGCGAAACCCGGCTATGTCTGGAGTATACCCGCCCGGTGGGCGGGCGACAAGGCGCTGCCGGGGCCGGCCGCTCTTCCGTCTGGGCGTTTGCCGGTGAGCCGCTCACCGGCCGGGCTTTGAGGCGACCGGCCAGAGCCGTCCGTCGGCCGACACCACGTACTCCCGGCCGGCCCACCGGATCCGCCGGCCGGTGAAACTCAGCGCCCAGAGCACCGTTCCGCAGAGGTCCCGGAGCGGCACCAGCCAGAGGTAGCGCCAGGAGGGCTGTGGTCCGCCGAGCAGCCGGTTGCTGGCCCAGGCGGTGATCAGGCGGAAGGCCAGAACCGCTCCGGCCAGGAGCCCGTCGGCGGGCGAGCGACCACCGGTTATCAGCCAGAGGAGCGTCCAGGTGGTGAGATGGGTGATCACGCTGAAGAACCAGCCGACCGGGCGGCACACACGGTTGGTGCGATACCAGCGGAGCTGATGGTGGTAGAGGTCGGCCAGGGTCATCGCGGGCAGGCGATTCTCGCTGAGGGTCGGGGCCAGGGCGATCCGCCAGCCGGCCCGGGCGGCGCGGACGCCTATCTGGTAGTCGTCGGCCAGGTAGGCGCCGACGGCGGCCAGCCCGCCGATGACCTGGAGGACCGAACGGCGGAGGGCCAGGCCGGCGCCCAGGGCGACCGGCAGGCCGAGGCGGCGGGCCACCAGGACCGAGGGGAGGAAGTCGGTGGTGATCATCAGGGCCTCGAGGGCGGCCGGCCAGGTGGGGACGGTGCGGGTGACATAGAGGCTGGTGACCGCGCCGACCAGAGTCTCCTGAAGCGGGGCGACCAGCCGGCGCAGATAGTCGGGCGCGACCCGCATATCGGCGTCGCTCAGGACGACGATCTCATGGACGATGTGGGGCTCGAGGGCGAGGGCCTGGGCGATCTTGGGGTTGGGGGCCAGACTGAGGGGGCAGGTGATGATGGTGACCTGGCAGCCGGGGGCGAGCGGAGCCAGGTCGGCCACCGTGAGGGGAGTCGGGTCATCGGCCCGGCGGCCGATCAGGACCTGGTAGTGGGGGTAGTCCTGCCGGCAGAAGGTGCGGAGGTTCTCGACGATCTCGGGGCTCAGCCACGGCAGCGGTTTGAGCAGGGTGAGCGGCGGGGTGAAAGAGGGGAGTGGCTGGCGCCGGCGCCAGCGGGTGAAGAGGAGGACCTCGGTCAGCGCCAGCCCGTGGTAGGCCAGCGCGGCCAGCAGGGCGAGACTGCTCAGGAGGTGCAGCCACGGCAGCGGGTCAGGGAGCATGGTCGGGCCGGTGCCGGACGGGCAGGGTCAGCGGTTCGGCGTAGCGCTGGAGCAGCCGGTGGCGAGAGATCCAGATCTGACCGCGTTCGGCGGCCAGCGGATTCTTCCCGCGCAGGCTGGGGTGGTTGAAGGTCAGCATCAGCGCCCAGACGTAGAGGTGCTGGGCCAGGCGGGCCAGGCGGCCCAGCGGGCTGGTGGGTGGGGGGAGCAGGATGATGTCGAAGCCGAGGCGGCGGGCCAGGTCGACGTAGCGGGACCAGCCGATCTCGGTGGCGAGAGAGGTCTCGGCCCGCAGGGCCACGATGTCGGCCAGGTCGGGGCGGGTGGCCAGGTGGTGGGCGAGCAGACGGAGCGAGTGGCGGGTCTGATGGGCGAAGCGCAGTCCCCAGGCCAGATCGGGGCCAGTGGGCCCCATGCGGGGGATATGCTCGTTCCAGAAGTGAAGGTCGAGGATAGGGGCGCCCTTGGGGACGGGAGTGCCGTCGGAGAGGATGAGAGCGAACGGGCTGCGGCTGCGGGCGATGCGCAGAAGGCACTGGGGGTCGGCGGTGAACTCGGTGATGCCGTAGAGACGGCGCAGCAGGGCGTCGAGGGCGCGGATAAGTCCCTGGAGGAGAGCGACGAGCGCGGTCAGAGAATCGCTCATGGTCGCCTCGCGGTCGGCCCTGCTCCGCAGGAGATCCGGTGGGGGAGCGCTCCCCACTGCCCAGTGTACTAGCCCGCCGGCGGGCGGGCAAGGGGAGAGAGCGGGTCGGCCGGCCCCGGGGGTCGTTATTGACAGGGGGCCCCGGCCATGGTTACATATCCCCGCAGCCGCGAAACGCGACCGATAAAGGTGCAGGACGAGCACGCCGATGACGTACAGCACCATCTTCCGTCTGGATGGACGGGTCGCGCTCATTCCCGGGGGCTCGGGCGGTATCGGCAGCGCCCTGGCCGCCGGCCTGGCCGACTTCGGCGCCGATGTCGTGATCGTCGGCCGCTCGCTGGAGCGGGCCGAGGCGGTCGCTCAGAGCGTCCGGGAACGGGGTCGCCGGGCCCTGGCCCTGCCGGCCGATGTCACCCGACCGGAGGAGGTCGACCGCATGGTCGACCAGACCATGGCGGCGTTCGGCCAGATCGATATCCTCATCAACTGTGTGGGGACCAACATCGAGGCCCCGGCCGAGGAGTACCGGCTCGAGGACTGGGACTACGTGTTCGCGATGAACCTGCGCAGCACGTTCAAGATCTGCCAGGCGGTCGCCCGGGCCTCGATGATCCCCCGCCGCCGGGGCAAGATCATCAATATCTCCTCGGTCCGGGGGCAGCTGGCCATTCGCCGGGGCTACGCCGCCTATACTGCCAGCAAGGCGGGGGTCAATCTCCTGACCAAGCAGCTGGCCACCGAGTGGGCCAAGTACAATATCAATGTCAACTGCATCGCCCCGACGTTTATCCGGACGCCGCTGGTGGCGCCGATGCTGAGCGACCCGCAGTTCTACCAGGCGCTGGTCAACCGCATCCCGCTGGGGCGGGTCGGCGAGCCCGACGACCTGGTGGGCGCGGCGGTCTTTCTGGCCGCGCCGGCCTCGGACTTCATCACCGGCCATATCCTGCTGGTGGACGGCGGCGTGACCGCGACGCAGTAGACGGAGAGCGCGGTGCCCGAGTTCGTCCTGAAGTACGGTCAGACGGTCCAGCGGCTGACGGTCCCGGCCGAGAGCCTCGTTGGCGTGGTGGCCCCGCGCCCGGTCCCGGCGCCGGCACCGGGCGAGGTGCTGGTCCAGGAGGCGCTGGCCCGACCGGTGGGCGGGCCGCCACTGGCCGAACGGGTGCGCCCCGGCCAGAAGGTGGTCATCCTGGCCAGCGATATCACCCGGCCGACGCCGACCGCCACCCTCCTGCCGCCGCTCCTGGCCGAACTCCAGCGGGCCGGCGTGGCGCGGCGGGACGTCACCGTGGTCTTCGGACTGGGTATCCATCGGCGGCACACGCCCGCTGAGCAGGCGCGGCTGCTCGGGCCGGCGGCCGGGGCGGTCGCCGCCCTGGATAGCGACCCCGCCCAGGCGGTGATGCTGGGCCGGACCAGCCGGGGCACGCCGGTCGCGGTCTTCCGGCCGGTGGCCGAGGCCGACGTCCGGATCTGCACCGGCACGGTCGAATACCACTACTTCGCCGGCTACAGCGGCGGGGTCAAGGCCATTCTGCCCGGTGTCTGCACCCGGGCGACCATCGAGCACAATCACGCGCTGATGGTCGATCCCCAGGCGGTGGCCGGCGAGATCGACCAGAACCCGGTGCGCCAGGACCTGGAGGAGGTCCAGCGGTTTGCGCCGGCCGACTATCTCGTCAACGTCGTTCTGAACGACCAGCGCCAGATCGTCCGGGCGGTGGCCGGCGATCCCCACCTGGCTTTCCGCCAGGCGGCTGCCTGGGTGGATGAGCTCAACGGCTGCCCTCTTGAGGGACTGGCCGACGTCGTCATCGCCAGCGCCGGGGGCTCGCCGAAGGATCTCAATCTGTACCAGGCCCAGAAGGCCCTGGACAACGCCCGCCTGGCGGTGCGTCCCGGTGGGGTGATCATTCTGGTGGCCGAGTGCCCCGAAGGGTTCGGCGAGCCCACCTTCGAGGAGTGGATGCGGAGCGCCGGACGGCCAGAGGACCTTATAACCCGCCTGCGACAGCGGTTCGTCCTGGGTGGGCACAAAGCGGCGGCTATCGCCCTGACGCTCCAGCGGGCGGCGGTCTTCCTGGTCTCGGCCCTGCCGGCCGCACTGGTCCGCCAGTGCTTCTTTGAACCCTACGCGACCGTCCAGCAGGCCCTGGCGGCGGCGCTGGAGCGGGTCGGGCCGGGGGCCAGTGTCCTGGTGATGCCCCAGGCCGGTTCGACCCTGCCCCGGCCAGCCCGCCCGACCTGAGCGGCCCTGCGCCAGCCAGACTCTTGGGGAAAGGGGTGCCGACGTGCCGGTCGAAGTCAGAATGCCACAACTGGCCCTCAGTATGACCGAGGGCACGGTGGGGAAGTGGCTCAAGACCGAGGGGGAAACGGTCCAGGCCGGGGAGCCGCTGGTCGAGGTGCTGACCGAGAAAGTGGCCACCGAGATCGCCGCCCCGGCCAGTGGGGTGCTGCAGAAGATCATGGTGCCGGAAGGGGCCACGGTGCCGGTGGACACGGTGCTGGCGGTGATCGCTACCGGTGAGGAGGGCGCCACGCCGACTGTTGGCCAGCAGCCAGCGCCGGCCCAGACCACAGCCGGGGAAGCCGCGCCGGCGAGCGCCCACGCCGCTCCCGCTCCGGCGACTGAAGACCGGGGTCGCGTCTTCGCCTCGCCAGCCGCCCGCCGGCTGGCCCGCGAGCATGGGGTGGATCTGCGCCAGGTCCGGGGCACGGGCCCTGGCGGGCGGATCATTATGCGCGATGTGCTGCGCGTGGCGGCCGAACTGGCCGAGCGGGCGGCGGTGGCGGTGGCCGAGACCGCCCGCGCCGCCCCGACTCCCCCCGCGCCGGCGGCCCCGACGCCCGCCCCGGCGCCAGCCGCGCCGGCGGCTCGCGCCATCCCGCTGGCCGGGATGCGCCGGATCATCGCCGAGCGCATGGTCCAGAGCCGCCAGACGACCGCGCCGGTGACGCTCACCGTCGAGGTCGATATGGCTGAGGCGGTCAAGCTCCGACAGCAGCTCCTCGGCGAATGGGAGCGCACCCACGGCCTTCGCCTCTCCTACACCGATCTCATCGTCCGGGCGGTGGCCAAGGCGCTGCGCGAGCACCCGCGCCTCAACGCCAGCCTGGTCGGCGACGAGATCCGCCTCCACGAGGAGATCAACATCGGGGTGGCGGTGGCCCTGGACGACGGGCTGATCGTCCCGGTGGTCCACCAGGCCGACCGCAAGTCGCTGCTGGAGATCGCCCTGGCCATCCGCGACCTGGCCGACCGCGCCCGCCGCAACGCCCTGACGCCGGCCGACGTCGCTGGCGGCACCTTCACCGTGACCAACCTCGGGATGTACGGCACCGATATCTTCACCCCGATCATCAATCCGCCGGAGTGTGCCATCCTGGGCGTGGGCCGGATCGTCGAACGGCCGGCGGTGCGCGAAGGGCAGCTGGTGGCCCGGCCGCTGATGTGGCTCAGCCTGACCTTCGACCACCGGATCGTGGACGGGGCGCCGGCCGCCCAGTTCCTCCAGCGCGTCCAGGAGATCCTGGAGAAACCGTATCTGCTTCTGGTGTAGAGGGGAGACGATGGCACCACCGCTGGTCGGGCTGCGGGTCCTGGATCTGACCCGCATCATGTCCGGCCCCTACTGCACGATGCTGCTCGGCGACCTGGGGGCCGAGGTCATCAAAATCGAGCAGCCCGGGACCGGCGACGATAGCCGGACCTGGGGCCCCCCCTTCGCTGGGGGCGAGGCCGCCTATTTCCTCTGCGTCAACCGCAATAAAAAGAGCGTGACCCTGAATCTGAAGCATCCGGAGGGACAGGCGGTCTTCCGGGCCCTGGTCGCCCGGAGCGACATCCTGGTCGAGAACTTCAAAGCCGGCACGCTCGACCGGCTGGGTCTGGGCTATGAGGTTCTCCGGACCATCAACCCCGGTCTTATCTACTGTGCCATCACCGGCTTTGGCTCCAGCGGCCCCTACCGTGACCGGCCGGGCTTCGATTTCACCGTTCAGGCGCTGGGCGGCATTATGAGCGTGACCGGCGAGCCCGATGGCCCGCCGGTGAAGGTGGGAACACCGATCGTCGACGTCACCACCGGCATGTACGCCCTCATCGCCATTCTGGCCGCCCTCCACCACCGTACCCAGACCGGCCAGGGCCAGCGGGTCGAGGTCTCGCTCCTGGAGTCGCAGCTCGCCTGGCTGGTCAACGTGGCCCAGAACTATCTGGTCAGCGGAAAACTACCCCGTCGGCTGGGCAACGCTCATCCCAACATCGTCCCCTACCAGGCCTTCCGGGCCCGCGACCGCTACTTTGTGGTGGCGGTCGGCAACGATGCCCAGTGGCAGCGCTTCTGTCAGGCCATCGGGCGTCCCGATCTGGCCGATGACCCGCGCTTCGCCACCAACCCGCAGCGGGTGGTCAACCGCGAGGCGCTGACAGCGCTCCTGGCCGAGCACTTCCAGCAGGCTGAGGCCGACGAATGGCTGGGCCGGCTGCTCCAGGCCGATGTGCCCTGTGCCCCGATCAACACCCTCGACCAGGTCTTCGCCGACCCGCAGGTCCAGCACCTCGGCATGCTCCTCTACACCGACCATCCGACGGCCGGCCGGCTGCCGCTCGTGCGCTGGCCGTTCACCTTCTCGGAGACGCCGGCCGAACTCGCCGCTCCGCCGCCGCTTCTGGGCCAGCACACCGACGAGGTTCTGCGCACAGTCCTGGGACTCGCCGCGGACGAGATCGCCCGGCTGCGGGCGGCGGGGGCGATCTGAAGCTCTCAGCCGTGCTCGGGCCGGGGCAGTCCGCCGAGGAACCAGGCGATATCGCGGGCGTAGCGCACCTCGGAGTCGTCCTCAGGGGCGTAGCCGATGACCCGGCGGGCGTTGGCGATGCTCCAGAATTTGCGGGCGTTATCGCTGATGCCGTAGAAGACCTGGAAGGGCACACCCCACTCGTTATCGATGTTCGGGGCCTGAATCGATTTGTTGAAAAGCTGCTGGAGATCGCGCTGGCTGATATAGGCGCCGAGGTCGCGTTTGTAGCCCACCGGATCGTTCAGGAAGTTCTCCACCCGGATCTCCCGGGGAGCGCCGATGCGGATCTGCACGATCTCCAATCGCCGGCCCAGCGCCCCGCTGGCGTAGATGAACCCGAGATGCTCATAGCACTCTTTGGCCCAGCCGTAGAAGTTGTCGCTGAGCGGACGGGGGCTCTCGGGGCCGATCATCTCCAGCTGTTTGGTGCGGATGAGATGCTCGTACCAGTCGGCGGCGTGGTTGCTCGAGGCCACCACCACCCGGCGGACCCCTTCCTCCAGCGAGACCTGGTAGACGTGGTAGGCCATATCGATATTGGTCCGCTCGTCGTAGTAGTGCCGCCGGGGGTCCGGCCCCCGATGGACGTAGGCCAGGTGGACGACCACCTCAACACCTCGGAAGTGGGCCCGGTAGCGGTCGAGATCGGGGTCGGTGAGATCGGCGAGAATGATATCCGGGATCACGCGTCCCTGGCGGTCGGTGTTCCGAACATCTAAGAGGACCAGATCGTAGAGTTCGCGAAACGACGGCAGGAGCTGGCTGGCAATGTAGCCGGCGGCCCCGGTGACCAGCACGCGCAGACGGCTCACGGTTCCCTCCTCACCGGTTGATGGTGATCTGTGCCCGGCCGGCTCTCTGTAGCACCCGCCTCCTCCTCTGTCAAGATGCCGCAGGCACGCGGACCCCGGTGAGACCATCGCCAGGGTGGGGCACAGGGGATGGACAGGGAGACGCCCCGGCGGGCGGAGCTCGTCGCGTTCTCGGCGAGCGCAGATTGCGCCTGGCACCCGACTTGCCATAACTGGTCGCTCCCCTTGGGGCACCATCGGCTGGAGGAGATTGCGCCATGGTCCGGCCTCTCTTTGGCAGTCTGATCGCGCTGGCGCTGCTGGGCGCGGCCTGCCAGGCGCTGGCGCTGCCCGGTCCGACGGAGGGGACCGTAACGCCCGTCTCCGAGACGCCCTCTCCGCCCGCCACGTCTCTGCCGGGCACGGCCACGCCGCCGGCGACTCCCTCTGCGGCGACCATCTCGCCGACCCCTATGCTGACGGGCACGCCGACCGCTTCTCCCCCTTCGGCCGTCCCGGCGACACCGACCATCACCCCTACGCCCGGACCCAGCGCCAGCGCGATTCAGGCCGCTCAGGCCCTGCTCCAGCAGGTGCAGGCGTTCCAGAGCGCGCTCCAGAAACAGGATCGGACGGCCGCCCTGGCGGCCCAGCGGGCCCTCTACGCCGAGATGACGCGGGCGCGAACCGCGCTGCAGGGCGACGACTCTGAGGCGGCGGCCACCATTCGGGCCGCTCTTCAGGCCATCGAGCAGGGTCTGGCGGGTGATAGTGGGAAGCTCGATGCTGCCCGGGAGCGGCTGCGGCGTGTGCTCGGTCAGGCCGCTCCCACGGCGGCCGACAGCGAGGCCCCATCGGTCGCTCTCCCCCCTGGCGTCCTGGCCGCCCAGCTGCTGGACGCCGCTCAGGCCTGGCAGGCGGCCCAGAACGCCGCCGAGGGCGGTGCCGTCCTCAAGGCCCAGCGGGACCTGCTCGTGCTGATGGCCCAGGCCCAGGCGGTGGCCCGCCAGGACTCATCGCGGGAGGCACGTCTCCTCGGTTCAGCGATTCAGGAACTGGAAAAAGGCCTGGCCGGCGATGCCAATAAGTGGCGCGAGGGCCTGCAACATCTGCGCGAGGCCGCCGGGCCGACGGCTGGGGCCACACCGGGGGCGACGAACGAGGACCAGGCGCGGGCGCTGGCCGATCTGGCGACCAGACTGCGCGACTTCACCGTCGCCCTCCGGCAGCAGCGGACCGACGATGCCCTGCGGCTCCAGCGCGAGCTCCTGGCCGACCTCGACCGGCTGGAAAGCGGGCTCGGCCGGACGCCGGGGCCGAACAGCGAGAAACTGCGCGCCGCCCTGAGTAGTCTGCGGGCGGCCCTCCAGGGCGATCTGGCCAAACTGGACGAGGGGCTGCGCCGCTTCAGCGAGGCCACCGGTCAGACCGTCGCCCCGCCGGCCACAACCGGCAGCGCGTCCTCGCCCTCCGGATCGCCGGCCCAGCTGGCCGAGAGCCTGGCCAGCAAGCTCGAGGCCTATCTGAAGGCCCGGTCGGAGGGCGACCTGGGACGGGTGCTGGCCCTGCAGCGCGAGCTGAGCGAGGAGCTCGCCCGCGCTGAGAACAGCGCCCGGCTGCTGCCCGGCCGGACGGGCGAGCTCTGGCGCGAGGCCCTGGGCGATCTGCGGGGTGCGCTGGAGGGCGATAGTGCCAAGTTCGCCCCGGCCCGGGCCAAACTGCGCGATCTGGCGGCCCGCCGCGATCAGCCGGCGGCCGCGGACCAGCCCACCGGCCGCGACCTCATCCCGCTGGCCCGCGAGCTCAACGACGCCCTGGGGCGGGTGGCCGACAAACTCACCGACCCCAATCCGGAGAACCTCCGCCAGGAGCGGCAGAACCTCCGGGCGGTGGTCAGCCGTCTGGAGGGGCAGCTCCGGAATGAGAGCGGGCCCCAGGCCGACCGTCTGCGTCAGGCGCTGAACGCCGCCCGCGAGGCGGCCCAGGGCGATAACGCCAAGGTCCAGGTCGCCCGCGATCTTCTGCAGTCGCTTGGCCCCTAGATACGCCTGACCCGGCGGGGCCGCTGGGTGAACCAGCGGCCCCGCTTTTTTTCACGCGCCCTCGCCGCCTCCAGGGGTTCCGTCGGGCGGCCGGGCCGGCTACAATCAGGCCAGCCTCTTGCGGAGGGAACCCATGGGCCGCTCGGGTGTCGAGGCGATCTATCTTATTCACCACAGCCACACCGACATCGGCTACACCCACGACCAGCCGGTCGTCTGGGATCTGCACCGGCGCTTTCTGGATCTGGCCCTCGATCTCTGCGAACGCGAGGCCGACCGCGACGACCCGGCGGCCTTCCGCTGGACGGTCGAAACCACCGCCGTCCTCCAGCACTGGCTCCGCACCGCCAGCGACCGCCAGGTCGCCCGGTTTGTCGAACTGGCCCGATCGGGCCGGCTGGAGGTCACGGCCATGGTCGCCAACATCACCCCGCTCTACGATACCGACCAGCTCATCGAGAGCCTGGCCTTCGTCCGGGTGCTGCGCGATGACCTGGGGGTGCCCGTTCAGAGCGCTATGAACAGCGATGTCAATGGCCAGAACTGGCCGCTGGTCGACGTCCTGCTCGACCTGGGCATCACCGGCTTCAGCATGGCGATCAACACCCACTTCGGTGGGGCGCTCGACCCGCATCCGCTGGCCTTCCACTGGCAGGGACCGAGCGGGCGGAGCCTCCTGGCCTGGAACGGCTTCTCTTACGGCCTGGCCCGCCGGCTGGGAATCGGCCGCGACGCCCGGGCCTTCGCCGAGGAGTGGTGGCCCCGGCTCGACGCCTGGCTGGCCGCGATCGGCTATCCTCTGCCGGTGCTGATGCTGCAGATCTTCGATCCTTTCGGCGATAACGGTGCTCCCGATCCGACGCTCCCGGCCTTCATCCGGGCCTGGAACGCCGCCAGCCGGGAGCCCTGGCTGCGGCTGGCCCTGCCCGCCGAGTGGTGGGCGGTGGTGGCCCGCTCCGCCGACCGGCTGCCCCGGCTGAGGGGCGACTGGACCGATTTCTGGAACTTTGGCTGCGGCTCCAGCGCCCGCGAGACGGCCCTCAATCGGCAGAGTCGGGCCCGGCTCTACCTGGCCGACGCCGCCTGGGCGGCCCTCCAGGCGCTGGGCGGCGAGGACGACCCGGCCCGCTGCCCGCCGAGCGATCTCCGGGCCGCCGCCCACTGGGCCCTCAACCTCTGGGACGAGCACACCTGGGGAGCCGACTGCGCGGTCCGCGAGCCGGAGAACGAGGACACCGTCAGCCAGTGGATCCACAAGGCCGCCTGCGCCTACACCGCGCGCAGCCTCTCGCTGCTCCTGGCCCGCGATGGGGTGGCCGAGCTGGCCCGCCGGGTCGAGCGGGGGCCGGAGGACAGACTCCTTCTCTTCAACCCGCTGCCCTGGGAACGGGTGGTGGCCGGCCCGGTCCCGGACCCGGAGCCGGCGGCCCAACGGGGACGGGCCGACGACCCGACGGCCGCCCGCCACTTTCAGGACCGTGCCCTTCGACGTCGCCAGCGCTGGCTCCGACCGACCGTGGTCCCGGCCGCCGGCTACGCAGTCGTCGCGGCCACCGATCTCGCCGGGGACGAGCCGCCGGCGGTCTCGACCGAGGCGGTGGTGGAGAACCATCGGCACCGCCTGGTCTTCGACACCACGCGCGGGGGGATCAGCGGCTGGTTCGACCGGGGGCTGGGGCGCGAGCTGGTCGATGGCGCGGCCGGCTGGCCGCTCTTCGGCTTCGTCCACGAGCGGGTCGTCGCCGGCGACCATCCCTGGCCCCGGCAGCTCCTCTGGAGCCCGCCGGCCAGTCCGCTTCCGCCCCAGCGGGGCTGGCGGCCCGACTGGCCGGCCGAGCGCCGGGGGCCAGAGCGCGTGCTGGCGCACCGGGTCGAGCGGAGTCCGTTGGGGACCCGGGTGGTCCAGCGGCTGCAGGCGCCGGGTGTCCGCGAGCTGGTCCAGGAGGTCTTCCTCCCGGCCTGGGCCGACCACATTGTCTGTACCGCCACCTGGCAGATGACCCAGGAGACGGCCCCCGAGGCGACCTATCTGGCCTTTCCGCTGGCCGTGCCGGCGGCGCGGGTCTTCTTCGACGTGGGTGGGCAGGCGGTCGAGCCGGAAGTCGACCAGTTGCCCGGTGCCTGCCGCGACTATTTTACCGTCCAGCGCTGGGTGGCCCTGGCCGGTCCGGAGTTTGGGGTGCTGCTGGCCTGTCCGACCACGCCGATGGTCCAGTTGGGCGACTTCACCTTCGCCCGCAATCAGGCGGTTTTCCGGCTGGCGCGGCCGCTGGTCCTGGGCTGGGTCACCAACAACTACTGGGAGACGAACTTCCGGGCCAGCCAGCCCGGTGAGGTTCAGGCCAGCTACTGGCTTCTTCCCTACGCCGGGCCGTTCTCCGAGGCGGCGGCCCACCGTTTCGGGGCCGAGGCGATGATCCCGGTGGCGTTCCAGCATCTGGGCGAACCGCCGGTGGCCGGCGGGCGGCTTCCCCGGCGGGGCACGCTTCTCCAGCTCCCGGCGCCGCCGGTCCTGGTCCTCCGGCTGAAGCCGGCGGCGACCGGCGAGGGGGTGGCGGTGCGGCTGCTCAACGCCAGCGATAGCCCAGCGACGGCCCGGATCGGCTCAGCGCTCCTGACGATCCGGGCCGCCGTCCGCTGCGATCTGGTGGAGCGCCCGCAGGCGCCGCTGCCGGTCGTCGCTGGGGCGGTGGTCCTGGACCTGCCGCCACGAGGGCTGGCCGTCCTGCACCTGGACGTGAGCGGCTAGTGGACCTCGGTCCCGCCGTCGACGTTGATGGCCTGGCCGGTGATGTAGTCGGCCTCGTCCGAGGCCAGGAAAGCCACCAGTTTGGCCACGTCCTCCGGCTGTTCGATCCGTCCCAGCGGCACCTGGGCCACCGCCTGGGCCTTGAGCGAGCCGCGCGGCAGGCCCAGGCGGGCGGTCATCTCCTGGTCGATGAGGTCCCACATTGGGGTGTCCACGACCCCGGGGCAGTAGGCGTTGACCGTGATCTGGTGCGGCGCCAGTTCGAAGGCCAGGGCGCGGGTGAAGCCGACCACGGCGTGCTTGGTGGTGGCGTAGGCGCCGGTGTAGTGCAGGCGCGAAGGAGTTTTCCCGGCCCGGGAGGCGGCGTTGATGATCCGACCGCCCCGGCCCTGGCGAATCATCACCCGGGCCACCGCCCGGCTGCAGAGCCACATCCCCTTGACGTTGACGGCGAAGAGCCGGTCCCAGTCGGCCTCCTCCATCTCGGTCAGCGGGGCGACTTTGATGATGCCGGCGTTGTTGACCAGGATGTCGATGCCGCCGTAGTGGGCCACCACCGCGTCGACCATGCGCTCGACGGCCGCGCTGTCGGTGACGTCGGCGACGATGGGGAGGAGCGGCCAATCGCGGGCCTGGAAGAGACCGGCCAGTTCGTCGAGGCCGGCCCGGTCCACGTCCACCGCGGCCACCCGTGCCCCTTCCTGCGCCAGCCGCAGCGCGATGGCCCGCCCGATCCCGCGGGCGGCGCCGGTGATCAGAGCCACCTTCCCGGTGAGGTTGTACATCGGTCGCCAAACCCTCCTCAGTCCACGTCTTCCGGGCCTCTACGATAGCAGAGGCCCGGTCAGTGGTCGAGAGGGGTGGCCCGCGGGATCGGGCCGAGGTTCACTGCGTCGGTTCCAGCCGCATCAGGATGAGCGGGAAGGTCAGGTGCCAGAAGGCGCCGTTGACGTACGGATCGTCGACCGTCGGCCAGCCCTTCCAGTAGGTCGTGTTCATCGGGATGCGATGGTAGAACTCGGCGATCTGGATGTCGGGCAGCTCCGGCAGCCAGATGGCCATGGCGCGCTTGAACTGATCCAGCAGCCGGGCCTTGTCGTCCGGCGGGGTCAGGGCCATCTCGTCGACGATCCGGTCATACTCCTCGTTCTTCCAGCGCGAGAAGTTGACCAGGTGGGCGCCGGGCACCGCTTTGGTCTGCGACTGGTAGAGGCGCAGGGTGAAGTAGGGGTCGCCGCTCACGCTGCCGCCGTGGCCGTAGAGGGCGCCCTGGAAGTCGCCCCGCGAGAAGCGATCCGTCCAGTCCGGCGGCTGGACATAACTGGCCTCAACCCCGTGGCGCTTGAGCTGTTCGGCGATGACCGGGCCGATGGCGGGGAAGGTCGTCCCGCCGCCCAGGATCTCCAGTTTGAGGCGGGCGCCATCCTTCTGCCAGAACCCGGCGCTGTCCTTCTTCCAGCCCTTTTGCTCCAGGAGAGCATTCCCCTTGGCCGGGTTGTACTCGAGCGTCGGGTACTTCTCCAGGAGGTCGCGCACCGCCTCGACGAACGGCCTGAGGCCGGGGTACGAGGGCAGGGGCAGCGGGTAGACGCTGCCGGCGCCGCCGTAGCCGATGTCGATGACCTGCTTGCGGTCGATGAAGTAGCTCAGGGCCCAGCGCACATCCTTGTCGTTGAACGGCGGGCGTTCGCAGTTGACATACAGAGAGGTCGGCCACCAGTCGACGTAGCCGTAGGGTGGGTCGCGCCGGCTGTGGGTGATGATCTTCGGATTCTGTTCCAGAATGCGTTTGATCGTGAGAGGGGTGAAACTGTGGGAGTAGTCGGCCTGGTTGGTGATAAGAAGGTGGGCGGACTGCTGCTCACCCACATAGGGGAGATACACGATCCGCTCGACTTTGGGCATAGGGGCCAGGCCGGCCTTGGCGGCCCACCAGTCATCGCGGCGGTCGATGACCTTCTGGTCAGGGGAGGCGAAGACCACGCGCCAGGGTCCGGTGGTCACCGGCCAGCCCTTGGCCAGGTCGAAGTGGGTGAACTTGGTCCAGTCCTGGCCCTGGAAGATGTGCTTGGGGACGATGTAGACGCCGATGTCGAACTTGTAGC
>DAOUAE010000013.1:0-70785 GCA_034433795.1 Chloroflexota bacterium
CACGCAGGCCGAGCGGTTGCGCTGGGAGTAGATGAGGTTGACCGGGGCCTCGTAGCCGGGCACCAGCCGCCGGTAGGAGTTGGTGGTCGGCGCGCACAGGGCCAGCAGCGCCGGCGCGTGCCGCAGCAGGCCCCCGATATAGTACAGGGCCAGCGGGGAGAGCTGCGCGTACCCCTCCGGGTCGTAGAAGAGGTTCTGGCCCTCTTTCCAGAGGCTCTGGTGGGTGTGCATGCCGGAGCCGTTGTCGCCGAAGATCGGCTTGGGCATGAACGTGGCCGTTTTGCCGTTCTCGCGGGCGACGGTCTTGACCACGTATTTGTACAGGAGCACCTGGTCGGCCATGCGGGTCAGACTCTGGTAGCGCAGGTCGATCTCGCACTGGCCGCCGGTGGCCACCTCGTGGTGGTGGGCCTCGACGGCGATCCCCATCTGGCGCAGTCGCCGGACGATGAGCGTGCGCAGGCGGTGGAGGGAGTCGGTCGGCGGGGCCGGGAAGTAGCCCTCTTTGAAGCGGGGCTTGTAGGCCAGGTTGGGCTGTTCGTCGCGGCCGCTGTTCCAGGCTCCCTCGCGGGAGTCGAGGAAGTAGTAGCCGGAGTGGCTGGTCTGATCGAAGCGGGCGTCGTCGAGGATGAAGAACTCGATCTCCGGCCCCCAGTAGCTGACGTCGGCGATGCCGCTCTGCCGCAGGAAGGCCTCGGCCTTCTGGGCGATGTAGCGGCTGTCGCGGGTGAAGCGCTCGCCGGTGACCGGGTCGTAGATGTCGCAGAAGAGGCTGACGGCCAGGATATCGTCCACCCGGTCGAGAACCGCCGTCGTCGGGTCGGGGCGCAGGAGCATATCGCTCTCGGCGATCTCCTGAAAACCGCGGATCGAGGAGCCGTCGAAGCCGATGCCCACCGCAAAGGCCTCGTCGTCGAGCGCCTCGGCCGGGATGGTCAGATGCTGGAGCGTGCCGACGAGGTCGGCGAACTTCAGATCGACGACCTCGGCCCCGCTCTGGCGGACAAAGGCGATGACGTCGGCTGGCTGGACGGTCAGGCGGTGGCCGTCGCGGGCCGCCAGAAACTGCTGAATGGTGGTGGCCGTCTGGCCGGCGCGGCGGGCCGGCAGGAGTCCCCGGACCATCGTCCTCTCCTTCAGGAGCCGCTCTCCGCCGCGCGACCGGCCCGCCGCCCTGACGAGCGCTCCAGCAGGGTGCTCAGTTTCTGACCGGTCAGCGCCTCGACGATGGCCGGGAGCTGGGCGATGATATCGGCCACATCACGGGTCAGGCGGTGGGCGCCGGCCGCGCCGTCGGGCCCGCCGATGATGACAATGCGGTCGGTCTTGGCCAGCGGCTGGCTGATGGCGTTGGCCAGCTGGGGCAGGACGTTGACCACGATCTCGGTCAGGGCGGCCTCGTTATAGAGGCTCCAGGCCTCGGCCTTCTGGCGCATGGTCTCGGCCTCGGCCAGACCGACCGCCCGCCGCACCTCGGCCTCGGCCAGCCCCCTGGCGCGCAGGCCGTCGGCCTCGCCGACGGCCTCGGCCCGCCGGCGGTAGCCTTCGGCCTGGGCCAGCAGCTCGATCCGCTGGCGTTCGGCCTCGGCCGGCTTGATCACCGTCGCCTCCAGTTCGCGGCGCCGGCGCTCGATCTCCCTCTCCTGGAGAGCGATCTGCCGCTCTTTCTCGACGATGGCCACCTGGATCTCTTCGGCTTTGACGGCCTGGGCCATCCGGTAGCGCTGGAGGTCGTAGGCCAGGTCGGCCTCGGCCCGCTTGCGGGCGATGTCGGCGGCGAACTCGGCCCGGCGCATCTCGTAGTCGCGCCGGGCGGCCTCGATTTCGATCTGGGCGGCGTAGTGGACCTGCTGGGCCTCGCGCTCGGCCTGGGCCTCGCCGATGACGGCGTCGCGCTTCACCTGCGCCACCCGCGGCCGACCCAGCGCCTCCAGGTAGCCCTGACTGTCGCTGATGTGGTGCAGGGTCAGCGAGACGATCTCCAGCCCCATGCGCTGCAGGTCGGCCTCGGCGGCCTCGCGGACCCGCCGGGCGATCTCCTCGCGCCGGCGGTAGACCTCCTCAACCGAGACGGTGCCCAGCACCGCCCGCAGGTGCCCCTCCACCACCTGGTGGGCGACCCGTCGGATCTCCTGCGGCGGACGCGAGAGGAACTGCTCGGCCGCCAGGGCGATGGAGCGGTCGTCGCTGCGGACCTTGACCTGGGCGACCCCTTCGACGGTGATCCGCACGCCCTGGGCGGTGTAGGCCTCCGGTACGCTGACGTCGACCGTGAGCAGTTCCAGCGAGAGGCGCTGGACCCGCTCCCGGATCGGCCAGACGAACGTGCCTCCGCGGACGAAACGGTAGCCGATGGTCCGGCGCTGCCCGGTCTCGTCGACGATCGTCCGCGGCCGGCCCGAGATGACCAGCACCTCGTTCGGCCCGGCCTTGACGTAGCGCAGCGCCCACAGCACGATCAGTCCGGCGATCAGCGCGGCCAGCAGGATGAGGATCAGCACCACCAGCCACAGCTCCATCGGATCCCTCCCGGTCCACGGTCAGGCCACCGCCCGCCGGCGGCCGTCCTGGACCTCCAGGCCTTCCAGCGCCTCCTGGAGCGTCCGCAGGCTCTCGCCCACATACAGCATCGGCCGCTCGGTCGGCTCCAGACAGACCAGGTAGCGGCCGGCCAGCCAGTGCACCGGCCACTGACGGCGCCGGCCGTTGAGGCTGACGGTCAGGTGACCGACCGGTGGTCGATCGGGCTGAAGCCCCCGCCACCGCTGGGGCGAGAGGAGAGCGATGGCGAGCCTCGTCGGTTCGGCCAGGCGCCCGGATCGGAGCAGCCGGTCGGCCAGGATGTCGCGGAGGTCGAGCAGGCCGGCCAGCCCGGCCGGCCGGGCGCCGTCGGTCACATCCGGGCACCAGAGGGTCGGTCCGGTCTCCCGGAAGACCGGTGTCCAGATGCCCGCCAGCGGGTCAGCCAGGAGGGCGTAGGGGGCCACGGCCCGCAGCGTCGGCGGGGCGATGCGGGCGATCTGGACCTGCGGGTCGAACCCGGCGGCCGCCCGGTAGAGCTGCAGACTGCGGATCAGGGTCGCAAGGTCGCGCGTCGTGAAGACCGGCCCCCCCCGCCGGGCGGGCCTGGTAGGTCCCGGCGAGGGCGTAGACCGGCACCACCTCCTCGTCCGGCCCCAGGATCAGCCAGTAGGCCGGGAGGCGGCCGCGCCACAGAAGGGTCCGGAGCAGCGTCTCAACCGCCGTCTGCAGGGCGGCCAGGTTCTGCCGCTCCAGCCGCCAGCCCAGCACCTCGGCCGTGTAGACGGCAGGGCGGTCGCCGCCGCCCTGCCAGTAGACCGGGAGGGTGGCCACCGGTCGTCCCTCCAGCGCCACCGTGCAGAGGTATCGGGGTGCCGGGGGCACCGCCCGAGGGGCGTAGGCCGGATTGTGCTGCCAGGCCAGGTGCAGCGGCATCGTCCCTCCTCGTCTGCCCAGCGTCCGCTAGCCCTCCTCGGGGGCGCGCACCACCATCACCCCGCCAGGCCGCAGGCCGGCGGTGGGCAGTTCCGGGTAGCCCTCGGTGCCGTGTTCGGCCAGGTCCAGGCCGATCACCTCGTCGCGCGGCGCCACCCGCAGGCCGACGAGCCGCTGGAGCACCCAGAAGACGACCAGTGAGGCCAGGGCGACGTAGGCGAAGGCCACGCCGATGCCCAGCGCCTGAACACCGAGCTGGGCCAGGCCGCCGCCGTAGAAGAGGCCCGGCCGGCCGACCTTCAGCTGCTCGACGAGCGCGGGGGCGGCGAAGAGGCCGGTGGAGAGGGTGCCCCAGACGCCGGCCATCCCGTGGACGCCGAAGGCCCCGACCGGGTCGTCGATCCGCAGACGGTACTCGACCAGGCGGACGGTGCCGAGCATCACCAGGGCGGCCACGGCGCCGATGATGACCGCGGCCCAGGGCTCGACGAAGGCGCAGGCGGCGGTGATGGCCACCAGGGCCGCCAGGATGCCGTTCAGCATCATGCCGATGTCGGGCTTGCCCAGGAAGAGCCAGGCCCCGCCGAGGCCGGCCAGCGCGCCGGCCGCGGCGGCCAGGTGGGTGGTCAGGGCGACGTAGGCGAAGAAGCCGCCGACCGCCGCCAGCGTCGAGCCGGGGTTGAAGCCGAACCAGCCCAGCCAGAGGATGAACACCCCCAGGACGGCGAAGGCCAGGTTGTGCCCCGGGATCGGGTTGGGGGTGCCATCGGGGTTGTACTTGCCCAGCCGCGGACCCAGGAGCATGGCGCCGATAAGGGCGGCGGTGCCGCCCTGGAGATGCACGACCGTTGAGCCGGCGAAATCCTGCATCCCCAGCCCGGCCAGCCAGCCCCCGCCCCAGATCCAGTGGGCGACCACCGGGTAGATGACCGTGGCGTAGGCCAGGCCGAAGAGGGGATAGACCGCCAGCCGGGTCCGTTCGGCCATCCCGCCCCAGACGATGGCCAGCGAGACGGCGCAGAAGGCGACCTGGAAGAGATATTTGGCGCCCAGCGGCACGGTCGAGGCGGCCAGCGAGGCGAAGACCGTGGCGACCTCCTCGGGGGAGACGGCCAGGAAGAAGCCGCTGGTGCCGAAGAGGGGGGTACCCGTGCCGAAGGCGACGGCGAAGCCGACCGCCCAGAAGGCCAGCGAGGCGCTGGCCAGGACGATAAGGTTCTTGGCGGCGACGTGGCCGGCGTTCTTGGTGCGGGTCAGGCCGGCCTCGAGCAGGGCGAAGCCGGCCTGCATGAAGATGACCAGGACCCCGGCCACGAGCACCCAGACCGCATCCACCGCCAGAGCCAGGTCGGCCGGCGTCGGGTCCGCCGCCCGGGCCACGCCCACCACCGCCAGGGCCGGCAGCACCCCTGCCAGCGCCCGCCGGCAGCGTGTCATCGCCGCTCCTCCTCCGCCTGGGCCAGCCGCTCGGGCTCGGTGGGGCGACGGCCGGCCCAAGATCACGCCGCTCGGGATCGTCTTAGGTGCCTGATCGGCTGTCTTGCAATGGGCAGAGTGACCAATTTTTCGGCGTCAGAATTGGGCGCTTGTCACAATCCGGGAGGGGCGGGCTGGCGCTGGGTGGCGGCCAGCACCTCGCCGATGCGCAGGGCCAGGTGGAGGGCCAGGCGCACCTCGGCGTCGTCCAGGTCGAGCCCGGTGATCTCGCGGATGCGGCTCAGGCGGTAGAGCAGGGTGTTGCGGTGCACATGCAGGGCGGCGGCCGCCGCAGTCGGGCTGCCGTGGCAGCGGAAGTAGGCGTCGAGGGTCTTGAGGAGGTCGCTGGCGTTGCGCTGGTCGTACTCGACCAGCCGGCCCAGCGTCTCCTGGTAGAAGGCCTCCAGCTCGGCCCGCCCCTGCATGGCCAGGAGCAGCCGGTAGAGCCCCAGGTCGCCGAAGTAGGTCAGCCGGCCCGGGCCGAAGAGGCGAGTTCCCAGCAGCAGGGCGCCTTCGGCCTCGCGGTAGGCGGTGCGCAGGCCCTCCAGGCCGGGGTAGAGGCGGCCCAGCCCGCCCGAGACGACCGCCTGGGTCTCGCGGGCCAGGATGGTCCGCAGGTGCTCCGCGGTCGATTTCAGGGCCGGGGGTTCGCTGCCCTCGCCGACCGGGTAGAAGGCGATCAGCCGGCCGCTTTTCACCGTGCAGGGCACCGCCAGGCCACGGCGGTTGGCCTCGCGCAGCAGGGCCTCGCGCAGTCGGCTGGCCTCGCCATTGGCGCCGTCGGCGGCGAAGACCACCACCGCGTGGGGCTGGCGGAGGTCGTAGCCCAGGCGTTCGGCCCGGGCCAGGAACCCCTCGACCGAGCCGTAGGTGCCGCTGAGCAGACTGTCCACCAGGTCGGCGTGCAGCCGGTCCTCGGTCTCCAGAACCGCCCGCTCGCGGGCCAGTTCGATGGCGCAGGCGGCGGCCGCCCGTCGCACGGCCAGAGCGTCGAGTTCGGTCAGCGTCTCCGGCGGTCCGATGACCGAAAGATAGGCCGCCACCCGCTCGCGGACGACCACCGGGGCCACCAGCCGCATCAGCCCCAGGGCCAGCGGGAAGCGCTCAACCGGTGGGTCGGCGGCGTTGGGCACCCCGCGGGGCCAGTCCGCCAGGTCGCTCCGCCGCTCCTCGAGGAGGGGCCCCAGGACGCTCTCGTGGGCCTCTTCGCCGGGCAGGCTGCCGATGTAGCGCTGGCCGGTCTCGATGTCCTCCAGGACGGCCGGGTTGCCGACCAGGGCGGCCAGCCGCTCCAGAATGGCCACGATCCCGCGCCCGGCCAGGGCCAGTTCGGTCAACTGGCGGTAGATCTCCTGGCCGCGCTGGTGCAGCTCGGTCCGCCAGTCGGCGACCGTCCGGGTGATCGTCTGCTCCAGATCGTGCAGGTTCGTGCCGGCGGGCAGTTTGAGGAGCGGCAGATCCAGCTTGTTGCTGAGGTCGCGGGCCTCGGGCGGGATCTCGCCCAGGACGGCCACGGCGGCCACCCCGACGCCGGCCAGCGAGCGGATGACCTGGACCAGGGTGAGGGAGGGGTCCAGGATGCGCATGGCCTCGGTGGCGATGAGCGCCACCTCGCCGCCGCGCAGCGACTGGAAGGCCGGCGGGCGCGTCCGGAGCGTGGCCGGCCAGGTCACCTCGCGCCCCAGCCCGCCGGCCCCGGCCACCAGCTCGGTTCCGGCCGGGAAGGCCAGCCGAATCAACGTCTCAACGGTCAGACCGGTCTGAAACCGTCCCGAGACCATTCAGACCATCCGGTAGCGGTTGGCGATGGGCAGGCGCCGGTCCTTGCCGAAGGCCCGGGGGGTGATCTTGACGCCGGGCGGCGCTTGCCGCCGCTTGTACTCGCTGCGGTCGACCATCAGGATCACCCGCCGCACCGTCTCCGGGTCGAACCCCAGGCCCACGATCTCCTCGAACGACCGGTCCTCCTCGACGTAGGCCTTGAGGATGGGGTCCAGGACCGGGTAGGGCGGCAGGCTGTCGGTGTCCCGCTGGTTGGGCCGCAGTTCGGCCGAGGGCTCCTTGGTCAGCACGCTCTCCGGGATGACCGGCCGGGGGCCACAGGCGTTGCGATAGCGGGCCAGGGCGTAGACGGTGGTCTTGAGGACGTCTTTGAGGACGGCGAAGCCGCCGGCCATATCCCCGTAGAGGGTGGCGTAGCCGGTGGCCATCTCGCTCTTGTTGCCGGTGGTCAGGACCAGGTAGCCGAACTTGTTGGCCAGGGCCATCAGGATGTTGCCCCGGATGCGGGCCTGGAGGTTCTCCTCGGCCAGCCCGAACGGCGTGCCCTCGAAGGGACCGGCCAGCATCTGCAGCATGGCCTGGAAGGCCGGCTCGATGGGAATGACCAGCAGTTCGATGCCCAGGTTCTCGGCCAGCGTCCGGGCGTCCTCGAGGCTCCCCGGCGAGGAGAAGCGCGACGGCATCGAGACGCCGACGACGTTCTCCGGGCCCAGCGCGTCGGCGGCGATGACGGCGGTCAGGCTGGAGTCGATGCCGCCGGACAGCCCGACCACCACCTTCTGGAAGCCGTTTTTGTGGACGTAGTCGCGGGTGCCGGTGACCAGCGCCTGGTAGATCTCGGCGACCGGCTCCAGCGGCGTCTCGATGCGCCGCTCGACCGGCGGCCGCGCCCGCTGGACCGGCTCGGTCGAGAGCACGATCCGCTCGACCCGGCCCTCGGTCTGGTGGGCCAGTTTGCGCCAGCGCGGGTCGTGCAGCCGGCGGCGGAAGACGCCCTCGACGTCGAGGTCCACGATGAGCAGGTCCTCGACGAACTGGCGGGCCCGGGCGATGACCGTCCCCTCGGGGTCGAAGACCACGCTGCCGCCGTCGAAGACCAGTTCGTCCTGGCCGCCGACCATGTTCACGTAGCCGACGATGGCGCCGTTGTCGCTGGCCCGCGTGGCCAGCATGCGCTCGCGGAAGAGGCGCTTGCCGGCGTGGTAGGGCGAGGCGTTGATATTAAGGATCACCTCGGCCCCGGCCAGGGCCTGGGTGGTGGCCGGCCCGGCGGCGTACCAGATGTCCTCGCAGATCCCCAGGCCGATCGTGACCCCGCCGAGAACGTAGACCGGCGTCCGGGTGCCAGCCCGGAAGTAACGGTCCTCGTCGAAAACCCCGTAGTTGGGGAGATACTGCTTGTGATAAATGTCCACCAGACGGCCGTCGGCGATAAGGGCGGCGGCGTTGTAAATGTCGCCGTTGGCGGCGTCGACGAAGCCGACGACGGCGGCCAGACCACGGGTGGCCGGCAGAACCGACGCCAGCGCGGCGCGGTTGTCGCTGATGAAACGGGGCTTGAGCAACAGGTCTTCGGGCGGGTAGCCGGTGATCATCAGCTCGGGGAAGACCACCAGGTCCACGGCCAGGTCGCGGCAGGCGTCGAGGGTCGAGACGACCTTGGCGGCGTTCCCGGCCAGATCGCCGACCGTGGGGTTGAGTTGCGCCAGGGCCAGGCGGAAGGTGCGCACGGACCACTGCCTCCTGCCAGGGTTCTCCGCGCCGAATTATACAATATTCACAATAGGGGTGAGCGCCAGCCGGGGCCTATAGCGCCCCTGCCCAAAATCATGGGGCAGGTTTTTGGGCTTTCTGCCTAAGTGACCGGGCCTTCTGGGGGCAACCGGAGACCACCGGGCGGACAGCCGGGGTCAGCGGCCCCCTGCCAGGTGGCTGGGATTGTTGACGGGCGGGCCGGCGGACCCTATAATTGCCCATGATGTCGCCCTCAGGAGTTGACCGGTGATATCGGCCCTGCGGCGGGCGGTGGGATTGATCGCGCTGCTGCTCCTGGCGCTCTGGCTGGTCGGCTGTGCCGCCGACCGGCTGCCCGATGGCACCTACGAGGTGCGGCCGGGCTCGGTGACCTACGACGGCCAGACCTACAGCCTCCACTGGGTGGACGCGCAGGGGCAGGTGCACCGCCTGGAGCGGCGGGACCTCAAGATGGTTCAGGACGGCCGGACTTTTCTGGAGGTCCGCGACGGCGAGCCCATCCTGCACCTGAAGCCCGACGAGCCGATCACGGTCCTGGGCCGCGACAAGCAGGGCGAGTTCGGCAGCCTCTGGTTCCCCTTCCTCCTGGGACATCTGGCCGGATCGCTGGGCCGGGACCCGGTGGTCATCACCCAGCCGGCGCCGGAGGCGCCCCAGCCCCCGCCCGACCGTCCGGCCTACCGCTATCCACCGACCGATCGGGCTGGGCGGGAAGAGGTCCTGACCGGGAGCATCGGCAGCGACCGGCCGACACGGCCGGACTACGAGCGGTGGCGGCCGAGCGCGACCGTCGTGGGTGGGCAGGCGGCGGGGACCGGTGGGGGGACCGCCGTCAGCGGTCGGACCCCCTACGCCAGCGGCCAGACCGGTGGCACCGGCAGTGGTTCGGCGGTGCTGCGGAAGAGCGGCGTTCCCAGTAGCGGGGACCGGCTCTCGCCGGCGCCCAGCCTGAAGTCCCGGCCCTCGGTTCAGGCCCCGCGCCTGAAGCCGTCTCTGCCCTCGGTTCGCAGCCTGCGCCGGTAGCCCGGGCGGTGTTGAGGGGCGCCCCGGCGTGCTCCGCCTCCCCGCCGCCCCGGTGAACCGGTGGGATCCGTTTCAGCTCGCGAGAGGAGGCTGTCCACCGTGGAGATCGGCCGCTTTCTGCTCAGCCTGCTCCTGACCGTGGTCTGGAGCGTCGTGGCGGTGGCGATCGTGGTGGTGGTCTTCGAGGTCTTCCAGCGCCGCTACCGGCTGCTTGAGGAGATCTTTCAGGAGAACAGCGTCGCCGCGGCCATCCTGGCCGGCAGTTTCGTCATCGGCGTCTTCTACGTTGTCACCCAGATCGTGATCCACTGAGCCGGCCAGGGCCAGAGACGTCCCGGCGGCCTTCAGACAGAAGGCCCACCCCCAGGGCGGTGGAGAACCGTGCCCTGGGGGTGGGCCTCGCCAGGTTCGGGCGGCCGTCTGGCTAGTGGCCGGGATGGCAGTAGGCGCCCACCATCTCCTGGTCGGTGGCCTGGGTCTGGGTTTGGGTCTGGGTCTGAGCCGGGGCGGTGGTGGCCGGCCCCTGAACCGGAGCGGCCGGCTCGGTCGTGCGCTCCGGGGCGACCGGCGGGGCGGCGGCCGGCTGGACGGTCAGGGCCGGCAGAGTCGGCAGGCGAAAGACCAGGAAACCTCCGGGCCCCTGGCCCTCGCGGGCGGTGGCCGCCTGGCTCACGCAGGCGGCACCCAGGAGAGCCACGGTCCCCCCGATGGCGATCAGCCGGACCAGACGCCGGGAAGCCATATACCACTCCTTCCCATCGGCCCGCGGGCCGATAGCGCTCTTGGCGAAGAGTGTACTGGCCGCTCCATCGGCTGTCAAGGGGTCAGCGCCGGGTCCGGCGCAGGATCTCGTGGGCGGCGTTATGGCCGGGCATTCCGGTCACACCCCCGCCGGGGTGGGTGCCGGAGCCACAGAGATAGAGATCCCGGATGGGGGTGGCGTAGCGGGCCCAGCCGGGCGCCGGGCGAAAGACAAACAGCTGGTCCAGGCGCAGGTCGCCGTGGAAGAGGCTGCCCCCGGTCAGACCGTACTCCGTCTCCAGGTCGAGCGGCGAGAGGGCGTGGACGTGCTCGATGGCCGCCGGGAGATTGGGCGCGTATTGGGCCAGAAGGTCGATCGCCCGTCGGACAAAGCGGTCTTTCTCCTCGGCCCAGGAGCCGCTCCGCAGCTGGTAGGGGGTGTACTGGGCGAAGATGGACAGAAGATGCTTGCCCGGCGGGGCCAGGTCCGGGTCGTAGACGGTGGGGATGGTGATCTCCAGCAGCGGTTCGCGCGAGGGCTGACCGTACTTGGCATCGTCCCAGGCCCGTTCGAGGGCCTCAAGTGAGGGGCAGATATGGGTGGTCCCCCGGTGCTGGGGGCCCGGGGCCGTGCCGGGCAGAGCCGTATAGCTGGGCAGCTCGCCCAGCGCCAGGTTGATCTTGAAGGCCACGCCGGTGCAGCGGTAGGCCTGGATCCGGGCGACGAACTCTGGAGGCAGCGCCTCTGGCCCGACCAGGTCCAGGAAGGTGCGTTTCGGGTCGGTGTTGGCGACGACCACCCGCGCCCGGTACTCGCTGCCGTCGGCCAGCACCACTCCCGCGGCCTGGCCGTCGCGGACCAGGATCCGGCTGACCGGGGCCAGCGTCCGGATCTCGGCTCCCGCCGCCCGGGCGGCGGCCGCCAGGGCCTGGGTCAGCCCGCCCATGCCGCCTTTGACAAAGCCCCAGAGACCCCGAACACCCCCGACCCCGCCCATCACATGGTGGAGCAGGACATAGCCCGTGCCCGGCGACGCCGGGCCGGCCGGGGCTCCGATGACCCCATCGGTGGCCAGGGCCACCTTGAGGGGCTCGCTCTCGAACCACTGGTCGAGGATCTCGGCCACGCTGGCCGCGAAGAGCCGCGCCAGGGCGGAAAGATCGGCCGGCCCGAGACGGAGCAACCGACGGGCCAGGTCGAGGAGCAGCCGCCAGTCGGTCAGGTCGCGTGGGGGCAGGTTCGGGGGCGGTCGGAGCAGCAGCGGCTCGATGAACCGGGCCAGCCGCTCGATCTGGGCCGCGTAATCCGGGTAGCGGGCGGCGTCGCGGGGCGAGAACCGGGCGATCGCGGCGCAGGTCCGCGGCTGATCGGGGTACATAAAGAAATATCTCCCATCGGGGAGCGGGGAGAAGTAGGCCGGGTCCTTGGGCCAGACGTGGTAGCCGAAGCGCCGCAGGTCCAGCTCACGGACGATCTTCTCCGGAAAGAGGCTCACCAGGTAGGCGGCGGTCGAGACGCGGTAGCCGGGGAAGACCTCTTCGGTCACACAGGCCCCGCCGAGCACCGCCCGGCGCTCGAGCACCAGCACCCGCCAGCCGGCCCGCGCCAGGTAGGCAGCCGTCACCAGACCATTATGGCCACCGCCGACGATAATGGCATCGTAGCGTCCGGTCATGCGGTCGGTCTCAGGCGGCGATGGAGTGCCGCGATGTGATCGGGGGTGGTGCCGCAGCAGCCGCCCAGAATGCGCGCTCCCATCGCCCGCCATTGCTGGCCCAGGGCGGCGTAGCGCTCGGGCGGATACTCGTCGGTGAAAAGCCACTCCGGCGGGTCGAAGCGGCCGATGTGCGGGTAGACGCCGACCGGGCAGGGGGCCACCGGGGCCAGAACCGCCAGGCCTCGGGTGATGTCCTCGGGCGGGGCGCAGTTCAGAAGCAGCGCCTCCGGGGCCAGCGGCGCCAGCGCCTGGACGGCCTCGGCCAGCGTCTCGCCGGTGAAAAGACGCCCCTCTTCGTCGGGGACGAACGAGACCCAGTACGGGAGGCCGAGACTCCGGGCGGCGCGGGCGGCGGCCACCGCCTCCCGGATCGCGTTCACCGTCTCGATGAGGAGCAGGTCCACGCCGGCCTCGGCGAAGACGGCCATGGTCTCGCGGTACTCGGCCTCGGCCGCCGCCGGCGAGGGGGCCAGGTCGGGGCGGAAGCACCATTCCAGGGTGGTCAGCGAGCCGGCGATGGCCACCGGCCGGCCGCCGGCCGCCGCAGCCCGGGCCGCCTGGGCCAGCCGGACGCCGGCCCGAATGAGGTCGCGCCAGCGAGTCTCCAGATCGGGCGCCCCGATGTGCCGGAGGTGAGCCAGGTCGCGGAAATGGTTGAGGAAACTGCGCCGGGTGAGCTGGAAGGTGTTGGTGGTGATGACATCGGCCCCGGCCAGGATGTAGTCGCGGTGGATGGCCTGGACGACCTCGGGACGGCGCTGCAGCTGGTGGTCGGCCCAGCTGACCTGGCGGCGCAGGATCTCGGTGCCGATGGCGCCGTCGAGGAGAACGGTCTCCCCCCGCGCGAGCCGCTCGCGGATAGCCTCGTAGCTCACGGTGCGGCCTCCAGGCCCGCCCGCAGGGCCCGAATGTGGTCCGGCGTGGTGCCGCAGCAGCCGCCGATGATCTGGGCGCCGGCCGCCTGCCAGGCGCGGGCCGCCGCCAGATAGCGTTCGGGCGGCCACTCCTCGGTCCCGGTGAACTGGGGATAGAACTCGAACTTCCAGCTGGGCGGGTCGAAGCGGCCGATGTGGGCGAAGGCGCCGATGGGGCGCATCCCCAGCGCGGCCAGAACGCCGACCGCCCGGCCGATATCCGCGGGTGGGGCGCAGTTGACCAGCACCGCCGCCGCGCCCTCCCGGCGCACCCTCTGAGCGGCCTGGGCCAGCGGCTCGCCACTCAGGAGATCGCCCTCCGGCCCCAGGACAAAACTGACCCAGACCGGGAGCCCGGTCTCGCGGGCCGCAGCCAGGGCCGCCATCGCCTCGGCCAGCGTGTTCATCGACTCCAGCAGCAGGAGATCCACCCCGGCTCCGGCCAGCGTCTGGGCGATCTCGGCGTGCTCGGCCCGGGCGACCGTGGCCGGCGGGGCGAGGTCAGGCCGGAAGCAGTGCTCCAGAGGGCCGATGACGCCGGCAATGGCGACCTCTGGCCGGCCGACCCGCGCCCGGGCCGCCCGGGCCAGGGCCACCGCCTGCTCCAGGAGCCGGACCGGTCGCTCCTCCAGGTCCGGTGCCCCGATCCGGCGCATATGGGCACGGTCGCGGAAGACGTTGAGATAAAGCCGGCGGTTGAGCTGGAAGGTGTTGGTGCGGATGACGTCGGCCCCGGCCAGAAGGTACTCCTCATGCAGCGCCTGGACCGCCCCGGGCGCCAGCCGCAGTCCGTGGTCGCGCCAGCGCACACCACGCCGGACCAGTTCGGTGCCGAGCGCCCCGTCGAGAAGCACCCACTCACCGCGCTCCAGACGCCGCTGGAGCGTCTCAGCCGGAGACATCGCCCCTCTCCGCACAGGCGGTGCTTTGTCTCTCATAGCAGACCAGCAGCCGCCTGTCAATGCTCACGGCTGCCAGTCCGGTGTGAGCGGCGTCCCGCAGGCCAGATGGTGGTCCGGCCGGTCGTCGCCCGCCCCCCCTGGCCGGGCCGGCCAGGAGCACTGAGGGACCGCCTCCGCCAGGGTCGGTGCGGACCGGGGCGGCCGGGCTGGGGCTCAGGCGGCGAAGGGCGACTGGTACTGACGGGCCTCGGCCAGAAGCGCCGCCATCTCCTCCTGGCTCAGCGGACGGAAACGGGCCCCGGCCGCCAGGACGTGGGGCAGGAGGCGCAGGTCGCCCGGCGTGGTCAGGGTGGTCACCGGCAGACTGAGAACGAAGGCCACCGCCCGGTCGATCTTCTCCGGGTCGGTGAACGGCGCGTACCAGGTGTCGTGGGTCTTGGGCTCGGTTCCCCAGGGGCCGCGGGCCACGGTCTTGATGATCTGGACGCCCACGTCTTTCTCCCGGGCCACCCGCAGCAACTGGTCGGCCGCCGCCCGGTAGGCCGGGTCGCTGTAGAGAACGAAGTTGAGGGGGAACATGACAGTGTCGAAATCGAAGCGGCGCAGGGCCTCCAGGTGGGTAGCGGGCGCCTGATGGCCGTGGCCGGTGATGCCGATCCAGCGCACCAGCCCCTGCTCACGGGCCTGGATGATCGCCTCCAGCGCCCCGCCGGGGGCGGTGCACTTGTCCAGCTCCTCCAGCGTCCCGACGGCGTGGAGCTGGTAGAGGTCGAACGAGTCCACCCGCAGACGCTCCAGCGAGCGGTGCAGTTCGGCCCAGGCCCCCTCGCGGGTGCGCTGCTGGGTCTTGCAGCCCAGAAAGACCTGCGACCGGATCTGCGGCATCCAGGGGCCGAGGCGGACCTCGGCCTCGCCGTAGGAGGGGGCGACGTCGATGTGGTTGACGCCGTACTCCAGGACCAGTTCCATGGCCCGGTCAGCCTCGGCCTGGGAGACGCGGGCCAGGGCGACCGCCCCGAAGGTGATGACGGTGCTCAGATGCCCGGTGCGCCCGAGCCGCCGTTTCTCCATCGATCTTTCCCCCAACGGTCGATGACGGGGGCGGCTGCACCCCCCCTCATCGGTGTGGTGACGATTATAGCAGGGGGAAGGGACGGCCACAAGGCCGCTTTTTTTACGCACTTTTCACGCCCCGTCTCTTGCTTTTTGTCACGCCTGCCCCGAACATGTATTCCGAACTTTTATTCGGGAGGCATCGGTGAAAGCCTGGCGGCTGCTCACCCCGCTGCTGGTCATCGCCACGTTCGTCGGCTGCGTCGTCTACACCACCGGGGCGGTCGGCCGACGCGATCCCCTCTGGTTCTGGCCGCAGACGCTACCAGCCCCGGTCGAGGTCCGGGTCTCCCGCGCCGGTCAGCTGTGGCGGCTGCGGCCGGGGGAGCCGGCCTATCAGGAGGTCACCGCGGCTCTGGCCGAGCAGCTGGACCGGATCCAGGGGGTCACCCGTCTGGGGCTGACCCCCGAGACCCTCGCCCGGTACCGGGAGCGGGAGACGACCATCGAGGTCCTCTACGCCCAGCCGCTGCGGCTGCGCGGCGCGCTCGACCTGGGCCGGCCCACCCGCCTGCTCATTCCCCTCTCGGGGCCTTACAGCGACCTCAACGTGGTCTTCCCCGGCGACGGCGATGCGCTCTGGGCCGGGGCGCTGCGGGTCGAGAGCACCGCCGTCTTCCGGGCGATTGTCGCCCGTCTGCCGTAGCCTCACGCTGACAGCCGGGCCACCGATCCAGTCGCAGCCCGACCGTCACCGGATGGTCGTCTGAAGGGAGGTCGTCGTGTTTGGGGACTTTGAGGTGCGCGTGCAGCTGGCGCGCGAGCGCCGCGCGGCCCTTCTCCGCGAGGCCGAGATCGCCCGCCGGCTGGCCGAGGCGCCGGCGAGGCGTCCGGGCTGGCGGGGGACGCTGGCCGCCGGTCTGCGCTGGCTGGCCGACCGTCTCGACCCCGGTGGCCGGGCGCTGATCCCGGAGACGGTCGCCGGGGAGCGCTAGCGGCAGGGACGTTCAGCGTCGCTCCAGGTACCAGCGGATGGCCTCGCGGTCGATGACGAAGCCGAAGCCCGGCGCCTCTCCCAGGGTGATGACCCCCTCGCGCACCTCAAGCGGCTGGACGATAGGAGGCCGGGTCGGCCGCAGCCCGTGATAGAGGCCGACCTCGACGATCAGGCCATTGGGGACGCCAGCCACGCAGTGGGCGCCGATGTGCGGGTTGCCGTGGGGGGCCATCGGCAGGTTGTGGGCGGCGGCGTAGGCGGCGATACGCCGCCACTCGGTGATCCCGCCGCAGTACAGCGGATCGGCCTGGATGATATCGGCGGCCCGGGCGTCGATGAGGTCGCGGAAGGCGTAGCGGGTGCTGACGTTCTCGCCGGTGGCCACCGGGATGTCGAGGGCCCGCGCCACCTCGGCGCAGCCCCGGTAGTCCCAGGGGTCCACCGGCTCCTCCAGCCAGTAGGGGTCGCAATCGGCCACCGCTCGGGCGAAGCGGATGGCCTCGTGCGGCAGCCAGGCGTGGTTGGCGTCGAGCATAAGGTCCACCGCGGGGCCGATGGCCTGGCGGACCGCCCGAACCCGCTCGAGGTCCTCGCGGAAGGAGGCCCCGGCCACCTTCATCTTCACCGCCCGGAAGCCGGCCTCGACGAAGCCGGTCATCTCGGCCACCAGTGCGGCAATGCCCTTCCCCTCCTGGTACATGCCGCCGGCGGCGTAGGCCGGCACCCGCTCGCGCGCTCCACCGAGCAGCCGCCAGACCGGCTGGTTCAGGATCTTCCCGATGAGATCCCAGAGGGCGATGTCCACCTTGCTGAGGGCCATGACCTCGTCCATCTTGGGATGGCGCCAGCCCTGGAAGAGGCGGGTCCAGAGGCGTTCGATCTCCAGGGGATTCTGGCCAACCAGCAGCTCCTTAAACGGCCCTTCGACGATGGCCGGGTTGGCGCCGGCCGGGCAGAAGCCGGTCAGCCCCTCATCGGTGAAGACCTCGACGTAGCCGACGCTCCAGCGGATGTTGCGCAGGCCGGCGTCGCTCAGGGGATCGGGCCCGAGGTCGATGAGGACGGCTTTGATGTCGGTGATGCGCACGGGTCCTCCTCGCGGTCGGAAGCGCGACCGCCGCTACATCTGCTCGGGGGCGCTCACCCCCATCGTCCGCAGGCAGTTGGCCAGGACCGTCTTGGCCGCCTTGACCAGTTTGAGCCGGGCCCGCGAGAGGTCCAGATCCTCAGAGACCACCCGGCACTGGGTGTAGAAGGCGTGGAAGACGGTGGCCAGGTCCTGGGCGTAGTAGGGCAGGTGGTGCGGCGCCAGCATCAGGGCCGCGTGTTCGATGACCTCTGGGTACTGGAGCATCTTGCGGATGAGTTGAAGTTCCGGATCGCTCTGAAGGCGGTGGACGTCACCGCCCGCCGGCTCCAGCCCCTGGCTGGCGGCGTAGCGCAGGATGCTGGCGATCCGGGCGTGGGCGTACTGGACGTAGTAGACCGGGTTCTCGTTGGACTGCCGTTTGGCCAGGTCCAGGTCGAACTCGATGTGGGTATCGGCCGAGCGGGAGAGAAAGAAGAAGCGGCAGGCGTCGCGGCCGACCTCCTCCAGCAGTTCGCGCAGGGTGATGATATCGCCGGTGCGCTTGGACATCCGGACGATCTCGGCGCCCCGGCGCAGGGTGACCATCTGGTGGATGAGGATTTTGAGCCGATCGGGGTCCAGGCCCAGGGCCTGCATCGCCGCCTTCATCCGCGGCACGTGCCCCATGTGGTCGGCGCCCCAGATGTCGATCACCTGGTCGAAGCCGCGCAGGACGAACTTGTCGTAGTGGTAGGCGATGTCCGAGGCGAAGTAGGTGGGGACGCCATTGGAGCGGACGAGGACGTTATCTTTGTCTTCCCCCAGCGCCGAGGAGACGAACCAGACCGCTCCCTCGCGCTCCTCGACGAAGCCACGTTCGCGCAGCAGATCGATCACCTGCCGGACCAGGCTGCGCTCGTAAAGGCTCTGCTCGGAGAACCAGACATCGTAGCGCACGCCCAGGGCCTCGAGGTCGGCCCGGGCGCTCTCGACCATGCGCCGGAGCGCGATCTCCCCCAGCCGGCGCATCCCCTCCTCTGGGGGCAGCCGGCGGAACTGGTCGCCGTACTCCCGATGGAGCTCGTGGGCCAGCTCGATGAGGTAGGCGCCGTGGTAGCCGTCGGGTGGCACCTCAGCCGGTTCGCCCAGCTCCTGGAGGTAGCGGGCGTAGACCGACTGGTAGAAGGCCTCCATGCGGCTGCCGGCGTCGTTGACGTAGTACTCGCGGCTGACCTGGTAGCCGGCCAGGGTCAGGACGTTGGCCAGGGTGTCGCCCAGAGCGGCCGCCCGCCCATTGGGCACGCCCAGCGGGCCGGTCGGGTTGGCGCTCACAAACTCCACCTGCACCCGCTGTCCCTGGCCGAGCGGCACCTGGCCGAAGGCCTCGCCGGCGGCCAGGATCGCTTCGACCTGCTCGGTCAGCCAGACCGGCGAGAGGCGGAAGTTGATGAAGCCGGGAGGGGCGATCTCGGCGCTGGCCAGGAAAGGCGCGGGCGGCAGGAACTCGACGATGCTCTGGGCGATCTGCAGCGGCGCCATCCGGACCGCCCGCGCCAGGCGCATGGGCAGGGTGGTGGCGTAGTCGCCGAAGGCAGGATTGGTCGGCCGCTCGACCGGCACCTCCAGCACCGCCACGGTCGGCAACCGACCGGCCGCCTGGGCGGCGGCGATGGCCTCGCGGATCAGCTGGGCGATGTCGTCTTTGACCACGCTGTTCACTCCGCTGTCGGATCTGGTGACCGGATGGCCGGGAAAACGAAAAGCCCCGCAGACCGGCGAACGGCGGGCCTCGCCAGCGCCGGGCCCGGGCCCCTTCGACAGCACTCTCACCGTCTGGCAAGATAATACCGAAGGGGAAGGGGGTCTGTCAAACCACCGGCGGTCGACCGTCAGGACCCTCTTGACACGTCCCTGCCAGCCTATTATACCGATCCCGGACACCAGGCGGGGAGGAGCTGCCCCTCTCTGTTGCCTGGGATTTACCGAGGAGGGTATAATGGGTGTCTTTCTGACCAGACGGCGCCTGCTGCGGGGAGCACTGGTTCTGGCGGCTCTCGGGCCGGTCGCGGCGGCCTGTGCGCCGGCGGCCGCTCCCACCCCGACGCCGGCTCCGGCCAAGCCAGCCGAGGCCCCCAAGCCGGCCGAGCCAACCCCGACCCCGGCCGCCAAACCCGCTCAGCCGCCGAAGCCGGCGGCCGCTCCCACCCCGACGCCGGCCCCCGCGGCTCAGCCGGCGGCGAAGAAAGAGGTCAGCGGAGTGGTGAAGTGGCTGGTGCGGGCCAACCCGGCCGAGAACAAGGGACAGGAGGAGGTCTTCGAGCCAGCGATTAAGAAAGTCGCCCCTAACCTGAAGGTAGAACGCATTATCGTCCCGGGTCGGGAATATATCCCCAAACTGAACGCGATGGCTGCCGCCGGCGACCCGCCCGAACTGTGGGGATTCGGAGGCAACTACATCGACTACTGGGCTCGCCGTCTGACCGAGGACCTCACCCCCTACATCCAGGCCGATAAGTGGGACGTCGAGAAGTACTTCCTGCCCGGGCTGATGGACAAGTTCAAGATCGGCGGGAAGTACTGGGGCGTCTCGCAGCTCACGACCTTCGGCACGTTCATCATCTACAACAAGAAGCTCTTCGATCAGGCCGGGCTGAAGTATCCGCCCGCCGACTGGAATGACCCCTCCTGGAACTTCGATACCCTCTACGACTACGCCAAGAAACTGACCAAGAACCCCGGCAAGCCCGACGCGGTCTACGGCATCGTCGGCTTCGGCGGCTGGCGGCCGCACGACCTGGCCTACATGTGGGGCACCGACGCCTACCTCGATGAACACTACACCAACTTCATCGCCCCCAAGACCCGCTACGACCAGCCCGAACTGGTGGAGGCCCACCAGCTGCTCCAGGACTGGATCTGGAAGGAGAAGATCCACCCCAGCCAGGCCGATATCGAAACGCTGGGCGCCGGCGGTCTGCCCAACCCGTTCATGACCGGGCGGATCGGCATGGTTCAGACCTCGGGCTGGGGCATCTGGACCTTCAGCGTGGTCAAGGACTTCACCTTCGGGGTGGCCCCGCAGGTGCCGTTCCGCGGCAAGAAGAATAAGAAAGTCACCACCTACAACGACTTCTGGATCATCGGCCGGCAGTCGAAGAACAAGGATGGCGCCTGGGTGGTCATTCGGGCCATCACCTCGGTGGACGCGGTCAAGGCCTACGCCAAGATCTCCAACACCCCGCCGACCGTGCGCGAGGCGGTCGACGTCTGGTATCAGTACATCTCCGAGCGCCACGGCCAGAGCATCGAGGACCTGCGCAAGGTCACCGAGGGCTCGATCAACCCGGCCTTCTCGCAGGAGAGCGTCGACCACCTCTTCATCCAGTTCCCCAAGATCAACGACACCTACCGCAACGAGGCCGACGTCATCCTGCTCAACAAGGCGCCGGCGGCCGAGGCCTGGCCCAAGATCACCGAGCGGGTGAACGAGATCGTCAAGAGCATCTACGACCAGTTCAAGGACTCGATGCCGCCCAAGTAGCCCCGCGGGGCCACTGCCTGAGAGGGGTGCTGCAGGAGGCTGCAGCACCCCTCTTTATTGTGCTAGACTGCTTGCGCAATGCTCGACCACCCGCTCCTGACCGACCCCGCCCGACGGACTGCCTGCCAGCAGCGGCTCCTGGCCTGGTACGCCCGCCACCGGCGCGATCTTCCCTGGCGGCGTCAGCGGACCCCCTACACCACGCTGGTGGCCGAGGTCATGCTCCAGCAGACCGGGGTCGAGCGGGTGCGTCTGAAGTACGCCGACTTTCTGGCCGCCTTCCCCTCGTTTGAAGCCCTGGCCCGCGCCCCGCTTGGCGCCGTGCTCCGGGCCTGGGCCGGTCTGGGCTACAACCGACGGGCCCTCTACCTGCACCGACTGGCCAGGCTGGTGGTCGAACGGTACGGCGGCCAGCTGCCCCGCGACCCGGCCCAACTGCGGGCCCTGCCCGGCATCGGTCCCTACACCGCCGGCGCCATTCTCAGTTTCGTCTTCGGCGCCGATGAGCCCGCTCTCGACACCAACGTCCGTCGGGTTCTCAGCCGCCTCGTCTGGGGGGGAAGCCGGCCCCGGCCGCCCGACCGTGACCTGGTGGCCGTGGCGCGGGCCCTCCTGCCCCCCGGCCGGAGCGCCGACTGGAACGAGGCCCTGATGGACCTGGGCGCTCTGGTCTGCACCCTCCGCGCGCCGGGCTGCGCCGGCTGCCCGCTGGCCCCGGACTGCCAGGCCGCCTTCCGGCCGGTCACGGGCCGCCGGCTCCGTGAGGCGCCCGCCCCCTTCTACGGCTCGCGCCGGTACTATCGCGGACGGATCCTGGCCGCCCTGCGCGACCTGTCGCCAGGCCAGACCCTCGGCCTGGATGATCTGATCGCCCGGCTGGCCCCGGCCGGGTACCCGCGGCCCGCCGATCTTGAACGCCTGGTGGCTGACCTGGCGGCGGAGGGCCTGGTTAGAGTGACGGCCTCCGCCGATGGGTCAGCGCGCGTCGGGCTGCCGGATGCCTGATCCCCTCACGTTCGGCAGAGCAGTTCGACGGCGTTGCCGTCGGGGTCGGTCAGGGCCAGCGTTCGGGCGGGCAGAAACGGGTGCTGGCCCTCGGCCACCTGGTATCCCAGCCCCTCCAGGCGCGTCCGGACCTGGTCGAACTGGGCCGGGTCGATCTCCAGCGCCAGATGGTGGAGCGGGCGAGGCTGACCGTAGGGCGGCGCCTGGGGTGGCAGCGGCAGCAGGACCAGAGTCTGGGGCAGGTCGGCTCCCCGGCCGGCCTGCAGGACGACCCCGGCGGTCGTCCCCGGTGGCGTGAGGACCGGCAGGCCCAGCGCCTCGCTGTAGAACTGGAACGAGCGACCGAGATCGTGGACCCAGAGCACGACTTCGGCCAGACCACGGACGGTGTTCATCGCCGTTCTCCGGCTGCGTTGTTCACCGCGCCTCCCAGAGCAGAGCGCGATCCAGCCGGGGGCGGTCTCTCAGGCGGTGAGCCGGTAGACCAGGTAGCCGAGGTAGAGGGTCAGCAGGAGCGTGCCCTCCGCTCGCCCCAGACGGGGGCGCAGGGCCAGGAGGCAGACCAGCGTCGAGAGCCCCAGGAGCACCGGCAGGTCAACCGTCCGGGTGGTCTCCTCGACCGGCAGGGGCTCCAGCAGCGCCGCCAGACCGAGAACCAGCAGCAGATTGCAGATGTTGGAGCCGGCGGCGTTGGCCACCACGACCGCCCCGTGGCCCCGCCAGGCTCCGACGATGGCGATGATCTTGTCCGGCAGCGTGGTGGCCAGCGCCACCACGGTCAACCCGATGACGGTTCCGGAGAGGCCCGTCAGCCGGGTCAGCGCCACGGCCGCCTGGACGACCAGTTCGGCGCCCAGCAGGAGGAGCCCCAGGCCGCCGAGAAGCAACCCCACCTCGCCGATCAGCCCCTGACCGTCGGCCGGCTCCAGGGTGGCTGCCGTGGCTTTCCAGCGCAGGAGCCCGCGCGCCAGGGCGACGCCCAGCCCGCCCAGGTAGAGACCGAAGAGGGCCACAAGCACCAGACCGCCCAGGGCGTCTATCTCTCCCCGCCAGAAGAGCGGGATGGTCAGCAGGCTGAGCCCCAGCATCGCTCCCAGGGCCAGGCGGTCGGGCGGGTTGATGGGGATGGGCCGCACCAGCAGCCCCAGCGAGAAAGAGCCCGCCAGGTTGGCGATGTTGGCGCCGATCACCGTGCCCACCGCCACCTCGACGTGGCCACCGGCGGTGGCGATGAGGACCACCCCCAGTTCCTCCCACTCGATGCCGACGGTCAGCAGGCCCAGCAGGATCGGTGAGAGCCGGGTGCGTCGGGCCAGGCGGGCGATGTGATCGCCGAGGAGATCGGCTCCCCGCTCTAAGAGCAGAACGCCCAGCAGAAAGAGCCCGAGGGTGAGCAGAGCGGACACGGTCAGTCCCTCCGGTCACCGGCCCACTGTGCGGCTGGGGGGGCCGGCGCGCCGCCGGATGGCGGCCAGCGCCGCACGGCCCCCGCCCTCGACAGCGGCCGCCGGATCGGCTATAGTTGTTATGAGTACCGAGGAGGTGTTCCCGTTGCCGAAGACGAAGTCTGCCAAGAAGGCGCTGCGCCAGGCGGAGAAGCGGCGCCTGCGCAATCGGCGCATCAAATCCACCGTCCGAACGCTGATCCGCAAGGCCGAGCGGCTGATCGCCGAGAAGCAGCTGGAGGCGGCGACGGCGGCGGTGATCCAGGCCCAGAGCGCCATCGGCAAGGCCGCCGAGAAGGACGTTATCCACAAGAACCGGGCCGCCCGCTGGACCTCCCGGCTGATGTCCAAGCTGGCCGCCCTGAAGAAAGAGATGGCGGCGCAGGCCCAGGCGGCGGGTTGAGCTCCCCTCTCTCCGGTTGAGTCTCCTCATCGCAGCTGCTGGACCAGTCCGGTCAGGTCTTCGGGCCGGCTGATGCTCTCGACCGCCTGCAGGAAGGCCGCCAGCGAGGGCAGGCGGGCCCGCAGCTGGCGGAGCATCGGCTCGTAGGGGTTGCCCCCGCCGGCGTAACTGCCGAAGAACGAGAGATAGGCGGTGTTGAGGCGGCGCACATAGTAGCCCGCGGCCCGCAGGCGGACCTTCTGCTCGGCCATGTACCGCTCGGCCCCGGCGATGTCGCCCCGGGCCAGCAGGGCCTCGACCTCGCGACGAATGGCCCGCATCAGGCTGCCGAAATCGGGACGGGAACGGTCAGCCGGGGCCGGAGCGGGACGCGGTGGGTCGGCGCCGCCGTAGTACCGGCGGTAGACCTGGCGGCCGATCTCCTGCCCGACGATGTCGGCCACCGTCTCGTTGATCGTCCGCATCTCGTAGCTGGCGAAGTACTGGCGTCCGAGCGGTCGGAAGGCCAGGTAGTGGTGCGTCCATTCGTGGGCGATGACCTCCAGCGCCCGGGGGAGGGGATCGGTGTCAGCCACCATGCTGGGGTAGGCGGCGAACCCCCCAATCGGATTGACGACCGCCGCCACGTTCCACTGCTCGACGCGGTCCTCCAGGCGCTCGATGGTCGCCAGGTCCAGCCCCGGTCGGATGAGCACGGTGTGGGTGATGGCGATGCGGTCGCGCGGGGCGATGAAGAGCGCCTCCGGCAGCGGGGAGAGGGTGAAGGCCACCGGAGGGGTGATCTCCAGCCACGGGAGTGGCCAGCCGCCCGCCGGGACGGTCCGCAGAATCGGGCGCCCAATGCCGGCCTCGGCCAGGATGGCTGTAACCTGGGCGGCCACGATCTCCTCGACCAGGGGCCGCAACGCGGCCAGCTCCCGGTCCAGGGCCGCCAGCTGCCGGGCGGTCCGCTCAACCGCCTCGGCCGGGCGCTCGGCGCTCGGCAGGCTGTAGAGACGCTCCTGTTCCCCCTGGACCCGGCGTCGCTCGGCGCCGATCTGGTAATAGCGCTGGACGAGCGCCACGGCGGCCGGGCTTTCTGGCGCTGCGGGCAGCGACCGGAGACCGGGCAGGCGCTCGGCCAGCGCTCGCGCCTGCCAGCCGGTCAGGCTGAAGGCGTAGGGGGCGGTGACGCCGGCGAGCCGCTCGCCGAGATCGGCGGCCCCCGGCCCGGCCAGGGCGAGCAGCATCGTCAGCGCCGCCAGCCCGAGCCGCCGCAGGCCCTGGGCCAGGCGTGGCTGGCTTATCCCCGGCCAGGACCAGAGACGGCCGGCGCCGCGCAGTTTGAGGCCGAGCGGTCGGAGTGAATCAGGTCGCATCGCCGTTAGCCTACCAGAGAGCCGGCGGGCTGTCCAGCGCCCCGGATGTCACTGTGGGACCGGACTCCGCACACCGGGTCCCCACGGGTCGCCCCCCGGCAGCGCCTCGACCGTCACCTGGTAACTCGCCCGCTCCACACTGAACGGGGTCACAGCGGCGACCACCAGGAGCACCCGGTCGAGGGTCCGGCCCAGGCCGCGCAGGACGATCTGGCCGCGATTCTGGGTGTCCAGGGGGAGCGGGATGACCTGGACGGTCGGTTCGAGGGTGATGATCTGGACCGAAAACTGCTGCGGCAGCAGGTTGTTCAGCCGGACAAAGCCCTCGGCGTCCCAACCCGCCTCCTGCTCGGCGTCGTCGAAGAAGCCGATCTCCGGGAGGGCGATATCGTCCAGGCAGAGGCCGGCGCCGTTGTAGGCGTCGTCGGTCACGTACTCGAACCGGAGGAGAACCGGCCGCCCCGCGTAGGGCGTGAGATCAATGGTCTCCTCCAGCCACCGGGGGACCAGCGCGCCACCGCTCCGGCCGGTGTAGCCGTGGCCGAAGTTGTTGCCGCTGGGATCGGCGGCGGTGGTATAGCGACCCGACAGCGTCCGCCAGGTCTGCCCCCCGTCGGTTGAGATCTCGACGAAAGCGTAGTCGTAGTCGCGCTCGATGTCGAACCAGGCGGCAAAACGCAGGGTGGCCCGGCTGAGACCGGTCAGGTCGAAACGGCGGGTGAGCCGGCTGGCGATCCCATCGCCACGGTTGCTCCACCAGACGAAGCGGCCGCTCCGCGGCGTCGCTCCCACCACCCGGACCGTGGGAGTGCCGCTGAAGGTGATCTGCAGATCGGTCGGCTTGCCCGTCTGGATCACGTAGTAATGGGCGGCGAACTGGGGCAGCGACCGGGGGAGCCAGGCCGGAAGCTGGTCAATAACCTCGGGAGTGACCCGGAGCCCCGGCTCGACATGGGCGTAGCGGCCGCCCTCCAGACCGGGATCGTTCAGGACGTTCGCCACCACCCAATCCTGGAAGACCTGAGCGAAGGTCCAGCCGGGAAAGTGGCGCTGAAGGTAGGCGTCGAAGGCTGCCGGACCGTTCCGGAGGTCGGCCAGGACCTCGCCCAGGGCCCGGTACCCGCCGAACCGGCGGGCGAAGTACTCCAGAAAGAGGGCGGCGGCCCCGTAGTGGGGCAGGGTGTCAGTCCCGCCCGCCGCCCAGCCGGTCAGGGCGATGTCCGGGCGGCGGAGGAAGTGCTGAAAGGTGCTGCTGTTGGGGTAGCCGGCCACCCGGATCGCCACCTCGGCGGCCCCTTCGTTCACCCAGGTCTCCTCAGTCGGGTCCAGGAACAACTGAACCAGATGGAAGAACTCGTGGGCCAGCCCGGCCTCATAGGCCGGCGTCCCGGGGGGAGCGGCCGCCAGGTTGAGGTAGACCATCGGCCGCTCGTTGCTGTAGGGGTTGACCCAGCGCGGGTAGGTATCGGTGGCGCTGAAGTAGCCCACCACGCCGGGCACCCGGGCGGTCAGGACCGTGATTTCGGGGGGCTCCAGCCAGCGGTCGAGGCCGAATCCCTGCCAGATCCGTGGCAGGATACGCTCTTCAAAGGCCTGGGCGCTCCGCTGGACGGCCTCGACCGGGACCGTCTCCCCCTCCTGGACGTACCACTGGGCGTGGGCGCTGCGGTGGACCAGGCGGGCGGCCACAGAGAAGTAACTTCTGGCCGGCTGGTTGGCCACCCAGAAGTACTCGCGGCCTCCGACCTCGGCGGGCCGTGGCAGGAGCCGGCGGCCGCCGGCTCCCGGTGTGGGCCGGAGCCGGCTGGCCAGGTCGTGCAGGTCACGGTCGGGGGGCACGGTCTGTTCGAGCAGGGCCAGCATCCCGGCCGGAGTCAGACCGGCCGGTGGGCGGGACGGTCGGGTGGCGATCGGGACCGCCGTGGCCGTGGGCTGCGCCGCTGGCGGTCGGGTCGGCAGCGCCGGCGGAGCAGGGGGAGCCGGTGTCGGCGCGGGCGGTGGCGCCGACAGACACCCCGTGATGACACAGAGCAGCAGGCCCAGCGCGGCCCACCGGGTCTTCATCGCTCTCCTCAGACCACGGCCCTCGCGATCAGGTGCTGGACCAGGGCGGTCAGCCGGGGGCGGGTCCGGGCCGCAGCGGCCAGGACCTCGGCGTGGGTTACCGGCGCCGGTCCCTCCGGCAGAGCCAGGTTGGTGATGCAGCTCAGACCCAGGACGCGCAGCCCCAGTTGCCGGGCCACGACAACCTCGGGGACGGTGGACATACCGACGGCGTCGGCCCCGGCCAGTCGGAGCAGTCGGAGTTCGGCCGCCGTCTCGTAGGTCGGTCCGGCGACCATCGCGTAGACACCGGCGTGCAGAGCGAATCCCAGGTCAGCGGCCAGGCGGGCCGCCAGGGCGCGCAGGTCGGGGTCATAGGCGTCTTTCAGGTCGACAAACCGGGCCTCTGGTGGGAGGGCGGGGTCGATGAGGGGATGGAAGCCAGCCAGGCCCGGGAGGAAGATGTGGTCGGTGATCGCCATCAGATCGCCGGGCTGGAAGGTCGGATTGAGACCGCCGGCGCTGTTGGTGACCACCAGGGCTCGACAGCCCAGGGCGTGCAGCAGACGCACCGGCCAGGCGACCTGGGCCATAGAGTGGCCCTCATAGAAGTGCAGGCGGCCGTTCAGAACCGCCACCGGCCGGTCGGCCAGCCGGCCCAGGACAAGTTCGCCGGCGTGCCCGGGCACGGTCGGGCGGGGAAAACCGGGGATGGCGGTATAGGGGAAGCGACGGCTGGCGGTCAGGGCGGTCGCCAGATCGCCCAGGCCCGAGCCGAGGATGATGCCCCACCGCGGGGGCTCGCTGCCCTCCAGCAGGCGCGCGGCCAGGGTGGTGAGCGGTTCCATCGGTCTCCTCCCCTGCCGGTACTATACCACAGCCGCCACGGGCCAGGCGCGGCGGAGGAGGCGCCCTCCGGCTGGCCCGGTTGCCGCCGCCGGAACGGGGATGCTACAATAGAGAGCGAGCAGTCTGCGGCGGCCGGAGCAGTGGTGGCGGATTCGGTTGTCCTGGTATTGAATCAGAATTATGAACCCCTGAACGTCTGCAATCTGCGGCGCGCGCTTGTTCTGCTGAGTCGGGGAAAGGCCGAGATCATCGAGCAGGGGCCGGGTGTGCTGCGGTCGCCCTCGCAGGTCTTCCCCCGGCCCTCGGTCATCCGGCTGGTTAATCTTATCAAGCGTCCCCGGCCCAAGGCGCGTCTCTGTCGGAAAGAGATCTTCCGGCGCGACAATTACACCTGTCAGTACTGTGGGGCGCGCGCCAAGGATCTCACCCTCGACCATGTCGTCCCCCGCCACAAGGGCGGCCGGCACACCTGGGAGAACCTGGTGACCGCCTGCCGGGCCTGCAATCACCGCAAGGGCGGTAAGACGCTGGAGGAGGCGCGGATGACGCTGCTGCGGCCGCCCTTCCAGCCCTACGTCTCACCTTACTACGCTCTCTACCCCTATCTCCAGAGCCACCGCGAGTGGCAGAAGTTTGTCCCCGGCTGGCTGCCGGCCGAGGTGCCCGAGCCATCGGTCAACGGCGCGGTCGCCGCGCCGGCCGAGGCGAGTTCTCCCATTGAAGGGGCCCGCCGGTCCGCTCGCTAACTCCCCACCAGCAGCGTCCGGAGCTGCTGCTCGTACTCCACCTTCGTCAGGGCGATCACCTCGTCGCCGGGGTGCAGCACGGTCTGTGGCGTGGGCACCAGGGCGTGCCCGTTGCGGAGCACCAGCAGGACGGCCGAGTCCGGCGGGAGGGTCACCTCGCGGAGCGCCCGGCCTGCCACCCGCGCCTGGTCGCTGATGCGGGCCTCGACCACCTCCAGGTTGGCCTGCCGCAGGTGCAGCAGGTGCACCAGCGCCTGGGCCGGCAGGGCCTGCTCGATCTGGAGTTTGATGAGATCGGTCGAGTTGACCGTGGCGTCGATCCCCAGCAACTGGAAGATGCGCTGGTTCTTCGGGTTGTTGATCCGGGCGATGGTGCGCGGGACGTTGAACTTCTTCTTGGCCATCTGACAGATGACCAGGTTGTCCTCGTCATCGCCGGTCACCGCCACCACCACGTCGGCGCGGTTGGTGCCGGCCTCCGCCAGGGTGGTGGCCTCGCAGGCGTCGCCGCGCAGGACCACGCTCCCCAGTTCCTCGGCGATCTGATCCACTTTGCGCTTGTCGCGCTCGATGATCAGGACCTCGTGGCCCTCGTTGAGCAGTTCTTTGGCCAGGTAGTAGCCGACCTTACCGCCACCCGCGATGATGATGTACATCTGTCAGCCCTCCTCCGGCCGCGAGGATGCCCCGCTGGCGACCTGCTGGCGCCAGCGGGCGTCCAGCAGGCGCTTGATCTGATAGGCGCCCTCGGTGGTCGGGCAGACCGTCTCCAAGCCGAGCATATGGTAGGTCTCCTCCCGCACCGGGTCGTAGAGGCGTGCGATCACCTTGGGGACGTGGAAGATGTACTTGGCGATCTGGCAGGCCATCACGTTGGTGTTGTCGTCATCGGTCACGGCGGCGAAGATCTGGGCCTGCTCGATGCCGGCCCGGCGCAGGACCTCCTCATCGATGCCGTTGCCCACCAGGGCCTGGCCACGGAACTCGGGGTCGAGGCGCCGGAAGGCGTCAGTGTTCTTGTCGATGATGCTGACCTCATGCCCCTCGCGGTCGAGCGTACTGGCCAGGCGGGCCCCCACCCGTCCACAGCCCAGGATCACGATGCGCATGGCTCTCCTCCCTCTCCGCCTGTCCGGCGGGCCGCTCACTGGTGCATCGGCTCGCGCAGGACCCAGACACGGCAGGGCGCATTTTTCAGCACGTACAGGGCGGTTGTGCCCAGGCTGAACTCGCCGAAGCGGCGTTTGTAGGGCAGCCCCATAATGATCACATCCACGTTGCGCTCGATCGCCTCCTCGACAATCGCTGGCCCGACCTCGCGGGCCTGGAGCAATTCGGTCTGGATCTCGGCATCGTTCTCCTCGGCCACGCGTTCGGCGTGATCCAGAACCAGTTCACCCTTCTCGATCTCCGGCTGGATCTCGGCGTCCAGAGGCAGCGTCCGCTTGACCTCGATGACATAGATCGCCAGGACCCGCGCTTTATAGCGCTTGGCGGTGATGCTGGCCAGCCGGATCGCCTCATCGTCGGTCGGACTGCCGTTCACCGGCACCAGGATCTGGCTGATCGGTCGCAAGGTCTGCCTCCAGCGGGCAAAGTAAGACGCGGGCCGCCGGACACGTGTCCCTGGCCCGCGCTCTCCGCCCGCGTCCTCCTCTGCGCTGTGCGAGTCCGAGGCCGTCGGTTCCCCAGCATACGACATCCCTCGGTGAATCATTTAAGTTTATACCCTACCAATCGGCCAACGCAAACCGGTACCTCGGCGCGCCGGACGGCAGCCAGGACGATAGCACACCGCCGGAGAGAGCGTCAATAAAAAGCCGACAAAAAGCCGACGCCCGTCTTCTCGCCTTGTCGGGTATAATACACGGGGGCAGCCGGCCCAAAGGCTCTTCACGGTCCGGGATGGAATGGACGAGGAGAACGCGGTCGCCACGGTGCCGTTTATCACCAAGGTCGTTCCCCCACGGGTGCCAGCGCGCCTGCTCCACCGGCGTCGCCTCCTCGACCTCCTGCATCGCTGCATCGACCGGCGCTGCACCGTGCTGCAGGCCGGGCCCGGCTATGGGAAGACCACCCTCCTGGCCGACTTCGCCGCCGAGGCCGACCTGCCCGTCTGCTGGTACACCCTCGATGAGTTCGACCGCGACGGCGCTGGCTTTCTGACCTACCTTCTGGCCGCGGTCCGTCAACGGTTCCCCACGGTCGGCCGCCGCACCGCCCTGGCCCTGGCTCAAACCGCCCGCACCTCTGAGGACCTGCGGCGGATTCTGGGACTCCTGGTCACCGACCTCTACCAGGAGATCGCGGAGTACTACGTTCTCATCCTCGACGACCTGCACACCGTCCGCGACTGCCCCGAGGTCGTCGAACTCCTCGATCTCCTGCTGGCCCGGCAGCCGGCCAACTGCCATCTGGTCCTGGCTGGGCGGACTCTCCCGCGCCTGCGGCGTCTGCCCGCTCTGGTGGCCGGCCAGGAGGCTCTCTTGCTGACCAGCCAGGACCTGGCCTTCACCCGCGCGGAGACCGAGGCCTTTCTGGTCGAGGTCCTGCAGCAGAGCGACGTCCGTCCACATATTGATCGCCTGCACGCCTGGTCTGGCGGCTGGCCGATCGCGCTGCTGCTGGCCAACCGGACCGGCTCCCCGGCCGACTCACCCCTTCTGTTCGACTATCTGGCCGGCGAGGTGCTCGAGCAGCTGGCCGCCGAGGTCCAGGCGTTCCTGCTGGCCACCAGTATCCTGCCAGAGCTGACCGCAGCGGCCTGCGATGCTCTGCTGGAGCGGACCGACAGCGGCGAGCAGCTACGCCGGCTGGCGGACCCCGGTGGTCTGGGACTGCCGCTCCAGACCACCGACCGGGGCTACCGTTATCATCCGCTCTTCCGCGAGTTCCTCCAGCGTCGGCTGCAGGCGACGGCCCCCGACTGGGCCCGGGCGCTCCACCGGCGGGCCGCAGCCCTGGCCCAGCACGCCGGTCAGGCCGACCAGGCTCTTCACCACCTGATCGCGGCCGGCGAGATCCAACCGGCCGCCGCTCTGCTGGAGCAGGTCGGTCCGGAGTGGCTGCGGACCGGTCGCTGGCGACAGTTCGTGACCTGTCTGGAGCAGTTGCCGCCGGCGGAGCGTCAGCGGCCGGGCCTCCAGCTGGTCTACGCCGCCGTCCTGCTGCGGCTGGGCCAGCCGGAGCGCGCCGGCCAGCTGGTCCAGTGCCTTCTGGACCAGCCGGAGGCCGAGCCCGCGCTGCGGTTGCGAGCCCTGGCGGTGGCCAGCGCCGCCGCCCGGCTGAGCGGTCAGTACGAGGTCGCCCGCACCCTGGCCGAGCGGGCGGTGGCGGCTCTCGATCCGGCGCTGCCCGCCAGCGTTCAGGCCGAGATCTACAAGGCCCACGGACTGGCCCTGGCCCGCCTGGGCCGGCTGGTCGAGGCCGTTCCCCCGCTCGAGCGGGCCCTGCAGCTCTTCGTCGATCTGGGTGAGACCGCGGAGGCGGCCAGCCTGCACGACGCCCTGGCCGCGGCGGCCATCCAGCAGGGGCAGATAGCGACCGCTCGTGGTCATCTTGAGCGCGCCCGGGCGATCTGGCAGACCCTGGGCAATGTGGCCGAACTCGCCCAGACGCTCAACAACCTGGGCATGGTGTACTACTACCAGGGGGAGTTGGAGGCAGCCCGCGAGGCCTTCACCATGGCCCGGGACCAGGCCCGGGCGGCCGGCTATCAGCGGGTGGCGGCCTGCGCCGACCTCAGTCTGGGCGACGTCCTGCGCGACCTGGGGGGATTGGAGCTGGCGATGGCGGCCTATCAGCAGGGCCTGGAGACCGCCCGCCAGGCCGATGAGGCGGCGCTGGTCGGCTACGCCCTCTGCGCCCTGGCCCACGTCTTCCGGCTGAAGGGTGACCTGGACCGGGCCGAGACGCTGGCCCGGCAGGCTCTGGCCCAGGCCCAGACCACGGGCAGCCTGTTCGAGCAGGGCCTGGCCGAGATGGCGCTGGGGGCGACGCTGCTGGCCGCCCGCCGGCCCGGACCGGCGGTGGCCGTGCTTTCGGCGGCGGTCGAGCACCTGCGGACCTACGGGGCCCTCCCAGAGCTGAGCCAGGCCCTGCTCTTTCTGGCTCAGGCCAGCCAGCTGCGGGGGAAGGGCGAGGGACGGGCGGCCCGCCAGGCCCTGCGGGAGGTCGCCGACCTGCTGGATCGTCTGGGGATCTGCGGCCATCTCCTGGCGCTGGTCGTGCAGAACCCCCTCCTGCTCAAGCGGGCTCAGGCGGTGGCTCCGCAGAGCCGGGGGCTGCGTGAACTGGCCGAGCGGGCCAAGACCTTCCGGGCGCTGACCGCCCCGCCGGCCATCATCCGGCCGGGCCCCGCGCGCTGGCCTCGCATCGAGGCGTTCACTCTCGGGTATGCGCGGGTGCTGCGCGACGGTGTCGAGGTCACCGAGAGCCAGTGGAAGCGCAGCAAGAGCAAAGAGCTCTTCTTCTACCTGCTCTGGCATCGCCAGTGGCAGAGCGAGGAGGCGATCATCACCGCCCTCTGGCCCGATGTCGACCCGGAGCGCGCCCATAGCCGTTTCCACTCGAGCCTCTACCAGTTGCGACGGGCCCTCTACGATGACTGCCTGATCCGCGATGGCAGCTTCTACCGGCTCAATCCCGAAGGGGAGTTCTGGTGCGACGCGGTGGAGTTCTTGCGGTTGTGCGAGGGCGCCCGCACCGACCGGGAGTCCACCTATGAGCGGGCGCTGGCCCTGTATCAGGGACCTTTCCTCCGCGATTACTACGCCGAGTGGTGTGAAGAGCCCCGACGCGTGCTGGAGCAGCACTATCTGCGCGCGCTGACCCACGTCGCCCGGTACTATCTGGACCACCAGCAGATCGACCGCTGCATCGACCTGCTCCAGCGCGCGCTGGCCGTCGACGAGTTCCAGGACGAGGTGCACTTTCTGCTGCTCCAGGCTTACCTGGCGGGTGGGCAGGCGGCGGCGGCCCTGGCGCACTACCGCCGCTACCAGCAGCGCCGGCGCGAGGAGCGGCTCCCGCCCCCGCCGCTGCATCTCCAGCGTCTCTACCAGCAGATCGTGGCCAGTGGCCTCGACAGCGCCCGGCGGGCCTGAGCGGGCGGCTTCTGTGTCAACGGCCTGTCAACGCCTCCTGGTATGCTCTCCCCCGACACCACACTGCGGGAGGGGAACAGGCCATGCGTGCTCAGGTGCTGCGGTTGGGGTGGGCGCTTCTCGCCCTCGCCGGCTTGCTGTTGGCCAGTGGTGCGCCGGTCTCCTGGCCGGTCTAACCGGCCAGCGGTGCCTGTCTGGCGACCGGGCCTGCTCGCGACGGCGGGTCCGGTCCACCGCGGCCCCACGCCGTGGGGCCGCGATTCTGCTCTTCTGGGCGTTGCACCGTGATTCTGGTTATTGTCATCCCCGTCACGCTGCTGGTGGCGGCGCTCGCCGGGCGGCCGCTCCTGGCGCTTGGGGCTCTCCGTTTCACCGCCCTCTGGTTGGTGGCGCTGGCCGTGCTGGCGCAGATCCCGGCGCGGTCGGGCCAGGTTGACCCTCCAGTTGGCGGCCTGCTCACCAGCCTCTCTTACGGCCTGCTGATCGTGTTCGCTCTCCTGAACCGTCGCTTGCCGGGAATGAAGATCTTCCTGATCGGGCTGGTGGCCAACGCGCTGGTCATTGTCGCCAATGGCGGCTACATGCCGGTGGCTCCCACGGCGTTCCGCCAGATCACCGGGCTGACGGTGGAGCCGCCGACGACCGGGGCCCCGGTCGTCTACCGGAAGAGCCGTCTGGTTCCGCCAGAGGAGAGCCCGCTGGCCTGGTTGGGTGACTGGATCGCCACGCCGCTGTGGCCGGTGCGTGGCCTCCTCAGTCCCGGCGACCTGCTGATCGCGGCCGGAGTGGCCTGGCTGCTCTGGCAAGCGACGGCGCGGCCGAGAGAGCGTTCTGGGGACGCGAGCGACGCGCCGGTGTCAGCCTCGCAACGGAATGTGTATGGGTGAGCGCAGATCGCCTGGAGGGGCGCCCCGTGTCCTGGTGGTCGACGATGACCCGCGGATCGTCCGGCTGCTCGTCTTCACGCTGGAGCGCGCTGGCTACCAGGTGCGGGCGTTCCGCTGTGGACGGACGGCGCTGGAACTCCTGCCGCACCTGCGCCCCGACATCGTCATCGTCGACGCTTTGTTGTCGGGCCTCGATGGTCCGACCATCTGTCGGCAGATTCGGGCTGCGGGCCTGCGCGAGACGGCGGTGCTGCTCCTGACGACGTGGGTGGACGAGGCGATGGTCCGCCGGTGCCTGGAGGCCGGGGCGGACATGGTGGTTCACAAGCCTTTCAGCCCGCTCGGCCTGCTGGAGACGCTGACCGCTCTCCGACGCCGGCGGTCCGGGGTCACGGCGTCGAAGGCTCAGGAAGACGCGCCGGGCTCGGCCGGGCTGGTCGAGCCGGCCGGATAAACGCAGATCCGGGCGGCCGCCTTCAGCCCCACCGTGACCTCGCGGCCCTCGGGGGTCCGCAGGGTCAGCGTGCCGGCGTAGGGCGCGACCTGAACGACGGTGAAGCGGGCTCCCGGGATGACGCCGTGCTGTTGCAGGTACTCGAGGAGACGGGGGTCCCACTCAGCCTCCTCGGTGATCCGTTCGACGACGATCTCCTGGCCCTCGGTTGCCTTGTCCAGACGGAACTCACCGGGTGCGGGCTGCCAGCCCATCCCGGGGATGGGGTTGCCGTGGGGGCAGGTCTTGGGGTAGCCCAGGACGGCGGCCAGCCGCTCTTCCAGACGCGGGGTGATCCCGTGCTCGATGTGGGTGGCCTCCTCGTGGGCGGTCACCCAGTCCAGACCGAGCACATCGACCAGGAAGCGCTCGGTCAGGCGGTGCCGACGGATGATCTTCTCCGCCAGTTCCTGTCCCTTGGGCGTCAGACCGATCTCCTTACGGTCGTTCAGGACGATCAGCCCGTCCCGGCTCATCCGCTGGAGGGTGGCGGCGACCGTCGGCGGAGTCAGGTCGAGGCGGGCTGCCAGACGGGCAGCGATAACGGTCATGCCCTCGCTGAGCATGTTGTAGATGGCTTCCAGGTACTCTTCGACGCGGGGCGTCGGACGGGGCTCCTCCATCGGCGCAAGCGTCTCTTCGCCCATCGGCGCTCCCTCCTCCGTGGGGGTCGGCGTCCCGGTGCCAGACCGGAGGACGGCCGCCCTGTCCCTCCTGCTTATAAGCCCTGATGGCATAATCCTACCCGGTCGAGCCGGCTTTTCGCAAATAAGAGGGCGGTTAAAAGTGGGAGCCCTGGCTGGGGTCGGAGTGCCGCAGGCGTTTGCGCAGGCCGACCGCCTTGGGCGAGCGGGCGGCGGCCTCCTCCCAGGCCCGTCGGGCCGCGTTCAGGTCGCCCTGGGCGGCGTAGGCGTCGCCGAGGAGGCGCAGGGCCTCGGCCGGGAGGCGGGGGCGGACCTCCGGGCGGTCCAGCGCCCGGACCACCGTCGCCCAGTCGCCGCGCCGGCTGGCGTGGTGGGCCTGGTCGAGGGGGAGGTTGGTGAGCACCTTGTCGAGCAGGTCGGTTGGGGCGCCGGGCAGCGCCCGCGCCTGCCGCCAGACCGCCTCGGCCTGGTCGAACTGCTGGGCCAGGACCAGGGCCTCGCCCAGGTAGTAGTAGGCGGGATGATAGCCGGGGACCGCAGCGACGACGGCGGCCAGGTGTTCCAGAGCGGCCGGAATGTCGCGGACGGTGTGTTCGGCGACCAGGAGCCGCCCCAGGTACCAGCGGGCCAGGAGCTCGGCCTGCCGGTCGGGCGGGAAGACGGCCACCGGCAGACCGGTCAGTTCCCCGTGGGTGGGGGCTAGGCTGAGCGCGGCCTCGTAGTGCTGGCGCGCCCGCTGGAAGTACCGGGCCGCCTCGCCGGCGGGGGCACAGGCCCCGGCGTAGATCTCATAGGCCTGACCCAGCGCCAACCGGAGCCGGTAGCTCTCACCCCCACGGGCCAGGAAGCGCTCGGCCCGCGCCAGGGCCTCGGCGATCGGGGGGCCCAGACGCGGCCCCAGACGGGGGAAGGTCAGAACCAGGCGCTCCAGCGCCTGCACCAGGCGGGCGGCCTGCCAGCGGCGAAACCAGGTCCTGATCATAGCGTACAGTATACCCCTGACGCGCATGGTACCGCGCGGGTGGGTGCCTGGCCGTCGCGTCCATCACGAGCGGGGCGATTTCGGCGCCTGCATTATACCACAGGGGACCGGCGGCCGGGCGGGATCCGGCGCGACGGGAGGGCGTGGGGCCGCGCGGCGTGTGGGGCGGTCGGACTAGAGACGCAGGAAAGCCTGGACGGGCAGGACGAAGACCGTTCCGGCCCCGATCGTGACCCCGCTGGCCTCGGTCGCCGGGCGGGCCTGGGTGTGCTCGTTGAGCAACTGGATCACGCGGTCGACCTCGGCGTCGTCCACGCCGATGAGCAGCGTCGCGTTGCCCCGGCGCAGGAAGCCGCCCGCCGTGTTGATGCGCGTCGCCCGGTAGTTGTTCTCCATCAGGGCGTCGAGGATCGTCCCGGCGTCCTGATCCTGAACGATGGCTAGCAGCAGTTTCATGGGGCCTCCTCGCGTCCTACCGCAGTGTCCGGCGCGTGGCTGCCATCTGACCCTGCAGGGTGACCACCCGTTCGACGGGCAGCACGAAGACGACCGCGCCGCCGACCTCGACCTCGACCACGTCGGAGAAGATGGCGGGCTCGCCGAAGGGTGGGGCGTAGAGGACGGTGCGGGTGTGGCAGGTCTCGGCGATGATCTGAAGGATACGGTCCACCTCGGTCAGCGGAGCGCCGATGAGGAAGGCGACGTTGCGCTCGCGCAGGAACCCGCCGACGGTGTTGAGGCGGGTGCAGCGGACGCCGGCGGCCGCCAGGGCCTGGTTTAGGCGGCCGGCGTCGATGTCCTGGACGATGGCCAGAATGAGCGTGTACTCCACCGCTCCCCTCCTTTCCGGCGTCTCAGCGAACAGAAAACCGGAGGCAGTAGCCTCCGGTCCGACCGCTGACGCTACGCCTCTTTCAAATGCCTACGAGGTTAGCTGACGGGCTCGGGCTGAAAGAGCCTACCCTATCCCTGACCGGGAATTCGCCCCAACCGACTGGGTCCCCCGTTCCCCGCGGTGCGGGGATTCGGCTCTCTTCACTTGTCGGCCTGGAGTCTACTGCGTCTCGGTGGGGCTGTCAAGAGGGCCGCGGTATGTCTGAAGGAACTCCGCCTGCAGGTCGAAGAAGGTGCCCTGGCGGAGGCTCTCCCGGATCTGCTGGACCAGCCGGAGCATGAAACTGAGGTTGTGAAGGCTGGCCAGGCGGTAGGCCAGGAGTTCCTCGGCGACGAAGAGGTGGCGCAGGTAGGCCCGGCTGAAATGGCGGCAGGTGTAGCATGGGCAGTCGGGTTCGATGGGATCGGGGTCGAAGCGGTAGCGGGCGTTGCGGATGTTCAGTCGTCCCCAGCGGGTGTAGAGGCCGCCGTGGCGGGCCAGGCGGGTCGGGGCCACGCAGTCGAAGGTATCGATCCCCCGCGCGATGCAGGTGAAGAAGTCCTCGGGCTCGCCGATGCCTAGGAGATGGCGCGGCCAGGCCGGGGGCAGGAGCGGCACCGTCCACTCGAGGATGCGGTGCATATCCTCCTTGGACTTTCCCAGCGAGCCGCCGATAGCCACGCCGTCGAAGGGCAGGCTGCCGATGAAGCGGGCGCTGGCCTCGCGCAGATCGCGGTATTCACCGCCCTGGACGATGCCGTAGAGGGCCTGGTCGCTGCGGGTCCGGGCGTCCAGGCAGCGCCGGGCCCAGCGGTGGGTGCGCTCCAGGGCCTGTCGGGTGTACTCGTAGGTGGCCAGCGGCGAGGTGCATTCATCAAAACAGAGAATGATATCGGCTCCCAACGCCTCCTGAATGGCGATACTCTTCTCCGGGGTGAAGCGGTGGGAGGAACCGTCGAGGTGGGAGGTGAACGTGGCGCCGTCGTCGTCGACGGTCACCAGCCGGGGGCGAACCGGGGTCCGGGCCGGGCGGGTCTCTTCACCGGGGAAGATCTTCGCGATCTTGCCCACGCCGTGTTCGAGACCGAACCCCAGGCTGAAGACCTGGAAGCCGCCGCTGTCGGTCATCATCGGCCCGTCCCAGGCCATGAACCGGTGCAGGCCGCCCAGGGCGGCCACCACCTCGTGGCCGGGCCGCAGGTAGAGATGGTAGGTGTTGGCCAGGACGGCGCTGACCCCCAGTGCGCGCAGTTCGTCCGGCGTCAGACTTTTGACCGTGGCCTGGGTGCCCACCACGATCAGGGCCGGCGTGGGAATGGGCCCGTGCGGGGTGGTGATCACCCCGACCCGGGCGGCTGTTCCCGGCAGTTCGCGTTCGACGGTGAACGAGAGCGGTCGGGTGGTCATTCGGCCCGGATCGCCTCAGTAATCGGTGGTGCGGACCAGGTGGTATGGGTGGTCGGCGCCGGACGACCGCTGTCCCTCGTTCCAGAGCCACCAGTCGATCTCAAACGCCCGCAGCTGGCGGCCGTGGTTGGCCAGCTCGCGGCGGAGCCATTCGACGGCCCAGATCGTGCTGGCCCGGATCTCGACCTCCTCCCGCGAGCGGGGAGGGAAGACGAACCGGTGGTCGACCTTCTGGGCCAGGTCCGGGCGGTAGACGAGGATGTCGAACCGGCGGAGCACCTGGGGCAGTTTGTAGTCGGCGAAGGCGGTGAGCTGGTCCAGATCGTGGAACTCGCCCCAGGCCTGGCCCTGGAAGGCGCCGTAGAGGTCGGCCACCAGGATCTGGGCTCGTTTGAAGAACCGGACCTCTCTCCCCTGCCAGTCGGCCACGTCGTAGAACGAGGGGAAATCGTGGACCACCTGCAGGACCAGGCGGACCGCGCTCCGGCCGGCCGCCTCGACGGCCCGGGCGAACTGGCCGCCGTAGCGCTCGCGGAGCACCTGGCCCACCTCGCGGACGATCTCCCACCGGCGGGGAAGAAGGGGAATCTCGTTTTCGCCGCGCAGGATGTGGGCCAGCGTCGGCAGCGACATCTCGGCCAGGTAACCGGCATCCCACAGGGGGTGGCCCTCCTCCACCGCCCGGCGCAGGGCCAACACCAGGGCCCAGTAGCCGTCGTGGGTCTCCCCCTGGTAGGTGACGCGCCAGGGAGGATCGCCCCAGAACGAGAAGTTCAGCGCGTCGAGCAGGAGAAGCCAGTTGACGGTCTTCTCGGTCCCGTCAAAAAAGTGGCGGTCGCGGGGCCAGGCGGGGGGCAGGGAGCGGGCTCGCGCCAGGGCCGGCGCCAGCCCCTCGATAGCGCCACGGCTGATCGAGACGTAGATGCTCTCGGCGACCACCAGGCGGGTGGTGGTGAGCACTCCCAGGGGGTCGGGCTGCAGGAGATCGAGGGTCAACGGCTCTGCGCCGGCGAGCATCTCCGGCATCGCGTGCCTCCTCATCTGACGTCTGCGGGGACAGCGGACCGTGACTCCCGGGCGGAATTATAGCACGTGGTCGCGCACTGGCTCACGGCGCGGTGAGGCGGGTCAGCAGGCTCTCGAGCTGTTCATCGGAGTAGAAGTAGACCACCAGGCGTCCGCCGCGTCCACGGCGGACGATCTGAACCCGCGTCCCCAGGGCCTGTTGGAGCCGCTCCTCGAGGGCGGCGATCTCCGGCTCCGGGGGAGGCGCGGTCTCGTGGCGCTGGGCGCGCCGGACGTACTCTTCGGTCTCCCGGACCGTCCAGCGTTCGGCCTGAAGACGGGTCAGGGCCTCACGCTGGGCGGCCTCGGAGGGCAATCCCAGGAGGGCGCGGGCGTGGCCCTCGGTGATCCGGCCTTCGGCCAGGGCGGTCTTGAGGACCTCGGGCAGGTTCAGGAGGCGCAGGGTGTTGGCGATGGCGGCCCGGCTTTTTCCCACGCGGGCGGCCACCTCCTCCTGGGTCAGGCCGAACTCCTCGATCAGCTGGCGGTAGGCGGCCGCCTCCTCCAGGGGGTTGAGGTCGGCCCGCTGGATGTTCTCGACCAGGGCCAGGGCCAGCGTCTCCTCCGGGGTGGCCTCCTTGATCAGCGCCGGGATCCTGGTCAGCCCGGCCATCCTGGCCGCCTGCCAGCGGCGTTCGCCGGCGATGAGCTGGTAGCGGGGTGCTCCCTGGTCGGAGGGCAGGCGGGTGACGATGACGGGCTGGAGAAGGCCGTGGCGGCGGATGGAGTCGGCCAGCTCGGCCAGGGCCTCGGGCGCTATCCGCTGCCGTGGCTGGCGGGGGTTGGGGACGATCGCCTCGACCGGGATCTCCTGAAAGCCGGGAGTGTTCTGGGGAATGAGCGCGCTCAACCCACGACCGAGACCGCGCTGGCCGCGCATGGGCCCTCCCTCCATCTCTCCGACCTCTGGTCCGGAGGCTGCCGGGGGCTGTTTCACGTGAAACCGGACCCCTTTGCGTCCCCCAGCACCGGCTTGCTAACATAGAGACACTGTAGAGGCTTGTCAATTGGGGAACTCTCAGTGTTAGAGAGGAGGCCGACCATGGCAGAGGCCGCCAAGCGCTACGTGACCGCCCTGCCGGACCGCGACACCGATTTCTCGGGCTGGTACACCGAGGTGATCCAGCGGGCCGAACTGGCTGACTACGCGCCGGTGCGCGGCTGTATGGTGATCCGGCCGATGGGCTACGCCCTCTGGGAGAACATTCAGGCCCACCTGGACCGCCGGCTGAAGGCGACCGGGCATGTCAACGCCTACTTCCCCCTGCTCATCCCGGAGAGTTTCCTGGCCAAGGAGGCCGAGCACGTCGAGGGCTTCGCCCCGCAGGTCGCCTGGGTCACCCAGGGGGGTGACGAGCCCCTGAGCGAGCGACTGGCCATTCGTCCGACCTCGGAGACCATTATCTGTGCGATGTACGCCAAATGGATCCAGTCCTACCGCGACCTGCCGGTCCTCATCAACCAGTGGGCCAATGTGCTCCGCTGGGAGAAGCGCACCACCCTCTTCCTGCGGACCACCGAGTTCCTCTGGCAGGAGGGACACACCGCCCACGCGACCGAGGCCGAGGCCGAAGAGGAGACGCTGCGCATCCTCGATATCTATCGCGACCTGGTCGAGACCGACCTGGCTATTCCGGTCGTGCCCGGACGCAAAACCGAGTCGGAGAAGTTCGCCGGCGCGCTCCGGACCTATTCCATCGAGGCCCTGATGGGCGATGGCCGGGCCCTGCAGGCCGGGACCTCTCACAATCTGGGCCAGCACTTCGCCAGGGTCTTCGACATCACCTTCCTGGACCGCGACGGACAGCGCAAGTACGTCTGGCAGACCAGCTGGGGCGTCTCCACCCGGCTCATCGGGGCGCTGATTATGGTTCACGGCGACCGTGACGGTCTGATTCTGCCGCCCCGGGTGGCCCCTATCCAGGCGGTGATCGTCCCCATCTGGCGGACCGAAGAACAGCGAACCCAGGTGCTGGCCGTGGCTCAGGCGGCCGAGCAGGCGCTCCGCGACCGGGTCCGGGTCAAGGCCGACCTGCGCGACGAGTACACGCCGGGCTGGAAGTTCGCCGAGTGGGAGCTGCGCGGCGTGCCGGTCCGAATCGAGATCGGCCCCCGCGATGTCGAGCAGCGGCAGGCGGTTCTGGTGCGGCGCGACACCCGCGAGCGGCGGGCCGTGCCGCTGGACGATCTGCCGCAGCGGGTGCTCGCCCTGCTGGAGGAACTGCAGACCGCCCTCTTCCAGCGGGCGCTGGAGTTCCGGCGGGCTAACACCCATTACGTGGAGACGCTGGCCCAGTTCGAGGAGATCCTGGCCGAGCGTCGGGGCTTCCTCTACGCCCACTGGTGCGGCTCGGCCACCTGCGAGGCGCAGATCAAAGACCGAACCGGCGCCACCATCCGGGTCATCCCCTTCGACCGTCCGATGGACGCCGGCCGCTGCCTCTGGTGCCAGGCGCCGGTCGAGGGACGGGTTCTCTTCGCTCGGGCCTACTGAGAGCGCGCCGGCGGTGGAGGTGAGGCTATGCTGCGGCGGGGGCGCCAGTCCGGCGCCCCCGCCGGTTTCACGTGACACACCCTCAGGGCTGGACGCCGGCGCGGTGGCCGTTGCGGCTGTGGACCAGGAAGTACTCCAGACTGTCGGCCAGGGCTAGCCAGCTGGCCTCGATGATGTTGGTCGAGCTGCCCACGGTCGTCCAGGTGCGCTCGCCATCGGTGGATTCGATCAGCACCCGCACCCGGGCGGCGGTGCCGGTCTCGCCGTCCAGCACCCGGACTTTGTAGTCGGTCAGCTGGACCCGCCCGACCTCCGGGTAGAACCCCCGCAGCGCCTTACGCAGGGCCGAGTCGAGGGCGTGGACCGGGCCGTTGCCCTCGGCCGCCGTGTGCATCACCTGGTCACCCACCCGGACCTTGACCGTGGCCTCGGCCATCAGCACGCCGTCGCTCGCCCGCTGCACCACCACCAGAAAGTGCAGGAGCTCAAAGGGAGCACGGTACGCCGGCTGAGAGCGGCGCAGGAGCAGTTCGAACGAGGCCTCGGCCGCGTCGAACTGGAAGCCCTGGTGCTCCAGCCGCTTGATCTCCTCGGTCAGCCGGCGGGCCTCGGCCTCGTTGTCGCTGAGGTCGATGCCCAGCTGGCGCGCTTTGGCCAGGATATTGCTCCGGCCGCTCAGCTCCGAGACCAGAATGCGCTGCCGGTTGCCCACCAGGGCCGGTGGGATATGTTCGAAACTGGCTGCGGTCTTGAGAACGGCGTTGACGTGCAGACCGGCCTTGTGGGCGAAGGCGCTGGCGCCCACATAGGGCAGATGACTGGGGTGGGCGACGTTGGCCACCTCGGCCACGAACCGGGAGACCTCGGTGAGTTTGGCCAGTTGTTCGTCGCTGATGCAGTCGATCTTTAACTTGAGTTTGAGATTGGGGATCACCGAGCAGAGGTTGGCGTTGCCCACCCGTTCGCCGTAGCCGTTGATCGTGCCCTGGACGTGCGTCGCCCCGGCCTCGACGGCCACGAGGGTGTTGGCCACCGCCAGTTCGGCATCGTTATGGGTATGGATGCCGATGGGCGTCCGGAACTCCTGGACGACCCGGGCGACGATCGCCCGCACGTCGCTGGGGAGCGACCCCCCATTGGTATCACAGAGCACCAGCCAGTCGGCTCCTCCCTCGGCGGCCGCCCGCAGGGTGGCCAGCGCGTACTCCGGGTCCGCGCGGAAGCCGTCGAAGAAGTGCTCGGCGTCGTAGACGACCTCCAGGCCGTGGCGCTTGAGGTAGGCCACCGAATCGCGGATCATGCGCAGGTTCTCCTCGCGCGTCGTCCGCAGCACTTCGGTGACGTGGAGGACCCAGCTCTTGCCGACGACGGCCACAACCGGCGTCCCGGCCAGGACCACTTCGTTCAGAATCGGATCGTTTTCCGCGGCGACGCCGGCCCGGCGGGTGCTGCCGAAGGCGGCCAGTTTGGCGTGCCGCAGGCGGAGTTCGCTGCGGGCTCGCCGGAAGAACTCGCTGTCCTTCGGGTTGGCCCCTGGCCAGCCGCCTTCGATATAGTGAATACCCAGTTCGTCCAGCTTCCGGGCGATTTTGAACTTGTCCTCCAGCGAGAGGGAGATTCCTTCGTGCTGGGCGCCGTCCCGAAGCGTCGTATCGTAGATCACGACCCGCGGCATCATATCCCTCCCTGGAGCCGGTCTCAGGCGCGGGCGACCTCGGCGGCGATGAGGTCCCCCATCTGGCGTGTCCCCACCTGGGTCGCTCCGGCCTCCATTATATCGTAGGTCCGATAGCCGGCCGCGAGCACCCGCTCGACCGCCCCCTCAATGGCGGCCGCCTCCGGCTCCAGCCCCAGGCTGTAGCGCAGGAGCAGGGCGGCGCTCAGGATGGCGGCGATCGGGTTGGCCCGGTCCTGGCCGGCGTGACGCGGCGCCGAGCCGTGGATCGGCTCGTAGAGGCCCAGCCGGCCCTCGGCCAGGCTGGCCGAGGGCAGCAGTCCCATCGATCCGGCCAGCACAGCCGCCTCGTCGGTCAGGATATCACCAAAGGTGTTCTCGGTGACGATGACATCGAACGCCCGGGGCTGGCGGACCAGCCGCATCGCGGCGGCGTCGACGAACATGTGCTCCATTTCGATATCGGGGTAGTCGCGGGCCACCTCCTGAGCCACCTCGCGCCAGAGGCGCGAGGTCGCGAGGACGTTGGCCTTGTCCACCGAGGTCACCTTGCGCCGACGCCGGCGGGCCAGTTCGCAGGCCACCCGTACCACCCGCGCGATCTCGTGCTCGGTGTAGAACATCGTGTCCACGGCCTCGCGCCCGTTCGGCGTCACCCGCCGTTCGCTGGGGCGGCCGAAGTAGAGCCCGCCGGTGAGTTCGCGGACGACGATGAGATCGACCCCGGCGACGACCTCGGGCTTGAGGGTCGAGGCGCTGACCAGCGCCGGAAAGAGTCTCACCGGGCGCAGGTTGGCGTAGAGGCCCAGCCCTTTGCGCAGGGCCAGCAGCCCCTGCTCCGGCCGCACCGGCGCCGTCGGGTCCTCGTCGTAGCGCGGATGGCCCACCGCCCCCAGCAGGATGGCCTGGCTCGCCCGGCAGAGCGCCAGCGTCTCCGCCGGCAGGGGCTCGCCGGTCGCTTCGATGGCCGCGGCGCCGATCAGCCCCTCACGGAACTCGAAGCGGTGGCCGAAGCGCTCGCCCACCGCCTGCAGCACTTTCACCGCCTCAGCGGTCACATCAACACCGATGCCGTCGCCGGGTAAGACGGCGATCTGGTACGCCATTCCCCCTCCTCAGGGCTGCGATCCTGGTTTACCGGTGCGTTCTCAGAGGACGGCCTGGCTCTGACGGGTCATCTCCCGGCTGGCCAGGGCGCGGTTCAGAGCGTTCACATAGGCCCGGGCGCTGGCCACGATGATGTCGGTGTTGGCCCCGTGGCCGGAGAAGATGCGGTCGTCGCACTGGACCCGCACCGTCACCTCGCCGATAGCGTCGATGCCCGCCGTCACCGAGTGGACCGAGTACTCGATAAGCTTGCTGGGCAGCTGGACGATCCGGTCGATGGCCTTGTAGGTGGCGTCGACCGGGCCGGTCCCGGTGGCCGTCTCGACCCGAACCTGACCATCGGGGGTGACCATTTTAACCGTGGCCGTCGGGATGCTGTGGTCGCCGCAGCAGACCTGGACGTGCTCCAGCCGGTAGTACTCCTGGGGACCGCGCACCTCGTCCGCCACCAGCGCCTCCAGGTCGCGGTCGGTGATCTCCTTCTTCTTATCGGCCAGCTCTTTGAAGCGCATAAAGGCGCGGTTGAGGTCCTCCGGGCTCAGGTGGTAGCCCAGTTCCTCGAGCCGGGTCTTGAAGGCGTGGCGGCCGCTGTGCTTGCCCAGGACCAGCGTGCTCTTGACCAGGCCGATGCTGCGCGCGTCCATAATCTCGTAGGTCGTCCGCTCCTTGAGCACCCCGTCCTGGTGGATGCCGCTCTCGTGAGCGAAGGCGTTGGCCCCGACAATCGCCTTGTTGGGCTGGACCACCAGGCCGGTCCGGTTCGAAACCAGGCGGCTGGTCCGATAGATCTGCGTGGTGTCGATGTTCGTGGTAACCCTGTAGATATCCTGGCGCGTCTTGAGCGCCATCACGATCTCCTCGAGGGCGGCGTTCCCCGCCCGCTCGCCGATGCCGTTGATCGTACACTCGACCTGACGCGCCCCGGCCAGGATCGCCGCCAGGCTGTTGGCGGTGGCCAGTCCCAGATCGTTGTGGCAGTGGACGGAGAGGACGACTTTTTCGATGCCGCGAACGCGCTGCCGGATCTGGCGGATGAGTTCGGCGAACTCGTCGGGAGTGGCGTAGCCGACGGTATCGGGGATGTTGACCGTGGTGGCCCCGGCGGCGATGGCCACCTCCAGCATCCGGAAGAGGTACTCGGGATCGGCGCGGGTGGCGTCCATCGGGGAGAACTCGACGTCGCTCACGTAGCTCTTGGCCCGGCGGACCATCGCGTCGGTGATCTCGAGCACCTCTTCACGGGTCTTGCGCAGCTGGTGCTTGAGGTGGATGTCTGAGGCCGAGATAAAGGTGTGGATGCGGGGCGACTCGGCCTCGCGCAGGGCCTCCCAGGCCCGGTCGATGTCCGCCGGCACCGCCCGGGCCAGCGCACAGATCTTGGTCGTCCGGACCTCGCGGGCGATCCGGCGCACCGCCTCGAAGTCGCCGGGCGAGGCGACCGGGAAGCCCGCCTCGATCACGTCCACCCCCAGCCGGGCCAGTTGATGGGCGATCTCGACCTTCTCCTCCACGTGCAGGCTCGCCCCTGGCGACTGCTCACCGTCACGCAGCGTCGTGTCGAAAATAAGAACCCGATCCATCTGCCTGCTTCCCTCCCGTCTGCCGCTGGCCGGCCTCCCGCTATTTCGCCTGCAGCCAGGGCATCATGGCGCGCAGCCGCTTCCCAACCTGTTCGATCGGGTGCTCGGCCTCGCGCCGCCGCAGGGCGTTGAAATTGGGCCGGCCAACCTGGTTCTCCAGCAGCCAGTTCTTGGCCCAGGTGCCGTCCTGGATCTCTTTCAGGAGCTGGCGCATGGTCTGGCGAACGTGGTCGTCGATGACGCGGGGGCCGGCGGTGTAGTCGCCGTATTCGGCCGTATCCGAGACCGAGTAGCGCATGTAGCTCAGCCCGCCCTGCCAGATGAGATCCACGATGAGTTTCAGCTCGTGCAGGCACTCGAAGTAGGCCAGTTCGGCCGGGTAGCCGGCCTCGACCAGCGTCTCGAACCCCGCTTTGATAAGGTTCGCGACCCCGCCGCAGAGCACGGCCTGCTCGCCGAAGAGGTCGGTCTCGGTCTCGTCTTTGAACGTCGTCTCGATGACCCCGGCGCTGGTGGCCCCGATCCCCTTGGCGTAGGCCAGCGCGATCTCCTTGGCCCGCCCTGAGGCGTCCTGGTAGACGGCCAGCAGCGCCGGGGTGCCGATCCCCTCCTGGAAGAGACGGCGGACGATGTGGCCGGGTCCCTTGGGGGCCACCATGCTCACATCGATATCCGGCGGGGGCACGATCTGGCCGTAGTGGATATTGAATCCATGGGCGAACATCAGCGTCTTGCCCGCCCGCAGGTGCGGGCGGATCGCCGTCTCGTAGAGGCTGCGCTGGACCTGGTCGGGGACCAGCAGCATAATGATGTCGGCCGTGGCGGCCGCCTCCTCCACCGTCGTCACCGGCAGGCCGGCCTCCTGGGCTGCGGCCCATGACTTGCTGCCCCGGTAGAGTCCCACCACCACGTTGCAGCCGCTGTCGCGCAGGTTGAGGGCGTGGGCGTGTCCCTGGCTGCCGTAGCCGATGATCGCGATCTGTTTCCCCTGCAGCAGGTTGAGGTCGGCGTCGGCGTCGTAGTAGATTCGGACCGTCATCGTCACTCCTCTCCACTCCGATCTGGCGCCGGCTACTCCCCGGCGGCCCGCAGGCGGGGCCGGGTCTCCTCGCCGAAGGTCGTCACCCCGCTCTGGCCGCGGACCATGGCCACCGGCCCGGTGCGGACCATCTCTTTGATGCCAAAGCCCCGCAGCAAATTCACCAGGGCGTCGATCTTGTCCTCCGTCCCGGTGACCTCGACGATGAGCGAGTCGGCGGCCACGTCCACAATGTGCCCGCGGAACATCGAGACGATCTGGACGATCTCGCTCCGGGTCTGGCGGGTGGCGGTGACCTTGATCAGCGCCAGCTCCCGCAGCACCGTCGGATCGTGGGTGACGTCGCTGACCTTCAGCACGTTGATGATCTTGTAGAGTTGCTTGACCACCTGCTCGATGTCGGTGGCCGTGCTGTCCACCACCAGCGTCAGGCGCGAGATGTCCGGTTGCTCGGTGTGGCCGACGGTCAGAGTGTCGATGTTGAAGGCCCGCCGGCTGAACAGATTGACCACCCGTTGCAGAACACCGGGGCGGTCCTCCAAGAGCGCGACCAAGACGTGCTTCATCGCCGCATCCTTTCTCGGGTCAGGTCAGTCGCGCAGGGCCGGGTCGAGCAGCATCTCCTGGATCGTGCCACCCGAGGGGATCATCGGGTAGACGTTCTCCTCGGACTCGACGATGCAGTCCACCAGCACCGGCCCGCTGTATTCCTGGGCCTCGCGCAGGACCGTGTCGCACTCCTCCTTGGTGCGGAGGCGCAGGCCACGAATGCCGAAGGCCTCGGCGATCTTGACGTAGTCCGGCGAGCCCAGGTAGGCCGCCGAGTAGCGACGGTTGTAGAAGAGCTCCTGCCACTGGCGGATCATGCCGAGGTAGGCGTTATTGATAATGGCGATCTTGACCGGGATCTGCTCCTGGGCGATGGTTCCCAGTTCCTGCATGGTCATCAGGAAGCCGCCGTCGCCGACGATGGCCCAGACCGTCTCGTCGGGCCTGGCGACCTTGGCCCCGATGGCCGCCGGAACGCCGTAGCCCATCGCCCCCAGACCGCCGGAGCTGATGAAACTGTTGGGCTTGTCGTACCACCAGTGCTGGGCCGCCCACATCTGGTGCTGACCGACGTCGGTCACCACGATGGCATCGCCCCCGGTGATCTCGTAGAGCTTCCGGATAACGTACTGCGGCAGCAGTTTGTCGGTCTCGCGGATGACGGTGAGCGGCATCTTGCGCCGCCACTCCCAGATCTGCGCCAGCCAGTCGCGGTGGTTGCCCGGCTGGACGGCCTTGATCAGTTCGCGCAGCACCAGTTTGGCGTCGCCGACGATGGGCACGGTGGCCTTGACGTTCTTGCCGATCTCCGCCGGGTCGATGTCGATGTGAATGACCTTGGCCTTGGGGGCGAAGGCCTCGACCTTGCCGGTGATCCGGTCGTCGAAGCGCATGCCGATGGCGATGATGAGGTCCGATTCGTGGATGGCCAGATTGGAGTAGGCGGCACCGTGCATCCCCGGCATCGCCAGGCTGAGCTCGTGCGACTCCGGAAAGGCCCCCAGCCCGAGCAGGGTACAGATGACGGGGATGTCCGTCTTCTCGGCGAACTCGCGCAGCTCAGCCTCAGCCCCCGAGATCAGCACCCCATGGCCCGCCAGGATGACCGGCCGCTGGGCCTGGGCGATGAGTTCGGCCGCCGCGCGGATCTGGCGGGCGTTGCCGTGCAGTGTCGGTTTGTAGCCGGGCAGATTCACCGTCTCGGGGTACTCGAACCACGTCTCTTTGAGAAAGATATCTTTCGGGATGTCGACGAGTACCGGGCCGGGCCGGCCCGTCCGGGCGATGTGGAAGGCCTCCTTAAGGACGCGGGCCAGGTCCTCGACCCGCGTCACCAGGTAGTTGTGCTTGGTGATGGGCATGGTGATGCCCGTGATGTCGGTCTCCTGGAAGGCATCCCGGCCGATAGCGGTCGTGGGCACGTTCCCGGTGATGGCCACGATCGGCACCGAGTCCATCATGGCGCAGGCGATACCGGTCACCAGGTTGGTCGCCCCCGGGCCGGAGGTGGCCAGGCAGACCCCGACCTGCCGGGAGGCCCGGGCGTAGCCGTCGGCGGCGTGGGCCGCCGCCTGCTCGTGGCGCACCAGGATGTGCCGGATGGGGTACTCCGGCAGGACGTGATAGAGCGGCAGAACCACCCCGCCGGGGTGTCCGAAGATCACCTGGACCCCTTCGCGGATCAGGCACTCGCAGACAATGCGGGCTCCGCTCAGTTTCCGTGGCTCGTCCTTGCGCGGCTCCTCCGAGGCCGCCGACCGCGTCGCCGGATGGATCGCCATCTGTCCACCTCCCACATAACGAAAAGGCTCTCGTCCCAAGGGACGAGAGCCGCCGCTGCTCCCGCGGTACCACCCTTATTGATGGGGCCAGAGGAGGACCGCTCCACCCGATCAAAAATCCCGTCCCGGTGAGGGACGGGATAAACCGGATCCCGCGGTACCACCCTGCCTTGATGGGGCCCTGACCCCATCCACTCTGGGCGCTCTATCGGGCGCCAGGCGACAGAGACCTACTGAGCGACCGCCGTTCGGTCCCGTTGCTCCGGGGCGAGTTCCGGGAGGCCCCACCACCGGGCTCGCACCTTCCCCCGGCTCTCTGCCGGCGGGCCGATCCCGTACTACTCCCCATCAACGCAACGCCGTATGCGGTTGTGCTGGTCGGAGTTTTACCAGAAGCGGGCGGTATTGTCAAGCCCGAAAATCGCGGCCGGTTTGCCGTGGAGCGCGTCTTTCCGCCGGCGACCGCTTGGCCCGTCGGGCGCTCAGCTTTGAGGACCCGGGCGAGGAGCGGCGGGCTCTGCTATAGTAGCCTCCAGGGATGTCCGGGCTTTCGACCGGCGTGGAGGAGGTCATATGACCTGCGCGACCGTTCTCTGCCCCGGAGTGGCGCTCCAGGTCCTCGTCTACGGTCTCACCAACGGCGCGATCATCGCCCTGATGGCTCTGGGCTTCACCCTGGCCTACAGTGCCGTGCGGACGGTCAACTTCGCCTATGGCGATCTGTTCGCCCTGACCACCGTTCTGGTGGCACTGCTCATCGGCCGGCTCGGCCTGACCCCGGAGAGCCCCTGGGGAGCGCTCCTCGCCGGTCTCGGCGCCGCCCTCGGCCTGGCGCTGCTCTTCGGGGCGCTGCTCAACACGGTGGTGGAGCACGCCGCTTTTCGTCCCTTTGCGGCCGGCGCGCCCTCGGCACCGCTCATCGCCAGCGTCGGCCTCTCGTTCGTCCTTTATCAGGGCGCCCTCTGGCTGCGCCTGGTCCTGCCGGAGACGGCGGCGGGGACCTTTCGACCGCACCATGGAGCGCCGGAGGTTCCCCGTTTAGCCGTCCCGGACCTTCTGCCGACGGCCGATCTCCTCGGTTCAGTCGCACCCACGCTCGGGGTTACGTATACGGTTAAAGATGCGGTGGTCGTGCTGCTGGCGACGGGGCTGGCCCTGGGGGTCGACCGCTTTCTGGCGCGAACGGCCATCGGCCGGGCGCTGCGGGCCAGCGCCCAGCATCCCACACTGGCCTGGCTCTGCGGCGTCGCGCCACGCCAGGCGGCGCGCTGGGCTTTCGCGCTGGGCGGTCTCCTCGCCGGCGCGGCGGCTTTTCTCTTCGTCCTCTACTATAACGGCGTCTACGGTCAACACGGGGCGCTCAGTGGTCTGGCGGCGTTCACGGCGGCCGCTCTGGGTGGACTGGGCCGCCCGCGCGGCGCTCTCGTCGGCGGACTGCTGCTGGGACTGCTCGCGGCGGCGAGCGATTACCTGCTGGCTCCCCGCTGGACCCCGGTCCTCACCCTCACCCTGCTGGTGGTTCTCATGGTTTGGCGCCGACCCGATCCGGCGGAGGTCGCTGAGCCCCCGCCAGGCCCGCCTCCGCCGGGTGGCGTTCCGGGAGGACGCTGGGTGGCCGCCGGCCTTCTGGTCGCTGGCCTGATCTATCCCCTGCTCGACACCGTCCTGGGGTTGCGTCTGCAGGTGACGGTGGTCAGCCTGCTGCTCCTGGCCCTGCTGGCGGGAGGATTGAATCTGCTCTTCAGTCTGGCCGGGCTCATCGATCTGGGCTACGCCGCCTTTTTCGCCGTCGGCGGCTACACAGCGGCCCTGCTGGCGCCGGCGCTGTGGCGGTGGACCCGTTCCCTGTTTCTGCTCGACGAAGTGGTGATCGTCCTGATCCTGGGCGCGGGTGTCACTGCTCTGATCGGGGCGGTGGTCAGCGCCCCCGTCCTGCGGCTGCGCCGCGACGATCTGGCGATCGCCACCCTGGCTTTCGGCGAGATCGTGCCGCGTCTTCTCCTGAATCTCGACGAGTGGACCGGTGGTCCACGGGGGATCGCTGCCGTTCCGCTGCCGCGTCTGCTGGGCTGGGAACTGGCGACTCCTATCGCCTGGCACTACCTGGTTCTGACGCTCGTCGTGCTGACCGGGGTGGCGAGCCAGCGGCTGGCAGTCTCGCGGCTGGGCCGCGCCTGGAGGGCCGGTGGGCAGGATGAAGTGGCGGCGGCCAGTTGCGGGGTCGCCCTGGTGCAGAGCAAGCTCCTGGCCTTCGCGTTGAGTGCCGGTGTCGCCGGTCTGGCGGGGGCCCTCTTTGCGCGCCTCTTCGGCTATGTCGAGCCCGGCCACTTCGATTTCACCGTCTCGGCGATGGTGCTGGCGACGGTCGTTGTCGGCGGCGGCCGGGCTGGCCCCGGCCCGCTCCTGGGAGCGCTCCTTATCGGCGGCTACGACCGGCTGGCTCTCCCCCTTCTTGAGGCCGGACTGGGGCGGTTCGGAGCGGTCGCCGGCCTCTCTCTCCCGCCGGCGCCGGATCTGCGGGCCTTGAACTTTCTCGTCTTCGGGCTCGCTCTCTACCTTACGGTCCTCTGGCGGGCCGGCCCTATCCGGACCCACCGGACGGGCGAGGGGTGAGGCGTCAGTACAGCAGCACCGGCCGGCAGCGCTCCCAGAAGGCGCGGAGATCGGCCCGCCAGCGCTCCACCAGCGCGGCCGGCGGCTCGCCTAGCTCCAGCGCCCGCCGGACCGCCTCGGTGCCGGCCAGCCGGTCGATGGGATACTGGCCGGGTGGGGATTCCCTCCAGGCGAAGCGGTCGGGCGCCTGGGCCCGGACCGCCCACAGCACCGCCAGCCCGGTGAGGACCGGGTCGACGCGCTGACGGTCGCTGACATGCACGTAAACCCCACCACAGACCTGCCCGGCGTGCTTGCTGAACGTGGGCACGAAGTAGACGGGTCGGAAGCGCACCCCTGGCAGCCCCTGACCGTTCAACGTGTCGGCCAGAGCGAACGGGTCGAGCCAGGGGGCTCCCACCTGGAGGAAGGGCAGCGTGGTCCCGCGCCCCTCGGAGAGGTTCGTCCCCTCGAGGAGACAGGTGCCGGGGTAGACGATGAGCGTCTCCAGGGTGGGCAGGTTGGGCGAGAGGTTGATCCACGGCAGCCCGGTCTCGTCGTACCACAGCTCCCGCCGCCAGCCCTGCAGGGGCACCACGGTGAGGTCGACCGCCAGCCGCCGTTCGGCCACCACCAGCCGGGCCAGTTCGCCGAGCGTCAGCCCGTGGCACCAGGCGATCGGGTGGGCGCCGACGAAGGAACGGTGCGGCGGCTCGAGGACGTTCCCACAGAGCCGTCCCCCCAGAGGATTGGGGCGGTCGAGGATCAGCACCCGGCAGCCGGCCACAGCCGCCGCCTCCAGGACCTCGACGACTGTCGAGAAGTAGGTGAGGAAGCGCACCCCGCCGTCCTGGAGGTCCACCAGGACGGCGTCCAGCCCCTGGAGGATCGCGGGCAGCGGCGATCGCGCGGGGCCGTAAAGGCTGTAGACCGGCCGGCCGGTCGCCGGATCGGTCTGAGTGGGCACCGGCTCGCCGGCCTGGGCGGCCCCCCACAGCCCGTGCTCGGGCGTCAGAAGCGCCTCCAGACGCAGGTCGCTGGCGGCGGCCAGGACCCGGGCGGTGGAGCGGAGGTCGGGGAGCACACCGGTCTGGTTGGTGAGGAGGCCCAGGCGCTGCCCGCGGACCCGCCAGCGCTCCTCGGCGAGCAGGCGCACGATGCCCGGTCGCACGGCCGTCATCACCCGTCTCCCTCCGCCTCGACCCCCAGGCGAGCCAGAGCCCGGTGGACGTGCCCTCCCGCCTGGTCGAGGGCGGCGGCGGCGGTCGCCGCGTCGACGCCGGCGCGGAGCATCACAATGGCCAGCTTGACGCGCCAGCCGGCGGCCTCGAGGGCCGCCCGGGCCGCCTCGGGCGAGGCCCCGGTCAACAGGCAGACGATCCGCTGGGCGCGGGTCCGCAGTTTCTGGTTGGTGGGCTGGAGGTCCACCATAAATGGGCCGTAGACCCGGCCCAGACGGGCCATCGCGGCGGTGGTGAGCATGTTCAGGACCATTTTCTGCGCCGTCCCGGCCTTGAGACGGGTCGAGCCGGCCAGGACCTCGGGGCCGACGGCCACGGTGATCGTCTGGTGGGCCAGGGCGGCCAGCGGAGCGTCCGGGGTGCAGACCAGGGCCACGGTCCAGGCCCCGCGGGCCCGGGCCGTCTCCAGCGCGGCCCGGACGAACGGCGTGCGGCCGCTGGCGGTGATCCCGACCACCACATCGTCCGGGCCGATGCCGGCGGCCTGGACCGCTGTCTGAGCCTGGGCCGTATCGTCCTCGGCCCCCTCGACCGGCTGGCGAAGAGCCCTCTCCCCGCCGGCGATAAGCGCCTGAACCATCTCGGGGGGCGTGCCGAAGGTCGGCGGGCACTCGGCCGCCTCGGCCGCGCCCAGCCGACCGCTCGTCCCGGCGCCGACGAAAAAGAGGCGGCCCCCGCGGGCCAGCCGGTCGGCCACCACCTCGACGGTGGCGGCGATGGCCGGGAGCGCCTCCTCGACCGCCTGGACGACCTTCTGGTCCTCGCGGTTCATCAGCCGGAGGAGCGCGAGGGTCGGCAGTCGGTCCAGAGGCGGCTGTTCGGGAAGAACCTGTTCGGTCAGCGGCAGATCGCCCATTCCGGGAGAGACTCTAGCCCGCCCGACGCCGGTTGTCAACCGCCAGCCGGACCGGGAGGGCGCGGCCGGCCGTCTACTTGACAATAAATCACGATCTCGGGCAGGATGATGCTGGAGGCCGCGGAGGATTCCGCGAGGGCAGGGTGTGTGCCATGGGCGAGTCGACCAGCACCCCGCAGCGTGTCGCCGCGCTGGTGCGCGAGCGCACCGGTCTTTACGTGTACAGTGTGGGTGCCAGCCGTGTTCAGGCCGGGCCCGGGCAGGAGTCTCTGACGGTCTGGACCGCCTGGACCGAGCGGGGGACGTTTTATCTCATCGACGGACCGGAGCCGGTCCTCTACCGGCGGTCGTCGGCCTGCCCGACGCCTTTCGCCGCCGGCCGGCGCTATCTGGCCGAGCGGGCGGGCACCGCCCCTCGCCGGCTGGCCGAGCGGCCCGAGCCGACCGGCTGACCCTTGTCGCCTCGGGACAGGGTGTGATAAGGTTCCACCTGGTTGGGGGCGCGGTGGCGGCGATCCTCGAGAAGGGAGGTCTGGCTGCCCGGTGCGTCTGCGCCCCGCGCGGCCAGAGCGCGCGCCGGCCCCTGGCCGGGCTGGAGAGCCGTGCGAACGGGTCAGCGCGTCCGCATCAAAGAGAGCGTCCGCTTCTGGGGTGGACGTGGCGGCATCGTCGTCAACGTCGAACCCGGCGCGGTCTGGGTGCGGCTGGACCAGCCCGATGGCCGCCCGATCCACACCACCTTGCGGTTCACGCTCGATGAGGTGACGGTGGAGATGGAGCGGCCGGCCTCACCGACCAGTCCCTGACGCCGCTCCCGCCGCGGTGCGGGCTCAGCCCTGGAGCCGGGACCGCACCGCGGCGACGATCTCCTCGGGTTTGGGAAACGTGCCCGACCGGAGCCGGGAGTGGACCAGTTCCCCGTCGATGCGCACCTCGAAGGCCCCGTCGAAACCGGGAACAATCCGCACCGCGTCCAGAGCCGGGCCGAACTCGCGCAGGAGCACTTCGGTCAGGCGGACCGCCTGATCTTCGTACCCTCACTCGGTGCAGTAGGTGATCTCAACGGTGACCGGCCGTTTCATCGCTGGCGTCTCCTTACCCAACCGAGGCTTTCTCTTCAGCGCGCCACGCCGGACGCCGCGGGTGTCTGGAGGGCCTGACCGAGTTCCTGGTGGTAGGCGAAGAGGGCCGGCGTGCCGCCGGTGTGGATGAAGACCACCGTCTGGTCGGATCGGATCTGGCCCCGCCGGATGTGGTCGATAAGCCCGGCCGCCGCCTTGGCGGTGTAGACCGGGTCGAGAATGATCCCTTCGGTCTGGGCGAAGAGCCGGATCGCCTCGGCCGCCGCCGGCGTCAGGACAGCGTAGCCCGGCCCGACGTAGGCGTCGCTCACCGTAAAATCCTCGGGGCCGAACGTCAGGTCCACTCCCAGCCGCCGGGCGCCCTCGGTGGCCACGCGGGCGCAGTTCTGGCGGACGACCGTGGCCGGACTGCCCGGGCTGATGCCCACCACCTGGTAGGCGGCGTGGTAGAGCCGGGCCCCCAGGACCAGCCCGCCCTGGGTGCCGCCCGAGCCGGAGGCCACGTAGACATAGTCGGCCCGGATCCCCTCCTGAGCCAGCTGCCAGGCCAGTTCGAGAGCGCAGCCGACGTAGCCCAGACAGCCGACGCCGTTTGAGCCCCCGCCGGGGATAAGGTAGGGCCGGTGGCCCCGGGCCCGCTCCCGGGCCGCGATCTCCTCCATCACCTGGGCGGCCGGCCGGTCGGGCGCGGGATCGATCAGCTGAACCTCGGCCCCCAGCAGGGCGTCCAGGAGCAGATTGCCCTGGAGTTCGTTGTGCTGGCTGCGGGTCAGGACCAGAATGCAGCGCAGGCCCAGCTGGCGGGCGGCGGCGGCGGTCTGGCGGGCGTGATTGGACTGCGCCGCCCCGACGGTCAGGACCACGTCGGCCCCCTGCCGCTGGGCGTCGGCCATCAGGTACTCCAGTTTCCGGGTCTTGTTGCCGCCGAAGGCCAGGCCCGTCAGATCGTCACGCTTGACGAAGATCTGCGGTCCGCCCAGCGCCGCCGACAGCCGGGGCGCCGGCTGGAGCGGGGTGGGCAGGGTGGCCAGCCGGACACGCGGGATCCGTTCCAGGGGCATCGCCGCCTCCTTCGCGTCGTGTTCTCAGAACCCGTCGTCACGCCGTGACGGACGGATGAGGATCTCGTCCACGCTGGCCCGTGGGGGCAGGGTCACGGCCAGGAGAACGGCCGCAGCCACATCCTCGGGCTGGAGCATCTCGGCCCGCGCCTCTGGCGGGGGCGGCACCGGGCGCTGATCCAGGATCGGGGTGTTGGTCTGGCCGGGAAAGATGGCGCAGGCCCGGATACCGTGCGGCCACTCCTCGAGGTTGATGGACTGGGTCAGGGCGGTCAGGGCGAATTTCGCGGCGCAGTAGGCCACTCCGGAGACGGCGTAGGCCCGTCGCCCGGAGATCGAGGAGATGTTGACGATGGTCCCCCGCCGCTGGGCCCGCATGTAGGGGAGCACCGCCCGGACGGTGTAGAAGACGCTGTGGACGTTGACATCGAAGGTGCGGTGCCAGTCCGCCAGGGAGATGGTGGCCAGATGCCGCTGAGGAACATTGTAGCCCTGGCTGTTGACCAGGATATCGATGCGGCCCCAGCGGTCGGCCGCCGCCCGGGCCATCTGCTCGGCCACCCCCGGGTCGGTGACATCGCCGGGCCAGGGGACCGCCTCCCCACCCTGGGAGGCGATGGTCTGGGCGACGGCCTCCAGCTCGTTCGCCCGCCGGGCCACCAGCAGCACCCGGGCCCCCTCACCAGCCAGGGCCAGGGCGGTGGCCCGGCCGATACCGGAACTGGCGCCGACCACGATCGCCACCTGTTCGGCCAAGCGCATACGACTCCTCACCGCCGTGCAAACTGACCGCGCCCATTATAGCGGTCTGAAGGGCGTCTGTCGACCGGTGGCCACCGCTGTCCGCCCCCAGGGAAAGGTCCATCTCCGCCAGGGCTGGCCGGGCGGGGCGTCTGGAAGACGGCCGCCGAGCGTTGACGCGGGGCGGGCGACCTGTTACCCTGAGGAAGCCGACCCTGGCAGCCGCTTTCGGGAGGTGGGAGGCTATGGACCTGGCCGCCATCCGGGCCGCACACCCGGCCCTGGCGCAGTGCATCTATCTCAACACCGGCACCTACGGCCTGACCCCCACACCGGTCGTCGAGCGTCTCCTCAGTCTGACCCGTCGCTTCGAAGAAGAGGGCGCGGTCGCCTACGCCGACCTCACGGCCCAGCTGGAGGCCGTTCGGGAGCGGGTGGCCGCCTGCCTGGGGGCTTCGCCGGACGAGATCGCCTTCACCCGCAACGCCACCGACGGCGTCAACCTAGTCACCGCCGGTCTGGACTGGCGGCCGGGCGATGAGGTCGTGCTGTCGGACCAGGAGCATCCGGCGATGGATTACCCGTGGTCGTTTCTGGCCCAGACGCGGGGTGTCCGTGTGGTTCTCTTTCAGGTCGACCCTGACCCCCGGCGGACTCTGGCCAGCGTCGAGCGGGCGCTCTCGCCCCGGACGCGGGTGGTGGCCGCCAGCCACGTCAGCTGCCAGACGGGGATCCGGCTGCCGGTGGCCGAGATCTGCGCCCTGGCTCGCGCCCACGGCGCCCTCAGCCTGATCGACGGCGCCCAGGCCTTTGGCATGATTCCGGTCGACGTTCGGGCCATCGGCTGCGACTTCTACACCACCAACGGTCACAAATGGCTGTGCGGTCCTAAGGGCACGGGCTTTTTCTACATCCGCCGGGATCTTCTGGACCAGGTTCGTCCGGCGCACGTGGGCGCCGGCTCGGCCAGCCAGTTCACTGCCGACCGGCGGCTAGTGCTTCAGCCCTCGGCCCGGCGCTACGAGTTCGGCTCGCGCGCCCTGGCCACCCACGTGGCGGTGGGAGCGGCGCTGGACTGGTTCGATCAGATCGGCTGGGAGGCCATCAGCCAGCGGGTGCGGGCCCTGGCCACGCTGCTCAAAGAGCGTCTCCAGGCCGTTCCCGGCCTGGTCCTCCACACCCCCTGTGACTGGGCGGCCGCCTCGGGGCTGACCAGTTTCAGTCTGCCGGGGCTCGAGGCGGCCGGACTCCAGCGCCGGCTCTGGGAGGAGCACCGGATCGTCAGCCGGCTGGTCAGCGAGCGGAACGCCCTGCGTCTCTCAACCCACTACTTCAACACCGAGGAGGAGATCGAGCGCACGGTGGCCGTGCTGCATCAGCTCGCCCGGACGGCCTGAGCCGGTCCGGCCGGGCGCAGGCCGACGGGGAGCGGGCGGAGGCCCGTGAACGAGCCCGGCAGGCCACCTGGTCGGCTGTTGACAGGATCGCTGGGACCGGTCTACATTAGGAGCAACCAGACTATACAAAAAGCAGCTGGACGGCTGCGCGCGGAGGTGCCCATGCAGGTCCAGGCTGGAACGATTGCCGCCCTCTTGCGAGAAGAACGGCGTTTCCCGCCCCCACCGGAGTTTGCCGCTCAGGCCAACGTCAGGGACCCGGCCATCTACAAGCGGGCGGCTGAGGACCCGGAGGGGTTCTGGGCCGAGCAGGCCGAGCGGCTGGACTGGTTCCGCAAGTGGGACCGAGTGCTGGAATGGAATCCCCCGTGGGCCCGGTGGTTCGTGGGCGGTGTTCTCAACGCCTGCTACAACTGCGTCGACCGCCATCTCAAGACCTGGCGCCGTAACAAGGCGGCGCTCATCTGGGAGGGCGAGCCGGGCGACGAGCGGGTCCTGACCTACCGCGATCTCTACCGCGAGGTCAACCGGGCGGCGCTGGCGCTCCGCCGTCTGGGTGTCCAGAAGGGTGATCGGGTGGCCATCTACCTGCCGATGATTCCGGAGCTGCCCATCGCCATGCTGGCCTGCGCCCGGATCGGTGCGCCGCACACGGTGGTCTTTGGGGGCTTCAGCCCGGAATCGCTGCGCGACCGCATCAACGACAGTCAGGCCAAGATCCTTATCACCGCGGACGCCGGCTATCGTCGGGGGAACCTGGTGCCGCTCAAGGACAACGCCGACGAGGCCTTGAAAGAGACCCCGAGTATTGAAAAGGTGCTGGTCGTCCGGCGGGTGGGTGAGCACGTCAAGCGGATCCACATGCAGCCCGAGCGCGATATCTGGTGGGAGGATGCGCTGGACGGGCTTGACGGTCAGGAGTGCCCGCCGGAGCCGGTGGATGCCGAGCATCCGCTCTACATCCTCTACACCTCGGGCACGACCGGCAAGCCCAAGGGGGTGCTCCACACCACCGCGGGCTATCTCCTGGGAGTCTCGCTCACCCATTACTGGGTCTTCGATCTCAAAGAAGAGGATGTGTACTGGTGCACGGCCGACATCGGCTGGGTCACCGGCCACAGTTACATCGTCTACGGCCCTCTGGCCAACGGTGCCAGTGTGGTGATCTACGAGGGGGCGCCGGACTATCCGGACAAGGACCGCTTCTGGCGGATCGTTGAGAAGTACGGGGTGACGATCCTCTACACCGCCCCGACGGCCATCCGGACGTTTATGCGCTGGGGTGACGAATACCCGAAGCGCTGCAATCTGAGTTCGCTCCGGCTGCTGGGGACGGTCGGCGAGCCGATCAACCCCGAGGCCTGGATCTGGTACCACCAGGTCATCGGCGGGGGGCGCTGCCCGGTGGTGGACACCTGGTGGCAGACCGAGACCGGCATGATCATGATCTCGCCGCTGCCCGGTCTGACTGTTCTCAAGCCCGGCTCGGCCACCAAGCCCCTGCCCGGCGTCGCCGCCGCCGTGCTCGACGACCGTGGCCAGCCCGTCCCGGTCAATACCGGCGGCTACCTGGTCCTGACACGGCCCTGGCCGGCGATGCTGCGGACGATCTGGGGTGACCCGGACCGCTACGTCCAGCAGTACTGGAGCCGCTTTCCCAACGTCTACTTCACCGGCGACGGGGCCCGCATCGACGAGGACGGCGACTTCTGGCTGCTGGGTCGGGTGGACGACGTCCTGAACGTGGCCGGGCACCGCATCGGCACGATGGAGGTCGAGAGCGCGCTGGTCAGCCATCCCAAAGTGGCCGAGGCGGCGGTCATCGGCATCTCCCACGAGATCAAAGGGCAGGCCATCGTCGCCTTCGTCACCCCGCGGGCGGGGACCAGAGCCGACGAAGCCCTGAACGCCGAGCTGCGTGAGCACGTGGCGCGCAAGATCGGTCCCATCGCCCGGCCCGACCGCATCTACTTCACCTCGGAGCTGCCCAAGACCCGCAGCGGCAAGATCATGCGCCGGCTGCTCCGCGACATCGCCGAGGGGCGGGTCCTGGGCGACACCACCACCCTGACCGACCCCAACGTCCTGGCCGAGATCAAACGGCAGTACGAGGAGCAGGAGAGCTAGGCCGGCCACTGGCCGGGGAGAGGAACATCTCCCCGGCCAGTTTTTTTATTGGCAGGTAGCGGCGGACCCGTGATCTAGGGTCGGCAGGCCCACAAAGCCGGGCGTCCCGACCCAGACGGAAATTCCCGGTCATCGCCACCCGGCAGAGTGCTGGACGTGGTCCAGAGCGCGGAGCCGGCGTGCTCGTGAGCGAAACGCGGGGCGGCTGCGCAGTTTGCGAGCCGCAGCCGAACCAGGGACGGACCGATCCGCACCGCCATCGTGGCCGGGACCTGGACCATGGTCCGCTGGTCTGCGCTGCGACCGGTGGGGCGACAGCGAGCAGGAGCACCGCCCTAACGAACCGGGCGAGCGGCCAGATGGAACCCAGTCGGGCACGCCCGAGGGCCGCTGCCAGCGGTAGCGTCTCCCCCTCGACGAGGGGCCTCAACGGCCCGATCGCGCGAAGGCGCACCGGCCCCGGCCACTCCATTGATACGACCCTCCGGTCCGGTGCCGCCTCGGGCGCGGCCGTCCCGGTCAACACGCGGTTGGCGAACGTCACCGTCGCGGCCCCTTGATGCCGAGGGCCGGGGCGCTGGCGAGCGTCAGCGTGGTGCCGCGTCCGCGGATAGGCGTTGTGGTGGCAGAGGGCGCGGGCAGGAACAGAATGTCGGCGACTACCCATTCTCGCCCGATCAGCCCCGAGGCGCCGTTAAACAGCGGATTCCCATCGGCTATTGCGGTTGGTCAGGTGTCCGGGATACACCCTGTAAGAGGCGTGGATACGCGGGATAGGGTAGCGGGCCTGGCTTAGGGGCGGTGGAGACGGGCCCGTTACAGGTATGCCCCGGCGGGGATCGGGCTGTGCCCTCTGCCGGCCGACCGGGTGCGGGCTGGGAAGTCGCCGGCGCGTCTCCGGTATCGTTGGGGGCTGCGGGGTACCGGTGCCCGGTCTGGCTGGAGCGGCTTCTGGGGAGGGCTCTTGACAGATCGCGGGGAAGCCGTTAGGATAATAGCGACTCTCTGGTTATATACCTGCGCATTTTCTTAATTTAGGAGTGACAGAAATGCCGGAGCAGAGGGCGTTCCCAGGGGTTCAGACCGGCGCTGGGGGGAGGCCACTCCTGACCGTCTGCCGGCGGGTTCTGGTGCAGTTGGCGCGCTCGCCGGGCGAAGCCTGGACGCTGGCTCGCCTGGGGGCGGCCCTGCGCTGGGACTACGATGTGGGGGTGCTGGCCTGGGCGTTGCGGCGGCTGGAGGGTCTGGGGTTGGTTCGGAGCGCCCGAGCGCCCGATGGTCAGCAGCGCTGGTGGCTGAGCGAGACCGATGTGAGGGCCTAGATGCGCGGGTTGCTGGCGCGTTGGCGTGACTGGTGGCGTTCGCTGGCGGAGCGGCTGGTCGTCTGGCCGGCGCCGTTGGTTGCGCCGGTGCCGGCCGTGCGTGTGCTGGTTCTGGGGGAGCGGGCGCTGGACCTGGCGCGGGCGCTGGTCCAGGCGGGGTACACCGTCCAGACGGTGGAGAGCAGCGCCGTCGCGTTGCGTCTGGTGGCCCGGCGGTGGCCGACGGTGGTGGTGCTGGTGCTGGACGGAGACGCCTTCGAACTCTGCTGGTTCGTGCAGGAGCTGCGGGCTTTTCCGGGGACGCCGCCGCCGGTGGTCGGCGTGGCCCGGAGCGCGCAGGACCACCTTTTCGCCGCGGGTCTGGCTCTTGACACCGTGCTTACGCCGGAAGGTCTGCTTGACTGGCTGCGTCAGTGGCCGGGTGGGCGGATGGCTCTGAGGGTGAGGCCAGGTGACCAGCCGGCGCCGCAGACCGGGGTGTCCTGAGGGGGGCGTGGGGCGAGACTGAGGCTGTCAGCCGTGCGCAGAGGAGAGTGGAGGGAACGTGCCGCAATCGTTGCAGGTCTTTAAAGCCGACCTGTTCAAGGCCCTGGCTCATCCGACGCGGATTCGGATTCTCGAGCGTCTGCGGGAGGGGGAGCGGTCGGTAACCGAGCTCCAGCATGAGCTGGGGTTGGAGGGGCCGGTGGTCTCGCAGCAGCTGGCGGTGTTGCGGGCCAAGCACATTGTTGAAGGCCGGAAGGAGGGGGTAAACGTCTACTACTCGGTCCGCGAGCCGCGGATCTTCGCTCTGCTGGACATCGCCCGGGAGATCTTCGCCAACCACCTGCTCGATCTCCAGGCGATGGTTCGGGCTGAAGAGGAGGCGTTGCCGTCGGGGGCGCGGAGCCGGTCGTAGGCGCTGGCCTGGGCTGGTTATCGAAGGGGGACGTCGGCTGGTCTGTCAGGGCCGGGGGTGAGAGCGGTTGGGGCGACTGCCTGGGGGTGGGAGAGGGTACCTCCGGCTCGGTGGAGCCAGCTTTGCGAGGTGTCGCTCGCTGGTTGCAGGGCAGGTGGTGGGCTTGACGGCCTGATGGGGGCTGGGCTATACTTAAAGACGCAGCGGATGCGGGTGTGGCGGAATTGGTAGACGCGCCAGCTTGAGGGGCTGTTGGGAGATCTCTCCCGTGGAGGTTCGAGTCCTCTCACCCGCACCCGGTCGAGCGGAAGTGGCTCAGTGGTAGAGCGTCTCCTTGCCAAGGAGAAGGTCGCGGGTTCGAATCCCGTCTTCCGCTCCCCTGTGGCGACGTAGCCAAGTGGTTTAAGGCGGAGGTCTGCAAAACCTCTATTCGGCGGTTCGAATCCGCCCGTCGCCTCCGCCCGTGTGGCTGGTCGACCCCGTGAATGCGGGGTCGTTTTTTTCTGGGGGTGTTTCCTGTGGGGCGGAGAGAGGGTGAGTGGGCCGTGGGATTGGGGGTGGCGGAGTTGCACGGGCGATGGGCGACGCGGTATGCTTTAGACGCGGCGTGGGGTGGTAGGTTGCGGGGCGTGGCTCTTCGATTTTGACAGGCCGAAGTGGCGGAACGGCAGACGCGGCGGTCTCAAAAACCGCTGGGGGCGACCCCGTGGGGGTTCGAATCCCCCCTTCGGCACCGGGAAAATCGGCCATCCTCACTCCGCCCCCGGGACCCTGTTAGCCATTTTGTTAGCAACGAGAGTTCCGAGGACCTCGGCCGCCTGCTGGGCGAGGCTGGGCGTGACGTGACTGTACGTGTCAAGGGTAACCTGAATGGTGCTGTGGCCCAGGAGGCTGGCCACCACCTTGGGATGCACCCCTGCGCCCAGCAGCACGGTCGCCGTTGTGTGTCGGAGATCATGGAACCGCAGCCGCGGGAGGCCGGCCGCCTGGAGCAGCCGCTGAAAACGTCGGGTCACCTCACTCGGATCCAGCGGCCGCCCCAGCGCTGAGGTGAACACCCACGCGCCCTCTGCCCACGCCGGTCCGGCGGCCAGCCGGGCTGCTGCTTGCTGTCGCCGCTGCGTCCGGAGTGCCGCGACCGCCTGGGGCGGGAGTGGCACCAGCCGCCGCGAGGCGGCTGTCTTGGGGGGCACGACAACAAGCCCGCGTCCCCGCACCCGCTGGACCGCCCGCAGAACGCGGAGCTCGCCACGCTCCAGGTCGACGTCGTCCCACTGGAGCCCGAGGAGTTCCCCCAATCGCAGCCCGGTGAGCACGGCGACCGTGATGAGCGGACCGAGATCGTCGCCGGCGCAGGCGGCCAGCAGCCGGGCCACCCCATCGGCGTCGAGCGCGCGCACAACCGGACGGGGGACACGCGGCGGGTCCACCAGGTCGCACGGATTGCGGGCCAGCAGGCCCCAGCGAACGGCGTCCGCCAGCGCCCGGTGCAACAGGCGGTGGGCGTTCAGCACCGATTTCGGACTAAGCCCTCGCCCCAGCAACCGGGCGTAGGCGGCCTGGAGGATGGCCGGGGTGAGCTGATCGAGCCGCACGCGCCCGACTTCCGGGAGAAGCCGTGTCCGGATGATGGACTCATAGCCCTGCCAGGTGCGCGGACGGAGCGCCGGCTGCCGGCCCGGCAGCCACAGGGCCAGAAACCGCTCCAGCGTCGGCGGTCGACCGCGGGTCGGCTGTCCGTCATCAACCTGGAGACGGAGCTGCTTGAGGAGGCGCAGCGCCTCGGCCTGGGTCTGGGCTGTGCGGGTGAGACGCCGCCGTCGTCCTGTTGGGTCGATGACCGTCACCTGGGCCACCCAACGCCGACGCGTCGCGCTCCAGAAGACCGTCCCCTCGCCGTTTCCTCGTCGTCTCTTCCCCATCGCCCCTCGCCTCTCTCGCCGCGTGGCGACGTTTTAACGCAGAGGTTGTCGGGGCCAGAGCCCCAACTCCTCCCCGTGCTGACCGTCTGCTAGAGAGTCTAGCAGATCAGGGCTCCTCCGGAATCTTAGCCTGCTTCGACCACGTTGGCCAGTGGCCGTGCGCTTTGTGAAAGCGCCGGCAGGTTTCTGGGGCGATCCCCGGGCGTATTCCGCGGGTTGACGCGACAGGGGACTCACCCCATGGGAGATTAGAGGGGCAAACGATCACAGTTCGCTGTGCAGAGCCTCTTTCCGTGAGGCACGCTGGTCGGCCTGTCCATCCACCCCGGCCGATCCTGAAAACACCCTCGCCGTCGGGTCACATCTTGGTCTGCCAGGGGACCGTGCTCGTCTCCGCTGGCCACAGCGGCCGAGATCTCCTTCCAAGCCCGGCCCGGCGATCCCCCTCATCGCCCACGGCCCGTGGAGCCGACCGTCAGGAGGTAGGAGCACACCGACGGTCGGGCCGTCTTCTGGACCGCTCCGGGGCCAGTACGATGCTGGGCATCGACAACCAGCGGCCGGCGGGCAAGGACCGGGGGCGGTAGGCCGGTTGGCCCGGGCCCGGGAAGCTAGCCCTCAATGGTAAAGGGAGAACAGTTCGGTGGAGGCTCTAAAGAACTTCTGCGCTGGCCTTGGGCCAGGGATTCAGGCGGTGTGAGGGTTATCCGTATAGTAGTCGAGCGAGGTTAGCTATCAGAGCGATAGGAGAGCCGGCCTCCCGGGCCCCGGGAGCCTCTCCCGGCGACGACGTCCCCTATCACACGAGTGTCGAGAGAACGATCGCGGCCGAAACACGATGGTGGGACAAGGTCTCGCTGTCACCCGCCCTATTGGCTGGACGAGCGGCAGAGATCCCCTGCCCGGCCTTTTCGCCGTCCGCCGCCTCGGCGCCCGAGAGGCGGCAGCGTGCCCATGGGAAGGGGGCGGTCCCCGTTCTCCAGAGACGGGAGCCAAGAGTGCTGGGCGGTCGCGGAGGAGAACTGCCCGGTCAGCGATCGCACCTCAATCACGCGCAGCGCCACGATCGCCCCCAGGCTGCCGGCGAGCCCAATCGGCCAGGAGATCGCGGAGACGGTCTCAGTCATCCCCGGTGCGAGAGGGAGGCCCGGCGCGGCGAGGGCGCGGATGATCCCGGCCGCCAGCGGCAGAGGGCCGGGTTCCGGAGCCTTGCCGGCACCCGCAAGCCCTACCGGGATGCGGCGGGCCCCGGCGCACGATCAGCGGCAGCGGCGCCGGCCAGGAGCAGACTCGGCACGGCGAAGATGACGACCGCTTCGACCAGAGCCGTGGTCCGATTAGAGCGTTGAGGCGAGGGGTGGTCCAACCGCTGAGCAGTGATTAGCTGCAGCCCACCGCCTTCTGCCACTCCCGGTGCGTGGTCGGGCAACAGGCGCCTCAGTCCGGTGGACTGGGGCACGGGGTGTTACGCCCGTGCCATCCGGGCCAGCGGGACCACCCGCACGGCGGAAATCCCGCCCCGCCAAACACGGCGCTGCTCTGCCCTTAAGAATCCCTCGTTCCCAGCGATTTCTCCAGAGCCATAAGCTGGCCCTTGCCCGGTGCTGGGCCAGCGTCGAAGGCCGTGCTCTAATCTTCTGGCTGAAGCTCAGATGACAGGATTCATACCTGCCCGGGCTTGACAGCCCCCTCCCTCTTGCCTTACTCTTGGGTAAGAAAGGAGGGGGAAGATGGCGATCACGTCCCTCTCGGTCAAGGGTCAGGTCGTGATCCCCAAGGCCCTGCGGGAGGCTTTGGGGCTACGACCGGGGGACAAGCTCCTGATAGTGCGGGAGGGGGAGACCATCGTCCTGAAGCCCTTGAAGCGCAACGTGGCCACCGCGCTCTATGGGAGGTACAGGGGTCTGGACCTCCTTTTCGACCTCGAGCAGGAGCATCTGCAGGAGGTCCGGCGGGAACCCCGGTAGCCGGGGGCTGGTCATGATGGTCGTTTTGGATTCGTGGGCCATCCTGGCCTGGTTGCAGGGGGAGCCTGCGGGGGCGGTAGTCCGGGACCTGCTCCAGTGGGCGGAAGGGGATGAAGAGGCCGGGGGCCGGGTGAAGGCGCGCTTAGAGAGGAACCTGGGCAGGCCGAGGCTGTTCGTCAGTCTGATCAATCTCGGTGAGGTTTTCTACATCCTGGGCCGGCGGATTGGGGAGCAGAAGGCCCGAGAGACGGTGGCAGAGGTCCGGGCCGGCGGCATCGAGGTCGTGCCCGTCTCCGAGGACCTGGTCTTTGAGGCTGCCGCGTTCAAGATCCGGTATCCTCTCGCCTACGCGGACGCCTTTGCGCTGGCGACCGCCCGGCGCCAGGGTGGGGTACTGGTCACCGGCGACCCCGAGCTGAAGGCGGTGAAGGAGGTCTCGGTTCTTTGGATCGGCGAAGGTGGCTAGTGCAGAATCAGGCGACTTTTTCGGGGATGGATAGATGCGGCTTATGGACATCCCCGAAATCGGCATCGAGGCGGTCGATCAGGTTGCGTGTCGACCGCACCCGTCTGTCTCGACAGCGCGCTGACCGTGACTCCAGAGCGGCGCGCGGCTGGGGCACCACAGACTCGTGGTCGGCAGAGAACACGCCCTCCGGCAGACGCCGTGCCCGGGTATGGGCACGGATCCCGGCGCGGACGTCCGTGCTGACGGGCCAGCCGGCGTTGTCCCGTCCCCGGGAGCACGGCCCGCTGGCCGTCCGGGGCCAGGCCGGGCGCGGCCCCAGGCCAGAACCGAGGGCGAGAGAGCACCCGGCGACGAAGCGCCGCCCGACCGGCTCGAGATCGGTCCGCAACCGCCCGCCCGGGCGTGGGGATCGGGCTCCTCGGGCGCGACTGTCTGCGCGCCCAGCCACCGCGGCTGGGCCGTCAAGCTCGCGGCGGGGCACCTCGCCCCCCCGACCGCGGCGCGAAAGCCGCGGACATCGTCGGAGTGGGGCGAGGCCAGGCGCCGCAGACGGTCGCAGGCCCCTTTTGGGGCGGGGCTGGTGATCCAGCGTATGGCCCGCGTCCCACTCTCCACGGCGCGTCGGCACCCTGCGCATCGCTGCGGCGCTGATCCGCGCCTGGGCGAAGCGGACCGCGGCCGCCCGGTTGAGGGGCCACCCACTGGTCGGCGGGCCCACCGGGCGCGGGCTTTGGGACAACAGGGCGCGGCGTCGCTCGGGGGCCGCCGCGCGCGTGGGGCGCAGACGGGGTGGTCGCTGGCCCACGCCCCCTCGGGCGGACGCTCACCGCGCGCACGGACGAGCAGGCTCTGATAGCGGCGGAGGACAAAGGCGGCGGCTCCCGCCCGCCGCAGGGGCTCTCTAGGCCCGATCCGCCGGTCCAGGCATGGCCGTTCCCAGGCCGACATCGCTCTCAGCCCTGCTCCCCCAACGGCCATGCTGGGGCGGCAGAACTGCTCCGCCCGCTGGCGCGCCTCCGCCAGTGGCAAGACCAGAGCCAGTGGCAAGACCAGATCCAAGGCCCCCAGCGTGGGCGTCGTACGAGGGGCACACCCCCAGCGAATCTGGTGGGCTCCCGGAAAGACCGCGTCGGTCAACCGGTCCAGCCAACGACCCCACTTTTCTTTTGCCCGCTGCGCTGTTACGCCCCCCCGCTCGCCACGCCGGGGCCAGCACCACCAAAGAGCTTACAGGCCTCCTGCCGCTCAGAGGTGCCAGCCGCCCGGGCGGTTGTCGAGGGGCCATCGGCGGCTAAGTCCCGGGGCACGGGAGTTTCAACGCGCGGCTACCACGTCGCTTCAAGGCGGTGCTGACCGCTCCCCCTCAGCGCGGCGCCCGTTGGGGAGAACGTGCGGGGCCGCAACAAGATCCCACGCGGTTGCCCGGCAAGGACGCTGTCGGGAGCGGTGAAACGGCGCAGTGTCCCAAACAGCACCGTCGGCTTCCCCGCATGCGGGTCTCACCGGCCCGGTCCGCCACGGGCCCTTAAGACCGCCGAACCTATCCCGCTGGTGACGGTCAGGCTCCCCCTTCCTCGTGGCCATCCAGCGGGAAGCCGGCGGCCAAGACAGCCCCCAACCCGTCTCAGCCCGGTCACCCATCCTGTTTCGGCCGCGAGCCGCCCCCTTTGGGCCTGCTCCGCTGCGGACCGGAACGCTTCAGCTGCCTGCGGGTCTGGCGCGCCGAGGAGCGCGTCTCGGAGCCGTTGGGCGACAGAGCCCAGCGATTGCCAGTGGCAGGGAAGGGGAGAGCGATCAGCTTGTAGCCCGCATCTTGCGCCGATGGCCGCACCAAGCGGGGGCACCGTCCAGAGGCGGTTCGGGGCGAAAAGCGCCCGGAGGGAAGCTCCAAGGCTCTTGCCCGCGCGAGGCCAGATCTTTCGCCTCCCCGCACATGATACAGACGATCATGCGCTCTCCAGTCAGGAAGAATTATATACGAAATCGCGTATATGCCTCCCGGGAGCGGCTCAAGGCCAGCCTGAGCGCGTCTGTGCCCCGGCTGACCAGTGGCCGCTACGAGCGGGTGGAGCTCGAGCTAGACGGGGAGCGACTGATCCGGCGGGTTTGGCGCCCAGAGGCCCAGAGAAGGGAGACTCTGTGCCGGCAAGGGAGGGCCCTCTCTCCCGGGCGACGGTGGACCAGATCTTCTTCGCGGCCCGGCTGGCGCTGGCGGAGATTGTGTGCGGCCCGGAACGCCGGCCGTTTCTGGTCATCGACGACGCCTTCTGCACCTATTGATGACGGGCGATTGGCCGCGGCGGCCGCCATGCTGAAAGAGCTGGCCCGGGAGCGTCAGGTGATCGTCCTGACCTGTCAGCGCCGGCGCGTCGAGGCGCTGGCCGACGGCGGCCGGCTTATCCGCCTGTAAGTCGGCGTCACCCTTCCGACCGGCTCCGGCCGCCGTCGGGCCTGTGGGGACGCCGGGCTCCGGCGAAGCCGACCGGGGCCGGGCCCCGCCTGGGAAACGCTCCCATTCGCGCGCTCCGCCGGCGGCGGGGGGACAGGACGCCGCCCCGGTCCGGAATGACCGTCACAGGGCACGGGCCACCCAACGGTGCGTGTCCTGGCGTCGCCAGGGGAGGGTAGTGTCGCCGGCCGGCGCGGACCATCCCCGCGGAGGATTTTCGCCCGGGATGGCGGCGGGCGGCCGTGGCCCTGGAGGAGTCGGCAGGCGCGGGCCGCGTTCGGCGGCCGGGCGATGGGAACTATCGGGAATCCGGGTCCACGCGGCCTCTCCGCGCGTCTGGCCCCCGATAACACCCCCTACCCCGACTTCCTCACACACCCCTGACGGTCAGCCTGGCCCCCATCGCCAGGGGGGCGGAAGTCTCGGCCTCTCAGGCGCGTGATATGGGTTGACTTGACAAGAGGGGGCCCCCACAGGCAGAGAAGGAGTGAACAGCCACTTCCTGCCATGGAGGCCCGTCCCAATGATGCCACTGGCCGACCTGTTTGTCCACGTCTTCGTTCTGGTCGACGACGCCCTGCGCACGGGCCGCGTGCCGTGAATCTGTCCACCGGACAGGACAACCAGTCCACCGGACTGGTTGTCCCCCCGCCGACCGGGGCCGCCCCCGGTCTGCGCGGATGCCGAGATTCTGACCATCGCC
>DAOUAE010000014.1:0-1728 GCA_034433795.1 Chloroflexota bacterium
TGCCAGCTCCGCCAGCCCTGGGCTGGCTGCCATCAATCAGGTCGCCATTCAGCACCAGAACATCTGGCTTGGGAAGAGTCTTCCAGCCGCGCTCCCAAGCCTGCCATAGATACACCTGCCATGGGTTCTGTGGATAGGGCTGGCCCGCATAGCTGAAGTTGGGAGGCCACAGACCCCACATGGACCCCACGTGTAGGTCGCCAACGACGCGGATTCGCGGTTCGCTTGTTCGCCTCATCACATGCGACTGACTCTTAGCAGGATGTCCCCTAGCCAAGTGGGGTACATGGTAGTATTGGGGCTCTCTACTCTTGTTAGCCCGTGTGGGGCATACTGAAACGTGTAACTACCGGCTGAGGGTATGCTAACAACCACCCTGTCTATCCAGTACTGCATGATTCCGCCCCACCTTGTCGTTTTGTCATAAACGACTGTACTATCGACCCAAAATCGGCGCCACCAATCTGGGTTACCCTCAGAAGACCACAGGGCATACCCCTCGAGAAGATAGTTGCCAGCCGCGGGGATGTTGACGGTCAGGCTTACGTAAGGCGTAAAAGTACCCGCCGAACCCAGTACCAAGGTCGCCCATTGCCCCCGCTGGGCATCAACTTCGGTTTTGGTGTAGTACCTGTCGTCGTGGTTGTGCTCTAGCAGCGCATACCTGTCATCGTGGTGGTGGCCTAGCGGAGCGTACCTGTCGTCGTGGTGGTGGTTTAACTGGGCCTCCAACCCCCCTCGCAGCCACCGGGTTCGCTTCGCGAGGGCAGCAAGAGCGTGGAACAGGCTATGCGGCTTGGCAGGATCGTTGGCCACCGCCGCAGGCTCGCCCGGTGCTGGCACCACAATCTCGTCCTGCCAATCGGGTGGTGTGTCAATTAGATTCTGTGGCATTCCTGCACCCCCATGTAGCCCACGCGGGGATTCTCAATTCACGCGGTTTGTGCGTGCGCTTCATTACAGTCTTGTCACCTTAACCATACCCGACGACGTCGAATATGATCCCGCGCTTGTTACTCTCAAGATCACCTTGTACACCACAGAGTGTGTCCCAGCTGCCAGGTTATAAACTACCGAATCGAACCAGGAACTAGAGGCAGAGTCACCCCCGGGGGCGGCTACATAGCGTTCTTCGGAAAGGTAGACGCGGACTCCGTCAACCCAAATTTCGCGCTTCCAGTACCCTTCCCCATTCTGCCCCCATACCATGTGCCCCTCAATGAGATATGAACCACTAACCGGGGCGGCGACTTGTACACTTACCTCCGCGCCGCCAGGGCGCTGACCGCTGACAGTAGCCACCCAAACGTTCTTCCGGGCGTCAGTCTCGGCCTTGGTGTAGTACCTGTCGTCGTGGTGGTGGCCCAGCGGCGCGTACCTGCCGTCGTGGCTGTGGGTTTCCAGTAGTCCTCGCAACCACCGGGTGCGCTTGGCAAGGGCAGAAAGGGCGTGAAACAGGCTGTATGGCTTTGTTGAATCGTTTACTATTGCTACAGAATCCCCAGGCGCCGGTACTACAATCGTGTCCTGCCACTCCGCTGGTGTGTCAATTAGGCCCTGCGGCATCTTGCACCTCCTATATGGTCCAGGCCGTGTCGCCGTCCCAACGAGCGTTAGGGTCGTTGGGGTAACCCTCCCAGGACGTGCTATGGTCCCAAATAAACCCTCCCATAATATGGGTGATCTGCACAAGTCTGGAATGCGCTGCTTTCACTTCGTTTACGAGAG
>DAOUAE010000015.1:0-20079 GCA_034433795.1 Chloroflexota bacterium
AGGCAGATGACCTGCTCGATAGGCGGCCGGTCGACACGGGGTAACCCGCGCAGCCGAGCCGTCCTAATGGCCGAGGCCGTCCGCCCTCCCCTCCCGGCAATCGCCCACCACCCTCCCGCACGTGTACCTCTGAGACCACCCATTCCGGGTGGTCTCTTTTTTGGCCTTTGACGGGCCGTTCTGGCCTCTGCTACAATCACGGTGATGATCGCTCCAGCCGCCGTTTCGACCCCGCTTCCCAACCTGCTCGACCTGACCCCGGCCGATCTCGTCCGGGAGCTGACCGCGCTCGGCCAGCCAGCCTACCGGGCTCGGCAGGTCCTGCACTGGGTCTATCAGCGCCTGGTCGACGACTTCGCGGCGATGACCGACCTGCCACAGGCTCTCCGCCGCGAACTGGCCGCCCGCTTCCGCCTGCGGCTCGTCGAGCCACTGGCCGAACTGACTGATCCCGACGGCACCCGCAAGGTCCTGCTCGGGCTGACGATGGACCCGGCCATGGCCGGGGTGCGCTCGCCTCAGCGCGCCGAACGCTGGCGCCGCTTCAACGCCGTGGAGAGCGTGTTGATGGTCTACCGGCCCCGCGGCTCCGGCCGCCAGATCCGCTCGGTCTGTGTCTCAACCCAGGTCGGCTGTGCGATGAACTGCCCCTTCTGCGCCACCGGCCAGAGCGGCTTCGTCCGTGATCTGACGGCCGGCGAGATCGTGGCTCAGGTCCTCTACTTTGCCCGTCGCCTGCGCGAGACCGAGGGGCCGTCGGCCCGGATCACCAACGTGGTCTTTATGGGCCAGGGCGAGCCACTGGCCAATTTTGAGAACACCTGGGCGGCCCTGGAGGCTCTGACCGACCCGGCCCGTTTCGGCCTGGGCGCCCGCCATATCACGGTCTCGACCGTGGGGGTGGTCCCCCATATCCTCGAACTGGCCCGCCGTCCGCTCCCGGTGAACCTGGCGGTCTCGCTCCACGCACCCAACGACGACCTGCGCAATGTCCTGGTGCCCTTGAATCGCAAATACCCGCTGGCCGATCTGATGGCCGCCTGTCGCGAGTACATCGCCCTGACCCGCCGACGCATCACCTTCGAGTACACACTGATGGCCGGGGTCAACGACAGCCTGGACCACATGGCCGAGCTGGCTGACCTGCTCCGCGGCCTGCTCTGCCATGTGAACCTCATCCCGGTGAACCCCACGCCCGGTGGCCGCTACCAGCCGCCTTCGCCGGAGCACGTCCGGCGGCTGGAGCAGGCCCTGCGCGCCCGCGGCCTGCCGGTGACGGTGCGGGTCGAGCGTGGACAGCGGATCGAGGCCGCCTGCGGCCAGCTGCGCCTCCGGGAGATCCAGGCCGTTCGCTGAGGTCTCCCGGTTGCCTTCTATTTCTTCCGGGTTAAGGAGGGATCGTGCCGCGCGTTGCTCTCCAGCTCTATACCGTTCGTGAGGACCTCCACCGCGACTTCGCCGGGACGCTGCGAGCCGTCGCCGCCATCGGCTACCCGGCGGTCCAGCTGGCTGGGTACGGGGGACTGAGCGCCGGGGACCTCAAGCGCCTGCTCCGCGCGACCGGTCTGGCGGTGGCCGGAAGCCACGTCGGTCTGGAGCGGCTCGAGGAGCACCTGGACGACGAGATCGCCTACAACCTCGAGATCGAGAACCGCGACCTTATTGTTCCTTCTCTGCCCGAATCGCGCCGTCAGACCCTCGAGGACTACCGCCGGGTGGCCGATCTCCTCAATCGCCTTGGCGCCCGCTGCCAGGCGCGCGGTGCCCGCCTCTCCTACCACAATCACGCCTTCGAGTTCCAGCGCTTCGACGGCCGGCCGGCGCTGGATCTCCTGCTGGAGTGGACGGATCCGGCGCTGGTCTTCTTCGAGCCCGATGTGTACTGGATTGCGCGGGCGGGCGAGGACCCGGTCGCCTACCTTCGACGTTACGCCGGCCGCTGCCCGCTGGTCCATCTCAAGGACATGGCGCCGGATGGCTCCTTCGCCGAGGTGGGGGAGGGCACGCTCGACTTCCCGGCCATCTTCACGGCGGCCGAGGCGGGGGGAACCGAGTGGTACGTTGTCGAACAGGACCGCTGCGCCCGACCGCCGTTGGAGAGCATCCGCCTCAGCCTGGAGCACCTGCGGGCCTGGGGCCGGGTCTAGGCGGCCGCCTGACCCAGCCGACTGCCGACGAAGTCGCGCTGCCCGCGCAGGAACTCCTCGGCGGAGAGCAGCCGCCGGCCGGCCAGTTGCAGGCTCTCGACGATGAGGGCGCCGTGGCCGGTGGCCACCGCCAGACGCGGTCGTCCGTCGGGTCCGGGGAGCAGCAGGACCGTCCCCGGCGGCTCGGGACCGTGCCAGGAGGGATCGGACCAGACGCGGCCCAGTTTGAGTAACTGCCCCTTCCAGAAGGTGAAACAGCCGGGCCAGGGGTCGTAGGCCCGGCATTGACGCCAGATCTCCTCGGCGCTCTGCTGCCAGTCGATCAGTCCGTCCTCCTTGCGGACGGGCGGAGCGTAGGTGGCCTGGCTCTCGTCCTGGGGTTGCGGGGTGATGACGCCGGCCGCCCAGCGGGGGAGGGTCTCCAGCAGCAGTTCGGCGCCGACCCGGGCCAGGCGTTCGCCGAGGGTGCGGGCCGTGTCCTCGGGAGCGATCGGCACCGTCCGCTGAGCCAGGATGGGCCCGGCGTCGAGTTTCGGGGTCATCAGGGCGATGGTCACGCCGGTCTCCGTCAGCCCCTGGCGGATGGCCGCCTGAATAGGCGCGGCCCCCCGCAGTTTGGGCAGGAGCGAGGGGTGGACGTTCAGGCAGCCCAGGCGGGGCAGGGTCAGGAGTCGGCGCGGCAGGATCTCGCCGTAGGCGGCCACAACGATAATGTCGGGGGCCAGGGCGGCGATCTGGGCGAGGACCTTTTCGTCGCGCAGGGTCTCGGGCTGGTAGACCGGCAGGCCCAGTTCGAGGGCGCGCTGCTTGACCGGGGGCGGCTGGGGTTTCAGCCCTCGTCCGGCCGGGCGGTCTGGCTGGGTGAACACGGCGACGACCTGGTAACCAGCCCGGACCAGGGCCTCCAGGATCGGCACGGCGAACTCTGAGGTTCCCATAAAAACGATCCGCACGGCTGTCTCCCCATCTCCCAGGGCGGTATAATCTGTTATGCCGTTATGTTGAGGGTCGGCGATGGCGACACCTCACCTCGAGCAGATCCTGGCCACCCTGCCGGCCAGCCCTGGAGTCTATCTCTTCAAGAACGCGGCCGGCGAGATCCTCTACGTCGGCAAGGCGGTCTCGCTGCGCCAGCGCGTGCGCTCCTATTTCCGTGGTACGCCCCCCTCGCCCAAGGTCCGCCAGCTGGTGAGCCAGGTGGCCGATATCGAGTACCACGTGACCGGAAGCGAGCTCGAGGCCCTGCTTCTGGAGTGCAATCTTATCAAGAAGCACCGGCCCAAGTACAATGTCCGGCTGCGCGACGACAAGCAGTACCCATACATCAAGGTCAGCCTCCAGGAGCCCTGGCCCCGCGTCTACCTGACCCGTAAGGTGCTCGACGACGGCGCCCGCTACTTCGGCCCCTATACCGACTCACGCTCGGTCTACCGGACGCTCGATCTCCTGAACAAGCTCTTCCCCTACCGGACCTGCCATATCGCCATCACCGGGCAGGAGCCGCGCCCCTGCCTGCAGTATCACATCAAACGCTGCCTGGGGCCATGCATCGGGGCGGTCAGCCCCGAGGAGTACCGGGCGGTGATCGACCAGGTCTGCCTCTTTCTGGAGGGCAAACACGAGCAGGTGCTGGCCCAGTTGCGAGCCAGAATGGAGGAGGCGGCCGAGCGGCTGGAGTTCGAGCGGGCGGCCTTCCTGCGCGACCAGATCCGGGCGGTGGAGAAGGTCAGCGAGCGCCAGCGGGTCATATCGACGACCTTTAAGAACCAGGACGTGATCGCCCTGGCCCGGGCCGACGGCCAGGCCTGTGTCGAGGTCTTTTTCATTCGCGGGGGGAAGCTCATCGGCGCCGAGCACTTCGCCCTGGAGGGAACCCAGGACGAGGAGGCGCAGACGATCCTGGCGCAGTTTGTGGCCCAGTTCTACGCCAACGCCCCCGAGGTGCCCGATGAGATCCTGGTGCCGACCGAACTGGAGCAGGTGGAGATCATTGAGCAGTATCTGCGCGACCGGCGGGGCACGAAGGTGACGGTCACTGTGCCCCGTCAGGGCGACCAGGCTGACCTCATCGCTCTGGCCACCGCCAACGCTATGGAGGCTCTGGCCCAGATGCGCCTGCGCTGGCTGGGCGACGAGCGCAACCTGCACGAGGCCCTGGTCGAACTGGCCGAACACCTCGACCTGGAGGGCCCGCCGCGTCGGATCGAGTGCTACGATATTTCGACCATCCACGGGACGGCGGCGGTCGGGGCGATGGTGGTCTTTGAGAACGGTCAGCCGCGCCCCCAGCATTACCGGCGCTTCCGGATCAAGACCGTTCCCCAGGCCGACGATTACGCCATGCTCCAGGAGGTTCTGCGTCGGCGCTTCCGCCGGGCCACCCAGTTGCCGCTGACACCGGCGGGGGAGACCGCCGAGTACCCCTGGCAGCGTCTGCCTGACCTCGTCATTATCGACGGGGGGCGGGGGCAGCTGAACGCAGCCCTGGCCGTCCTGCAGGAGCTGGGCCTGGAACGGCTCGACTGTGTGGCCCTGGCCAAGCGCCACGAGGAGATCTACTCTCCCAAGTTTCCCGAGCCGATTCTCCTCCCCCGCTCCTCGGCGGCTCTGCGGCTGGTCCAGCAGATCCGTGATGAGACCCACCGTCTGGCGGTGACCTACCACCGCCAGGTTCGCACCCGCGCTGGTCTGCGTTCGCTGCTGGACGAGGTGCCCGGCATCGGTCCCAAGCGCAAGGCGGCGCTCCTGCGCCACTTCGGCAGTCTGGAGGCGATCCGGGCGGCCTCGGTCGAGGAACTGGCGGCGGTGCCCGGGATGGACCGGCGGACCGCTCAGCGGCTGAAAGAGGCTCTCTAGAGCCGCGTCATGTTCCCAGAGGCGGCCGGCCGGCTCCCGGCATCATCACCGGCGCGGCGTGGATGCCGTGGGCACACTTCCAGCGCTCGATAAACTGGCCCACCGACATCACCGGCGTGATCTCGAGGACAGTGATATAGCCGTGGTAGTTCTGAAACTGCTGCCGGACCTCGTCGATGGAGTCGGCCTCGATCAGGTTGTAGCCGAAGCGCCCGTCCTCGGAGCAGAAGACCAGGTTCCCACGGATCGGCTTGAACTCGCGACGCACCATGCGCTGGGCCAGTTCGTCCACCTTGCCGTCGACGACCTCGGTCTTGACGAAGAACTGCATGCGCCCCTCCTTCCCGCCCGCGCCCCGGGCGGTCTCCGCCCCACGCGGCTGCACGGCCCGTGCCAGCCTCACGGGTCGGCGGCCAGGAGCCGCTGGAGCGCCCGCTCGACCTGGCGTTCGGTCTCCGCGAGGGGCCCGGTGTTGTCGATGACCACGGTGGCCCGGGCGAGCTTCGGGGCGATGTCGCCCTGGGCCTGGAGACGGATCTCGGCCTCTTCGCGACTCAGGCCGCGGTGCTGCATCAGCCGGGCGAGCTGCTGATCGGGCCGGCAGGTGACGACCCAGATGGCGTCACAGAGCCGGTCCAGCCCGGCCTCGAAGAGGCCGATGGCCTCGATGACCACGAGCGGGGCCTGGCTGCGCGCGACCTGGGCGTGGATCCGGGCCACGACCTCCGGCCAGACGATCTGCTCCAGCCGGCGGAGAAGCGCCGGGTCGCGGAAGACGATGGCCCCCAGCTTCCGGCGGTCGATCTGGCCGTCGGACCGGAGGATGCCGGGGCCGAAGGTCTGGACGATGGCCTGGTGGACCGGGGTGCCAGGCGCCATGACGGCGTGGGCCACCGCGTCGGCGTCGATGACCTCAGCCCCTCTGGCGGCCAGCAGCCGGGCGACCGTGCTCTTGCCGCAGGCGATGAGCCCGGTCACCCCGAGAACGCGGCGCCGGCCCACCTAGCCTCCCTGGAGATAGCGCTGGGCCCAGCGCAGTTTGCGCTCCCAGTGGCTGGCCGGCACGGCGTGGACGCCGTAGGGGTAGATCACCAGGTCCTTCGGGCAGCGCAGATGGTTGTAGACGGCGAAGATGGTGGAGGGCGGGCAGATGAGGTCAAGCAGCCCGACGCTGATGAGCGTCGGGCAGGTGATGCGGTCGGCCAGGTTCAGGACGTCGAAGTAGCTCAGGGTGTGGAAGACGGCTTCCTCCTGGCCGGGGTGGGTGCGCAGGTACTCGATGATCTCGCTGTAGGGCCGCTGGTCGGTCACCTCAACCGCCCGGCGGAAATGGCAGAGGAAGGGGATGTCGGCCATGGCGACCTTGGGTCGGGGATCGAGGGCGGCCACGGCCAGGGTCAGCCCCCCGCCCTGGCTGATGCCGGTGACGCCGATCCGGCCGGCGTCGACTTCGGGGCGGCCGGCGACGACCTCGAGGGCCCGGAGGCAGTCGACATAAACGCCCCGGTAGTAGTAGCGCTCCGGGTCGAGGATCCCCTGGGTCAGCCAGCCGGTCACGTGGCCACCAGGGTAGACGGCGTTGTCCTCGCTCTCGCCGTTCTGACCGCGGACGTCGACCGCCAGGATGGCGTAGCCCTGATAGGCCCAGCCCAGGTAGTCGTAGGGAGTGCCTTTGCTGCCGCTGTAGCCGTGGAAAAAGACCAGGGCCGGGTAGGGGCCGGGGCCCTCGGGCGCCAGGAAGAGCCCGGCGATACGAGCGCCGCGCCAGCCGTCATAGGTCACCCGTTCGACGCGCAAACCGCGGGCCGGGTAGTCGAGAGGCGTGAACACGACGTTCAGGGGCTGGGTCGCCGCCTCGCGCAGCGTGCGCTGCCAGAACTGGTCGAAGTCGGCAGGCCGGGTGAGCGGCGGACGGTAGGCCTGAAGGTCAGCCAGGGGCAGATCGATGAGCGGCATGGTTCTCCTTTCAAGTGCTGATGGCGCTGGACTGCCGTGGGAAATCATACCTGGAACAGGGGCGGCTGACGAGGGTGGAACACCTGGCCGCTGTGGCCCGAGGGCCAGCCGTCAGGCTGGCCTGCGAACCGTCTCGGGGCGTCGGAAGGCGCTGGCGGTCTCCCGCGGAGACGGACTTTTTGGTCTTCAGGTCCGGCGGTCAGGCTCCAGGCCCGGTCAGCGCTGGCGCTTAAAGCCCGAAAGCGGAGGAAACGGGTCCGGGTATCCCAGCCCAGACCGGCCAGGGGAGCCGTTCTCCTCGCTGGGCGGGTCTCGGCCGGTCGGCCAGGGGACCTGGGCGATGAGAGATCAGAGAGCTAGCGCCTGCTTGCTAGTCAGCCGTTCTGAAGCGGGAAAGCCCTGCCCCCGGAGCCCGGCTGCTTGACGGGGGCAGGAACCTGACCTAGAATCTCAGCGATGAGAGACCCCAGCGGTGTGTCTCACCAGGATCGGCGATGAGGAGCAGACGGGATGAAGATCTTTCTGGACACGGCCAATGTTGAGGAGATCCGTCAGGCGGCCGCGCTGGGCGTCCTGGACGGGGTCACGACCAATCCGTCGCTGGTGGCCCGCGAGAAGCGCGAGTTCCGCCGGGTGATCCAGGAGATCTGTGAGATCGTCAAAGGACCGGTCAGCGCGGAGACGGTCAGCCTGGACGCCGAGGGGATGGTCCGCGAGGGGCGGGAACTGGCCTCCTGGGCGCCCAACATCGTGGTCAAAGTTCCCATGACGGCTGAGGGGCTGAAGGCGACGCGTGCGCTGGCCCAGGAGGGCATCCGGGTCAACATGACGCTCGTTTTCTCCGTGCCCCAGGCGATCCTGGCGGCCAAGGTGGGCGCCTACTTCGTCAGTCCCTTCATCGGCCGGCTGGACGACATCGGCCACGACGGGCTGCAGCTCATCCGCGACCTCCGGCCGATCTTCCGGACCTACGGCTTCACCACCCAGATCCTGGCGGCCAGTGTCCGCCACCCGATGCACGTGGTCGAAGCGGCCCGGGCCGGGGCCGACATCGTCACCATGCCCTTCAGCGTCTTCCAGGCGCTGCTCAAGCACCCGCTGACCGACCGGGGGCTGGAGCGCTTCCTGGCCGACTGGCGGACGCTGCCCAACTACGAAGAGGCGATCCTGCCGCGCGTCCGGGCCTGACGGGCCGGCGGCGGCCACTCCTCGGGGCGGCCGAGAGGCCGCCCCTTCTGTTTTACACCACCCCCAGACCGATCTCCTCGGCCAGCCGGGCGCCCTGGACCAGGTGGTCGAGGATCTGGTCGAGGCGGGCGACCACCTGCGCGAAGAGGGCCTCGGCCCGGGCCCGATCGTCGGCCGTGGCCAGGGGACCGATCACCCGGTAGTAGCAGCCGCCGAAGAAGCAGCCGACCGGAAAGAACGGGCACTGGGACCAGGGCTGGAAACCCAGCCAGGCCAGGGCGTCGCTCTCACGGAACCGGTGGGTGCGCGAGCGGGGCTGAGGGGTCAGCCGGACGTGCAGGACCGCCCAGGCCTGGCCGGCCTGGACCAGTTCGCTCAGCACGGCCTCGAAGCGGGCGGTCTGGGCGCGGCGGAGTTCGCGCTGGGCCTCGCCCTGGTGGGCGGAGGAAGGTCTCTGGGCCACCGGTTGACCTCCTGGCCGGTGCCTCGGCCGCACCGGCGCTGGCCCCATGGTACCCCAGGCGGGGCGGACGCGGCAAACCGTTGACAGCCGGTCGGGGGAGAATATAATAGACATTGTCGGTCCGAAAACTTATTTTCCGGCAGGGCGCCTCTGCCGGGGTGGAGGAAGGGACCATGACCGCCCAGTACGCCAAGCCGCAGGTGCTGGTCGAGACCGACTGGGTCGAGCAGCACCTGGGCGACCCCAAGATCAAACTGGTCGAGGTCGACGTCGACACCACCGCCTACGAGTCGGGTCACATCCCCGGCGCCATCGACTGGAGCTGGCAGGCCGATCTGAACGATCCGGTCACCCGCGACATCATCTCCAAAGAGGGCTTCGAGCGGCTGATGCACGTCTCGGGCATCAGCAACGACGACACCATCGTCCTCTACGGGGACAACAACAACTGGTTCGCCGCCTTCGCCTACTGGGTCTGCAAGATCTACGGTCATAAAGACGTGCGGCTGATGAACGGGGGGCGCAAGAAGTGGCTGGCCGAGAACCGCCCGCTGACCAAAGAGCGGCCGGTGGTCACGCCCTCGACCTACCGCGCCCAGGACCCGGACCTGAGCATCCGGGCCTTCCGTGAGGATATCCTGCGTCGGCTGAAGAGCCCCGGTCTGGCGCTGGTGGACGTGCGCTCGCCGCAGGAGTTCACCGGCGAGATCCTGGCCCCGCCCGGCCTGCCGGAGACCGCCCAGCGCGGCGGGCACATCCCCGGCGCGGTCAACATCCCCTGGTCGCAGGCGGTGCGCGAGGACGGCACCTTCAAGTCGGCCGAGGAACTGGCCCAGCTCTATCAGTCGCGCGGGGTGACCCCGGACAAGGAGGTCATCGCCTACTGCCGCATCGGCGAGCGCTCCTCGCACACCTGGTTCGTCCTGCGCGAGCTGCTGGGGTACCCCAACGTCAAGAACTACGACGGCTCCTGGACCGAGTGGGGCTCGATGGTGGGGACGCCCATCGAGAAGCCCTGACACGGCGCCGGGCGTCGGGGCAGCCGGACCGGTCTCTTCACCGGTCCGGCTTTTTACTTTGGGCCTCGTGATCGGGGTGGCTGACAGAATTCGACCGCGGTTTTGGGCGAACGGTCTCTCGGCCGGCTGACGACCAGCGCGTATACTTGGCATGGAGGCGATCGCTGGGTGAGGAGGGGGAATGCCGATCCGCCGGATCCTGGTGCCGCTGGATCTCTCGCCCATCGGCGAGGTCAAGATCGCGGTGGCCGAAGAGCAGGCCCGCTGCTTCGGTGCCGAGGTGATCCTGCTCCATGTTCTCCCGCCGGGGGCGCTGGACCCCAGCGGCGAGGTCTCGCCGGCCGAGGCGGTGGCCCGGACCTATCTCGACACGGTGGCCGCCCGGCTGCGCCGCCAGGGGGTGACGGCCCTGCCGCTGGTGCGGAGTGGCCCGACCGCGGCCACCATCCTCCAGGAGGCCCGCGATCAGCAGGTGGACCTCATTATCCTGGGCACCAACGTCCGGGGCGTCCTGCCGAGTGTGGTCCTGGGCAGCGTGGCCGACCAGGTGGTCCGGCAGGCACCCTGCCCGGTGCTGCTGGTCCGGCCCGAGCCGGCCGCCGGAGCGGCCCCGCCGCTCCGCAGTTTCCTGGACGACGCCGCCCGGGCCGGACCGCTGATGCAGCGCGCGCTGGGCGTGCGGACCGTCCCGGTGGCCCAGATCGTGGGCAGCGTCGGCCGGGCTCACGAACTCGGACCGGATTTCCGGCCGCTCCAGCGTCGACTGGCCGACGAGCAGCGTTACCGGCGGGTGCTGGAGGCGATGGAGAAGGGCGTCGCCCTGCCGCCCGTCGAGCTCTACCGTCTGGGCTTCGGCTACTATGTGCTCGACGGCCACCATCGGGTGGCTGCGGCCAAGGCCCTTGGGCAGACCGAGATCGAGGCCAATGTCACCGAGTTCGTCCCGTTGGGCGACGTCGAGGCCCAGCGGGCCTTCGCGCAGCGGCGGGCTTTCGAACGCTCGACCGGGCTGACCCGGGTCGAGGCCCGTCACGCCGAGACCTATGAGCGGCTGGCGGCCCTGATCGCCGAGTACCAGGCCGAGCGCCAGATCGCCGACCGACTGCTGGCCGCCCGGCAGTGGTACGAGACCTGGTACCGGCCGCTGGTGCGCCGGATCCGCCAGCTGGGACTGGGACGCTACTTCCCCGGCGAGCGGTCGGCGGATATCGTGGCCCGGCTGGCCGAGTTTCGAGCGGCCGAGCTGGCCCGGACCGGCGAGCCGCTGGACTGGGCGACGGCCCTTCAGCGGTTCGTCACGATGCTGCGGCAGCGGCCAGCCGGGCCCGCCGGCGCTCCCGGCGGAGGAGCGGCCACACCGCCGGGTCCTCCAGTCCCGGACGCCACAGCGCGATCTGACTGAGGCCGGCCGCCTGGACCAGTCCCAGTTTGGGGGCCAGCGTCCGGCTGTCCTCGGCGTAGACCGTATGGCGATGGCCCTCGGCGTCGGTCCACTCGGCCCAGAGACAGGCGGTGGCCGCGTCCCATCGGAGCGACTGGCCGAAGAGCCGGAGCAGACGGCGCAGAGGGCGGTAGCCCCGGTCGGTGCGCTGCGCGAGATGGCCGGTGCAGTGGACCCAGTGGCGGCTGTAGAGGGGCAGGCCGATGACCAGTTTGGCCGGCGGGACGGTCCGCCGGGCGTAGGTGATGACGGCCTCCAGCCAGCCGAGAGGGGCGAGCGGTCCAGGACGGTCGAGACTGTAGTCGTAGCCCATGACGATGAGGGCGTCGCAGTGCTGAGCCAGGGCGGCGTAGTCGTAGGGCTGGGCCAGCGGGTTGGGGTCGTCCGGGCCGGTCTTGGCCACCACATCCACCGAGAGCTGGCGCCCGGCGGCGTGCAGGCGCCGGGCCAGGTCGGCGACGAAATCAGTGTACTGGTCGCGGTAGGCCCCAAAAGGTCCCTCGAAGTCGAGATTGAGGCCGGTCACCGCCAGGGCGTCGGCGACAGCGGCCAGGTGGGCGGCGGTCTGCTCGCGGGCCGCCGGCGAGGTCAGGAGGTCAGCCATGATGGCCGGATCGAAGCCGGCGTTGGCCACCAGCGGGAAGACCGGGAGGCGGCGGGCGCGCGCGTAGGCCAGGAGCCAGAGGTCACGGTCCTGGCGGACCTGGCCGGTGGGGTCCAGATGCAGCCAGACGGGGCTGAGATGGGTCACGGGCGCCCGGAGACGCTGGAGCGCCCGGCGCCCGTGGAGGTCGTGGGGCAGGACCCAGGCCCAGATCGCCAGGGGAGCCATCGCCGGCACCGGTTGGTCCAGAGAGGGCGATCGGGGGCCCGGTTTCCCGGCGGTCTCAGGGGAGCAGGGCCTGGCCGCGTAGGGCCGCTTCGTAGCGGCGGGCGACGCTGGCCCAGTTGATGGTGTTCCACCAGGCCGCCACGTACTCTGGCCGCCGCCACTGGTACTTGAGGTAGTAGGCGTGCTCCCAGACATCCACGCCCAGAATGGGGATCCGCCCCTCCATCAGCGGGCTGTCCTGATTCTGGGTGCTCTCGATCACCAGCCGCCCGTTGGCGTCGACCGTCAGCCAGCCCCAGCCGCTGCCAAAACGACCGATAGCCGCTTGGCTGAGTTGTTCTTTGAAGCGGTCGAAACTGCCGAAGGTCTGGGCGATGGCGTCGGCCAGGGCGCCGGTCGGCTGGCCGCCGCCACCGGGACCCATGATGTCCCAGAATAGGGTGTGGTTGGCGTGGCCGCCGCCGTGGTTGCGGACGGCGGTGCGGATGTCCTCGGGGACGGCGGTGATATTGCGCAGGAGTTGCTCCAGGCTCCAGCTCTGGAGCTCGGGGTGCTTCTCCAGGGCGGCGTTCAGGTTATTGACGTAGGCCCCGTGGTGCCGGGTGTGGTGGATCTCCATGGTCTGGGCGTCGATGTGGGGCTCCAGGGCGTTGTAGGGGTACGGCACCGGGGGCAGCTGGAACGGGTACGCCATGGTCTCCTCCCTCACGTGTAGTCAGACCGCCTCTCTGATTATACGGGACCACAGACGCTCCAGCAATGCCCATACTGGACGGCTGTCGCCCGGGCGCGCCGGTCCGCGGCGGGGTCGGGGCGGCGCTGGTGGAGACGCCCGCTGCGCGCGGACCGGACGCGCCGGGGGAGGAGGGCAAGGGGCCGGCGGCCTGGCCTGATGGGGGCAAAGGAGCATTTTAACAGGGCTTTCACTCGTATTTGACAGCCCAAAGTGGCTATGCTACACTCCACGCGGCCTTCCGACTGTGTCCGTCGGTGCGAGGTGTGAGCGTGAGCAGCCCTGATCTCCACCAGACGCTTCCCCGTGACCGCAAGGCCCGTAAGGCGCTGGCGCTGGACCTCCTCCAGGCGGCGCTGGCCGCCGTCGACCCGGCGGCGGCGATCCGGCGCTTTGTCGCCCGGGAGGGCGATCTGCTGCGGGTCGGCGACCGCCTCTACGATCTCCGTCAGTACGAGCGCATCTTCGTCGTCGGGGGAGGCAAGGCCGGCGCGCCCATGGCCCAGGCCATCGAGGAGATCCTGGGGGACCGCATCACCGCCGGCCTGGTCAATGTGAAGTACGGCTACACCGCCCCGACCCGCCTCATCGAACTCAACCAGGCCGGGCATCCGATCCCCGACGAGAAAGGGGTGGCGGGCACCCAGCGCATGGTCGAGCTGCTCAAACAGGCGGGGGAGCGCGACCTGGTCATCTGCCTCATCTCGGGCGGGGGGTCGGCCCTGATGGTGCTGCCGGTGCCGGGCGTCAGCCTGGCCGACAAGCGCCGGCTGACCGACGCCCTGCTGCGCTCGGGGGCGACGATCAACGAGATCAACGCGGTTCGCAAGCACCTCTCGCAGGTCAAGGGGGGCAATCTGGCGCGCCTCGCCTATCCGGCCGAGATCATCACCCTGATCCTGTCGGACGTGCTGGGCAACCCGCTCGATGTCATCGCCTCGGGGCCGACGGTCCCTGACACCTCGACCTTTGCCGACGCCTGGAAGGTGCTGGAGAAGTACGACCTCGTCGAGGTGATTCCCCCAGCCATCGCCGACTATCTTCGGGCCGGGCTGGCCGGCCAGGTGCCGGAGACACCCAAGCCCGGCGACCCGATCTTCCAGAAAACCTACAACCTCATCATCGGCAGCAACGAGATCGCCGTCAAAGCCGCCCAGGAGCGGGCGCGCGGCTACGGCCTGAACACGCTGTTGCTCTCCACCTTCGTCGAGGGGGAGGCGCGGGAGGTGGCCATCGTCCTGGCGGCCATCGCCCGCGAGGTCGTCCACTCCAACAACCCCATCGCCCGGCCGGCCTGTATCCTGGCCAGCGGCGAGACCACGGTGACCGTCCGGGGGCGGGGTCTCGGTGGTCGGAGTCAAGAACTGGCGCTGGCGGCGGCCCTGAAGATCCAGGGGCTGGAGGACGTGCTGATTCTCAGCGCGGCGACCGACGGGACCGATGGCCCGACGGATGCCGCCGGGGCGATCGTGGACGGGTCTACCGTTGCCCGGGCGCTCGCCCGGGGCCTCGACCCGCAGAGGTTCCTGGCCGACAACGATAGCTACCATTTCTTCGCCCAACTCGGCGACCTTGTTATCACCGGCCCGACCAACACCAACGTCAACGACCTGATGATCATCCTGGTCTTCTAGCACATCCTGCAGCGGCGGCAGGGTGGACCGGAGTCTGCACGATGACAACCGAGCAGCGGCATCGTCGGATGTCTCAGAGGACTGGGCACGAAACGGAGGGGGCTGTGGCCAATGCGGTGATCGAGGACGTGTTGGCCCGCGAGATTCTGGACTCGCGGGGGAATCCGACGCTGGAAGTCGAGGTGCGCCTGGCGGATGGAAGCGTCGGGCGGGCCGCCGTGCCGGCCGGGGCCTCGACCGGGGCCTACGAAGCCCTGGAGTTGCGCGATGGCGACCCCAAGCGCTACCGGGGCCTGGGGGTGATCAAGGCGGTGGTGAACGTGGCCGACGCCATCGCCCCCCGGATCGTCGGCCTCTCCGCTCTCGACCAGCGGGTGATCGACCAGCGGATGCTGGAGCTGGACGGAACGCCGAACAAAGCGCGCCTGGGCGCGAACGCCATCCTGGGCGTCTCGCTGGCGGTGGCCCACGCGGCGGCGGCCTCGCTGGGGCTGCCGCTCTACCGCTACCTGGGAGGGCCGGAGGCGACCCAGCTGCCGGTGCCGCTGATGAACATCCTCAACGGCGGCAAGCACGCTGAGAACGCCACCGATTTCCAGGAGTTTATGATCATTCCGGCCGGGATGCCCAGTTACCGGGAGGCCCTGCGCTGCGGCTCCGAGGTCTACTGGGCCCTGCGAGCGGTCCTGCGCGAGCGCGGGCTCAGCACCGGCGTGGGCGACGAGGGCGGCTTCGCCCCCAGTCTGCGCACGAATCAGGAGGCCGTCGAACTCCTGCTGGAGGCGATCCAGCGGGCGGGCTACACCCCCGGACGGGAGGTCTTTCTGGGACTGGATGTGGCCGCCAGCGAGCTCTACGAGAACGGCCGCTACGTTCTGCGGCGGGAGGGACGGACGCTCTCCACCACCGAGCTGGTGGATCTCTACGCCGACTGGGTCCGCCAGTACCCCATCATCTCCATTGAGGATGGGCTGGCCGAGGACGACTGGGGGGGCTGGGTGTTGCTCCGCCAGCGGCTCTATGACCGGGTGCAGCTGGTGGGCGACGATCTCTTCGTCACCAACGTCAACCGCATCCGGCGCGGGATCGAGATGCAGGCGGCCAACGCCGTGCTGATCAAGCCCAACCAGATCGGCTCGCTCACCGAGACCCTGGAGGCGGTCGAGATCACCCAGCGCGCCGGCTGGGCCGCGGTCATCTCGCACCGCTCGGGCGAGACCGAAGATGTGACCATCGCCCACCTGGCCGTGGCGGTCAACGCCGGCCAGATCAAGACCGGCGCTCCCTGCCGGGGGGAGCGGACGGCCAAGTACAACGAACTGCTGCGGATCGAGGAGGAACTGGGCGACGCCGCCCGCTGGCCCGGGCTCCAGGCGTTCAGAGCGCAGCGCGTGGCCAGCTAGCGACGGCGGCACATCCGACGGGCACGGCCCTTGCTGCCTCGAGCGAGGGAAGCCGATTCTGCCTGACGAAGGAGGGAAACGACCATGGCAGTGCGGGTGGCGATCAACGGGTTCGGCCGGATCGGCCGGCAGGTCCTGAAGGCGATCCTTGACTATCACCCCGAGACCCTGGAGGTGGTGGCGATCAACGATCTGGCCGACCCCGAGACCAACGCCCATCTGTTCAAGTACGACTCCAACTACGGCATCTTCCCGGGAACGGTCGAGGCCACCAGCGAGGCCATCATCGTCAACGGCCACGCGATCAAGGTCGTCGCCGAGCGCGACCCGGCCAAACTGCCCTGGGCGGATCTGCAGGTCGACATCGCCATCGAGTCGACCGGGCTCTTCACCGACGCCGAGAAGGCCCGCGCCCACCTGACGGCCGGCGCCAAGCGGGTGATCATCACCGCCCCCGCCCGGGGTGAGGACATCACCATCGTCCTGGGCGTCAACCAGGAGCGCTACGACCCGGCCCGTCACCGGATCATCTCCAACGCCTCGTGCACCACGAACTGTCTGGCGCCGGTGGCCAAGGTGTTGCACGAGAACTTCGGCATCGTCAAGGCGCTGATGACCACCGTCCACGCCTACACCAACGACCAGCGGCTGCTCGACCAGGTCCACGGCCGCGACCTGCGCCGGGCCCGGGCGGCGGCCATCAACATCGTGCCCACGACCACCGGCGCCGCCCGGGCGGTGGCCCTGGTGATTCCGGAGCTGCAGGGGAAGTTCCACGGCGTGGCCATGCGGGTGCCGGTCTCGACGGTCTCGATCATCGATCTGGTGGCCGAGGTCAGCCGGGAGGTCACGGCCGAGGAGGTCAACGCCGCTCTCAAACGGGCCGCTGAGGGTCCGCTCAAGGGGATTCTCCAGTACACCGAGGAGCATCTGGTCTCGTCGGACTTCAAGGGGAATCCCCATTCGGCCATCGTGGACGCCGATATGACGATGGTGATGGGCGGGAATATGGTCAAGGTCTTTGCCTGGTACGACAACGAGTGGGGCTACAGCTGTCGGGTGGCCGACCTCGCCGCCTATATCGCCCAGCGGGGCGTCTAGGAGTGGTCGCCGTGGGGCTGCGGACGCTGCGCGATCTCCCGGTGGCCGGGAAACGGGTGCTGGTGCGGGTGGACTTCAATGTGCCGCTGGCCCCCGATGGCCGGGTCCTGGACGATACCCGCCTGCGGGCGGTCCTGCCGACCATCGAGTTTCTGCGGCGGCAGGGCGCCCGGATCATCCTGGTCTCGCACCTGGGCCGGCCCAAGGGGCGCGATCCTCAGTTCTCGCTGCGGCCGGTGGCCGAGCACCTCAGCCGGTTGCTGGGCCGGCCGGTCCAGTTCGCCCCGGACTGCATCGGTCCGGCGGTGGAGGCGATGGTCGCCCGGCTGCAGCCGGGCGAGATTCTGCTGCTGGAGAACGTGCGGTTCTACCCGGAGGAGGAGAGGAACGACCCTGACTTCGCCCGCGCCCTGGCCCGGCTGGCCGAGGTCTTTGTCAACGACGCCTTCGCCGCCGCCCACCGGGCCCACGCCTCGACGGTGGGGGTGGCGGCCTACCTCCCGGCGGCGGCCGGACTGCTGATGGAAAAAGAGGTGACCACGCTTCGGGAGGTCCTGGAGCAGCCGGCCCGGCCCTTCGTCGCCATCGTCGGGGGAGCCAAGATCTCGACCAAGATCGGCGTGCTTCAGAACCTGCTGCCCCGCGTGGACCGGCTGCTCATCGGCGGGGCGATGGCCTTCACGCTGCTCAAGGCCAGGGGCTGCCAGGTAGGGGCCTCACTGGTCGAGGAGGACAAACTGGCGGTGGCCCGGTCGCTGCTCCAGCAGGGCGGGGAGAAGATCGTCCTGCCGGTGGACGTGGTGGCGGCGCCCCGGCTGGAGCCGAACCCGCCGACCCAGGTGGTCGACGCCTGCCGGATCCCCGAGGGCTGGCTGGGGCTGGATATCGGCCCGGCCACCGTCAACGCCTGGGCGCCCATCCTGGCGGCCGCCCGAACGATCCTCTGGAACGGTCCGCTGGGGGCCTACGAGGTGCCGCCCTTCGACGCCGGCACCCGGGCCATCGGTCAGATCGTCGCCCAGTCCGGGGCCCGGAGCATCGTGGGCGGAGGCGACCTGGTGGCAGCGCTGGAGCAGGCGGGCCTGGCCGACAAGATGTCGTTTGTCTCGACCGGCGGCGGCGCTACCCTGGAGTTCCTGGAGGGGCGGACGCTCCCCGGCATTCAGGTTCTGATGACGGATCCGTGAGAGGTCGGCCCGTGCGTCTGCCGCTCATCGCCGGCAACTGGAAGATGCACACCACGGTCGCCGAGGCCCGGGCGCTGGCGGCGGCCATCCGCGACCGGCTGGCGGGCCTGACGGCGGTGGAGACGGTCCTCTGCCCGCCGTTCATCTCCATCCCAACCGTGGCCACGGTGGTGGCCGGCACGCCGCTTCTGGTCGGGGCCCAGAACATGCACGACCAGGACAAGGGGGCGTTTACCGGCGAGATCTCGCCGGTGATGCTGGTGCCGTTCTGCCGCTACGTGATCCTGGGGCACTCGGAGCGGCGGCAGTACTTCGGGGAGAGCGACGAGTTCATCAACCGCAAGGTGCGGGCGGCGCTGCGTCACGGGCTCTGCCCGATCCTCTGCGTGGGGGAGAATCTGGCCCAGCGCGAGGCCGGCCAGACGATGGCGGTGGTGTTGAGCCAGCTGCACGCGGCTCTGGCCGGGGTGGATCAGGTGGACGGGCTGGTCATCGCCTACGAGCCGGTCTGGGCCATCGGCACCGGCCGGCCGGCCACCGGCGCCGACGCCAACGCGGTCATCGGTCTCCTCCGCCAGACCCTGGCCGACCGCTACGGGGCGGCGGTGGCGGCCAGCCTGCGTCTTCTCTACGGGGGGAGCGTGACGGCGGCCAACATCGCCGAGTTCGTGGCCCAGCCCGAGATCGACGGGGCGCTGGTCGGCGGGGCCAGCCTGCGGGCCGATGAGTTCGCCGCCATCGTCCAGACGACCGCGCGGGTCAAGCAGGCCGGCCGCCTCTGACGGCCGGGCTCTGATCAGGCTGGGCTGGCCGGGAGATCGGCCCGGACGGTCCCCAGGTGGGTGACGTCGTAGCCGGGCAGGGCGGCCAGTTCCGCCCGCAGGGCCGGGCTCTGGAGGAGGTCCAGGAGCAGGGCCACCGCCGGGTGGTCCAGAAGATCGCGGGGGACCACCAGGTCGAAGCGGGCCTCATCGAGCGGGACGAAGTCCAGCCCCAGGAGGCGAGCGGTGGCCCGCAGGGCGATGCCGGCGTCGGCACCGCCGCTGGCGACCGCGCGGGCCACCGCCAGGTGGCTGGTCACAGTCCGGTCGTAGCCGGCGATGGCCGTGGGCGGGATCCCGGCCCGGGCCAGGAGATGGTCCAGGAGGGCGCGGGCTCCGGACCCTGGCTCGCGGTTGACGATCCGGACCCCTGGGCGCGCCAGGTCGGCGAGGCTTCTCAGCCCTTTGGGGTTGCCGGGGGCGACGACCAGTCCCAGCTCCCAGGTGGCGAAGGCGATCACCAGCCCGCCGGTCCGGGCCAGGGCCTGCCGGGCCTGGGGGAGGTTGTATTCACCGGTGGCCGGGTCGGCCAGGTGGGTGCCGGCCAGGTGGGCCTCGCCCCGGGCCAGAGCGGCCAGGGCGGCGGTGCTGCCGGCCGAGAGCCAGAGGAGGCGCGCCTCGCCGCTCCGCCGGGCCAGATGGGCGCTGACCAGCCCCAGGCTGGGGTCGCAGCCCAGGACCAGGGCGGTCCGCTCCAGACGGTCGGGGGCGGTCAAAAACAGTGGGGGAGCGTCCGGCGTCGGCAGCAGCCCGTCGGCCCCGGCAAACCCCTCGACCAGTCCCCAGTCGGCGGTCAGCGGGTAGCCGATCCACTGGCCGCGGACGTTGACCAGCGCCAGACGCCGGGTGTCCGGCGGCGGCGGCTGGACCAGGCGGACAGCCGGCGCCGGAGCGGGCGCGGGCAGGACGAAGAGGTCCTCAACCCGGCAGCCCAGGGCCTGGGCCAGCCGCAGGGCCACGACCGTGTTGGGGATGTACTGACCGCTCTCGATCGCGCTGATCGCCTGGCGGGTCAGCCCGACCCGGGCGGCCAGGTCCTGCTGCGAGAGTCCCCGCTGCAGCCGGGCCGCCCGGACCCGGCTCTCCACCGGCGGGGTCGGGATGCGTCGGCCCATGTGGTGCGCTCCGATGGGGATTGTACAGGATAGCGGGCGACCTGTCAACGATACCGGTCGGAGGGCACTGTCACACGGACGGTGGGTGAGTTTGGGGAAAGGGCTCTCCCGCGGCCGTCCCTTCCAGGCCCTCCCGCCTCACACCACCCGGAGGTGGGAGAGAAGCAGCGCCGCTTCCACCCC
>DAOUAE010000016.1:0-8462 GCA_034433795.1 Chloroflexota bacterium
AGGCAGATGACCTGCTCGATAGGCGGCCGGTCGACACGGGGTAACCCGCGCAGCCGAGCCGTCCTAATGGCCGAGGCCGTCCGCCCTCCCCTCCCGGCAATCGCCCACCACCCTCCCGCACACACCCCGGTGCACTGAAAAACTACCGTCCGATCTCCAGGCCGGTGCCCAAATGGGCACCGGCCTTTTCTGCCCTACACGCGGGCGGCCACCGCCTCCAGCGCCCGCCGGAACCGCTCGACCAGCAGGTCTACCCCCGCCCGGTCGATGCACAGCGGCGGGGCGAAACAGATGATATCGCCCGACGCCCGACAGAGCAGCCCGTTCTCCCGCGCCAGATGCACCACCTGACGCCCCACCTGCTTCTCCGGCGGGAAAGGCCGCCGCGTGGCCCGGTCAGCCACCAGTTCGACCCCGGCCATCAGCCCCAGCCCCCGGACGTCACCGACCAGCGGATGATCACGCAATTCGGTCAGCCGGGCCAGCAGGTACTCGCCCATCCGGGCAGCGTTCTCGACCAGCCGCTCCCGCTCGATAATGGCCAGGTTGGCCAGGGCCGCCGCACAGCAGACCGGGTGCCCGTAGTAGGTGAACCCGTGCAGAAACGTCACCCCGGGAGCGGCCAGAACCTGGTAGATCTCCTCGGTCAGGGCCACCGCCCCCAGAGGAAGGTAGCCGGACGTGATGCCCTTGGCCAGCGTCATCAGGTCCGGCTGCACCCCCCAGTGCTCCACCCCAAACCACCGACCGGTCCGCCCGAACCCGGTGATGACCTCGTCGACGATCAGCAGCACCTGGTACCGACGGCAGATCTCCTGCACGCGGGGGAAGTAGCTGGGCGGCGGCACCAGGACACCGCCGACCCCCGGAACCGGCTCGGCGATGAAGGCCGCCACCGTCTCCGGCCCCTCGCGCTGAATGGCCTCCTCCAGAGCCGCGGCGGCGGCCTCCCCGACATCGGCGTAGCGCGCCGGATCGTAAGTCCCCCGATAGGGGTCGGGCATCATCACGTGCAGAAACCCCGGCACCAGCGGTCCATAGTACTGATGGAACTGCGGGAGCCCCGTGGCGCTCAGCGCCCCGTACGACGGTCCGTGATAGGCCCGCTCGCGGGCGATGATCTTGTACTTCTCGGGCCGTCCGCGCAGCCGCCAGTAGGCCCGCGCGATCTTGAAGGCCGTCTCGTTGCTCTCCGAACCGCCGCAGGTGTAAAAAAAGCGCTTCAGCCCCGGCGGCGTGAGCTCGGCCAGCCGGTGCCCCAACTGGATCGCGGGGACGTTTGAGAGCCCGAAGAACGAAGGGGCAAACGCCAGCCGCTCCATCTGCGCCGCAGCCGCGGCGACGATCTCCCGTCGCCCGTGCCCGACATTGACGTTCCACAACCCGGCCAGTCCGTCCAGGTACTCCCGTCCGTCGCTGTCGCGGACCATGATCCCCTGGCCCTCGACCAGCACCAGTGGACCCCGCTGCGCGTGCTCGTAGAGCGGGGTCATCGGGTGGAGCAGGTGGGTGAGATCCTCCTGGACCAGTTCCGCTGTCGACGGTTGATCGCTCATGGCTCGCTGCTCCTTCCTCCACATCGCCGATCAGACCTCATACACCGCTACCTGATAGACGACTCTCTGCCTGTCTCTTGACAACGACCGTCCGGCGCGGTACAGTAGCTGGTGCCCGAGCGGCTCGAGACACGCCCCGCCTGTACGACGGGGTGCTGGACGGGTCGCTCGGGCGTTTTGTCGCCGAGTCCGACGAGCGCGAGCGGATCGTCCCTCAGCCGCCGGCCTCAGAGTGCCCTTCCGCCCAGACCGTCCCGAAACGGGCGACGAGGGCGTGGGCGACCTCCTCGAGAACCGACCGCAACTCCAGCGCCGCCAGCCAGCGCGTCGGGATCGCCTCCGGGCCGAAGAGCGTTCCCAGGAGACTGCCCGTCAGCGCTCCGGTGCTATCGCTATCACCGCTGTGGTTGACCGCCAGAACAACCCCGCTTTCAAAACTCTCCGCGGTCAGGGCACAGAAGAGGGCGATCGCCAGCGCCTCCTCGGCCACCCAGCCCTCTCCCAGCCGCTCGACGCTCTCGGGCACCGGCGGCGCCTGGGCCGCCAGCGCCACCGCCGCCTCCACCGCCTGGAGCACGTCGGTGTGAGCGGGCCAGGTCTGGAGAACGGCCCGGCTGGCGGCGATGGCCTGCGGCAGCGTCGCCCCCGCCACCAGCTGGGCGATCACCATGGCGAAAAAGCCGGCTGCCAGGTAGCCCGAGGGGTGACCGTGGGTCAGCGCCGCAACCGCACAACCCAGGGGGAACGGCTCGCGGCTCACCAACCCCACCGGGGCGATGCGCATGATTCCGCCACAGCCCTTACTGGCGTTCAGCGGGCGGTCGACCGTCCCCAGACGCCCGGTCCGCAGCGCCGATAGACAGGTGGCGCCGGGCGCGCGCCGCGCGTGCAGGGCCGGGTACCGGAGCAGCCAGCCCTCGGTGCCCAGCGGCCCACCCGGCCGCTCCCCCTGGGTCGCCAGCCACCGCTGGTAGGCCCGGTGGACATAAGCCAGGAGGTCGACGGTTCCGGTCCGCCGCCGTGCGTCCTCGGCGCAGATCAGCCCCTCCGCGGTGAAGAGCGTCATCTGGGTGTCGTCGGTGATCGCGCCGAGGCGACCGTAGGCCGGGACGAAGTCGCGGAGGCCCTGGGGGCCGAACCGACGCCGGATCTCCGCGAGCGTCAGAAACTCGACCGGCGCCCCCAGGGCATCGCCGACCGCCCCCCCAAGAAGGCAGCCGCGAAAGGCCGCGACCACCCGCTGCGGTAATCCCAGCCCGCCTGGCCCGTCAGGCCCGGCCACGCTCTCCTCCCTCACTCGCCGCCGGTCTCAGGGTCGCCCCCAGGCCACCATACTCACCCGCGCCCCGCTTGTCAACCGGCCTGGCTTGAGAGATCGCCCCCAGGCGCGTCCGCGACGGAGCGGGCGCCGGTCGCCAGTCCCGGCTCTCAGGGCCGCGCCGGTCGCTTCGACCGGACCGAGCGCCGGGGCTCGGCCGGAATCTCGCCGATCACCCGGAAGCCGGTCAGCTGCTCGACCTCGCGGGCCGAGCGGACGGTATCATCCAGATAGTCCAGCACGAAGGCCAGGCCGACGCCCACGGCCAGACCGACGACGGTTCGAATCAGCACGTCCACCAGCGTCCGCCGGTTGACCGGTTCGGCCACAATGGTCGGCGGGTCGACCACCGTCACCACCGGATTCTGGACGCTGAGGCGGGCGAAGTAGGGGGAAGAGGGTTCGCCCGACGGGCGCTCGGCCAGCATCTCGGCCAGCCCCTGGGCGATGAGCAGCGCATCCTCACGGCGGTCGGCGGTGACCGTGGCGGTGATCACCCGATGGGCCTTCTTCGCCCGGATGCTCCCCTGGGGGGGGCGGCCGTCGCTCGTCCGGTAGCGGGCCTGGAGGGCCTGGAGAAAGGCCCCGCTCTGGAGGACCTCGATCACATCGTCGTTGAGATACTCAGAACTCACGTAAGCGTAGTACTCGTCGCGGGGGGTATACGCCGAGAGGGTCCACTGCGGGCGAACGGCCAGTTTCACTGTGGCCTGGTACCCGCCGGTCGTCTGCGGGAAAAAGAAGAGGCCGACCCAGCTGCCGACGAACGCCAGCAGCCCCAGGAGCGGCGCCAGCCACCAGCGACGCCGGACGATCGCCCAGTACTCACGCAACTCCACGGCTGTCCCCTCACCCACCGGCCACCGGCGCCGTCGACCACTCCGCCGACCGCCCGGTCAGCCCGGCTTGATGGCGCGCGTAGGCCTCGGTCACCAGCGCCCGGAAGCGCTCCTGAAAGCGCCCCACATCGAAGGCCATGGCGTGCTGGCGGATCCGCCGGGGATCGAAATGGCGCGGCTGGAAGTCGGCCAGAACCGCCGCCAGGGCCTCGGCCGTCGGCTCGGCGAAGAAGAGGCCGGTCTCACCCGGAACAATGGTCTCCAGCGCCCCCCCTCGGCCGTAGGCGATGACCGGCCGTCCGGCCGCCTGGGCCTCCAGCGGCACCAGACCGAAGTCCTCCTCGCCGGGGAAAAGAAGCGCCTGGCAGCGTGCCAGGAGGTCGCGGACCACGCTGTCCGGCTGGCGGCCCAGGAACTCGATGGTGGGCCCGGCCAGGCGCTCCAGGCGGGGCCGGTCGCGTCCGTCGCCGACGATCTTCAGCCGGCGGCGCAGGTGATTACAGGCGGCGATGGCCAGGTCGATGCGTTTGTAGGGGACAAGGCGCGAGACGATAAGGAAGAAATCACCGATATCCTCGGGCGCGGCCAGCCGGAAGCGTTCGACCGGCACCGGCGGATGGAGGACGGCCAGCACCGGCCGGCGATAGAACTTGCGGATGCGGGCCGCCACCGCCTGGGAGATGGCGACGAAGTAGTCCACCCGCTGGGCGGCCAGGAAGTCCCAGGTGCGCAGGTAGTTCAGAAAGAGCGGCAGCACCAGCCGGGCCAGCCGGCCGAAGCCCTCGCGGGCGGCGTAGTCCGGAAAGAGCCAGAGGAACCGGGCCGGCGTCAGGCAGTAACAGAGGTGGCAGGTCTCCGGCCGGGTGATGATCCCGTAACTGAAGGCGCTGCTGTTGTTGATCACCAGGTCGTAGCCGCTGAGGTCGAACTGCTCGAAGGCCAGCGGATAGAGCGGCAGGAACCACTGGTGCTTGCGGGTGACCAGCGGCAGGCGCTGCAGGAAACTGGTCCGGATGTCCCAGGTGCGGTACTCGGGGGGACAGGCCCGCGGATCGTACATGGCGGTGTAGACCGGCGCCGTGGGGTAGAGGGCGTGCAGCACCTCCAGCACCCGCTCGGCCCCGCCGTACTGGTTGAGCCAGGAGCAGACGATGGCCACCCGCATCAGTAGGCCCCCACGCCCAGAAGAACCGCCGGGATCGTCCGCAGCAGGATCTTCACATCCAGCCAGAGCGACCAGTTCTCGATATACCAGATGTCCAGGAGCACCATCTCGTCAAACGTCAAGTTGCTTCGCCCGCTCACCTGCCAGAGCCCGGTCATCCCCGGCGCCACCTCCAGGCGTCGGCGGTGCCAGGGCTCATAGCGCTCCACTTCATGGGGCAGCGGCGGCCGGGGGCCGACCAGGCTCATCTCGTTCTTCAGCACGTTGAGCAGCTGGGGCAGTTCGTCCAGGCTCAGCCGGCGGAGAATGCGACCGACCCGGGTTCGGCGGGGGTCGTTGCGCATCTTGAAGATAGGGCCTCGTGCCTCGTTGAACGCCTGCAGGCGCTCCAGTTCCTGCTCCGCCCCCACGCGCATCGAGCGGAATTTGTAGCAGACGAAAGGCTTGCCGTGGCGCCCGATCCGGACCTGGCGCAGCAGCACCGGCCCGGGCGAGTCCAGTTTAATGGCCAGGGCGATGAGCCCCATCAGCGGGGCCAGCACGATCAAGGCCAGTGTGGCGATGGCCACGTCCATCGCCCGCTTCAGAAACAGATTGATGCCCCGGATCGAGACCTCACGGGTGCCGATGAGCGGGATGCCGTTGAGGTCCTCGATATCCAGTTGATTCAGGCTCAGTTCGAAGACATCCGGCACCAGCCGGAAACTCACGCCCTGGCGCTGACAGAGCAGCATGATGTCCACGATCCGCTGGTGCGAGGCCGAGGGCAGGGCGATGATCACCTCGTCGATATCAAACTCCCAGAGAAGGCGCGGCAGGTCGTCAGGCGTGCCCAGAGCCCGGAAGCGGCCGATATCCTCGCGGCGCCGCTCGTCGACGAACCCCACGATCTGGTAGCCCAGTTCCGGCTGGGCGACGACATTTTGCATAATCAAGCGGCCCTGCCGGCCGGCGCCGACCACCAGGATCCGCTGGAGGCCGATCCCCCGCCGGCGGAGATGGGCCAGGATAAACCGTTCGACCAGGCGCTCGGCGGCCAGCAGGGCGATGATCAGGGCCCAGGCGTAGACGAAGACCAGGCGCGAGTAGCCGAAGGGGCGGAAGTAGAAGACGGCCACGATCATCGCCGCGCTGCCGATGGTCGTGCCGCCGAAGATCAGGCCGACTTCGTCGATCCAGCCGGCGCCCCGGCGCAGGTGGTAGAGGCCGTTGAGGCGGAAGACCACCAGAAGCAGGGCGGTCAGCAGCAGTTCGAGGCCCAGGTAACTCGACCAGGGGAGGTAGTTTTCGAGGGTGACCTCACGTCCCAGCTCGGCCTGATAGCGCGCCCACCAGGCGCCGGCGAAGCCGAGGTTGATCAGACCGGCATCGAGCAGCGCCTGGGCTGGCGTGGGAAGCAGACGCCCGCGCCGTCTGGCCATGCCCCACCTTTCCCGTGTCTCCGACCCGGTCGTTCCCGGCTCAGGTCACCGCCGCCGCGTAGACCGCGAGGGTCGCCCGGGCCGCGGCCGGCCAGGTGAACTGCTGGGCCCGCTCGCGCCCGCGCCGGGCCAGCTCAGCCCGCCGGTCGGCATCGGCCAGGACCTCGGCCAGCGCCCAGGCCAGCGCCCGCTCATCGCAGGGCGGGACCAGGAGCCCTCCCTCGCCGACCACCTCCGGGAGGGCCGAGGCGTTGGCGGCGATCACCGGTGTGCCGCAGGCCATCGCCTCCAGCACCGGCAGGCCGAATCCCTCGTACAAAGAGGGGTACACAAAGGCGGCTGCCCCATTATACCACAAGGGTTGCTCGGCGAAGGGGATATAGCCCGGAAAGAGCACCTCCGCCCGCAGCCCCAGCCGCTCAACCAGGGCGAAGATCTCCTCGAACAGCCAGCCGCGCCCCCCGGCGATGACCAGTTTGTGCGGCCAGTTTCCCTCGCGCTTGAGCCGGGCGAAGGCCCGGATGAGGGTCGGGATGTTCTTGCGGGGCTCCAGCGTCCCCACAAACAGAATGTACTCCTCTGGCAGTCCGCGCTGGCGCTTGAAGGCCGCCACCGTCTCGGCCGGCAGCGGCCGGAAGACCTCGTGCTCCAGACCGTGGTGCACCACGGTGATCTTCTCCGGCGGCACCCCCAAAAGCCGCACCAGATCCCGCTTGGTGTGGGCGCTGACCGCGATGATCCGCTGCGCCTGCCGCACCGCCCGGCGTGTGCTCAGGCTCAGGTACAGGCGGTTCGAGCGCCGGAAGGCCGTGGGAACGGTCAGAAAACTCAGATCGTGGACGGTGAGCACCGCCGGGCAGGGACAGAGGAAGGGCAAGACGTAGGCCGGACCGTGCAGCAGATCGGCCCGGCAGCGGAGCAGGGCCAGCGGGAGAGCGGTCTGCTCCCACAGAATGCGGGCCAGGGGCCTGCCGGTCGGCCAGGCCGCCAGCCAGTAGCGGAGCCCCGGCACCGGGGTCGGCGGCCGGGCCGCCACGAAGGCGGTGAACTGGTGCTCCGGGGCGACGGCGGGGAGAGAGGTGAGCAGATTGCCGATGTACCGGCTGAGACCAGCGTTGCGGTAGGTCGGCGTGAAACTCAGCAGCTGAGCGTTGATCGCCACCCGCATCGGCGCGGTCGGCCCCGGCGGTCAGGATCGGGCGAACTGGATGAGAAAATCGGCGACCTGGCGGCTCATCAGCCCCAGCAGATGCTCCCCCAACTCTCGGGTCGCCTGGGCCGGGTTATCGGTGAAGCCGTCGAGGGCGTGGAGAGCTCGGTGCCGCTGGATGAAGGCCGGCGGTTCTGCCACCACCGGCGGGACCGCCGGGCGCACGGGCAGCCGATCCGGCGTCACCAGGTCGGGGCGCAGGGCCAGCATGCAGGCGGTCTCAAAGGCCCCGGCGTGGCCGGGGAGAGCCGCCAGGGTCCGGGCACGCTCATCGGCCAGGAGGGCTGGCCGGGCGATGGTCCAGTAGGAGGCGGCGGCGATGGCCACCGGGTGCTGGGTGGCCACGTCCAGAGCGACCTGGCGGATGGCCGCATCATTGCCGCCATGACCGTTGAGCAGGACGATGCGGGTGAAGCCGCTTAAGATCAGCGACTCACAGAGGTCGCGCAGGACGGCCAGAAACGTGTCGCTGCGCAGCGAGAGCACCCCCGGATAGGGACGGTGATGGTGGGAACTGCCATAGCAGACGGTGGGCGCCACCAGCACGCGGATCTCCGCACTGGCCAGCTCGGCCGCCCGCCGGGCGATGGCCTCGCAGATAGCGGCGTCGGTCTGGATCGGCAGATGCGGTCCGTGCTGTTCGATCGCGGCGGTGGGCAGGACGACCAGCGCCTCGGGCGCCAGCGCCCGGACCTCCTCGCGGGTCAACTCGGACAGGAGCAACCGTGGCGGCACGTGCTTCTCTCCCGGTCAGGCCCTCCCCGACCCTTCTGGCAGACGCTCCGGTCTCCAGTATACCGGTCGTCTCTCTGTTTGTCCACACCGCCCCCCTGGGCACTGTCACACGGACGGTGGGTGAGTTTGGGGAAAGGGCTCTCCCGCGGCCGTCCCTTCCAGGCCCTCCCGCCTCACACCACCCGGAGGTGGGAGAGAAGCAGCGCCGCTTCCACCCC
>DAOUAE010000017.1:0-71428 GCA_034433795.1 Chloroflexota bacterium
GAGCGCCTGCCCGCTCAGCGCCGCAAAGGCCGGGTTGACGTGCCGTAGTCTCCCCTCCCCATCCAGCACCGCCAGCCCCACCGGCGCCGCCCCCAGCACCGCCTCCAACACCGCCCGGGCCCGCGCCTCCTGGGCGTAGAGGCGGGCGTGGGCCAGCAGAACCCCCACGTGGGCGGCCAGCAGGTGGGCCAGGTGGAGGTCGACGGTGGTGAAGGTCCGGCCGGCCCGCTGGTGGGCCACGAAGAGCCCGCCCACCGTCTGGCCCTCCACCTGGAGCGGCACTCCCAGGAGGGCCCGCAACGGCTGGCCGGGGAAGACCGGCTGGCCGTGGGCGAGGGCGTCCGGGTCGGTGAGGATCAGAGGCTCGCCGTGGATCACGACCCGCGCCAGCAGGTCACCCCCACCCCCTGGGGGGGTGGGGGGCGAGGAGGTGGCCTGGCCGGCCGGAGACGGGCTGTCGGCGGCCGGGTGGGTGACTTCGAAGGTCTCAGTGAGGCGGCCGGTGGCCAGATCGGCGCCGAGAAGAGCCCTGGCCAGGTCGGCCGCCTGCTGAAGGAGGCGGGCGGGGTCGGTCCCGGCTCTCAGGGTCAGGAGGCCCTGGACGAGGCGTTCCAGGCTCTGGCGCAGCTGCTGCTCGGCGGCGTAGGCCTGGGCGTTGGCCAGAGCGCTGGCGCAGAGGTGGCCGAAGGTCGCCAGGGCCGCCAGGTCGTCAGAGACCGCGCTCAGGGGCCGGTCGGTGGTGAAGGCCAGGACCCCCAACAGCCGGTCGCCGACCAGCAGCGGCAGGGCCACGGCGGTCTGGCCGCCCAGGCGGGCCAGCACGGCCTGAGAGGCGGCCGCGTCCGGCGGGATCTGATCCTGGGCGGCCACCTGGACCGCCCGGGTACGGGCGGCCCGGGCGGTGAGGTAGGGAGCGTCATAGGGCAGCGTGGCGGTGGCCGCCAGGATCTCGGCGGGCACGCCCTGGGCGGCCACCCGGCGCAGCAGGCGCGCGTCCTCATCGGCCAGGAAGACCTGGAGAGCGCGCGCCTGAAGGGTCTCGCCGGCCAGACTGAGCAGGCGGGCCAGGACGGCGTCGGCGTCGAGGGTCTGGACCAGCGTCAGGGCGGCCTCCTGGAGGAGGGCGCGGTCGCGCTCGGCCTGGAGATGGGCGGTGAGGTCGCGCGCCAGAAGCACCCCGTGGCAACCGTCGGGCAGGCGGGCGCCACTGACCTGGACGACGCGTTCAGCGCCCTCGGGCGTGGTGAGCCGGACGGTCAGCACGGTGCCCTCAAAGGGGGGACGCTGGAGGACATTGGGAGCCAGGGTCAGGGGCTGGCCGTGGTGGTCGCGGGCCTGCCAGCGCTGGGCCAGAGCGGCCAGGTGCCGGGAGCCGGGATCGAGACCGGTCAGGAACGGGCGGGCAGCCCGGTTGGCCTGAAGAACCTGACCGTCCCGGTCGACCACCAGGGCAGCATCGGGCAGGTGCTCGAGAAGGGCGGCCAGAAAGGCGCGATGGGCCGCAACCTGGCGAGCCTGGCGCAGCAGGCGGCGGTGCGTCAGCGCGCTCAGAACCAGCAGCCCCAGGAAAAAGAGGGCCAGAACCCCGACCAGCGACGCCGCGAGCGAGGAGGTGTCGGTCACACCCACGGTGGTGAGAGACAGGCAACAGGTCATCGGCTGTTGGTCGTCCCGTCTCGAGGACGGCGCCGCTCACCGCAGGCCGCCGCACTCTGTCATCAGCCAGCAGGGCCAGTCGTCTCCTCACCGGCCGACCGGGCAGCGAGCGTCTTGCAATTCTACCCTGTCTGCTGGCCAGCGTCAATGATATTATCGACCGTGCGGCGAAAAAGTTTAGCCCCTACCGGCCGGTCAGGGTCAAAAGCAGCCCGAAGAGGACCAGGGCCGCCAGCAGGAAAAGCACGACCACCAGCACCGCCAGGATCAGGCGCCAGAGCGAACGCTGCGGTCGTCGACGGGCCATGACACCAGCGCCCGGATCAGGAACTGCGACCAGGTCTCGTGAGCCGCCACCTCGGCCAGCAGCGCCGGCGGGGGGAGGAAACACCCCTCGGTGATGGTCCGATGCTCGCGCACCGTGACCGCCGGCCGCTCCAGGTCCAGCCGGAACACCACCCCGAAATGGACCGCCCCCACCGCATTCGCATCGTCGTTGAGAAAGCCCATGGGCTGCAGCCGGTACGGGGTGGCCACCACCAGCTCCTCGTGGACCTCGCGCTCGGCCGCCGTCTCGACCACTCTGGCCAGCGGCCCCGCGCTGTCCGGGGGATTGACGTGCCCCCCGACGCCGATGGAGTACCGATGGTGCAGGCGCGCCTCGCCCCCGCCGCCGGTGCGCCGGTAGCGGAAGAACCGGTCGCCCCAGCGCAGGACGCAGTAGGGGATGATCTGTTTATAGGCCGGGTCCTGCTCGGCCCGGGCCCGCTCCAGGAAGAACCCGGCCTCGAGCAGCCGCGCGTAGCGCGGATCGGTCGTAAAGCCCTGGAACCGCCCCAGGCGGTCCAGCTCCCGCGCCGGAAAGACCAGAACCTGTTCCCCCTCCATCACGCCTCCCGTCTCATTCTACCCGATCCCCGGTCGCTCAGACGGCCCGGGCCAGCGACAGAAGACGAGCCCCGGCCAGCCGCAGCACCTCCCCGGCCGCCTGCTCCAGCAGGGCCTCGGGCGGCTCGGTGGCGTCCAGCACCCGGAACCGCCGGGGCGACTCGGCCGCCAGCTGCAGAAAGGCGCAGCGGACCGCCCGCTGGAAAGCCAGTCCTTCGCGCTCCAGCCGGTCGGGCGCGCGGTCCCGACAGCGTCGCCAGGCCTCCTCCGGCGCCAGGTCGAGCAGAAAGGTCAGGTCGGGGGTGAGGCCGTCGAGGACGAAGCGGTGCAGGAGTTCGATGAACACCCGGTCCAGCCCCCGGACCAGCCCCTGGTAGACCACGGTCGAGTCGACGAACCGATCGCAGATCACGATCTGGCCGGCGGCCAGCGCCGGCCGGATGACGGTGGCGTAGTGCTGGGCCCGATCGGCGGCGTACAGCAGCAGTTCGGCCGGTGGACAGGGTCCCTCGCCTTCGGGGGCGAGCAGGAGATCGCGGATGCGCGCGCCCAGCGGCGTGCCCCCCGGCTCGCGGGTCAGCCGCACCGGATAGCCCGCCGCCCGCAGGCGCCCGGCCAGCCCCTCGGCCAGAGTGCTCTTCCCCCCACCGTCAACCCCCTCGATGGTGACCAGCAGGCCCGGCCAGACCGGGCCGCCGTTCGCCGAACGGTACGTCATCGGTCCTCCCCGGAGATAGTGTCCGCGGGCCGGATCACCGGCCCTGCATCCTCAGCCTACGGTCCCGCTCCGGAGAGGTCTGTTAAAAGAGACCCGCCTCCCGTTAAAACCGACTAAACCCGCCGACGGTCCTCCCCACGCCGTCCCGCAAGCCGGGGAGACCGCACCCACCGGAGGCGACGATCCCGGCGAAAGCCCCGCCACGCTCAGCGCGGGAACTCTGACGGGCCCACCGGCGTCTCAAAGGAGGACATCCCGGGAGGTGAAGCGCGCTATGCGACCTCTGGTCATCGCTCTGGGAGTTCTCGGCTGCCTGATCCTCGGCCTGCTCTTCGGGATCCTGGCCGGGCCCCGTGTCGAGGGACTGCTCAGCGGTCCGTCCCCGAGCGCTCCCCTGACCGGAGCCGGGGGGCCTTCGCTCGCCCCAGCCGGCGAGACGGAACCGCGAGCCCGGCCCGTGGCGCCGTTCGCCTCCGGTCCAGCGGCCGCCCCGGCGTCACCGATCGAGCCACCGGACAGCCGCCCGGTGGTGGGCGTCAGCCGGGGGCTGGTGGTGACCGGCGAGGGCACGGTGCGGGCTCAGCCCGATCTGGCCGTCCTGACCGTCGGCGTCCAGAGTCAGGCCCCCACCGCTCAGGAGGCCCAGGCCCGCACCAACGCCGCCATGACCGCCGTCATCGAGCGGTTGAAGCGGCTGGGGCTGCGCGACCAGGACCTCCAGACCAGCGGACTGGGCCTGCACCCCCTCCAGGAACGGCCCGGCCAGGTCACCGGCTACCAGGCGGTCAACACCCTGATCGTCCAGGTCGCCGACGTCCGGCAGGCCGGCGCGGTGCTCGACGCGGCCGTCAGCGCCGGGGCCAACACCGCCGGTCCGGTGCGCTTCGGCTTCAAAGACCCCACGGCCCTCCGGCTCCAGGCGCTCACGGCGGCGGTGGCCCAGGCCCGTCAGAAGGCCGAGGCCATCGCCCGCGCCAGCGGGGTCCAGATCCGCCAGGTCGAGGCGGTGGTCGAGGAGGAGAGCGGCCCTCAGCCGCTGTTCCGCGAAGCCGTCCCTATGGCCGCCCCCGCCGCGCCCATCGAGCCGGGCCAGGTGGCCCTGACCGTCCGGGTGCGGGTGGTCTTCGCCATCAGCCCGTAAAGGAGTCATTAAGAAGAACCGGGCCGGGCGTAACGTCGTGCCCCGGCCGGCGTTATACAGGTAGCAATGTCCCGAGGGACCAGGCGTGAGTGCACGTGGGGTGATGGGGATGATGTGGGGGCTCCTCCGATCGCCGACGCTGGGGATTCTCTTCCTGCTCGGGCTGCTCTTCGCCTCACCCCTCCTCTATGACACCCTGACCCGGCCCTGAGAGGCGGTCGGAGGGCACAGGGGGCGAGGGAGTGTCTCCCTCGCCCCCGTCTTTTCTGGCGATGGCGCCCGCTACTCGCCCAGCACGGCCAGCTGCTCGCGGATCTTGGCCAGCTTGTCCTCCAGTTCGGCCAGCCGCGCCCGCTCGCGCTCGACCACCACCGCCGGCGCCTTGGTCAGAAACTCCGGGTCGCCCAGGCGGCCCTGCAGGCGCACAATGTGCTCCCAGGTGGCCGCCGCCTCTTTCTTCAGCCGCTGGCGCTCGGCGGCGATGTCCACCATCCCGGCCAGCGGGAGGTAGAGCTCCACCCCCGCCGCCACCACGTGGACCGCCTGGGTCGGGCGGGTCGGCAGAGCCGTCTCCACCCGCCACGGCTCCACCCCGGCCAGATGCTGGACGATCGGCGCCTCCCGGCGGAGGAGGTCCGGCGCATCGCTGACCGCGATCACCTCGACCCGGCGCGTCGGCTCCACCCGGAACTCGCTGCGGACCGAGCGGATGGCCCGGACGACCTCCATGAGGCGCTCCATATCCCGCTCGGCCGCCTCGTCGGTCGGTCCCGGTGTCGGCCAGGCGGCGATCATCAGGCTCTCGCCCTCGTGCGGCAGGTGCTGCCAGATCTCCTCGGTGACGAAGGGCATAAACGGGTGCAGCAGCCGCAGGAGGGTGTCCATCGTCCGGTAGAGGACGTGCTGGGCGGTGTAGCGGGCCCGCTGGTCGGCGGCGCCGTAGAGGCGGATCTTGGCGATCTCGATGTACCAGTCGGCGAACTCGCTCCAGGCGAAATCGTGCAGAATCCGTCCGGCCTCGCCGAACTCGTACTCCTCCATCAGCCGGGTCACGTCGGCCACCACCCGGCTGAGCCGGCTGAGGATCCAGCGGTCGGCCAGGGTCAGATCGGCCGCGCTGGGGGTGAAGGTCTGGGCCTCGGGGCCCAGGGTCTGGCCGCTCAGCAGGATGAAGCGGCCCATGTTCCAGAGTTTGTTGGCGAAGTTGCGGCTGCCGGCCAGCCGTTCGTCGGTCAGCCGCATATCGTTGCCGGGCGAGGAGCCGGTGATAATGGTGAAGCGCAGGGCATCGGCGCCATACTTCTGGATCACGTCCAGCGGGTTGGCGACGTTGCCCTTCGACTTCGACATCTTCTCGCCCTTCTCGTCGCGCATCAGACCGTGCAGGTAAACGTCGCGGAAGGGCTCTTTGCCGGTGCACTCCAGCCCCATCATGATCATCCGGGCGACCCAGAAGAAGATGATGTCGTAGCCCGTCTCCATGACATCGGTGGGGTAGAAGTAGCGGTAGTCCTCCGTCTCCTCGGGCCAGCCCAGCGTGCTGAAGGGCCAGAGGGCCGAACTGAACCAGGTGTCGAGCACGTCGGGATCCTGGCGCAGGTCGGTGCTGCCGCAGCGCGGGCAGCGGGCCGGGGTCTCGACCTCGACGATGGTCTGGCCGCAGTCCAGGCAGTACCAGACCGGGATCTGGTGCCCCCACCACAACTGGCGCGAGATGCACCAGTCGCGGATGTTCTCCATCCAGTTGAAGTAGATGCGGGTGAAGCGCTCCGGAATGAAGCGGATGCGTCCCTCGCGGACGGCGGCGATGGCCGGCTCAGCCAGGGGTTTAATCCGCACGAACCACTGCTCGGAGAGCCAGGGCTCGACCGGGGTGTCGCAGCGGCTGCAGTGGCCGACCGCGTGCAGGTGGTCCTCGACCCGGACCAGCAGCCCCAGGCGCTCCAGGTCCCGCACCAGCGCCCGCCGGCACTCGTAGCGGTCCATCCCGGCGTAGGGACCGGCGTTCTCGTTCATCTGCGCCTTGGGCGTCAGGACGTTGACCGCCGGCAGCTGATGGCGCCGGCCGATCTCGAAGTCGGTCGGGTCGTGGGCCGGGGTGACCTTGACCGCGCCCGTCCCGAACGCGGGGTCCACCGCCGCGTCGGCCACGATCGGGACGACCCGCCCGACCACCGGCACGATGGCCCGCTGGCCGACCAGGCCCGTGTAGCGCTCGTCTTCGGGGTGGACGGCGATGCCGGTATCGCCCAGGATCGTCTCCGGGCGGGTGGTGGCCACCGTGATGTACTGGCCGGGGATGGCGTCGCCGTGCTCATCGGCCAGCGGGTAGCGGACGAGATAGAGCTTGCCGGGCGTCTCGACGTGCTCGACCTCGAGATCGGAGATGGCCGTCTCGCAGCGCGGGCACCAGTTGATAATGTACTGTCCACGGTAGATCAGGCCCTTGCGGTAGAGGCGGACGAAGGCCTCGCGGACCGCCCGTGACAGGCCGGGGTCCATGGTGAAGCGCTCGCGCGTCCAGTCGCAGGAGGCCCCCAGCCGGCGGAGCTGCATGGTGATGATGCTGCCATACTTCTCCTTCCACTGCCAGACCCGCTCGACGAACTTCTCCCGGCCCAGGTCGAAGCGGGTCAGCCCCTCTCTGGCCAGCTCGGCCTCGACCACGTTCTGGGTGGCGATCCCGGCGTGGTCGGTGCCGGGCAGCCAGAGGGTGGGGTAGCCCTGCATCCGCCGCCAGCGGATCATCAGATCCTGGAAGGCCACGAACATCGCGTGGCCGTGGTGGAGCTCACCGGTGATGTTGGGCGGCGGCATCGCGATGACGAAGGGCTTCCTGGACCAGTCGATCTTCGGCGTAAAATAGCCCCGGCTCTCCCAGAAGGCGTAGAGACGCTCCTCCACTGAGCGGTGGTCGTAGGTACGGGGCATCTCGTGAGCCGCGATCGCCATAGACCTCTCCCCTCAGCAAAAAAGCCCTTCCGCCCCAGGACGGAAGGACCCGTGGTACCACCTGACGGCGGGCAGCTGGCCCGCCCCTCGGACGCGGGAACGGGCAACCCCGGAGAAACCGACCGGCCCAACCGGGCCCTGGGCTCCTCGGCTTCCTCGCGACCTGCACCGGCGACGGCCGCCGGGGCCCTCACCCCCGACCACGCCGGTCGATGGCCGGCCCGCCGCGCGACCGTCCGGCCGGCGTCACGCCACCGGCTTGCCCCGCCGGTCCGGCTATGCTATTATTCTAATGCGCTCGGCCAGCCAAGTCAAGGGAAGCAACCAGGCAGCACCGCTTGCGGGGCTGGCGACACCGCTGGTGTCAAAAAACCCGGCAGCGCCACCAGCGGTGGCGGCGCGGACGCGCAAACACCCGGATCAGAGGTCGCACGCGGTTGGCTGCGACATCCATGGGGTGGTGATAGCGGGCCGGCGCGCCCGAGGGTCGCGTCGGTCTACCAGGCAGTCCAGAACCGAACAGAGCCGGGGTCCAACGTGGAGGGGCAACGTTGAACGCGCTCGGCCAGCACCTCCTGATCGAACTGTACGGCTGCGATCCCGCGGTGCTCGACGATGTGGAGCGGGTTCGCGATCTCATGGTCGGCGCGGCGACCCAGCTCGGTGCCACGATCGTCGCCGAGTTCCACCACAAGTTCCAGCCCTACGGGGTCTCGGTGGTGGTGGTCATCGCCGAGTCGCACCTCTCGGTCCACACCTGGCCCGAGTACCGGTACGCAGCCGTTGATGTTTTCACCTGCAGTCAGGACCTCTCCCCGTCGGATGTCCTGGAATTCATCGTCTCCGGCTTCCGGGCGGAGGCGGTCACCACGCTGGAGGTCAAGCGCGGGCTGCTGGTCGCCCGCCCGGCCGTCCCGCCTTTGACCGAGACCGCCCGCGCCCACTGACTCCGCCCGGCCGGGACAGAGCCTCCTGCGGCGGGACCGCGACCGCTCGGCGGTCCCGAACGCCTGCTGGCTCGCTCGTTATTCGACGCCGGCGGTCTGGCCGGCGTCCGCCCGATCGTGGTCTTCCGCCGACCACGACGTCCTGGCGGCCGGGCCTCAGGTGACCAGGCGCAGCAGGCCCACGATCAGCACGCCCAGCAGGACGGCCACCACACTGCCGGCCAGCCCCCACTGCCGCTCCTGCCAGCTGAAGTAGGCGAGGGCGAGAAAGCCTCCCCCGGCAAAGGCCAGGGCGCTCCCCAGGGTCGACGGCGGCAGCCCGGGCAGGAGAAGGGCCACCACCACAAAGCCCAGCCCGATCATCGCCCAGGTGAGGAGATTGCGCCACAGGGCCTGCCGCAGCGAGAGACCGACGGCGGTGAGCAGGGCGATCACCGCCGCCACCTCCGGGATGAGATGCAGTATCAGCCCGAGGGAGACCAGCAGACCGACCAGCAGGTTCACACCGTAACTGCTGGCGGCGATCGCCCCCTCCAGGAACGAGTGGAACCAGATCCCCAGGGTCGCCACCCAGGCGATCCCCCGCCGACCGGCAAGGTCGAGCCCGACGCGCACGCCCAGAAAGACCGCCAGCCCCGCGCCCGCCCACAGCCCGGCGGGCGCGCCTGCCCGGGCCAGCCCCTCGGGCAGCATCTCCAGAAGGGCCGCGCCCAGAAAGATCCCGGCGGCCAGCGGCAACAGCCAGGGCCAGCGCCGGGCCAGCCGTGCCTCCTCGTCCGGGCCGGGCCTGGACATCGCCACCTCCGCTGGACCACCCACGGTCCAGCGGCCTCGCCGGCACGTTCCGGGCCCGGGGTGCTCACGGCCGGCCCGGAGGCTGGCGGCTACTCGCGCTGGGCTGAGCCGGCGCCCAGCGGCTCGCCGACGGACCGTGGCCCCACCGACCGCCGGACCGTCTGCACCAGCTGGTGGTAGACCTGGGTGGTGGTGATGCTGGCGTGACCGAGCAGGGCCTGGACGTCGCGCAGGGCGCTGTTGCGCGCCAGAAGATCGACGGCGAACGAATGGCGCAGGGTATGCGGGGTGATATCGTCGCCCAGCCCGGCCCGCCGGGCGTACTCTTTGAGGATCAGCCAGAACCCCTGACGGGTGAGGCGTTCGCCCCGGTGGTTGACGAACAGCGCCGGCTCCTCACGACGCCGGACCAGGTGCGGCCGGGCCTGAGCGAGATAACGATGGAGGAGCTCGGCCGTGGCCTCGTCGAAGGGGATGATACGCTCGCGCTCCCGGCGCCCGACACAGCGCACGTAGCGGGAGAGCACCTCGACGTCGTCCAGGTTCAGCGCCACCAGCTCGCTGACCCGCAGCCCGGTGGCGTAGAGCAGCCGGAGCATGGCCGCATCGCGCAGCGCCTCGGGTCCCTGGCGCTGGAGCGGCTGCTGCAGCAGCCGCTCGGCCTCGGCGGGCGTCAGGGTCCGGGGGAGGGTTTTGCCGACCTTGGGGGGCTCGAGGTTCTCGCTCGGATCCTCTGGCAGAAGGCCCTGGGCCACCAGGAAGTGGCAGAAGGATTTCACGGCCGCGATCTTCCGGGCCAGCGTCGCCGGGGCGTACCGCTTTTCCTTCAGCCAGACCAGGAAAGCCACCAGGCGGGACCGGGTCAGGGCCAAGCGGTCGCCCCCCCGTGGCGCGAGGTCGAGGCCATCGCCGGCGAAAGACCGGTCACGGGTCGCGGTGGCGGCCTCCAGGAATTCGCACAGCTGGGACAGGTCGTTCCGGTAAGCGGCGACCGTGTGGGCCGACGCTCCCCGCTCGGTGGCCAGATAGTGCAGGTACCGCTCGATCTCCTGGCGCATCGCCCCCTCCTGGGCAGGCCACATCTGTGCGCTCTGCGCGGCCTATTCTAGTTGCCGGCCTCTCGCCTGTCCAGGACTTGGCAATAAGAAGGCGGTTAAAATTCCCGCGGTCAGTCCACCGGGGGCAGGTTCTTGCGCAGGAGCTCGATCCGTTCGAGCGCCAGTCCGGCGCCGATGGCCACGCAGGCCATGGGGTTCTCGGCCACGTAGCAGGGCACGCCGGTCTCCATGGTGAGGAGGCGGTCGAGCCCGCGCAAAAGAGCCCCACCGCCGGTCAGAACGATGCCCCGGTCGATCACGTCCGAAGCCAGCTCCGGCGGCGTCTGCTCCAGCACCTGGCGGGTGACAGCCACGATGGCCTGCAGAGGCTCGCTCAGCGCCTCGCGGATCTCGCTGGAGCGAACGGTGATGGTCCGGGGCAGACCGCCGACCTGGTCGCGGCCCCGCACCTCCATCGTCAACTCCTCATCGAGCGGCAGGGCCGAGCCGATCTGGATTTTGATCTCCTCGGCCATGCGCTCGCCGATCATCAGGTTGTACTTGCGTTTGATGTAACTGGCGATGGCCTCGTCCATCTTGTTGCCAGCCACCCGCACCGAGGCCGAGACCACGATGCCGTTGAGGGAGATGACCGCCGCCTCGGTGGTGCCCCCGCCGATGTCCACCACCATGTTGCCGGCCGGGAGATGAATGGGGATCTTGGCGCCGATGGCCGCCGCCAGCGGCTCCTCGATGAGATAGGCCACCCGCGCCCCGGCCTGGATGGCCGCGTCGTGGACCGCCCGCCGCTCGACGCTGGTCACCCCCGCCGGGACACAGACCATCACCTCGGGCGCGAGGATATTGAACCGTCCGCGCACCTTGCGCAGGAAGTAGCGGAGCATCGCCTCGGTGATGACGAAGTCGGCGATGACCCCATCGCGCATCGGCCGGATGACGGTGATCGAGCCCGGGGTCCGCCCCAGCATGGCCAGGGCCTCTTTACCGACGGCGACGATGCTGTTATCGCTGTTGTGCAGGGCCACGACCGAGGGTTCCTGCAGGACGATCCCGCGCCCCCGCACATAGACCAGGACGTTGGCCGTCCCCAGGTCGATGCCGATCTGCTGGCGAAACATGCACCCACACCCTGAGCCGTCTTCTGAGTGAATCCGGGACCGGAGACAGAAGCACTCCCCACGGGCCGGCAGCCCGGCCCGGCGGCCAGCGCGCGGCTTATTCTACCACGTTATCTCAGGGGACGCTACGCGCCGCCTCTTCCCAGCCCCGGGCCGGGGCTGCGCCGGGTCTGGGGCGCCGGCCGGGAGACGACTGGCCCGGATGGGGGAAGATCAGGAGAGCGGCGCGCCGGAGGCCAGGACCGTCGCCGCCGGGGTCTCGGCCGGGACGCGCCAGATGCGGGCCCCCAACTGAGCCAGTTTGCGGTCGAGCGCCTCGTAGCCCCGGTCGACATGGTGGATGTCCAGCACCTCGGTCACCCCCTCGGCCACCAGACCGGCCAGGATGAGGGCCGCCCCCGACCGGATGTCCAGCGCCCGCACCGGGGCGCCCCGGAGCGGTGTGGGTCCCTCGATGGTGGCGGTCTGGCCCTGGACGCTGATGCGGGCGCCCAGTTTGCGCAGCTCCGCGGTGTACTGCAGCCGGTCGTCGAAGACCCGCTCGTGGACCAGGCTGGTGCCGACCGCCTGGGTCAAAAGGACGGCGAAGGCGGCCTGGAGATCGGTGGGGAAGCCGGGATAGGGAAGGGTCTGCAGTTCGACCGCCCGGAGCGGTCCCCGGGCGGTGACCCGGTACCAGGTCGGTCCCTCCTCGACCTGGGCGCCGACCTCCAGGAGTTTATGGGTCAGCGGGTCCATGTGGGCCGGACAGACGTTCTCGATCACCACCTCGCCGCCGGTCAGGGCCGCAGCGATGGCGAAGGTCCCGGCCTCCAGGCGGTCGGGCAGCACTGTCAGCCGGACCCCCCGCAGACGGGAAACGCCCTCGACCTCGATCAGGCTGCTGCCGGCGCCGTGGATCCGCGCCCCCATCTGCACCAGGGCCTCGGCCAGCGCCACCACCTCGGGCTCGGCCGAGGCGTGCTTGATCACCGTTCGCCCCTCGGCCAGACAGGCGGCCATCAGCAGGTTCTCGGTGCCGGTGTGGCTGGGGTAGTCCAGGTAGATCTTCTGGCCCACCAGGCGGGGGGCGCGCAGACTGTAGAGGCCCTCGTTCAACGTGACCTCGGCGCCCATCGCCTGGAAGCCCTTGATATCCACATTCACCGGGCGCCGGCCGATGGCGCAGCCGCCGGGGTGGGGAGCCCGGGCCTGGCCGCAGCGGGCCAGGAGAGGACCGGTCAGGAGGAATGAGGCCCGCATCCGCCGGGCCAGGGCCACCGGCAGGTCGGTCGTGCGCAGGGTGGCGGCCCGGATCACCACCCGGTGGGCGGCCTCATCCAGTTCGACCGCGCAGCCCAGGTGGGCCAGGAGCAGGGCCATCGTCCGCACGTCCTCGACCATGGGGACGTTTTCGAGGACGCACTCCTCCTCGGTCAGGAGCGCGGCCGCCATGAGCGGCAGGGCGGCGTTCTTCGCCCCATTGACCGCGACCGTGCCGCGCAGGCGGCACCCCCCGACGATCACCAGTTTCTCCATCGACCCCACCCCCAGGGGCGAGATAGCCGCGGTCGGGCCGCCGATCCGGCGCTCAGCCGCCGGTCGGCGGGGGCGCCCCCGCGGGCCGTGCCCGGCGGGCCACCCGCAGCCGCACCTGCGACCGCCGCAGGGCCGCCTCGGCCCGGGCCAGGTCCACCGCCGGGCCCTTCTGGGCCAGGAGCGCGCGGGCGCGCTCCATCGCCGCCTGAGCCCGGGCCACGTCGATCTCCTCGGCCCGCTCGGCGGCGTCCGCCAGGACGATGACCCGGTCGTGGTGGACCTCCAGGAACCCGCCGTGGACCGCCAGGACGATCTCCTCGCGTCCCTTGCGCAGCCGCATCTCCCCCGGCTCCAGCAGGGTGAGGAGCGAGGTGTGCCGGGGCAGGATGGTGATCTGGCCCAGGGCGCCGGGCGCGGTGACCGCGTCCACCTCGTCGCTGTAGACCACCCGTTCGCCGGTGATGATCTCCAGGTGCAGCGGCATCTACTTCATCCTCTCGGCCCGTTCGACCACCTCGTCGATCGTCCCGGCCATGTAGAAGCACTGCTCGGGGATGTCGTCGTGCTTGCCCTCCAGGATCTCCTTGAAGCCGCGCACCGTCTCCTGGACCGGGACGTAGACGCCGGGCCGGCCGGTGAAGGCCTCGGCCACGAACATCGGCTGGGAGAGGAAGCGCTGGATCTTGCGGGCCCGGGCCACCGTCAGCTTGTCTTCCTCAGACAGCTCCTCCACGCCCAGGATGGCGATGATGTCCTGGAGGTCCTTGTAGCGCTGGAGCACCCGTTGCACGCCCCGTGCCACCTCGTAGTGCTCCTGACCGACGATCCGCGGGTCCAGGATGCGCGAGGTCGAGGCCAGCGGGTCCACCGCCGGGTAGAGCCCCAGTTCGGCGATCGAGCGGTCGAGCGAGATGACCGCGTCCAGGTGGCCGAAGGTGGTCACCACCGCCGGGTCGGTGTAGTCGTCGGCCGGGACGTAGATCGCCTGCACCGAGGTGATCGACCCGCGCCGGGTGCTGGTGATCCGCTCCTGCAGCTGGCCCATCTCGGTGGCCAGCGTCGGCTGGTAACCGACCGCCGAGGGCATCCGGCCCAAAAGCGCCGAAACCTCGGCGCCGGCCAGGGTGAAACGGAAGATGTTGTCGATGAAGAGGAGCACATCGCGCCCCTCGTCGCGGAAGTACTCGGCGAAGGCCAGCCCGGCCAGGCCCACCCGCAACCGTACCCCCGGCGGCTCGTTCATCTGGCCGAAGACCAGCACGGTCTTGGAGATGACGCCGGAGTTCTTCATGTCCCACCAGAGCTCGTTGCCCTCGCGAGAGCGCTCGCCCACGCCGGCGAAGACCGAGTAGCCGCCGTGCTGGGTGGCCACGTTGCGGATGAGCTCCATAATCAGGACCGTCTTGCCGACCCCGGCCCCGCCGTAGATCCCGACCTTGCCCCCGCGGGTGAAGGGGGCGATGAGGTCGATGACCTTGAGGCCCGTCTCGAACATCTGGGCCTCGACGCTCTGCTCCTCGAAGCTGGGGGCCGGCCGGTGGATCGGGTAGCGCAGGTCGGTCTCGACCGGGCCCAGGCCGTCGATGGGCTCGCCCAGCACGTTGAACAGCCGGCCCAGGGTGGCCGGGCCGACCGGCACCGAGATCGGCCGGCCGGTGTCCACCGCCCGGGCGCCCCGGCGCAGCCCGTCCGTGGTGTCCATGGCCACGCAGCGGACCCAGTTGTTCCCCAGGTGCTGCTCGACCTCGACCACCAGCTTCCGTCCGTCGGCGTCGATCTCCACGGCGTTCAAAAGCGCCGGCAACTGGTCCGGCGGGAACTCGATGTCCACCACCGGCCCGATCACCTGAACCACACGTCCAACCGCACCCTCTGCCATCTGTCCTCCCCGGCCAGGGCCACCCCTGGCCCTCTGTCCACACAATTCAGCCCGCCGTGGCCTGGCGCAGCGCCTCGGCTCCCGAGGCGATCTCCAGCATCTCTTTGGTGATGCTGGCCTGGCGGGTCTTATTGTAACTCAGGGTCAGATCGCGGATGATGTCGCGGGCGTTCTGGGTCGCATTGTGCATCGCCACCATCCGCGCGCTGTGCTCGCTGGCGATGGCCTCCAGCACCGCCTGGTAGACCTGCACCTCGACGAAGCGCGGCAACAGCTGCCCCAGCACCGTCTGGGGGTCCGGCTCGTAGAGGTAGTCGAGATAACGGCTCTCGAACTCCGCCGGGGGCTGGACCGGCAGGAGCTGACGCCGGAAGGGGCGCTGGACCAGCGTCGAGACGAACTGCGTGTAGAAGAGGTGGACCTCGTCCACCTCCTCCCGGATGTAGGCGTCCATGACGATCCGGGCGATGGGCGCCGTGTCCACCAGCGCCGGCCGGTCGCCCAGCTGGCTGAACTCGGCGGCGATGGGCAGGCCGTGCCGCAGACACCAGTCCCGCCCCTTGCGGCCGATGACCACCAGGAAGTAGGGGAGATCGCGCTCCTGCAGGTAGCGCACGGTGTGGCGGATGATGTTGGTGTTGAGCGGACCGCAGAGCCCGCGGTCGGTGGTCAGGAGCACGACCCCGATCCGGCGGGCCGGCCGGCGCCGCAGGAGCGGCGGCAGCTCCTCGGTGGCCGGTCGGGCGGCCGCCAGGGCGGCGATCAGGTCGGCCAGCCGGTCGGCGTACGGACGCGAGGCCAGGACCGCCGCCTGGGCCCGCCGCATGCGGGCCGCCGCCACCATCTCCATCGCCTTGGTGATCTGGGCGACGTTCCGGACGCTCCGGATCCGCCGGCGGATCTCACGCAGGCTGGGCATCGCACCATCCCTCCCCGGGCGGGGCCTCGGTCACCCCTCGCCGGCTCAGTAGACCCCGGCGGCCTTGAACTCCTCGATGGCCCGCCGCAGGGCGGCGATCGTCTCGTCGGTCAGGACCTTCTGCTCGCGGATGGCCTGCCCGACCTCGGGGTGCTGGGCCCGCATGAACTGCAGGAAGGCCCGCTCGAAATCGCGGACCTTGGCCACCGGCACATCGTCGAGGTAGCCGTTGGTCACCGCGAAGATGACCATCACCTGCTCCTCGAACGGCATCGGCTCGTACTGCGGCTGCTTGAAGATCTCCTGGATGCGCTGGCCGCGCTCCAGCTGAGCCCGCGTGGCCCGGTCGAGCTCGGCCCCGAACTGGGCGAAGGCCGCCAGTTCGCGGTACTGGGCGAAGTCCAGCCGCAGCCGGCCGGCCACCTGCCGGTAGGCCCGGTACTGGGCCTTGCCGCCCACCCGCGAGACCGAGAGCCCCACGTTGATGGCCGGGCGGATGCCGGCGTAGAAGAGGTCGCTCTCCAGGAAGATCTGGCCGTCGGTGATCGAGATGACGTTGGTCGGGATGTAGGCCGAGATGTCGTTGGCCTGGGTCTCGATGATCGGCAGAGCCGTCATCGAGCCGCCGCCGTGGGCCTTGTCCAGTTTGCAGGCCCGCTCCAGCAGGCGCGAGTGCAGGTAGAACACATCGCCCGGATAGGCCTCGCGCCCCGGCGGCCGGCGCAAAAGCAGCGAGATCTGCCGGTAGGCCCAGGCGTGCTTGGTCAGATCGTCGTAGACGATGAGGACATCGCGGCCGTTGTCCAGGAACTCCTCGCCCATCGCGCAGCCGGCGTAGGGGGCGAGGTACTGCAGAGCGGCCGGCTCATTGGCGTTGGCGGCCACCACGATGGTGTGCTCCAGCGCCCCGTAGCGCTCGAGGGTGGCCACGGTCTGGGCGACCTTGGAGGTCTTCTGGCCGATGGCCACGTAGATGCAGATGACGCCGGTCCCCTTCTGGTTGATGATGGTGTCGATGGCGATGGCGGTCTTGCCGGTGCTGCGGTCGCCGATGATCAGCTCGCGCTGCCCCCGGCCGATGGGGATCATCGAGTCGATGGCCTTGATCCCGGTCATCAGCGGGGTGTTGACCTCCTCGCGCATCACCACATTGGGGGCGATCCGCTCGACCGGGCGGAACCGGGTGGCCCGAATGGGCCCCTTGCCGTCGATGGGCTCGCCCAGGGCGTTCACCACCCGGCCGATCAGCTCCTCGCCCACCGGCACCTGGACGATCCGGCCGGTGGTGCGCGCCTCGTCGCCCTCCTTGATCGCGTCCTCCCGGCCCAGCAGCACCACGCCGACCGTCTCCTCCTCCAGGTTGAGGGCCAGGCCCACCACCGCCGGCTCGGCCTGGGCGCTGCCGGCCGGATAGAACTCGATCAGCTCGCTGGCCATGGCGTTGGCCAGCCCGTGGACGCGGGCGATCCCGTCGTGGACCTCGATGACGGTGCCGACGTTGACCGCCGTCACCGGGGCCCCAAAGCGCTCGATCCGCTCTTTCAGAATGCTGGCGATCTCTTCGGCACGAACAACCATGGGGTGCGCTCTCCCTCCCTCACTGCCAGCGGCCTCAGCCGGCCTCGACCAGATGCTGGCGCAGAGCGGCCAGGCGTCCGGCCACACTGGCGTCGATCAACTGGTCATCGATCCGGACCACCACCCCGCCCAGGATCCGGGGGTTGACCTGGTGCCGGAGGACGACCCGCTTGCCGACAAGCGTCTCCAACCGACGGGCCAGACGCTCCTTTTCCTCGTCGGTGAGGTCGACCGCCGTCTGCACCGTGGCGACGACCACCCCCTGAGCGGCCAGCACCAGCCGTTCGAACTCGTCCACCACCGCGTGGACGAACGCCGGCTCGAACCGGTGTCGTTCGATGAGCACGTAGACGAAGTTGCGACAGAGCGGGTCGAAATCGGCCAGCGCCTCCTCAACAACCCGCCGCTTCTCGGCCAGAGGCACCTTGGGCGCGTCCAGCAGGGCGTGGACCTCCGGGTCGTCGGCCAGCCGGGCGACCAGCCGCAGGGCCTCCAGCCATTGCTGAGGGTCGCGCTGTTTCTCCTGAGCCAGACTGAAGAGCGCCTGGGCGTAGCGACGGGCCACCGCCGGCATCGCCTACCCCCTGCCCAGCCGCGGGGTCTCGGCCAGCACCCGGTCGATCAGGTCCGCGTGGGCGGAGCGGTCGAGCGAGCGCTCGATGACCTTGCTGGCGGCCAGAATGGCCAGATCGGCCACGTAGGCGCGGAGTTCGGCCAGCGCCCGCTCGCGGTCGCGCTCGATCTGCTCGCGCGCCCGGGCCAGAAAGGCCTCGGCCTCGCGCTGGGCCCGCTCCTGGGCCTCCTGGCGGAGACGTTCCGCGGCCTGGGTGGCGTTGGCGATGATCGCCTGGGCCTCACGGCGCGCCTGCTCCAGGCGCTGTTTGAACTCCTCCTCCATCCGGGCGGCCTCGCGATTGATCTGCTCGGCCCGCTCCATGCTCTCGCGGATCCGGGCCGCCCGCTGGTCGAGCAGGTTGAGGATCGGCCGATAGGCCACCACCCGCAGCAGGGCCAGCAGCAACAGGAAGTTGATGAGCTGGGCGATGAGTCCGGTCGCGTTGATCCCCAGTGCTTCCACCGTCTCACACTCCTCGGCTCGCCTGACGACCCCGCCGGGCCCACCAGGCAGGTCTTCCACGGGCGCCCGTGGGTGGCGTCACCCACCCACGGGCCAGGATTCCGGCTCAGGCAACGAACTTGATGATCAGGGCGACGACGAGGGCGTAGATCGCGATCGCCTCGGCGAACGCGATGCCCAGGATCATGTTAACCCGGACGGCCGGCTCCGCCTCGGGGTTGCGCCCGAGGGCCTCCATGGCCTTGCTCACCAACATCCCGATCCCCAACGCCGGGCCGATCGCGCCGATGCCGATGGCCAAGGCCGTTGCCAGGAGCCGCACGCCTGCATCCGTCATCTCTCGTCCTCCCTTCTGCGAGATAGTCCACCACCGCCCCACTCAGCCCGGCCGCCCGACGCGGCCAGGCGCAGCGGTGTCGCTAGTGATGATGGTCTTCCCGGGCCTCCTCGCCCCCGTGGTGCGTCGTCGCCACGGTCACAAACACCAGCGTCAGCATCGCAAAGATGAAAGCCTGAATGAAGCCGACAAACAGCTCCAGGCCCAGGAACGGCACCACCGCCACCCAGGGGATCAGGAAGGCGATGACCGCCAGCAGCACCTCGCCGGCGAAGATGTTCCCAAACAACCGGAAACTGAACGAGACGAACTTGGCCAGTTCGCTGATGAACTCCAGCAGACCGACAAACAGCCCGATGATACCCCCCCGGATATTAAAGAACCGGGAGAGGTAGGCCCCCCAGCCCAGGGTGCTGATGCCGTAGTACTGGGTGGCCAGGACCGAGGCGATGGCCAGCGCCAGGGTGGTGTTGAGGTCGGTGTTGGCCGACCGGAAGAGCGGCACCAGAATCCGCTCGTGATGCGGACCCTCGTGCCAGAGACCGATGGTCCCGAACCCCGGCAGCAGCCCCAGCCAGTTGGCCGTCAGCACGAAGAGGAAGATCGTGGCCACCAGCGCGAAGACCCGCCGGCCCATCTGCGGACCGGCCACGCTCTCCACCAGGTTGAGCAGGGCCTCGATGATCACCTCGGCCAGATTCTGCCAGCGCCCGGGCACCAGGTCGAGCCGGGCCGTGGCCCGCCAGAAGAAGGCCACCAGGACCAGCATCGTCAACCAGGTGGCCGTCATCGTGTTGGTGATAGGGATCCCGGCGACGGTGAAGAGCACCTCGGCCGGGAGCTGGACATGGGCCATCGGCACCGGGAAGAGGACGGCGCCGACCACCGCCAAAAGGAGCAGGGCGATCCCCAGAACCAGCAGACGGCTCTGCACCTATTCGTCCTCCTGGCGCGGAGTGGTGCTGGGGGGCGGACTCTCGACCTGGGCCAGACGCGCGAACGCCGCCGCCACCACCCGGTAGACGGCGGCCGAGCCGACCAGAATACCCACCAGCGACAGACAGAGCGTCGCCAACGGCCGGGAACCCAGAACCGTATCCAGCACCAACCCGACCCCCAGCCCGCCGATCACCGCCAGGGCCAGGATGACCATCAGTCGGGCTGCCAGCCGGATGGGCTGCGTCTCATCGACTCTCATTCCTCAGGCTCGCCGGCCAAACGCGCCTTGGAGTATAACATACGGGGGAAGAGGGCAGCAACTATGCGGGGCGTCGGTCTCAACTCCCGCCCCCAGCGACCGCCGGGGTTCTCGCGACAGGGGGCTCCCCTTCTCCAGTCCCCACCGGGCGGGTGCGCCTCTTCCGGGAGACGATGGTCCATCTGATCGGCACCGACTATTTCGGCCAACGCCACCTGGCCGCGCTGCGCCAGGCGCTGGGCGACGAGACCGTGGCGGCGATGAACACCACGGTCTTCGAGGGACCGCGCCTGGACGTGGCCGCCCTGCGGACCGTCTGCGACACCCTTCCCTTCCTCAGCCCCCGCCGGCTGGTCATCGTCCGGCGCCTCTTCGCCTGGCTCGGCCAGAGCGGCGAGGGCCGGGAGGCCAGCGCCGCCCGGCGCGAGGTCGAGCAGGCGCTCCTGGCCTATCTTCCCCAGCTGCCCGCGACCACCGACCTGGTCTTTCAGGAGGAGGAGCCGCCCCGCGCGGGGGCGCTTCTGGCCTACATCGAAGCCCACGGCACGGTGGTCGCGCCGCGGACGCTCCGGGGCGAGGAGCTCACCGACTGGATCGCCCACCGGCTGGCCGAGGAGGGCTGCCGGGCCAGCCCGGAGGCGGTGCAGCTCCTGGCCACCTCCGCCGGCGAGGACCTGGCCGCCCTGGACCGGGAGATCGTCAAGGTGGCCACCTACGCCGCCGGCCAGACGCTGACCGCCGAGGCGGTCCGCCGCCTGGTCCCCGACGCCCGCCAGGCCGATATCTTCGACCTGGTCGACGCCCTGGGCCGCCGTGACCGGGTCACCGCCCTGCGGGCCCTGCGGCAGCTGCTCCAGGAGGGCGAGCCGCCGGCCTACATCCTGGTCATGCTGGGGCGCCAGCTCCGCCTGCTCCTCCAGGCGCGGGAGCTCTACGACCAGGGCCGGCGGGAGCGCGAGATCGCCAGCGCCCTGCACCTCCCGCGCTTCGTGGCCGAGAAACTGACCCGCCAGGCCGCCCACTTCCGGCGCGAGCCCCTTCTGCGCCTGCTGCGGGCGCTGGTGGCCCTGGACGCGGCCCTTAAGAGCGGCCAGATCGACGGCGCGCTGGGGCTGGAGCTCTTTCTCCTCGAGGCCCTGAGCGGTCCGACCGGGGCCCGCTCTACAGCAGCCGGCGGATAACCGCCACCACCCTGCCCTGGATGCGCACCTCCTCCGGCCGGACGTAGATGGGCGCCATACTGCTGTTGGCCGGCTGGAGGCGGATGCGATCGGCCTCGCGGTAGAAGCGCTTGAGGGTCGCCTGGCCCTGGCCGGTGGGCGAGTCGTAGAGGAGCGCCACCACGATGTCGCCGTTCTCGGCCGTCTCCTGCGGCCGGACGATCACCAGGTCGCCGTCGTCGATGAGGTCCTCGATCATCGACTTGCCCTTGACCAGCAGGGCGTAGGCGCCCTCGCCGGCCAGATCGGCCTCGAGGGTGATGGTCTCGGGGTGACCGGGCAGCGCCTCGATCGGCTCGCCGGCGGCGATCCGCCCGACAATGGGCACCGCCACCGTCGTCGCGCTGCGCACCGGCTCGGTCAGTTCGATTCCCCGCGAGACCTCGCGGTCACGCCGCAGGAAGCCCAGTCGCTCCAGAATGGTCAGGTTATAGTCGACCACCGAGGTCGAACTGATCCCGCAGCCGCGCCCGATCTCGCGGATGGTCGGTGGATAGCCACGCTCGGCGATGAAGCGGCGGATAAAGGCCAGGATCTTCTGCTGACGTGGCGAGAGCCGGCCCTCCGACACCAGCGCCGTGCTCATATGCCCCCCTCTCCAGGCCGCACAACACGAACCTTTGTTCTACGGCCCGATTGTAGACGGTCGGGGCGCGCTTGTCAATAGGGACGGCGGTCGGTATAATGGCCCCGCTGCGATCACGGGAGTGGCGGCATGATCCGAACGACCGATCTGGAATGGCTGACCGATGGCACCGTGACCTCACCGCTGGGCTTTCAGGCCGGGGCCGTGGCGGCCGGCCTGAAGAAGAGCGGCGGCCTCGACCTCTGCCTCATCGCCTCCGACACCCCCTGTGCCGCCGCCGGTGTCTTCACCACCAACCGGGTGCAGGCCGCCCCGGTGCGCCTGGACCGCGAACGGCTGCAGAAGGCCCGGGCCCAGGCTATCGTGGTCAACAGCGGCAACGCCAACGCCTGCACCGGCCCCCAGGGCGACGAGGACGCCCGGGAGATGGCCCGTCTGGCCGCCGCCCGGCTCGGGCTGGCCGAGGACCTGGTGCTGGTGGCCTCGACCGGTGTCATCGGCGTGCCGCTGCCGATGGATCGGATCCGCGAGGGGATCGCCCGGATCACGGTGGGACCCGATGGCGGGGCCCTGGCCGCCCAGGCCATCATGACCACCGACACCCGCCCCAAAGCCGGGGCGGTCCGCCTGGAGATCGCCGGCCGGCCGGTGACCATCGGCGGGATCGCCAAGGGCGCCGGGATGATCCATCCCCACATGGCCACGATGCTGGCTTTTCTCACCACCGACGCCGCCGTGGACCCCGCCTGGCTCAACACCGCCCTGCGCCAGGCGGTCGACCAGTCGTTCAACCAGATCAGCGTGGACGGCGACACCAGCACCAACGACACCGTCCTCATCCTGGCCAACGGCCAGGCCGGAGCCCCGCTCCTCCACAGCGCCAGCCCGGAGGCGCCGGCCTTCCAGGCGGCGCTCGAGGCCCTCTGCGGCGAACTGGCCAAGATGATCGCCCGCGACGGCGAGGGGGCGACCAAACTGATCGAGGCGGTGGTCGAGGGCGCGGCCAGCCTGGCCGACGCCCGCCGGGCCGCCCGGGCCATCGTCAGCTCGAACCTGATCAAGGCCATGGTCTACGGCAACGATCCGAACTGGGGGCGCATTCTCTGCGCGGTGGGCTACAGCGGGGCCGCCGTCGACGAACGGCGGGCCGAGGTCTGGATCGGCGACGTCCTGCTCTTCCAGGATGGCCGGCCGGTGCCAGCCGACCGCGAGGCCGCCCGCGCCGCCCTCCAGGGGCCCGAGGTGCATCTGCGGGTCCACCTGCACCTGGGCCCGGCCCGGGCCACCGCCTGGGGCTGCGATCTGACCGAGGGCTACGTGGAGATCAACGCCAAATACACGACCTAGAGGGTGGAGAGATGGCGGCGGAGACCACCCCGGAGACGGGCCAGCACCTGGTGCAACTCCTGGCCGAGGCCCTGCCCTACATCACCCAGCTGGCCGGCAAGACCGTCGTCGTCAAGATCGGCGGCAGCACGCTCGGCCAGCACGATACCACGCTGCAGGACGTGGTCACGCTCAAAAACCTGCACATCAACGTGGTCCTCGTCCACGGCGGCGGCTCGCTCATCACCGACTGGCTGAACCGCCTCGGCAAAGAGGCCCGCTTCATCGACGGTCTGCGGGTGACCGACGCCGAGACGATGGACATCGTGACCATGACGCTGGCCGGCAAGGTCAACAAAGACCTGGTGGCCACCCTGCAGGCCCTGGGCGGCCGGGCGGTCGGGCTGAGCGGGGTGGACGGTGGGCTGCTGCGGGCCGATCCGCTCAACCCCCTCCTGGGAGCGGTCGGGCTGGTCCGCCAGGTCGATCTCACCCCGGTCCGGCTGCTGAGCGAGGCCGGCTACATCCCGGTGATCGCCCCCATCGCCCTGGGCGAGAACGGGCAGCTCCTGAACCTCAACGCCGACACCGCCGCCGCCGAGATCGCCATCGCCCTGGGGGCCGAGAAACTGATCTTCCTGACCGATGTGCCGGGCATCTGCGACGCCGAGGGGCGGCTCCTCTCGCAACTGACCGCCTCCCAGACGCGGGCCCTCATCGCCCAGCGGGTGATCCGCGGGGGGATGATCCCGAAGGCCGAGGCCTGCCTGCGGGCCATCGGCGCCGTCAACCGCACCCACATCATCGACGGCCGGGTGCCCCACGCCCTCATTCGCGAGCTCTTCACCACCATCGGTGTGGGCACGATGATCGTGCCCGACTGAGCCCAGAAGGAGCGCCGGAATGTCGCACTGGCTGGAGCTGGAACAGAAGTACTACATGCGCACGTTCAACCGTCTGCCGGTCGTGCTGGTCCGGGGCGAGGGCACCCGCGTCTGGGACGAGAACGGCCGGTGCTACCTGGACATGGTGGCCGGGATCGCCGTCAACGTCCTGGGCCACTGCCACCCGGCGGTGGTCGAGGCCCTCACCCGCCAGGCCCGCACCCTCATCCACACCAGCAACCTCTACTACACCATCCCCCAGCTGGAGCTGGCCGAACTGCTCATCAACCACTCCTGCGCCGACCGCGTCTTCTTCGCCAACAGCGGCGCCGAGGCCAACGAGGGGGCGATCAAACTGGCCCGCAAGTACGGCCGCCTCCACCGCCACGGCGCCTACGAGATCATCACCGTGACCGGCTCGTTCCACGGCCGGACGCTGGCCACCCTGGCCGCCACCGCCCAGCCCAAGTACCAGGAGCCGTTCGCGCCGATGCCCGAGGGGTTCCGCTCCGTGCCCTTCAACGACCTCGAGGCCCTCCAGGCCGCCACCACCGAGCGGACCTGCGCCGTGCTGCTGGAGGTGGTCCAGGGGGAGAGCGGCGTCCACCTGGCCGACGGCGACTACCTGCGCGGCGTCCGGGCCTGGTGCGACCAGCACAACCTGCTGCTGATCCTGGACGAGATCCAGACCGGCATGGGCCGGACCGGCCGCTTCCTGGCCTACGAGCACCACGGCATCGAGCCCGACATCTTCACCATGGCCAAGGGGCTGGCCGGCGGGGTGCCCATCGGCGCGGTGCTGGCCAAGGAGCGGGCCGCCGTTTTCACCCCCGGCGACCACGGTTCGACCTTCGGCGGCAACCCGCTGGCCTGCGCCGCCGGCGTGGCCACCGTCCGCACGATCCTGGAACAGGATCTGGCCGCCCACAGCGCCCGCGTCGGCCGCTACCTGCTGGAGCAGCTGCGGGCGCTCCAGACCCGCCAGCCGGCCATCGCCCAGGTGCGCGGGCTGGGACTGATGGTGGCTTTCGATCTGACCACCGACCGGGCGGCCGAGGTGGTGCGGGGCGCCCTCCAGCGCGGGCTCATCCTCAACAACACCGGGCCCCGGACCATCCGGATGGTTCCGCCCCTCATTCTCACCGAGGCCGAAGTCGACGAGGCCGTGGCCATCATCGCCGAGACGCTGGCTGACCTGCCGGCTGCCTGACGGCCAGAAAGGCGAGCGGTGCGTCTCCCGGCCACCCCGGCACCGAAGTTGCACCAGGCCCTCCTCCCGGTGCGCGGGGGGCAGCGCGATGATCGTGCGGCAGCGGGCCACGGTTCTGGACACCTTTCTTCTGCAAGCCATCCTCCCCTGGCTGGCCGACTGGGGAGTCGCGCCGCTCATCCGGCTGCTGACCCGCTACTGGTCGGTCCGCGCCCCGGCGCCGGCGGCCGGCGACCGGCGGGCGCCGAGCAGTCCCCCCACGGTCGTGGACTGGCGGGCGACGGCCGATCCCCGCTGAGGGCTGGCCGATGAATCCCGCGGCCCCCCTCACCCCGGCCGACCGGGTGGCGGCGCTGCTGGCCACCATCCGCTGGCCGCGCGACTTCCGCGAGGCCGCCCGCTGGCAGCGCGACCTGGCGCGAAAGGTCATCCGCGAGGACCGCTTTGAAAAACTCGAGCGCATCGCCGGGGTCGACGTCGCCTTTCCCGCCCCCGACCGGGGCCGGGCGGCGGTGGTGGTCTGCTCCTACCCCGATCTCCTCACCCTGGAGACCGCGCTGGGCGAGGCCGGCGACCTTCTGCCCTACCGGCCGGGTTTTCTGGCCTTCCGGGAGATCCCGGCCATCCTCGAGGCCTACCGCCGGCTGAGCGTCGAACCCGACCTGCTCATCGTCGACGGCCACGGCCTGGCCCACCCGCGCCGGCTGGGGATCGCCAGCCATCTGGGGGTGCTGCTCGACCGCCCCACCATCGGCTGCGCCAAGTCGCTCCTGACCGGTCGGCACGGGCCGCTCGGCGAGGAGGTCGGCGCCCAGAGCGATATCATCGACGATCACGAGGTCGTCGGCCGGGCGGTCCGCACCCGTCGGGGCAGCCAGCCGGTCTACGTCTCCATCGGCCACCGGGTGAGTCTGGAGACCGCGGTCCAGATCGTCCTGCGTTGCTGTCGGGGCTATCGTCTGCCCGAGCCGACGCGCCGGGCCCACCTGGCGGTGAGCGGCCGGCGCTGAGGTCAGGGGCGCAGAGCGCGGTCGAGCAGGTCGGCGATGTGGAGCACCGGCAGCCGCGCCCCGGCCTGGCGCAGGTGGGCCTGGACCTGCAGCAGACAACCGGGGTTGGCGGTGACCACGGCCGCCGCCCCGGTCGCCAGCACCGCCTGGGCCTTCTCCCGCCCCAGCACCGCCGCCATCGCCGGCTGGAGGAGGTTGTAGAGGCCGGCACTGCCACAGCAGCGGTCGGCCGCCGCCATCTCCACCAGCCGGAGTCCGGGGACCGCCTGGAGGAGCTGGCGGGGCGGCTGGCGCACCCGCTGGGCGTGGGCCAGGTGGCAGGGCTCCTGGTAGGTCACCGTCAGGGGAAGCGGCCCCAGGGCCGGCTGCAGCCGGTCCAGACGGTCGGCCAGGACCTCGGTGAGATCGCGCACCCGCTGGGCAAACCGGTCGGCCAGCGGCCGGAGCGTCGGATCGTCGTGCAGGAGATCGGGGTACTCTCTGAGCATGGCGCCACAGCCGGCCGCGTTGACGACGATGACCGCGTCGTCGCGCTCCAGAGCGCCGCTCTCGGCGAAGGCCCGGAGGTTCTGCCGGGCCAGCGCCCGGGCCAGCGCGCGCTGGCCGCTGTGGGCGTGGAGGGCCCCGCAGCAGGTCTGCGCGACCGGCGCGGCCACGGCGAGGCCGGCGCGCCGGAGGAGCCGCACGGTGGCCCGATGGGTGTCGCCGAAGAGGGCGCCCATCACGCAGCCGGTGAAGAGCAGCGCCAGCGGCCCCTCGCCCGGCGGAGCCGCCACCTCGGCCGGATCGAAGGGGCGACCGATCTGTTCAGGGACCAGCCGGGCCAGCCGGCCCAGCGTCCGGCCGATCCGCCCCAGCGGCCCCGGCAGCCGGTCGCCCCAGGCCAGCACCGTCTCGCGGCCCAGCGGGCTCCGACGGTAGAGGCGCAGGAGCCAGGCCAGAGCCTGGAGCGGCCGGCGGCGGGGCAGCAGCCCTCGGAAGACCAGCCAGCGGAGCAGCCGCGCGTCCAGGCGGGCTGGCATCTGGCGGTGGAGGTCGGCCCGGGCCAGCTCCATCAGGTGCCCAAAGCGGACCGAGGCCGGGCAGGCGGTCTCGCAGGCCCGGCAGACCAGGCAGAGGTCCAGGCTCTGGCGCACCTCGGCGGTGAGGGCCAGGTCGCCGGCGGCGCCCGCCCGCATCAGCGAGAGCCGGCCGCGCGGCGACTCGGTCTCCAGGCGCAGCACCCGGTAGGTCGGGCACTGCATCAGGCAGAGCCCACAGTGGACGCACTCGTCGAGGAGCGCCTGAGCGTGGGGAGTGGCCAGGCTGGGCAGAGCGGGCGGCGGCATCAGAGTCCTCCCACAAAGCGGCCGGGGTTGAGACGGCCCGCCGGGTCCAGCGCCGCTTTGAGCCGGGCCATGAGCGCGACGTCGGGCCCCGGCGGCCCCCAGACCGTCTCCGGGTCCAGCGCCGGCAGGAGAGCGGGCGGGGCGCTCTCCAGGACCAGGTAGCCGTCCAGCCCGGTCAGGGCCGCCCGCAGCGGGTCCAGCCAGGCGCGGAGAGCCGCCAGGGTCACGAGATCCGGCCCGAGCGCCCGGAGCGTTCCCCCGGCCTCGATCAGCGCCGGCCACGCGCCGAGGGCCGCGACCACCTGGGGCAGCGTCGCCGGGGGAAACCCGCCGCGCAGCCGGACGGGGGCGGCGGTCTCGAAGCCGAAGTCGCGCACCCGCGGCCAGACCGTCTCCAGCGAGAGCGGCTGGGCCTGCAGGCCGGCCTCGCTGGCCAGCGTCCGGCACTCGGTCAGCTGGCGGGCGACGGCCGCGGGGTGGCCGCTGAAGACCACCAGCAGGCCAGGACCCTCCCCCGGCAGAGCGCCGCCGAGGCGGGCCACCGCCGGGGCGGTCAGGATGAGGACCGCCTCCGGCCGCAGGCCGCTCTGACAGACGGCCCGGGCCGTCGCCGCCACGGTCGTCAAGCGGGCGGCGCTCAGCCAGAGGCCCTGCCGCTCGGCCGGGGCTGGCAGGACCTTGAACGTCGCCTCGACGATAACCCCGAGTGTGCCCAGGGCGCCGAGGTGGAGTTTGTTCAGATCGTAGCCGGCCACGTTCTTCACCACCCGCCCCCCCGAGCGGACGATCTCACCGGCCGCGCTGACCACTCGCAGGCCGATCAGGTGGTCGCGCAGCGCCCCGAAGAGCCCCCGGCGGAAGCCGGCGGTGTTGGTGGCGATGGTCCCGCCGATGGTCGCCCGCTCCGGGCAGGGGGGATCGAACGGCAGGGTCTGCCGCCGGGCGGCCAGGAGGGCCTGGACGGCGGCCACGGTGCACCCCGCCTCGACGGTGACCGTGAGGTCGGCCGGCGCGTACTCGACCACCCGGTCCAGCCGGCGGAGGTCCAGGACGGCGTCGACCCGGCGGGGGGCGGCCCCCAGCGTCAGCAGCGTGCCCCCACCGTGAAGCAGGAGCGCCCAGTCACGGGCAGCCGCCTCCTGGACCGCCGCGGCCACGGCCGCCGGCGTCGCCGGCGCGAGGATCGGCACCGGGGTGGTCGGAGGGCAACGGCCAGTCAGGGCGTGGAGCAGCGCGGACATGGTTCCTCCGCCTGAGGCCTAGGAGGACGGGCGACCGCTGGCCGGGGCGGGGGTCGAGCGCTCCCGGGCCGTGAGCCGGGAGGCCCGGCGCACCTCGCCGCAGCCGCCCGGTGTGGGCAGGATCTTCTCGGGGTTCAGTCGCCCGTCGGGGTCGAAGGCCCGACGCAGGCGCTCCATAAAGGCCAGATCCTCGGCGCTGAAGAGCCAGGGCAGGAACGCGCGTTTCTCGGTCCCGACCCCGTGCTCGCCGGTGATGCTGCCCCCCAGCTCGATGGCCATGGCCACGATGGCCGCCCCGGCGGCCATCGCCCGCTCAAACTGGTCGGGGTCGCGGGCGTCGAAGAGGATGTTGGGGTGCAGGTTCCCGTCGCCGGCGTGCAGGTAGGTGGCGATGGGCAGGCTGTACCGTTCGGCGATCTGGCCGATGCGCCGGAGGGCCTCCGGCACCCGGCTGCGGGGCACGACCACGTCATGGACGTAGTAGTTGGGGGCCAGCTTGCCCAGCGCGCCGCGCGCTCCCTTGCGGCCGGCCCAGAGCCGGGCCCGCTCGGCCGCCGAAGCCGCCGTCCGGACCAGGCGGGCCCCCTGGCGCTGGCAGAGATCCGCCACCGCCCCGGCCTGAGCCTCGACCTCCTCACGCCGGCCCTCCAGTTCGATCAGCAGCACCGCCCCGGCGTCCGGTGGCAAGCCGACCCGCATGGCGCGCTCGACCGCCTGCGTGCTCAGACCGTCCATCATCTCGAGGGCCACCGGCAGGATGCCCTGGGCGATGGTCTCGGAGACGGTCTGGCTGGCCGCCTCGACCGTCTCGAAGACCGCCAGGATGGTCCGGACCTCTTCGGGTCGGGGCAGCAGGCGGACCAGGACCTTGGTGACGATGGCCAGCGTGCCCTCCGAGCCCACCACCACACCGGTCAGATCGTAGCCGGGGCGGTCGGGGGCCAGGCCGCCGGTCCAGACGACGTGGCCGTCGGCCAGGACCAGCTCCAGGCCCAGGACGTGGTTGGCCGTCACCCCGTAGGCCAGGCAGTGGGGACCGCCGGCGTTCTCGGCCACGTTGCCGCCGATGGTGCAGACCGGCTGGCTCGAGGGATCGGGGGCGTAGAAGAGGCCGTAGCGGGCGACCGCCTGGCTGAGTTCGGCGTTGACCACGCCCGGCTCCACCAGGGCGGTGCGGTTGGCCACATCCACCGCCAGGATGCGGTTCATCCGGGTCAGGACGACCAGCAGCCCGCCCTGGACGGCGACCGCGCCGCCGGAGAGACCGGTGCCGGCGCCCCGTGGGACGACGGGCAGGCCGTGGGCGGCGGCCAGGCGGACGAGGGCGCTGACCTGTTCGGTGGTGGTGGGCAGGACGACGGCCAGGGGCGGGGCGCTCTCCAGCGAGGCGTCGCGGGCGTAGACCCGGCGGGCGGCCGGGCCGACCAGGACGCCGTCGGGGCCGACGATGGCGCAGAGCGCGTGGTGGAGGGCGGGCGGCAGACTTTCCATCACCGGGGATTATAGCAGACTTGTCTTCCGCCGCGCGGCCGGCTATGATGCACATACACGATTGTTTATTGATTGCTCGCCGTGACCGCCGGCGGCCCCGCGGAGGGGGCCCTGGTCGCCGACGGACGGCCCTGCCGCAGGAAGGAGAGACCCATGGAGTACCGCCAGCTCGGAGCCAACGGTCCGCAGATCCCGGTGATCATGTTCGGCGCCTGGCCCATCGGGGGGGGCATGGGGCACGTCGACGAGGCCACCGCCATCGCCACCATCCGCCGCGCCCTGGAGCTGGGCATCACCGCCATCGATACCGCCGAGTACTACCGTGGGTCAGAGGCCCTCATCGGCCGGGCCCTCGCCGGCTGGCCCCGCGAGAAGGTCTTCATCGCCACCAAGGTCTCCTACGGCCCCTACACCCGCACCCTCATCCGCCAGGCCCTGGACAACAGCCTGCGCGCCCTGCGCACTGATTATGTCGACCTCTACCAGCTGCACAGCTATCCCCAGGACATCGCCCTGGAGGAGGCCATCGCCGGCCTGGCCGAGGCCCATGAGAGCGGCAAGGCCCGCTACGTCGGCGTCTCCAACTTCACGCGCGACCAGCTGGCCGCCGCCCGGGCCCTCTACCCCATCCAGTCGGTCCAGAATCGGTTCAACATCTTCGACAGCGAGGCCGCCCGCGACGTCCTGCCCTTCTGTCAAATCGAGGGGATCGGCTTTCTGGCCCACAGCCCGCTGGCCAAGGGGCTCCTGACCGGCAAGTACCGGCCCGGCCACGTCTTCCCGCCCGACGACGAGCGCAGCCGCCACCCCTGGTTCCAGGGAGAGACCTTCGCCCGCTACGTGGCGGTGGTGGACGAACTGGCCCGTCTGGCCCGCGAGAAAGGGATCACGCTCACCCAGCTGGCCATCGCCTGGGTGCTGGCCCACCCCGGCGTGACCAGCTGTATCGTCGGCGCCAAGACCCCCGAGCAGGTCGAAGAGCACGTCGGCGCCATCGGCGTCCGGCTGACCTCCGACGACCTGAACCGCATCGCCGCCCTGGCCGCGCGCGCGACCGCGCTCTCGCGCTGACCCTCTGGTCGGCGGACGCTGGGTTTATGGTATACTGAAATCAACCGACCATGAAGGCGCAAGGGGGTCGCATTGGTCAACGATGAGGAAGGCGTCGCCCTGTATTACCGGTTGCTGGCAGGCGACCGTGTCGCCTCGCATCGCCTGTGCGAACTCTACCTCGGCCCCCTGACCACCTATCTCCGCCGTCGCCACCGGGTCGACCACGAACACGCCCACGACGCCGCCGTCGATGCCCTGCTCGCCCTCATCCACCGTCCCACAACCTATCAGCCCGAGAAGAGCGGGCTCTTCGCCTATCTGGTGATGTCGGCCGAAGGCGATCTGCGCAACCGGCTGAAAAAAGAGCGCCGCGAACAGGCCCGTCTGTCCCACGTCGATCCCGCCGTCCTGCAGCGGAATACATCTGTGAACGGCCACGACGACCTCGACGACAGCGGCTCGATCCTCTCTTCTTCTCTCTCTTTCCTGTGGCCACGCCTTGTCCGCCTCTTCCCCAACCCGTGTGAGCGAGCCGTCCTGGATTTACTGGCCCAGGGAGAGCGACGGACGGCGGCCTATGCCCAGGTTCTGGGGGTGGCACACCTGCCGCCAGAGGCGCAGCAGCGGGCGGTTAAACGGCCGAAGGACCGGGTTAAGAAGAGGTTGCGGCGGCTGGGGGAGACGCTCCGTGCCCAGACGCCGACCTGACCCGCTGGCGCGCGCTGCCCAGCGGGCCCGCGAATACCCGGAGTTTATGGCCTACCTTCTGGCGCGATACCAGGCGCTCCGTGGCCTGACCGATGAGCAACTGGCGGCCGAACTGGGCTGCACCCCCCAGGATCTCACGCGCCTGGCGCTCTGCCTGCGCCCCCGCCCCGATCACTTCGCCGAGGACATCGCCCAGATCGCCGGCTACGTCAAGGCCGACCCGGCCCGCCTGGCCAACCTGGTCCGGGTGACCGAGGCCGCCCTGGCCGCCCAGGCGACCAGCGCCAGCGGGCGGCTCCTGGCCGCCCGCGAGCTGCCCGAGCCTCCCTCTGAAGAGGGGCCGAGCGAGCCCCCGAAGCCCGGTGATGGAGCCTGACCGGTGGAGCCGTGGGACGACGTCCAGACCGAGATCGCCCGCCTCTGGCCGGCGCCCGATGACCGCTTCCCCCGCCCGCTCGACCAGCTGATCCCCCTGGTCCTGCCGGTCGGCATCGTCGCGGTGGCGGACCTTCGTCCCCGGACCGTCGCCGACTGGCTGGCCCGGCTGGGCGTCACCGACTGGCCGGTCCCCAGCGACCGCCGGCTGGCCGGCTGCCTCATCGCCGCCCGCGGGCACGGTCTCATCCTGGTCAACAGCGACCTCGACCCGGCGGAGCAGCGCTTCACCCTGGCCCACGAGGTCGCCCACTTCTGGCTGGACTACCAGCGACCACGGCAGCGCGCCCTGGCCGCCCTCGGCCCGGCCGGCCTGGAGATCCTGGACGGCGCCCGCCCCCCAACACCGGCCGAACGGATCACGGCCCTGCTCCACCGGGTCACGCTCGGCCTCCACCTCCACCTGCTCGACCCGTGGGAGGGCGCGGGCACGCCCGACTGGCTCGAGGAGCGGGCCAACCGCTTCGCTCTGGCCCTGCTGGCGCCGGCGGCCGCCGTCTGGGCCCGCCTGGACGGCCCGCCCGACCACGGTCTGGCCGACCGGCTCGCCGCACTGCTCACCGCCACCTTCGGCCTCCCGGCCGGCCCGGCCCGCCTGTACGCCGCCCGCCTGGCCGCCCAGCGTCTGCCATCGCCGCTGGTCGCGGCTCTGCGAGCCAGGTAGTCATCCGGACCACCACCAGACTGAATGCCGCTGTCCAGCGGAGGGGCCATGGACGAGACCGACACCCGGTCCGTCGCTCGTCAGCCGGCGGCACCCGACCAGCCGCCCATCCTGGACGAGGAGTACGCGCGCCTCTACGGCGAGCCGCTGTCGCGGGCCCTCGACCTCACCACCTGGCAGGCGGACCCCGACCCGGCCGGGCTCTATAGCCGGCTCACCGACGAGGTGCGTCAGGCGCTGGCGCACGAACGCGCGGCTCAGGACCTGGTCCGGCGGGACCTCTTTCCTCACCTGGCGAGCCGACCGGGAGCGCCGCCGGGAGCCGGTGTCTACCGGGCCCCCGCCGCCCTGCTGGAGCGGATCCAGCGCGGGCTCCTCTTCCGTGGCGCGGTCGAGGCCGCCGCCGGGGTGAGCGTGGTCTACGAGACCGTGCCGCTGGGGGTGGTTCAGCTGGGGGTCTGCCTGGTCTCCTACCGGGGCGATCAGGGCATCTGGGTGCATCGCCTCTTCCGGCGTGATCTACGGGCCGGCGGCCTGCAGACCCTTGACGATCTCCTGAACCTGCTGGAGACCCGCGCCCGGCGCGGCGACCTGCTGGGCCCGACCGCGGACCGGTTGAGCGACCTGGCCCGCAAGGGGATCCTGGCCTACGCCGAGCGGGCGCTCCTGCTCGGGCGGTCCACCGCCCGCTGGCGGATCGGCCAGGGATCGCCGGTGCCCTACGAACTCCTGACCGGGGCCGGCACGGCCGGCCTGCTCGAGGCCAGCCTGCCCCTCCTGAACCAGCTCCTCCAGGACACGCGCTGGGTCTTCGTCGCCCACCGGACCAGCGATCAGGTGCTGCTGAGCCTGGGGGCCGCCCTCCAACCGCTGGAGTTCGCCATCGTCGACACCCTCACCGCTCCCCTCCAGCGGATCGTCGCGCAGGGCCACTACAGCCGCCGGCACCGGCCGCTGCTCGAGGAGTTCGTCGCCCGGGTCGGCCCGGCCATCATCGTCGGGGTCTACCGCGCCGCTCTGCCGGCGCCGCCCGCTCTCTTCTTCGCCCACCGCGATCGGGCCGAGGAGGCGGCCCTCATCGCCCTGGCCGACAGCACGCTCCAGGAGCACCGGGGATTTCCGCTCCTGCTGGACCTGGCGACCGCCGTCTGCCGGGCCAGCCTGGGCGCCGAGACCTGGCCCGACCTCGTTCACCTGGCCTACGCCGAGGCCGGCGAGCCCGAGCGCTACCGTCCTCCCGTCTGACCGCTCCGCGGCCGGCTCCGAACGTGCTATAATCCGGCCCGGCAGGGAGGTCCCGGTGGGGTCGTGGCGCGTCCTCGGCTGTGGCGGCATCCTGACGGCGCTGGCTCTGGCCGGCCTCTGCCTGGCGTTCTTCGCCACCACCGGCGCCCTCTCGGTCGAACCCTTCCAGCAGGCGACCACGCCGGCCGACCGACCGCTGGCGGCAGCGACCCCGCTGCCCGTCGAGGTGACGCGGACGCCGGGCGACGAGGTCATCATCCTCAGCAAAGAGGGCGTCCTGGCGGCGGTGGCCGAACGGCGGGCCCAGACGGGCAGCCTGGTCCTGACGGTCATCGGCGCCCAGAAGACGACCCGGGGTGACCGCGCCCTGGTGAGCATTTTCCTGCGCCTGGCCAACCAGGGACCGCAGCCGGTCCGCTTCGACCCCCAGGCCCTCTCACTCCACGACCGTCGGGGGGGCCGCCACCGGCCCAGCGGCCAGGGGACCGCCCCCGCCGGGCCGACCAACCTGGGCGCCGGCCAGACCCAGGACCTGGCCCTGCTCTTCGAGGTGCCGCGCGAGGCGACCGGGCTGACTCTGTGGTACGAGCCGGGCGGGCAGCCGGCCATCACCATTCCGCTCCCCAGCGGCTTCTGACGGAGGTGGACGATGCGTCGGCGGATCAAGGACATCATCATGGCCTACACCGACCGGGGGCACGGCCCGCCGGTGGTCCTGCTCCACGCCTTCCCCCTCAACCGACAGATGTGGGCGCCCCAGGTGCGGGTGCTGGCCCGTGAGTTCCGCGTCATCGCCCCCGATCTCCGGGGCCACGGCCGGACCACCGCCACCGACGGGGTCTACACGATGGATCTGCTGGCCGACGATGTCCGGGCTCTGCTCGACACTCTGGGGATCCAGGAGTTCGTGCTGGGCGGGCTGTCGATGGGCGGCTACGTCGCCCTGGCCTTCTACCGCCAGTGGCCCGAGCGGGTGCGGGGGCTGCTTCTCTGCGACACGCGGGCCGACGCCGATACGCCCGAGCGCCGCCGGAGCCGGGAGGAGCTCAGCCAGCGGGCCATCGACGAGGGGATCGAGGCGGTGGCCAGCGCGATGCTGCCGCGCCTGCTGGCTCCGGATACGCTGAGCCGCCGCCCCGCGCTGGTCGAGCGCGTCCGCCGGATGATCCTGCAGACCCCGGTCCGGGGGGTGGTCGGGGCCCTGGCCGGCATGGCCCAGCGCCCGGACTCGACCGACCTGCTGCCGCGGATCGCCTGCCCGACCCTGGTGGTCACCGGCGAGTACGACGCGGTCAGCCCGCCCGAGGTGGCCCGGACCATGGGCCAGCTGATCCCCCGCTGTCAGACGGTGATCATCGAGGGGGCCGGCCACCTGCCCAACCTGGAGCGCCCGCGCGCCTTCAACCGGGTGGTGCGCCAGTTCCTGCGTCAGACGACCGGCCTGGCGGCGCTGGCCGGCTGAGCGCCGGCCGCTCCCCTTGCCGTGGGACCCGCCCTGGCCTATAATCAAACCGTGCCGGTCGCTCGCCCCGGTCGGGACCGCGCGCCGGGCCAGATCGCCGCCCGAGGAGCCCGATGGAAGTTGTCAAGATCACCCCCCGCGGCTACTGCCACGGGGTGGTCAAGGCCATCACGATCGCCAAAGCGGTCGGCCGTCAGGCCGAGGGACCGGTCTACGCCCTGGGCCAGCTGGTCCACAACCGCTATGTTCTGGAGGACCTCCGCCGCCACGGCGTCGAACTGGTCGACGGCCCCGACCGCCTGCGCCTGCTGGAGCAGATCGACCACGGCACCGTTATCTTCTCCGCCCACGGCATCAGCCCCCAGGTCAAGCAGCGGGCCACCGAAAAAGGGCTGCGCTGGGTCGACGCCACCTGCCCGGACGTCATCCGCACCCACGACCTGGCGAAGGCCCTGGCCGCCCAGGGCTACTTCATCATCTACATCGGCAAGCGCGGCCACCCCGAGCCCGAAGGCGTCATCGGCGAGGCCCCCGACCGCATCATCCTGGTCGAGACCGCGGACGACATCGCCGCCCTCGACCTTCAGGCCGAGAAACTGGCGGTCCTCACCCAGACCACCCTCTCGGTCTGGGACACCGAGGACCTCATCGCCCTCATCCGCCAGAAGTATCCGCACGTCGAGGTCTACAACGAGATCTGCCGGGCCACCCAGGAGCGCCAGGAGGCGGCCGTGCGGGCGGCCGCGGTCTGCGACCTGGTCCTGGTCGTCGGCGACCCGCGCAGTTCGAACTCGAACCGCCTGGTCGAGGTGGTCCGCAAGCGGGCCGGCAAACCGGCCTACCTCATCTCCTCGGTGGCCGACATCAACCTGGACTGGCTCAAGGGCGTCAAACGGGTCGGGGTCACAGCCGGCGCCTCAACCCCCTCCGAGATCACCCGCGAGGTCATCCGCTTCCTCGAAGCCCTGCCCGACCAGCCGGCCGACGCCGCGCCGGCAACCCCGGCCTGACCCCTCCCCTGGCCCGTCTCCGCCGCTTTCCTCTATACTCCCTGTATGGAACATGTGTTCTGAAGGTGAGACGATGGCGCTGGTCCTCTCTCACGTCCAGGTCGAACCGCTCTGGCAGGCCCGGCAGGCCGGGCAGACGACCGCCGAAACCTCGCCCGATCTGGGGCGCAGCCGCGTGAGCGTCCGGCTCACGACGGAGGGGGTCGTGTTCCCCGACGGCACGTTCCTGGACTGGGAGACGCTGGCGGCCATCCGGACCGCCTCCACCCGCTGCTTTGTGGTGGCCGACGGCCAGGTCCGGCCCATCGAGGCCTTCTCGACGGAGACCAACCGCGTCTACAGCCTGTTCCCCACCCGCAGCGCGCCGACGCTCCTGGTCTCGGGCATCCCCATGCACCGGACCAAGGACATCGATCCCCTGGAAGACACCGCCCGGAAGGTGCGGACCATCGCCCCGCTGCGGGGACGGGTGCTCGACACCTGCACTGGCCTGGGCTACACCGCCATCGCCGCCGCCCGCACGGCCGAGGAGGTGGTGACCATCGAACTCGACCCGCTGGTGCTGGCGATCGCCCGCCAGAACCCCTGGTCGCAGGAGCTCTTCCAGGACCCCCGGATCGTCCAGCGGATCGGCGACACCAGCGACCTCGTCGCCGAGTTCCCCGACCAGAGCTTCTCGCGGATCATCCACGATCCCCCGGCCTTCAGCCTGGCCGGGGAGCTCTACGCCGGGGCCTTCTACCGCCAGCTCTACCGGGTGCTGCGCTGGAAGGGACGCCTCTTCCACTACGTCGGCGACCTGACGAGCCCCGCCGGCCAGCGCATCGCCCGGGGAGTCGCCCGCCGTCTCCAGGAGGCCGGTTTCCGGCGGGTGATCCCGCGCCCTGAGGCCTTTGGCTTTGTCGCCTACAAAGAGTGATCAGCGCCGCTCCAGGGCCGCCCGTCGCACCGGCGAGTCCACGAAGAGGTGGTCGCCGCCGTCGATGTCGAGCACCAGCCCGGTCAGCCAGGCCGCCTCGTCCGAGGCCAGATAGAGAGCGGCGTAGGCCACGTCCACCGCGCTGCCCAGCCGCTCCAGCCGGCGGGGCGGTGGGGCGACCGGCCCCAGCGGCAGCGGCTCCCAGATGAGCCCCGGACAGAGGGCGTGAACCCGGATATTGTGGCGGTAGAGTTCGCGGGCCAGGTTACGGGCCGCGCCGATGAGCCCGGTCTTGGCAGCGGCGTAGGCGCTGTTGCTGTCCAGCCGGACCTTCTCGCCGGCGCTGACCGTCAGAATGACCCCTCCCCCGCTTTCGATCAGCAGCGGCACCGCCCGCCGGACGCACAGGGAGAATGTGCGGAGATTGTTGCGCAGCGCCCCCTCCCAGAAGTCCGGCGCCAGCCGGGCGACATCGTGCTCCGCCGAGAAGTAGCCGCCGGCGTTGTGGTAGAGGATGTCGAGGCGGCCGAAGCGCTCGCGCACCACCGCGAAGACCCGCTCGACATCCTCCTCGCGGGTGAGGTCGGCCTGGATGGTGTGGGCCACGCCGCCCTGGCTGACAATGAAGGCCGCCGTCTCGGCCATCGGCTCGGCCCGCCGGGCGGTCAACACCACCTGGGCCCCCTCCTGCGCGAAGAGGATGGGCACCGCCCGACCCATGTTGGTCCCGGCGCCGGCGATCAGCGCCACCTTGCCCTGGAGTCGCATCGTCTCCTCCCAACCACGCGGTCATCCTGACATTTCGTGGAGCGCTCAGCCGCCCCCGCCCGGCCGGGCCGCCTGCTGAATGGCCTGCCAGACGCGCTCGGGCGTCAGCGGCATCGTCAGGTCCCGCACCCCCAGCGGCCAGAGGGCGTCCAGAACGGCGTTGACGATGGCCGCCGGGGCGGCGATGGTCCCGGCCTCGCCCACCCCCTTGGCGCCGAGCGGGTTGAGCGGCGAGGGCGTGACCGTCTCGGCCAGGTCGAAGAAGGGGAGATCATCGGCGTGCGGCAGCCAGTAGTCCAGCAGCGAACCGGTCAGCAGCTGCCCCTCCGGATCGTAGCGCAGCCACTCGCCCAGCGCCTCGCCGGCTCCCTGGGCCAGCCCGCCGTGCAACTGGGCGGCCACCAGGCGCGGGTTGACCGCCGGGCCGCAGTCGTGGACCAGGGCCAGCCGCCGCAGGCGCACCACACCGGTCTCCCGGTCCACCGTCACCACCGCCACGCCGGTGCCGAAGGCGAAGGCCTCGCCCGGCGCCTCAAAGCGCGTCTCGGCCTGGAGAGGACCAGAGAGATCTGGCGGCAGATCGCCGCTCAGCGCGGCCCGGGCCACGGCGGCCCAGGTCACCGCCCGCACCCGGCCCGGCACGCCGGCCACCACGAAGCGCCCATCCTGGAGACGCACATCGTCCGGCGCCGCCTCCAGAAGGTGAGCGGCGATGCGCCGGGCCCGCTCCACCACCTCGGTCGCCGCCACCGCCACCGCGCTCCCGCCCAGGGCCAGGCTCCGGCTGCCGAAGGTGCCGATCCCGGGCAGGCCGTCGGCGGTATCGCCCTGGCGGACGACCACCGCCTCGATCGGCACGCCCAGCCGGTCGGCGACGATCTGGGCGAACGTGGTGGCGTGGCCCTGCCCCTGGGGGACCGACCCGCTCACCACCACGACCCGCCCGTCGGGCTCGACCCGCACCCGGCCGCTCTCCCAGCCGCCGCCGGTCGGCTCGATGTAACTCATCAGGCCGACGCCCAGGAGTTCGCGGTCGCGCGCCGGATCCTGAGCCCGCTGGCGGGCCCGCAGGGCGGCGTAGTCCACCAGGGCCAGCGCCCGGTCGAGGGCCGCGGCGTAGTGGCCGCTGTCGTAGACCGTCCCCAGGGCCGTCCGGTAGGGGAAGGCGGTGGGCGGAACGAAGTTGCGTCGGCGGACCTCCGCCGGGTCCAGGCCACGGTCCCGGGCCAGCGTCTCGACCAGGCGTTCGATGATGTAGGCGGCCTCGGGTCGCCCGGCTCCCCGGTAGGCGCCGGTCGGCCCGGTGTGGGTGTAGACGCCGGCCACCTCGACCGCCGCCGCCGGGATGTCGTAGGGGCCAGTCAGCAGGGCGACGATGCGCCGGGCCGGTCCCTCCGAGCCGGCGTAGGCCCCGAGGTTGGTCAGCGCCCGCACCCGCAGCCCCTGAATCCGTCCCGCCGGGCTGGCTGCCAGCTCGGCCTCGACCACCGTCTCCCGGCTGGCCGGGGTGGCCAGAAAGTCCTCGCGCCGGGTGGCCAGCCAGCGGACCGGCCGGCCCAGATGTCGGGCGGCCCAGGCGACCAGAAGGTACTCGGGGTAGACCGGGCCGCGGACGCCGAAACCGCCCCCGACATCGGGGGCGATGACCCGGACGCGCTCGGCCGGAAGATCCAGCGCGCGAACCAGCGCCTGGTGGACCCGCCAGGGGGCCTGCGTGGGGCACCAGACGGTGAGCCGTCCGGCCGCCGCGTCCCACTCGGCCAGGGCTCCGACCGGTTCCAACGGCACGCCGGCCAGCCGGGGGATGGTGAAGCGCTGCCGGATCCGGACCGCGGCCTGGGCGAAGGCCCGGTCGGCGGCGGCCGCGTCGCCCCGGCGGAGGGTGAAGGCCCGGTTGGTGCCCAGCGCCGGGTGAACAAGCGGCGCCCCGGGCGCCAGAGCGGCCTCGGGGTCGGCCACGGCGGGCAGCGGGGAGTAATCCACCTGAACCAGCGCGGCGGCGTCGAGGGCCTGGGCCAGCGTCTCGGCGACGACCGCCGCCACCGGCTGGCCGACCATCCGCACCACCCCACGGGCCAGGACCGGCGCCGCCACCAGCTGGCCGGTCTCACTCGCCGTCACCGGCGGCTCGCTGAAGGCTGGTGGCAGATCAGCCGCCGTCAGCACCGCCAGGACGCCGGGGGCGCCGGCCGCCGCCCGGGTGTCCAGGCGGTCGAGACGGGCGTGGGCGTACGGGCTGCGGACCAGGACCAGCTGGACCATCCCCGGCCGGCGCAGATCGGCCAGGTACCGGCCCTGGCCGCGGACCAGACGGCCATCTTCAAAGGGGCGGAGCGGCTGGCCGACCAGCGGCCTCAGGGGCTCGACCATTGGCACCTCGCGCGGAAGAGATCGCCCTCCGGGCTCTGGCGCTCAGTATGGGCGAAGCGCGCCCGTGCGTCAAGCGGACCGCTCCCTGCGCCGGGCCCCCCACGGCGGAATCCACCGTCAGTGACCGGACACAAAGCGGCCCCCGAACCGGGGAGGTCCAGGGGCCATGGCCCGGCGCGGGCGGTCGCTAGGAGGTCGGCGCCGGCGAGGGCGCCTGGGCTGCCAGCCAGGCTTCGATGGGTTTGGTGATCTCGTTCAGCTCGGGGAACCGGCCGGTCTGGGCTTTGGAGAAGATCAGCTGGTCGTTGAGTTTGACCTCGAAACGCCCGCCCACCCCGGCCACCAGCGTGATCGACTCGACCTTATCAGGGTAACGGGTCATCACCTCGGCTGCCATCCAGGCAGCCCGCAGCATGTGGCGTCAGGGGACGCAGTACTCGATCTCCAGGCGGAATTTGTCGGCCATACGCACCCCTCCCGTGGAATCTCCGCAGGCCAGGCGAGGGCTCTGCGTTTCTTAGGATAGCGCCGTTCCCGACCGCCTGTCAAGGCAGCCGGGCAGCCCGACCATCTTGGCAACGCCCCCACACCCTGCTATACTGGGCCCGGTTCGACTCTCCCCAAGGAGGCCCCGGTGCTGGTCTTTCCGGCTGAGCGGCTCCAGGCGCTGACCCAGGCTATCTTCGAGCGGGTCGGGGCGCCCCCTGATATCGCCCAGCGGGTGGCCGAGGCCCTGGTCGAGAGCAACCTGGCCGGCCACGACTCCCACGGCGTCATCCGCATTCCCAGCTATGTCGAGGCGGTCCGGCGGGGTCACGTCATCCCCGACGCCCGCCCCACCGTCCAGAAAGAGAGCGCGGTCCTGGCCCTGGTGGATGGTGGCTGGGCCTTCGGCCAGGTCTCAGCCGCCTTCGCCACCGACCTGGCCGTCCGCAAGGCCAGAGAGCACGGCCTGGCAGTGGTGGGCATCGTCCGCTGCACCCACATCGGCCGGCTGGGCGAGTACCCGACGATGGCCGCCGCCCAGAACGTCGCCAGCCTGATCGTGGCCGGCGGGTTCGGCGGCCCGGGGGCCACCGCCGCCCCCTACGGTGGCGCCCGCCCCCTCTTCGGCACCAACCCCCTGGCCATCGGCTTTCCGGTCAAAGACCGCCCGCCGGTCATCATCGATTTCGCCACCACCGCCGTGGCCGCCGGCAAGATCCAGGTGGCCCTGGCCAAAGGCGAGCCGCTCCCGCCCGGCGCCATCCTGGACCGCCACGGCCGACCGACCACCGACCCCCGGGACTACTACGAGGGGGGAATGCTCCTGCCCTTCGGCGGGCACAAGGGCTACGGGCTGGCGGTGGCGGTTGAACTGCTGGGACGGGTCCTGACCGGCGCGGACCTCTTCGCCGAGCCGGGACGGGGCGGCCCGGTCTACGAGCGGAGCGGCGTCCTGATCCTGGCCATCGCCACCGGCGCCTTCCAGGATGTCGAGACGGTGCTGGCCGAGGCCGCCCGCACTGTCGCCCGGATCAAGGCGGTCCCACCGGCCGAGGGCTTCGCCGAAGTCCTGGTGCCGGGCGAGCCCGAGTTCCGCACCCGCGCGGAGCGACTGCGGACCGGCCTCCCCGTCCCGGAGACCACCTGGCACGCCATCGTCCAGACAGCCCAGTCCCTCGGCCTCGACGTGAGCCTTTTCGGGCTGCCAGCGACCGTGGGAGGATGAGCCGATGGCCGAGCGCTTCGCGGTCGACACCGAGGCCCGAGCCGACCTGGGGGTCACCGTCTACCGGCTGGAGGACCGGGAGAGCGGGCTTCAGGCCACCGTCGTCCCGGCCTGGGGCAGCACGCTCCTCAGCCTGCAGGCCCCCATCCGGGGCCGCCCGCTTGAATTTATGCTCATGGCCCCGCCGGAGGAGATCCGCCGGGCTCCCAGCAGCTACGGCACCCCGGTTCTTTTCCCCTTCCCGAACCGGATCCGCCACGCCCGCTTCACCTTCGCCGGCCGGACCTACCATCTCCCGGTCAACCACAGCCATGGCCACCACATCCACGGCCTGGTGCGCGATCTCCCCTGGCGAGTGACCGCCACCGCCACCCAGGGCAGCGCCAGCCTGACGACCGAGATCGCCCACACCGACCATCCGGTCTTCGCCGAATGTTACCCCTTCCCCTTTACCCTGGCTCTCATATTCAGTCTGCGCGGCCCCCGGCTGGAGATCACCGCCGACGTCCACAACTACGGCGAGCACGGGATGCCGATGGGCTTCGGCCTCCACCCCTACTTCGCCCTGCCCATCGTCCCCGAGGGCCGGCGTCAGGACTGCCTCATCCAGATCCCGGCCGGCCACCAGTGGCGGCTGGACGACGAACTCCTGCCGACCGGCGAGGTGATCCCGGTCCCGCCGGAACGCGACTTCCGCCAGCTGCGCCCCCTCGATGAGGTCTACCTGGACGACGTTTACACGCGCCTGGAGCGGCTGGAGGACGGCAGCAGCCTCTGCCGGCTGGTGGACCCCCAGGCCTCGGCCCAGGTCGCCGTCCGGGCCGACAGTCAGTTCCGGGAGTGGGTGGTCTACGCTCCCCCACACCGGCCGACCCTCTGCTTCGAGCCCTACACCTGCCCGACCGACGCGCCCAATCTGCAGGAGCGCGGGCTCGACGCCGGGCTGATCGTCGTGCCCCCCGGCGGGCACTGGACCGGCACCGTCTGGTTCGAGGTCGGCCCGGCCACCCTCTGAGGAGACCGACGATGCGCGAGTATCCGCTGGCGCCGGAGACCATCACCGAGGCGGACCTGGTCCACCTGCACACGCTGGTCGAGTGGGCCGACCTGCCGCCGCCGGCCGCGCGGGAGACGACCGTGGCCCGGGCGGTGCTCGACCTGCGGCAGCGGGCCGCCCGGCTGCGGCAGGCCGGCCTGCGCCCGACCGACGAGCCGCCCGTTCTGTACCATAACCCTCGCCTGTAGAGGAGCGCCGTGGCCGCCACCGACCTGCCCTTCCTCAGCCTCACCGATCTCCGACGGCTCTACCAGCAGCGCGCCCTCTCGCCGGTCGAGGTGACCCGGGCCTGTCTGGAGCAGATCGAACGGCTGAACCCGACCCTCAACGCCCTCCTGACCGTCACCGCCGAGATGGCCCTGGCCAGCGCTCGGGCGGCCGAGGAGCGCTGGGGCCGGGGCGAACCGGTCCCTCCGCTCCTGGGCGTGCCGATGACCCTCAAGGACCTCATCGACACCGCCGGCGTGCGCACCACCTACGGCAGCGCCCTGACCGAGCGCCACGTCCCCACGACCGATGCCACGGTGGTCCACCGGCTCAAGAGCGCCGGAGCGGTCCTCCTGGGCAAGGCGGCCCTGCACGAATGGGCCTTCGGCGTCACCAACGACAACCCCCACTTCGGTCCGACCCGCAACCCCTGGGACCCGACCCGCATCCCCGGCGGCTCCTCGGGCGGCTCGGCGGCGGCCCTGGCCGCCGGCATGGGCGCGGGCTCGGTCGGCACTGACACCGGCGGCTCGATCCGCATCCCGGCGGCCCTCTGCGGGGTCGTCGGCCTCAAGCCGACCTTCGGCCGGATCAGCCGGGCCGGTGTGTATCCGCTGGCCTGGTCGCTTGACCACGTCGGCCCCATGGCCCGGACGGTCGCCGATGTGGCCCTGCTTCTCGAGGTGATGGCCGGGCCCGACCCGGCCGATCCCGCCACGGTGGGCCTTCCGCCGCTGGCGCGGCCGGCCCTGGAGACAGCGGGCGATCTGCAGGGGCTGCGGCTGGGCCGGCCGGAGGGGGCGCCCTGGGACGATGTCGAGCCGGCGGTGGCGGCGGCCTTTGCGCAGGCCCTGCGCACCCTGACCGATCTGGGGGCCACCGTCCAGCCGGTCTCTCTGCCGGACGCCGACCTCATCGCCGCCACCAACCCGCTCATCATCATGGCCGAGGCGGCGACCGTCCACTGGGACCGTCTGCGCGCCGACCCCGACGCCTACGGCCCCGACGTGCGGACCCGTCTGGAGGCCGGAGCCACCATTCTGGCCGCCGACTACCTGCGGGCCCAGCAGGCCCGCCGGCGGCTGATCGCGGCGATGCGGGCGCTCTTCACCACCGTCGATCTCCTGGTTCTCCCGACCACGCCGGCGGCCGCGCCGCCCATCGGCGCCCGCGAGATCGCGCTGCCCAGCGGGCCGGTCGAGACCCGCCTGGCCCTGACCCGCTTCACCAACCTCTTCAACCTCACCGGCCTGCCGGCCCTCTCGGTCCCAGCCGGCTTCACCCCCGATGGCCGCCCGGTTGGCCTCCAGATCGTCGGGCCGGCCGACAGCGAGGCCGTGGTCCTGCGGGTCGGCCACCTCTACAGCCAGGCCACGCCCTGGAGCGGGCGACGGCCGCCGCTGGCCTGATGAGACCGGTTCTGGCCCGCCCCCACGGACGTCTGCGCCGGCTCGACCCGGCGCTGGTGGCGGCCAGCCTGGCGCTCGTCCTCTACTGGGCCGCCCTCTACGTCTACGTCCCGATCCTGCCGCTCTACGCCCGGGCTCTGGGGGCCTCGCTCAGTCTGGTCGGGCTGATCGTGGCCTCCTACGGCTTCAGCCAGCTGCTGCTGCGCGTGCCCATCGGCCTGGCCGCCGACCGCCTGGGCCGCCGGCGACCCTTCGCCCTGGCCGGTCTGGCCACGGCCGCCCTCAGCAACCTCGTCCTGGCCCTGGCCCCAACCGCCGGGTGGCTCCTGGTGGGACGAGGGCTGGCCGGCGTCAGCGCTGCCACCTGGGTCGTCCTGAGCGTCCTCTTCGCCGGCTACTTTCCGGCCAGCGCCACCACGCGGGCGATGGGCACGGCCTCGTTCCTGAGCGGGCTGGCTCAGCTGGTGGCCACCACCGCCGGGGGCAAACTGGCCGCCGTCGGCGGCTGGACCACGCCCTTCCTGGTCGGGGTCGCCCTGGGCGGGCTGGGGACGCTGGTCCTGGCCCTGACCCCGGAGCGACCGCCGGCCAGCGCCCCGACCACACCCTCCTGGCGGGCTCTCCTGCGGGCCGGCGGCCAGCCGGCCCTGCTGCTCCTGGCCACCATCGCCGCCCTGGGGCAGTACTCGTTCTGGGCGGCCAGCTACGCCTTCGTGCCGGTCTACGCCGCCGGCCTGGGCCTGGGCCCGGCCGAGGTCGGGCTGCTGACCACCGCCATGCTTCTGGCCTACACCCTGGCCGCCCTGGCTCTGGTCCCGCTGGCCCGACACGTGAGCGACCGTCAGATCGTCAGCGGCGGGCTGGTCCTGGCCGCCCTGAGCCCGCTTCTCACCCCGCTGGTCAGCGACTTCGGCCTGCTGCTGGTCGTCCAGGCGGTCGGCGGACTGGGTCGGGGACTGGCCTTCCCCAGCCTGATGGGCGCCTGTCTGCGGGTGGTCGGCCCGCACGAGCGGGCCACCGCCATGGGGGTCTATCAGGCGGTCTACGCCGCCGGGATGACGCTGGGCCCGGCCACCGCCGGGGTCATCGCCGAAAGCCTGGGAGTGAGCGGCGCCCTGTGGGTGAGCGGCGGCCTCACGCTCGTGGGGCTGCTGCTGACCGGTCCGGCCTTCCGGGCCACCGACCCGGTCTGATCGGCCCACGGCCGCCCACTTTGCGCTATCATGGCCCCGCCGGGGCCGAACGCGGCCCTCGACTGGCAACTCTCACCGGGCGCCCGGCCGCCCGGTCAGCGGAGGGGAGTACCGTGCAGATGCGTGCAGCCGTCCTCTACCAGCGGCGGACCCCCATGGTCATTGAAGAGGTCGACCTGCCCGAGCCCGAGCCCGGCGAGGTCCAGGTGCGGATCGTGGCCAGCGGTGTCTGCCACTCCGACTACCACCACTGGGAGCGCGACACCTGGTCGCAACTGCCCCTGGTCCTGGGGCACGAGGCGGCCGGGGTGGTCGAGGCGGTGGGGCCCGGCGTGACCAGCGTCCGACCGGGCGACCATGTTATCCTGGCCTTCGGCAACAAGTGCGGCGAGTGCTTCTTCTGCCGCCGGGGTCAGCCCTACCTCTGCACCCCGGCTCCGGGCGCGCGGGTGGCCATGCGCGGCCCGCGCCTGCGCCGGGGCGATACCCTCATCCACCAGTTCACCGGCATCGGCTCGTTCGCCGAGCGCACGGTCGTGCCGGTCACCAACGTCGTCCCCATCCCGCCGGACGTTCCCCTCGACTGCGCCGCCCTCATCGCCTGCGGGGTGACCACCGGGGTCGGGGCGGTCATCAACGCCGCCCGGGTCGAGCCGGGGTCCAGCGTCCTGGTCATCGGCTGCGGCGGGGTGGGCCTGAACGTCATCCAGGGGGCGGCGCTGGTCGGGGCGGCCCGGATCATCGCCGCCGACCTTCGCGACCACAAACTGGAACTGGCCCGTCAGTTCGGGGCCACCCATCTCATCAACGCCAGCCGGGAGGACGTGGTCAGCCGGGCCCGCGATCTGACCGACGGCTACGGCGTGGACTACGCCTTCGAGGTCATCGGCCATCCGGCCACCATCCTGCAGGCCTACGAGGCCACCCGCAAGGGGGGAGTGGCGGTGGTGGTCGGCGTCGCCCCCGAGGAGGCCGAGGTCAGCCTGAACGCGGTCGGCCTGATGCGCACCGCCCGGACTCTTATGGGCACCGCCTACGGCAACGCCCGGCCGGCGGTGGACTTTCCGCGTCTTCTCGACCTCTTTCGGGCCGGCCGGCTCAAACTGCGCGAACTCATCTCCCACCGCTTCACCCTCGACCAGGTGAACGAGGCCTTCCGGGCTCTGCAGGCCGGCGAGGTGGCACGGGGGGTCATTGTCTTCGAGTAGCGCCGCTCAGCGGCGGGCGGTCGGGGCGTAGGTGATCCGGTAGACCGCCTCAGCCTGGTCGTCGGTGAGGTACAGGCTGCCGTCCGGTCCGACCAGCGGCGCCACCGGCCGCCCCCAGGCCGTCCGCCCGACCAGCCAGCCGGTCAGGAAATCCTGGACCGGACCGGGCCGTCCGGCGACAAACGGCACCCGCACGACCTTGTAGCCGGTGGGCTCGGTCCGGTTCCAGGAGCCGTGAAAGGCGATGAAGAGATTGCCCCGGTACTCGGACGGGAACTGGGCGCCGGTGTAGAACACCAGCCCCAGCGGCGCCGAGTGAGCCGGCATCTCGATGACCGGCGGCTCGGTGGTGGCGCAGAACTCGGGCGTCCCGAACTCGGGGTCCACCACCCGCTGGCCGTAGCAGTCGGGCCAGCCGTAATGCCGCCCCTCCCGGACGATATTGACCTCCTCGGGCGGGAGGTCGTCGCCCAGCCAGTCGCGACCGTTATCGGCGGCCCAGAGCTCGCCGGTCTGGGGATGGACGGTGACCCCCACGCTGTTACGCAGCCCCCGGGCGAAGAGAAACTCCCCCGAGCCGTCGGGGTTGTAGCGGACGATGGCCGCCCGGCGCGGATCGGCCTCGCGACAGACGTTGCAGGAGGAGCCGATAGAGACGTAGAGCCGCCCGTCGGGCCCGACGACGATGGTCCGGGTCCAGTGGCCGCCGCTGCGGGGCAGGTTGGCCACCACGACCTCCCGCCGGTCGGCCAGGCCGTCGCCATCGGTGTCGGTCAGCCGCAAGACCCGCCCCGTCTCGGCGATGTAGACGCTTCCCTGGAGAAAAGCGATGCCGTGCGGCCGGTCGAGGCCGTCGGCGAAGGAGAGAATGCGGTCGGCGACACCGTCGTGGTCGCGGTCGGGCAGGATGAGGACCCGTCCTGCCTGGGGGACGGTGACGAAAAGGTCGCCCTGCGGGCTGAAGGCCAGCCAGCGGACCGGTCCCAGCCCGGCGGCGAAGACCGTGACCTGAAAGCCCGGCGGCCCCTGGAGCGTCCGCGGGACGGCGAATGGCCCGACCCGGTAGCGGTCAGAGACCCGGACCGGGATGGTCACCGCCGTCGGCAGGGGGACGGTGGTCGGCGCCGGCCGGGGTGTCCCGACCGCCGCAGCCACGGCCGCCGGGGTGGGCGTGGCCGGCGCCGCCGGCGTCGCCGTGGGCACCGGTGTCGGGCTGGGCGCCGGGGTGGCGGTCGGGGTCGGCGGGACAGCGGCCACCGTCGGCGTCGGCGAGGGGGCCGGCGGCGTGGGCGGGCTGGCGGCCGGACCGCAGGCCAGGGCCAGCCCGCCGAGGAGAACCAGGAGTGGCCAGAGGCGGGGCATCCCTCTCCCTTCAGCCGGTGGGAGTGGCGGACGGCGCTCCCACCGGCGGTAGACGCTGAGCCCGCGGCGGCTGGCCGACCGTGGGAGGGCGGGTGGCGATGATCGCGGCCAGCAGTTCGACGCCGTCGACCACCCGCGGGCCGGGTCGGCTGAAGTAGCTGTTGGCGTCGACCGCCCAGACCTCGCCGGCCTGGACCGCCCGCAGGGCCGCCCACTCCGGCCGACGGGCCAGGTCATGGCCGGCCGCCACCGCCTGCGCCAGATGGTAGCCGCAGGGCGCGATGACGATGAGATCCGGGTCCTGGGCCTGGAGCGTCTCCCAGGTCACCCGGACCGAGGGCCGGCCCAGGCGCTCCTGCTGGAGAGGAACGTTTGTGCCGCCCGCCAGGAGCACCATCTCCGGCACCCAGTGACCGCCGACGTAGGGCGGGTCGGGCCACTCCAGGACCAGCACCCGCGGGCGGGCGGTCAGGCTGGCCGTCCGGGCCCGGACCCGCTCGAGGCGCTGGCGCAGGCCGGCGACGACCGGCTCGGCCCGTTCGGGCACGCCGGCGCTCTGGGCCACGACCCGGATGCTCTCCAGGATATCGTCGATGGTCTGGGGCTCCAGGCTGACGATGGTCGGCTGGCCGCCGCCACCGCGTAGCCGGCGAGCCGCCCGCAGCACCTCGTCGTAAGCCACCGCGCAGACGGCGCACAGCTCCTGCGTCAGAATGAGATCGGGCCGGAGTCGCTCCAGGAGGTCGAGGTCCAGGGCGTAGAGGGCCCGGTGCTCGTGGAGGGCCCGGACAACCAGGGCGTCGATCTCCGCCGGCGTGGCTCCCTCCGGGAGGAGGCTCCGCGTCAGACGCGGGAGGCGCTGGACCGCGGGCGGATAGTCGCACTCATGGGAGACGCCGACCAGGGCCTCGGTCAACCCCAGGGCGCCGACGATCTCGGTGGCCGAGGGCAGAAGCGAGACAATCCGAACCATGGGCCGCTCCCCTCTCTGCCGTAGACTATACCACGCTGTCGCCGATCGGGCGAGCGCGGTATAGTGAACTACCGTTGGCTTTCGCCTTCGGCTTCGTGCAGGCATGACGGTAGACAGCCGTCCCTGCGGGCTCGTTCCAAGCCCAACGTGAGTATCAGCAATGCAGAATTGATGTCACGATGAACAGAAAGACGACAGTGCGGACAGTCGTGCCAGCGGACAGAAAGGTCTTTGGGAACAGGCGAGCCGCACCGGGCGCACCGCTGGCTTGTGCCGTTGGCGGGCACCGCAACCACTTCCCTCCCAGCCCTCCAAGCCTTGTCGGGAAGGATGTGCGTCAGAAGCACCGACCAACCGGCATCAAGCACGGACTTGCTCAGGTTCCCCTGTGCCAGGCCCTTTATGGTGAGGTCTTCCACGCAGATCAGGTCATGCTCTCTGACCAGCTCTGCCGCCAGCTTCCAGTAGACATCCCTGCGCTGACGGGCGACTTTGAGGTGAAGCTTGGCAATTTGCCTGCACATCCGCTTCCCGCGCTTAGAGCCCTTCACTTTCTTGCTCAGAATTCTTTGTTTCTCGGCGATTTTCGTTTCAATCTTCTTCAACCACTTTGGGTTGTCAACGAGGCGACCGTCGGAGAGGGCCAGAAGGTTTTCCACGCCGACGTCCATCCCTATCGCCTTGCCCGTTGGCGGCAAGGGTTCACGGAGACGTTCGTCCGGGACTTCAAGGGCGAAAGTGGCAGACCATCCATCCACCTTGCGGGTGACCCAGACCTGCTTAATAACGGCTGGCTCGGGCAACGGGCGGTGCCAGATGACCCGCACCAAGCCCACATTCTGGAGGGAGAGCCGCAACCTTCCTCTTTCGTCGGGTTTTATCTTCGTCCCGTCTCCGTACGTGAACTCCAATGTGCGGAAACGATGGGGCTTTTTGAATCTTGGATAACCGACCTTTTGCCCGGATTGGATGGCTTTGAAAAACCTCCGGAAAGCCTTATCAAGCCGGCGCAGGACGTGCTGGGCAGCACTGAAGTTCAAGAGGGCGACTTCTTTGTCGGTCTCCCTCAATGTTTTCAATTTCCCTGCCTGTTCAAGGTAGGTGACGGTTCGCCTTTCCTGTTCCCACGCATCTTTCCTTTCGGCAAGAGCATCGTTGTAAAGGCGACAGGCAACTGCGAGAAGTGTCGCCAGAATCTTTTCCTGGGTTCTATTGGGTTTGAGGCGATACTGGCAAGCCAATTTCATTGTTTATCTCCCTCAGTGCGCATTATAATGCGACAGGAAGGAGGTGTCGAGGGCGCATTCCCCTGTCGGCGGAAGCCGACAGTCCCCTGCGCCCGATTTCTATGGAAGATCAGTGGATCGCTCTCCTGCTGGACCTGGGCCGGCGCCCGACCGCGCCCCTTTACGAGACGGCCATCATCCAGGCCGTTCACGCGTTCCTGACCGCCCACACGATCCCGTTCGCCGCCGATCCCTACGGCAACCTGATCGTCCGCCTCGGTCCGGCCGAAGGGACCCCGCTCGCCCTGGTTGCCCACCTGGATCACCCCGGGCTGGAGGTCACGGCCAGCCAGGGGACCACCGCCCTGGCCCGCCCGCTGGGCGGAGTGCCGCTCGCCAGCCTCCGCCCGCCGGAACCGGTCCTGATCCTGACCGATGGCCAGCCGGTTCCGGCCACGGTCGTGGCCCTCGAACAGACCGGGGAAGGGCCCCTTCTGCGCCTGCAGACCGACGGGCCGGTGCCCACCCCAACCGGGGCGGTCTTCGCCCTGCCCGGCCCGGAGCGCCGGGGTGATCTTCTGATGATGCCGGCGGTGGACGACCTGGTCGGCTGCGCCGCCCTTCTTCTCACCCTGGCGGCCGTCCGCGACCAGGCGCTGCCGCGTCCCCTCTACGGCGTCTTCACCCGCGCGGAGGAGATCGGCCTGGTGGGGGCCACTCTGGTGGCCCGGTCCGGTCTCCTTCCGCCCGAGACGCTGGTGGTCTCGCTGGAGGCCAGCCGGACGCTTCCAGGCGCCGTCATCGGCCGGGGACCGGTCATCCGGGTGGGCGACCGCAGCCGGACCTTCGACGCCACCGCTGAAGGGCTGCTCAGCGCCGCCGCCCGGCGGCTGGAGGGAGCGCCCGTCCAGCGCCAGCTGATGAGCGGCGGCACCTGCGAGGCCACCGCCTTCGGGCTCTGCGGCTACCGTACGACCGGCCTGGCCTTCCCGCTGGGCAACTACCACAACGCCGGCCCCGATGGCCGGCTGCGGCCCGAGTTCATCCACGTCCGTGATTTCCTGACCGGCGTCCGCCTGCTGCAGACCGCCGCCCTCCTCGACGAGCCCGACCCGGAGGCCCCGCTGCGCGAGCGCCTGGCGACGGCGGTCGGCCGCTACGCCGAGCGGCTGCAGGCCACCGCCCGCCGCGGCTGAGGCCGCTTCCGCGCCGCCGCCTCGCCCGACCGGCGGCCGGGCGTCCAGGCCAGCTGCCGGGTCTGTGGTACAATAGAACAGCGGAGACGTCTGTACGGGAGGACCGCCATTCAGGACCGAAACCACTGGCGGCGGCACCGGGGAGCCTGCAAGTACTACCGTGAGGACTGGAGCGTGCCCGACGCCCTCTACCGGTGCTACTGTCTGCTCAACATGCCGCCGGAGACCAAGGAAGAAGAGGAACTCTGCCGCCGCAGCGCCGACGGCTGCTGGCGTTTCAAGGTCAACGGCCAGAGCCGGGGCTGGCCCGAGGACCTCGTCCGCGCCTTCGAGGAGCGCCAGAGGCGGCGCCCGCCGGCGGACCGCTGACCGGTCCGCGGCCTCAGGCCTGCCGGGCCACCGGCGGCGTGCCCGCAAGGCTCGTCCGCAGCCGCCAGGCCAGCCGGGTGTGCCGGCGGGTCACCCGCTCGCGCCGCACCGCGATGGCCAGCGCCCGCCAGCTGCCGACCAGAACCACCAGCCGCTGGGCCCGGGTCACCGCCGTGTAGAGCAGGTTGCGCTGGAGCAGAAGATAGTGCTGGGTGGTCAGCGGCATCACCACCGCCGGGTACTCGCAGCCCTGGCTCTTGTGGACACTGACAGCGTAGGCCAGGACCAGTTCGTCCAGATCGGCGAAGGGGTAGACGACCACCCGGCCGTCGTCAAACCGCACGATGGCCCGCTCCGCGGCCAGGTCCAGCCGGGTGATCCGGCCCATCTCCCCGTTGAAGACCTGGCGGTCGTAGTTGTTGACCACCTGCAGCACCTTGTCGCCCTGGCGGAAGAGACGGGCGCCGAAGCGGCGTTCCGGTTTCCCCTCGGCCGGGGGGTTGAGCGCGGCCTGGAGCCGCTCATTGAGCCGGGCGACCCCCAGCGGTCCCTGGTGCATCGGGGCCAGAACTTGGATATCCTGGATCGGGTCGAGCCCGTAGCGCCGGGGTAGCTGTTCGACCACCAGGTCGACGATGCGGTCGGCCGCCCGCTCCGGATCGTCCTCGGCCAGGAAGAGGAAATCATCGTAGCCGCGCAGGCGCGGCCGTTCGCCGGCGTTGATCCGGTGGGCGTTCTGAACGATGCCGCTCCCGGCGGCCTGGCGCATGACGGTGGTCAGGCGGGTCACCGGCACGACCGCGCTGGCGATAAGCTCGCGCAGGACGTTGCCTGGCCCGACCGCCGGCAGCTGGTCCACATCGCCGACCAGGACCAGGTGGGCGTCGGGCGGCACCGCCTTGACCAGGGCGTTGGCCAGGAGCACATCGAGCATCGAGGCCTCGTCGACGACAATGCAGTCGGCCAGAAGCGGGTTCTGGGCGTCGTAGAGGGCCTCGCCCCCGGGGCGCAGGGCCAGCAGACGGTGGATGGTCCGGGCCGGGACACCGGTCACCTCGGTCAGCCGTCGGGCGGCCCGGCCGGTCGGGGCGGCCAGGAGAGCCGAACAGCGCTTGGCCCGGAGCAGGGTCAGGAGGGCCTGGATCGTGGTCGTCTTGCCGGTGCCCGGGCCGCCGGTGATGACGCTGACCTTGCTGGTCAGCGCCCGCCGGACGGCCAGCCGCTGCTCGGCGGTGAGGATCAGACCGTGGCGTTCGGCCAGCCAGGCGAAGGCGCGCTCGAAGTCCACCCGCTGGAAGAGGGCCAGCCGGTCAGCGGGGGCGGTCAGGAGCGTCCGCAGGCGTTCGGCCAGCCGGCGCTCGGCCTGAAAGAGCGGCACCAGGTAGACGGCGGTGGTGCCGTCGTGGGATTCACAGACGAGGCCGTTCTCCTCGCGGGTCAGGCGCGCCAGGGCCTCGGCCACCATCTCCGGCGTGCACCCCAGCAGGGTTCGGGCCCGCGCGCCGAGGTCCTCCAGAGGCATGAAAACGTGGCCCTCCTCGGCCGCCTCCCAGAGAAGGTGACGGAGGCCGGCCATCACCCGCTCGAGGCTCTGTGCCGGGAAGCCCAGGCGGCGGGCGATCCGGTCGGCGGTGAGGAAACCGATCCCGCGGACCTCGCGGGCCAGGCGGTAGGGGTCGTGCCGGACGACCTCCAGGCTGGCGTCGCCGTACTGCTGGAAGATGCGCACCGCCAGGCTCGGCGAGAGATCGTGAGCCTGGAGAAAGAGCATAAGATCCTGAATCGCCTGGTGCTCACGCCAGGCCCGGACGATGGCCGCCGCCCGCTGGGGGCCGATGCCCGGCACCTCGGTCAGGCGTTCCGGCGTCTGCTCGATGATCTGTGGCGTCTCGGCCCCGAAACGCTCGACGATCCGCTGGGCCAGAACCGGCCCGACACCCCGGACCAGGCCCGACCCCAGGTACTTCTGGAGTCCGGCCACGCTGGCCGGGCGCACCACCTCGTAGCGCTCGGCCACCAGTTGCGGCCCGTAGGCCGGGTGCTGGACCCACCGGCCCGCGACCCGCAGGGTCTGGCCGGCATTCACCCCCGGCAGCACGCCCACCACGGTCACCGGCGCGCCCTGCCGGTCGCAGAGACGCACCACACTGTAGCCGGTCTCGGCACTGGCGTAGACCAGGCGCTCGACCGTGCCCTCGACGACCACCGACGTCATCCCGCCGGGATTATAGCATATGTCAAGTTGAGGCTTTCGCGAAAACCGCTCCGGGGGCTTGACAGGAGCGCGGCGGGCCCGGTAGGCTAGGGAGCGTCGGCCGCCCGAGCGTGCGGTCGGCGAAACCCCTGAGCAGGAGGGATCGCTTGACGGATCGTGTCCGACGTGGGCTCGTCGCCCTGGGGGTGGGCCTGCTTCTCGGGCTCACCGCCCTGCCTGGCCTGGCCGCCGAAGAGGGCTACGCCACCTGGTACGGCCCCGGCTTTCACGGCCGGCGCATGGCCAACGGCCAGATCTTCGACATGTACGACCCCACGACCACCGCGGCCAACATCTTCCCCTTCGGCACCTGGCTGAAGGTGACCAATCCGGCCAACGGCCGTTCGGTCGTCGTCCAGGTGCGGGACCGTGGCGCCTTCCGCCACGCTCTCGACCTCTCCTATGCCGCCTTCGCCCAGATCGCCGACCCCCGGCTGATGATGATCCGCGTCCTCTACGAGGTGGTCAGCGGCCCGGAGGGAACACCGGTTGAGCGACCCCAACCGGCCAGTCGCGGAGGCGAGCGGCCGGCCGCGCCACCCGCCGAGCACACCGTGGCGCCCGGCGAGACGCTCTGGGCCATCGCCGTCCGCTACGGTCTTCGCCCCGCCGATCTGGCCGCCTGGAACGGATTGGAGTCGCCCGACCTCCTCCGCCCCGGCCAGCGCCTGCGGCTCCGCCCGGCCACGCCCGCGCCGGCCGCCGAGGCCGAGACCTACACCGTCCAGCCTGGTGACACGCTCTCGGCCCTGGCGCAGCGCTGGGGTACGACCATCGAGGCCATCGTCCAGGCCAACGGCCTGAGCGACCCCGGTCTGATCGTGGTCGGCCAGACGCTCCGCCGGCCCGGCGCCGGCGCCCCGGCCTCCGCCACCACCTACACCGTCCAGCCCGGCGATACCCTCTGGGGGATCGCCCGTCGGTTCGACACCACCGTTGAGCAGCTGCAGGCGCTCAACAGCCTGCCGACGCCGGACCTCCTCCAGCCCGGGATGGTGCTGCGGCTCCGCTGACCCACTGGCCACCGGCCTCGACCGCCAGACGGGCCGGTGGCCCTCCCCCCAAGCCACCCGGCCGCGATCGCCCCTGGGGGAGCGCCGGCTAGGCGGAGAGGAGGACCATGGACTTCAGCCCCCGGCGCTGGGCGGTGGTCTCGAAGGCCGCGACGATCTCCTCCAGAGGGAAGCGGTGGGTGATGAGGGGCCGGACGTTCACCATCCCGTAGCTGATGAGTTTGAGGGCGGTGGTGAACTGGTGGGGGGTAAAATCGTGGCTGCCGGTCACCACCAACTGCCGATAGTGGATGAGGTTGGGGTCCACCGGCAGGGCCTGGGGCGGGTAGGTGCCGGCGAAGATCTGAATACGGGCGCCCAGGGCGCCCATCTCCAGACCCTGGGCGATAGCCTGGGGGTCGCCGACGGCGACGATGACCGCGTCAGCGCCCCGGCCGTTGGTGCGCTCTTTGACCTCGCGGACCGGGTCCACCGTGCGGGCGTGGATGACGTCGTGGGCGCCCAGCATCCGGGCCGCCTCCAGCCGGCGCTCGTCGAGGTCCACCGCCAGGACGCGGGCCCCCTGCAGACGGGCCAGCTGCAGGTGCTGAAGACCGATGGGTCCACAGCCGACGATGACCACATCGTCACCCAGACCGATGCGAGCGGCCTGGCTGCCGTTGATACAGCAGGCCAGAGGTTCGCAGAAGGCCGCCTCCTCGAACGAGACGTGGTCCGGCAGACGGCGGACGTTGCGGGCCGGGGCCAGGCCGTACTCGGCGAAGCCTCCCTGGACACGGCCCAGATTGGTGCAGTAGTTGAAGACCCCACGCCAGCAGTTCTCACAACGACCGCAGACCACCCGCCAGTCGGCCACCACCCGGTCGCCGACCTTGACCTCGGTGACCGCGGACCCGACGGCCACCACCACCCCGGCCCACTCGTGACCGGGCGTGCGCGGCAGGTTGCTGGCCGGCCGCGTGCCCAGATAGGCCCGCAGATCGCTCGGGCAGACGCCACAGGCCTGGATGCGGATGAGGACCTCATCGGGGCCAGGCTCCGGATCGGGTACCTCTTCGACACGCAGATCGCGCACACCGTAGAGCCGCGCCGCCTTCACGCGCCTCTCTCCTCACGATTCTCCGGTCAGACCCAGCCTATCACCGCCGCCCGAGCCTGTCAATGCACCGGCCGCGCTCCCGGCCCGAAAGAGGTCCAGGCCAGAAAAAGATCGGCGGGCCCGTGGCCTCCGGGCCGCCGACCGATGCTCCAATCCGCCGCGCGGGGGCCGCCGGTTAACTGGCCGGTGCCGGCACCGGCTGGCCCTTGAGGGCCTGGTAGGCCAGTTTGGCCAGACCGCCGGCGATGTGAGTCTTGAGCTCGGCCTCGCCGCGCTCGCCCTCCAGACGCTCCAGCACCCCCTTGGGGTCGGCCCGCAGGACGTTCTCCACCGTCTGGCGGGTGATGCCCAGTTCGGTGGCGATCTCCTCGGGCGTCTTGTGGGCCTCCTCGTGGAGGACAACGACGTAGGCCGCCTCGATGAGCGAGGGCACCCAGGTCAGATTGCGGTAATGAACCAGTTTGCGCATGCCGCCGGCCACCTCGATGGCCTTCAGGGCCACCTCCAGGGCCAGCGCGTCGTAGTCGGTGGGCGCCTTCTTCAGCTCCTGGTAGGCCAGTTTGGCCAGACCGCCGGCGATGTGGGTCTTGAGCTCGGCCTCGCCGCGCTCGCCCTCCAGACGCTCCAGCACCCCCTCCGGGCTGGCGCGCAGAATGTTGCGCACCGTCTGGCTGCCCACACCCAGGAACTGGGCGATCTCGTCATCGCTCTTCTTGAACTCCTCGTGCAAAACCACCACGTAGGCCGCCTCGATGAGCGAGGGCACCCAGGTCAGATTGCGGTGCTGGATGAGTTTGCGTGTGCCCCCCGCGATCTCCAGGGCCTTCAGGAAGACCCGACGGGCCAGGGCGTCGACATCGACCGGAACGGGCTGGACCTCAACCATGGTCTCCCTCCTTGGAGTGTTCTAGGACGCCGCAACGCGTCCCCGCTGGGCCCGAATCACCTCGACCAGGCGCGGGCCGACCCGCACCAGGCCGGTCTCGGTGATCTCCAGGAGATGGGTGGCGGTGTCGTGACCGGAGAGCCGGCAGCCGTCGATTCGCAGGGTGCGCAGGACCTCGCCCAGCCCCAGCCCGAAGAGCCGGCTCTCGGCCGGGGTGCTGATGAGACGCTTGGCCAGGACGATGGTGCAGTCGACGATGTGACTGACGGCGTAGCCGCCGGCCGCCTCGGCCGACTCCTCCTCCTGGGCGCTGCGCTTCTGGGTGATCATGACGGCTGTCTGTTCCCACTCTTTGAGGAAGTTGTAGAGCTCGCGGACGATGCTCCGGGCCAGGATCTCGCGGGCCTCATAGAGGCCGGTGGCCGAGTCGATGACGGTGTGGCGGGCGTTGGCCATCCGGATGGCGTGGGCCAGGGTGGAGAGAAGTGTCGGCAGGTCCTCGCGCAGGCTGGCGTGGCTGGCGGCGTCAATGAGATAGACCCGGTTCTGGATCTCCTCCCAGGAGACCCCCATCGCCCGGGCCCGCAGTTCCAGCCCCCGGGCGATGAACGGGGCCGGGTTCTCGACGGTGACGAAGACGACCGGGTGGCCCAACGCCGCCTGTTTGACCGCGAACTGCTCGGCCATCAGGCTCTTCCCGGTCTCGGGCACGCCCGTCAGGTTGACCACCGCCTGCAGGGGATAGCCCCCCAGGGGACGCCGCACCGGCCGGCCGTCCTCAAACTCGACGATGAAAAAGAGGTCGTCAAGCCCTTCGACGCCGGTGGGCACCCCCACCAGGCGGGGGGCCCGCCGGACGGCAGCGGTCGCCGTCTCGATGGCGTCGACCAGCGGCCCGCGCTGACCCCGCTGCCGCCACTCGCGGTAGGCCTCCCGATAGGCCGAACGATACCCTCCTCCGGTCTCCACCGTATGCCTCCCCAACGGTCGTCGGGCCGGCAGACCGCCTTCAGGCCCCGGCCGCAGCCGGCATGACCTCGTTGAGGGTGGCCGTCTCGGCCCCCGCCTTCTTCATCTCCTCGATGGCCCGCTCGCTATCGCCCGGATTCACATCCACGCCCCGGACGGCGTCGAGGAGCAGGGTTACCTTAAAGCCGTTCTTGAGAGCGTCCAGCGTCGAGGCCCGGACGCAGTAATCGGTGGCCAGACCGCCGATGTAGAGGCGCTCGACCCCTATCTTCCTAAGCTCGGTGGCCAGGTCGTGTCCATCGGGGGCCCGGCCCTGGAAGGCCGAGTAGGCGTCCTGGTTGGGATCGTCGCCCTTGGTGATGATGATGGTGTCAGGCGGGAGTTTAAGGTCGGGGTGGAACTCCGCCCCTTTGGTGCCCTGGACGCAGTGCGGCGGCCAGAGACCGCCGTACTCCTTGAAGTGGCGGGTGACCGGCGGATGCCAGTCGCGCGAGGCCAAGACCGGCAGGCCCAGCCGCTTGAACTTCTCGATGTACTGGTTCAGGACCGGGACCACCTTGTCCCCCTCCGGGACCGGCAGGGCCCCACCGGGGCAGAAATCGTTCTGGACGTCCACGATGAGCAGCGCTTCCTTGGGCATCGTCGCCACCTCCCGCAAGTCGTGGACCATCCGGCCGCCACGTCGGTGGCCGGCCGCATGTCTCTACCAATAGTGTAGCACACGGCCGCTCGGCCGTGTTAGCATAAGCGACGACCCACGCCGTTCGGAGAGGGCCGGATGACCCCTGAAAATACCGCGCCCATCGTCAACATCGTCGGCGAGCGGGTGGCCCTGGGGCCGCTCCGCCGCGACCTTCTCCCGCTCTACCTGCGCTGGATAAACGATTTCACCGTCACCCGTTACCTGGGCCCTGGCGCCTGGCGCCCCTGGACCTACGAGGCCGAGACGGCCTGGTACGACCGGGTGAGCCGCGGCGAGGGACGGGAGGTCGTCTTCCAGATCTACGAGCGGGCGACGCTGCGGCCGATCGGCACCGCCGGCCTGCACGCCATCGACCATCGCCACGGCACGGCCGAGTTCGGCCTCCTCATCGGCGAGCGGGACTGCTGGGGCCAGGGCTATGGCACCGAGACCACCCGGCTGGTCCTGGACTACGGCTTCACCGCCCTGGGGCTGCACAGCATCATGCTCCGGGTCGTCAGCGCCAACACCCGCGCGGTCCGGGCCTACACCCGCGCCGGCTTCCGCCCCATCGGCCGCTGGCGCCAGGCCGTTCGCCTGGGCGACCGCCGCTACGATGTGATCCTGATGGACTGCCTGGCCACCGAATTCCAGAGCCCGGTCCTGGCCGCCCTCCTCGACGAGCCGGCCTCTGGGCCCGGACTGGCCCCGGCGCCATAGGGAGAAAGGCCCGGCCGGGGTCCCCCGGCCGGGCGCGCGGGGCCGATGGTCGGCCTAGCGGGCGATGAAGAGGGGTGCCAGGACCAGCGTCACCGTGCTCAGCAGTTTGACCAGAACATGGAGCGAGGGGCCGGCCGTATCCTTGAAGGGATCGCCGACCGTGTCGCCGACAACGGCCGCGGCGTGGACCGGCGTGCCCTTGCCGATGACGTTGCCGTGGGCGTCCTTGAGCAGGCCCGCCTCGATGAACTTCTTGGCGTTGTCCCAGGCGCCCCCGCCGTTGTTGAGGACCGTCGCCAGGATGATGCCGGCGATGGTGCCGACCATCAGCAGGGCCGCCGTGGCCTCTTCTTTCAAAATGAGCCCCACCACCACCGGCATCCCCACGGCCAGGAGACCGGGGGCCACCATCTCACGCAGGGCGGCGCGGGTGGTGATATCCACGCAGCGGGCGAAATCGGGTCGGGCCTTGCCCTCGAGGATGAGCGGGTTCTCCCGGAACTGGCGGCGGACCTCTTCGATGATGGCCGCGCCGGCCCGGCCCACCGCCCGGATGGCCAGCGAACTGAAGAGGTAGACCAGCATCGTGCCCATCAGGGCCCCGACGAAGACCTCGACTTTCGAGAGGTCCACCGGCCAGTGGGCCTCGGCGGGGAGCCCGCGCACCTCTTTAACTTTGTCGATGTAGGCGGAGAAGAGGAGGAAGGCGGCCAGGGCGGCCGAGCCGATGGCGTAGCCCTTGGTCAGGGCCTTGGTGGTGTTGCCCACCGCGTCCAGAGCATCGGTGATGGCCCGCACGCTCTCCGGCTGGTGCGACATCTCGACGATCCCGCCGGCGTTATCGGTGATCGGGCCAAAAGTGTCCATCGCCAGAATGTAGGCGGTGGTCATCAGCATGCCCATCGTGGCCACGGCGGTGGCGAAGATGCCGCCGTGCGGCACCTGACTGGCCACCCCCAGCCCGTAGGAGGCCAGGAGCGCCGCCCCGACCGTCACCGCCGTGCTGAAGGTGCACTCGAAACCGACAGCCGTCCCGGCGATGATGTTGGTAGCCGGACCGGTCAGCGAGGCCCGGGCGATCTCCTGCACCGGGCGCCAGGTGCCGGAGGTGTAATACATCGTGATAAAGACGAAGGCCACACTGGTCAGAATGCCGATGACCCCAGCCCCGAAGAAGTAGTGCCAGACGTCGGGGCCCAGCAACTGGTGGGTGGCCAGCCCCAGGAAGACCACCGAGAGGGCGCAGGCCACCCAGTAGCCCCGATTGAGGGCCTTCATCGGGTCCTCGCCCTCGCGGGCCCGGACCGTCAGCAGACCGATGCCCGAGGCCAGGATGCCCAGGGCCCGCACCACCAGCGGGAAGAGGATCCAGCCGGGGTTCCGGGTGACGGCGTAGATGGCCACCCCCAGGATCATCGCTCCGATGTTCTCGGCGGCGGTCGACTCGAAGAGGTCAGCGCCACGGCCGGCGCAGTCGCCGACGTTATCGCCAACGAGATCGGCCACCACGGCGGCGTTGCGCGGGTCGTCCTCCGGAATACCAGCCTCGACCTTGCCGACCAGGTCAGCCCCGATATCGGCCGCCTTGGTGTAGATACCGCCGCCCAGCTGGGCGAAGAGGGCCACGAAACTGGCCCCGAAGCCGTAGCCGACGATCAGGAAGGGAGCACGGGCCGGGTCAGTCAGCCCCCCGTAGGCCACGAAGATCAGGGTCACGCCCAGCAGACTGAGGGCCACCACCAGAAAGCCCGAGACGGCCCCCCCGCGCAGCGAGGCCTGGATCGCCTCGTTGAGCGAGCGCCGGGCGGCGCTGGCCGTGCGGACGTTGGCCTGGACCGAGATGTACATCCCGATGAAGCCGGCCACGGCCGAGCTGAAGGCGCCGACCAGGAAGGCGATGGCGGTGCGCACGCCCAGGTCGGCGTTGTGCTCGACCACGCCGATGATCGCCCCGATAACGACCGAGGTCACCAGGGCCAGGAGCAGGATCGTGCGGTACTGCCGTTTGAGGAACGCCATGGCCCCTTCGTAGATCATGCTGGCGATCTCCTGCATGGCCTCGGTCCCGCGGTCGCGGCGCAGGACATCCCAGGCCAACCAGCCGGCGAAGGCAACAGCGCCGAGGCCGATGGCGAACACCAGCACCAGGACCTCCATAGCCTCACACTCCCTCTTCCAGGGTGATTAGGTCACGGCCCGCGCCGGGCACACAAAGGCGCCTAGACACCGGTGTCTAGGCGGCAGGGTCGATCCGCACGACCGTGACTGTGCATGACTCTATCACGTGCCGGGGCCAGCTGCAAGTCCATGCAAGTTTCCGACCCCAACGCAGCGGCCGCGGAGCATGGTGCCGACTATCTGGACGCTCCGGTCAGCGGCGGCACCACCGGCGCCCGCGAAGGCACGCTGACGGTGATGGTCGGCGGCCGGGCGGAGGCGGTCGAGCGGGCCCGGCCTTTCGCTGGATCGGGTCGGCCGGCTCAGCGACGCTGCGCAACGCTGTGGGCCCCCGCCTCGAGGGAACCGGCGACGGCCGGTGGTCGGCCCGGGGCCTGGAGGATCAGCCCCGGGCCTGTTTGAGGTACTGGCGGACGGCCTGGCCCAGCAGGCCACTGGCCCCGGTGGCCAGGTAGGTCACCCCTTTTTCCAGGAAACGACGGGCCTGCTCGCCGTCGCGGGCGATGGTGCCGACCGCTTTGCCGGCGGCCCGGATATCGCGGATCAGGCGGTCGATGGTCTCCTGGACGACGGGTTCCTGGGGGCGGCCGGGGTAGCCCATGGCCTGGGAGAGGTCGGTCGGGCCGATGAAGACCACGTCGATGCCCGGAACCTGCAGGATCTCGGGCAGATTCTGGACCGCCTCCATGGTCTCCACATGGGTGATGAGCATGGTCTGGCGGTTGGCCTCGACCACGTACTCGCTCAGGGGCTGGGTCAGGCCGTAGCCGGCGGCCCGGACGCTGGCCAGGCCCCGCCGGCCCTCGGGGTAGTACTTCACCGCCCGGACGGCCGCTTCGGCCTCGGCCCGGCTGTTGACCATCGGGAGCTGCACCCCCAGCGCGCCGATGTCCAGGTAGCGCAGGATGACCTGGGGGACGTTCTGGGCCACCCGGATGATCGGGACGATGCCGACGCACTCGGCCGCCCGGACCATCTCCTCGCACGATTGCGGCGTCATGGGGCCGTGTTCGGCGTCGATGATGACGAAGTCGAAGCCGGCCAGCCCGCAGATCTCGACGACGGTCGGCGAGGGGAAGTTGACAAAGGCGCCAAAGACCGGTTGTCCGGCACGGATCTTCTCTTTAATGGTGTTCGGTCGCACGGCACCCTCTCACGCGCAGACTCTCCGGCCCCGGCTGAGACGGGGTCGCCGGACGCCCTCAGTGTAGCCGAGGCCCTTCCGGCGGTCAACGGTTTTGTGGCCGGTCCGGACACCGGCAAAAGGGACAGACACCTCCGGCCAGCACCGCCGAAAGACGACCAGTCACCCCGGCTTCGGCATCGTCAACCAGGCTGCGCCACCGGGCGATCAGTCCCGGGCCGCCAGGGCCAGGCCGACCATGACCAGGGCCGTGCCCACCAGGAACAGCGGTGTCAGCTGGTCGCCGAGGACCAGGGCGGCCAGCGCCACTCCCGAGACCGGTTGCAGGAACAGGAAGGCTCCCCCGCGAGCCGCCGGCACCACCCGCAGCGCCCAGAACCAGGCGACCATCCCGACAAAGGTGATCAGGCCTCCCAGGTAGACGACCACGCTCCAGCCCAGCGGGCCGGGCTGGGGAAGACCGTGGGCCAGATCGACCAGCGCCAGGGGGAAGAGGCCCAGGGCGCCGCCGACGGCGGTGACGCCGCTGACCACCAGTGGTGGATGGCGGGCCATCGTGCCCTTGCCCAGAACGGCCAGCGCGGCGAAGCAGGCGGCCGACATCAGGACCAGGAGATCGCCTGAGAGACGGTCGGTCGCCAGGTCGCGTGGATCCAGGCCCAGCACCAGGGCCACGCCAGCGAGGGCCAGCAGGAGGCCCAGGAGAGTCTGCCGGCCGGGGCGCTCGCCCAGGATGAGCGGGGCCAGGAGGGCGATAGCGAGGGGACCGGTCGAGCCCAGGACGGCGGCGCTGGCCCCGGTCGTTCCGGCGGTGCCCAGAGTCTGCAGACCGATGGTGCCCCCGTAGCCGAGGAGCCCCAGTCCGAGAAGCGCGCGCCAGTCGGCGGCGGTCAGGCGGCGGAGATCGCCCCGGAGGCCGAGGGCGGTCAGGAAGAGAAGGCTGCTGAGCGCCAGGCGGAGCCAGGCCAGGAGAAAGGGGGCGAATTCCCGGAGCCCGAGTTTGGTGGCCGGAAGCGAGCCGCCCCAGAGCAGGTTGACCAGCGTGAGGACCAGAAGTGCCAGCCGGGGGTCGGGTAAAGGATAGGTCACCGGACCGCTCCTGTGGACGGCGCGCTGGTCTCAGGATACGCGGAATCGGTGTCCAGGGCAAGGGCCCCCGCTGTCGCGTGCCTGACGGTGCGGGCTGCGCCTCCCCGCGGAGAGGCGGGTCACCGGTCTCAATATCGCGGTCGCACGTGGTCGTCGATCGGCGGAATACAGAGGGTGGGAGGCATGCTCCGGAGACGGCCGGTCTCGAACTGGGGCGAGGGCCGATGGTCGCGCGTGTGAGGCCAGCGGCCGAAGAGCGCAGAAAAAGGTCCGGGCGCCAGAAAAGCCTCTTGTCAACGGTTGGGGATTGTGGTATAGAGAGCACCGAACGGGCGGTCGAGTGACCGGGAGTTATGGGCCAATGCCGTTGGGGAGCGGCATGCGGATACGGGTGGATCTGCTGATCGAACCGGCGCTGGTGTTGCCGTGGCATTATCTGGACTGGTTGCGCGGGGTGGTCTACCAGGCGCTGTGGCGAGGGGCGCCGGGGGTGGCCACCCGGCTCCATGATGAGGGCTGGGTCCTGGGGAGCCGGCAGTACAAACCGTTGACGTACTCGCTGCTTCAGGCCGCGCGGGCCCGGGCGACGCCGGGGGGGCTTGTGGTCGAGGGGCGGACCGGCTGGTGGGTCTCCTCACCCCTGGTGGGGGTGATGGAGGCGGTGGTGACGGGGCTGGTGAGCGAGGGGCAGGTGCGGCTGGGCCAGCGGCTGGTGCCGGTGCTGGGGGTCGAGGTGGTGCCGCCGCCGGCCTGGGCCGAGCGGATGGTCTTCACCACGCTTTCGCCGCTCTGTGTTTCGACGGCCGAATCGGACGGGCAGGGGGGGTTGCGCAAGCGGTTTCTGCAGCCGACGGAGGCGGACTTCAGCCGGGTGCTGAGCGAGAACCTGCGGCGCAAGGCCGAGGCCTTTCTGGGGCGGTCAGTGGAGGGGGAGGTGGTGGTGCGCTGGCAGGGGCGGCCGCAGTCGCGGTTGTTGCTGGTGAGCGGGATGCAGGTGCGGGGCTGGCAGGGGACGTTCGTGGCCGAGGGGCCGGTGGAGCTGCTGCAGATGGGCTATAACGCCGGCTTCGGCGAACGCACGGCCCAGGGCTTCGGCATGGTCCACTATCTCGGCCCAGCCGAAGGCCTGGTTCTGGAGAGTGGTGGGTCCTAGACAGCGCCGTTATAATAGTAAACACTAGTGAAAATAAGGGTATAGAGGGTCTAAGATGAAAATTAAACTTTCGAGAGAAAAATCGACAGGAAATTTTTGGATAGATACCGGTCTCGTCGTGCTCATGAGCCACTTTGGTGAGGGTGAGCACGACGCAGATTATGTACGTCGGTGGCTTTTGGGCAGACTCATTCAGAAAACTGGCAATATCGGAAAATATTTTGATAAAACAACCGGCACACTTCAGGAATATGAGAAAGTTAATTGGGTATACCCAACAAACTTGTTTATCAAAGTTTCAGGTGTTGGCGGCGAAAAGATTGAGGTAGACGGTGAGAAATATCCAACTCAGCCTCCAGTATTTGATCTGAAAATCGATCTTGGCAAAAGGCCAGGAATTTGTGATATATGTGGCGATACTACGCTACTGACAGATGCAAAAATGTGGATGTTCCCATTTTTGGTAGATCCACAAAAATTTAGTACTTTTTACCCTGGCACTAAGCGCGGATTACGTCTGTGCGCCCGCTGCGCACTAGCAGGGCTAGCAGTATACCTGGGCTGGCTTTGGAAGGCTCAGGGGGGCGATGCACTTCACTTCTTTATTTTTTATACCGAACGTGCGGAACTCGAGCGTCTACACCGGGAAGTACTCGAACCAATAAAAGTAAAAAGTGACAAAAGTGGCAATGCTCCAACGGCTTTTTGGGGTCCTTATATCCATGAAACAACTTTAGGGTTGCTCATGGCGCTCTTCGTTCACGTACATCAATCGGATCAACTTTCCGAGGAGGGACGTAAGTACCTAGCAGCGCTCCTTGGCGCCGTCCAAGACACCCTTCCCACACCAATCGCCCTTTACGCTGTCACTGGTACTCCCAGGCAGGCCTTTAACATGCAGACGTTACGAGAATTCACAAACCTTCACTCGCTTTACCGTCTCTACGAGCTGTGGACTAAGACACTCGCCGCTATACAGATTGACCCTAATTCGTACCGTCGCTTAATTTTAATTCTCAGCCAGTTCCAGGATCAAAGTCGTGAGTCTATCTGGCGCGACCGTATTGCCCGCGAAATCTTAGAATTTGGCGACCCATTTCCATTTATCGAAGAATTCTTATTTGACGTACGTGCCCGTGAAGAAAACCCCGGGCCGCTTATCCTCGGTACTTTAACCATTTTTGGCCAATACTTAAAGGAGGTTCTCGGAATGAATGAACAATTCCAGAGGGTACTGGCGGGATTTGGCTACAACCTTGGATATGCTGCCCAAGAACACAGTGAGATGGGACTACTTTACGCATTACGCAACGCTAAAAATCCGGAGGATTTTTACCGTGTACTCAATGACGCCCAATTCCGACTCAATGTTACAATACCCGAAGGGCTACTTTTAATCGAAAAAGGAGAACGCATTGCTGGAGTCCCCTGGATACGTGTTAAGACTATACTTTCTATTTACGCGATGAACGCTTTTCTCCGGAGAACCGCGCGCCAAGAGGAAACACTTCCATTAACGGAGGGATAAGACATGAGCAAGGCTATTTCAATCGGCTACTTAACCAAGGTCTCGGCGAGCAATGTAAACGCTTCCCACACTGAAGGAAACGTTATTGTCGCCAAGAAGATTACCCTGGCGGATGGCACTACTATCCCATACATTTCTGGGCAGGCTTTACGCCGGATGCTTCGGGACCGCCTTGAGGAATTAGGCTATCCTCTCTCAGAGCCGTTTGCCACAGTGAGTGGTCAGGAAGTCACACCGCCAGTGCGCCCCTGGGAGTTTGTGGATGAAGATCTCTTTGGTTATTTGGATCCAACTGGTGGACGTCGTCGCACGTCTCCAGTACGCGTCTCTGCAGCTATAGGACTCTTTCCATTTCAGGGCGACCGCGATCTTGGCACTCGTTCCTTTGAGCGCTTCGGGCAGGCCATGGCTGCCGGCGGCAACATGTTTGAGACAGAGATTTATGACAACCTCTTCAGAGGGACCTTGCTAGTAGAGCTAGATCGGGTTGGAGTGTTTAAACCCCTGGAAATTGGCGACAAAGAGGCAAGAACTTTAGATGCGGATGAGCGTCGCAAGCGTTTGCAGACACTGTTCGAAGCTATTAATCTCCTTTGGGGTGGTGGACGAACAGCACGCATGCTCGCGGATCTTTCCCCGAAGTTTCTTGCCTATGCTCGCCTCACGGTTAAGCATCCAGTCTTCCTCGAAGCCCTCATAGCGCACTACGAAGATGGTAAGCCTTACCTGGATCCAGAACCGCTCGTAAACGCATTAAAGAAGTTTGCTAACTATCTAGAAAAGATCATTTTTGGCATGGAACCCGGTATATTTGGCAACGAAGAAGAAATTAGAGACGCATTAAAAGATTATGGTGAAGTACTCACAGTGCACGAAGCAATCGCACAGGCAAAAGCCGACGTCGGCGGGCTCTGGTCGAAGTAAAGCACCATGAACACGGAAATAGTTCTCTGCGTAACCGTTCGAGCGCCAGTAGTGTCATTTCGGCGTCCCTTAGATCATAACTATCAACGGACGCTTCCCATGCCGCCACCTACTACTATTTTAGGCATTGCTGGGGCGGCGTTAGGACTGTCAGATAAGGAGCTCTGGGCCCCAAGTAGCCCTTTGCGGGCCACGCGCGTGGCAGTCTGGATGGAGGCTAGGCCTGGCCATGCCCGAGACATGTGGACGGTGCTTAAGATCAAAAGTGGGAAAATTGCCGAACGCTCCCCATATTTCCGAGAGCTGCTTTTCTTCACAAGCTACACTCTCATATATGGTGATAACCGAAATGTTCTGGAAAATCTACGCGAAGCCTTTTTAAATCCAACTTATCCACTATCACTGGGCAGGGAAGATGAACTGGTCGCGGTGGAAGAAGCTGGATTTTATGACGTTATTGAAACCAATCCGCGTTTTTCTGCTACTATTTTGCCGGTAGATATTCGTCATAGGAAAATTCATCTACCATTACGAGAAGGTATCCGTTATGAGCCAGCAGTGGTCGAAACTCTTCCTGTGCGCTTCTCTGTGGATGCCAGAGGCGTCCGCCATCCGGAAGATCCTAGACCCTTTAGCTTCCTGCCGTTGGAACTTGAAATCGAAGTACCCGGTGTTCGAGCCCTACGGTGCCGAGAGAGGAACTTCACGTGGCTGAACTCCTAGCAAAACCGGACGTTCCACTCATCGTTCACCTAAAAGATGTGTTGAATCTTGGAAGAGGAATAGCCGACCGCTTGGAATTAAGTGAGCCTCTGCGATCAAAGGCCCTACTAGCATGTGCCCTCCACGATATTGGGAAGGCAACGAACGATTTTCAAGAATATATTCGTGGTAAGCGTGGCAAATCTTACCCTCATGCGCTGGCATCCATGCCTATAGCGCTGATAGTTGAGCAAGAATTTAATCAGCATCACGGCTGGCCTAAATACGATCTTAGTGCAACAGCGACAGTGCTTACACATCATTCCCCTCTGGGACCAACACTCTATTACGGTTATGCAGCTCCCACCTGGCATCCAGCATGGCAGGAAGCGTTAGAGGCAGTGTATGACTTACTAACGCAAGTAGGCGTAGCAGGACTCCCAGACTTGGCCAGATTGAAACAAGTACTTCAGGTTTTTCTTAATCAATCTCCTGCTGCCTTGCTGGACACAAGCCTGCAGCTTCCAGACGGGCGGTATAAGACTCTGCGGGGTATCTTCCAAAGCATGCCCGCGCTGGATTTTGCCCAAGTTAAGTCGGTGCTTCACTTAGCTGACTGGCTCGCTTCAGCACGAGAAACTGATTCTAAAGCACTGTTCATGGATCTTTCTGAACCAGAATTATATACGACGCTACAACAGGAGATTGCAACCAAACAGCCGAATGCCCTGTGGAGAGAATTCCAAAGACGCGCCCGGTTGACCAGTGCTGATGTCCTGTGGCTGCGTGCTCCTACTGGTACAGGGAAGACCGAAGCGTTGCTCCTATGGGCGGATGGAACAGAGCGCTTAATTTACCTACTTCCTACCCAGGCTACCGTTAACGCCATGTGGAGGCGGTTGCGGCGGATCTATGGAGAAGCCCGAGTGGGGCTTGCACACGGGCGTGCAAGCTATATACTCCGGAAAGAATCTGACGAAGATCCCCTCGATACTCGGCTATTCGGCTCAGTCTTTGCCAAACCCATCACGGTTGCCACCTTGGATCAATTTCTGCTGGCACATCTACATGGACGCCACTGGGAAGAGCGCCGCACTCTTGCCCGACGGGCAACGGTAATACTGGATGAAATACACGCTTATGAGCCCTTTACACTAGGTCTGCTGTTGGAGGCACTAAACCGGGAACACCCTGCCCGTCTGGCTCTGGCCAGCGCAACACTTCCATCAATACTATTAGCGCTATTTCCCAACGGCACACTGGTGGAAGCTGAGAAGTCTCTATGGCAACGTTGCCGTCACCGGATCGAGTGGTGTGAGGGAACGCTTTTCGATGCCCTGCCTGACAGCATTCAGTTGGCACGTCAAGGTAAATCTGTGCTTCTTGTCGCCAACACAGTGCGAGATGCCCAGCTGCTTTACCAACGACTTAGAGACGAGTTCGGTTGGAAACAGCGGCATCTGCTTCATGCTCGCTTCACTCTTGGTGATCGGCAAAGGAAAGAGGAGAAAGTGGAAAAATCTACCCAGGGGACAATCTTCATTGCCACACAAGTCGTAGAAGTTAGCCTAGATATCTCCTACGACGTATTGTTAACTGAGATTGCCCCTGTAGATGCCATGGTACAGCGCATGGGACGTGTGAACAGGCGTGGAGAACATTCTCCAGCGCCAGTGATAGTCTGCCGCCAGTGGTCCAAGGGGGCCCAGCATGTCTACGGCAGAGAAATACTCGAGTGGAGCCTGGAAATCCTTACAAAAATTGCCTCAGAGCCCACCGACGCTGATTTAGCGAACGCTACCAGTCAACTATACGAGCGTGTAATACCGACCAAGAGCTGGCAGGAAGAATTTGCCGACGGTCGTCGGACTCTAGATGAAGTCCAGCGTGTGTTGGGCTGTTACACAATTGATCTCTCAGACGAAAAACTCCGCGATAAATTCGTCTCCCGACGCGGGATTATTTCTATTGAGGTTTTACCAAGACAGTTTGTTGAACAAGCATATCAGTTAAAGGAACAAAAAGAACTCTGGCGTCTGCCAGAGTTACTGGTGCCTGTTCCTGTGTATTGGGTAACTCTCTTTCGCGAGGCATTTACCCCGCTGGAAGATCTAAACCTTCTTCAGACTCAGCTTCCGTATGATCCCGAACTTGGCCTGTTGCCTGACGAAAATTGGCAAGCGCACATGGAGGCAGCTATTATATGATCTCCATGTCACTGCATACAATCTCGTCTTCGCCGGAGATTGATCCGAATGCCAGTACATTTTGAACCAGTCACTAACGAAGAGTTCGAGAGACTACGAACAAACGGAACAAAAGTGAATTACTACGTCGTTTGCCCGCGCAAACTCTGGCTCTACGCCCACGATATCCGCCTCGAACAGACCAGCGACCGTGTCGCCCTGGGCCGTCTCCTCCAGGAACAAGCCTACCGCGATGAACCCCACCGCGAACTTCTCGTCG
>DAOUAE010000018.1:0-6022 GCA_034433795.1 Chloroflexota bacterium
AACCGGCACGCCCGAGAGGACTCGAACCTCCGACCTTCAGGTCCGCAACCTGACGCTCTATCCGCTGAGCTACGGGCGCTTGCACCACATAGTATAACAGACCGCTGTGCCGGCTGCAAGCCCCACCAGCCCGGGTTGCCGGATTTTCGGCAGAGGCGGCTGGCCTTACCAGGCCGCTGGGGAGTGCGGTATAGTTACGGTGGAGCGGGCCCACCCGGGCCGGTCATCTCGCGTTGTCCGGGGGAGAGCATGCGGCTCCTGGCGGTCGATATCGGCGCCGGCACCCAGGACATCCTCCTGCTCGACTCTGAGCAACCAGTCGAGAACGCCATTCAGCTCATCCTGCCCGCCCCCACGGTCATCGTGGCCGAGCGGGTCCGGGCCGCCACCCGCGCCGGCCGGCCCATCGTCCTGACTGGCCAGCTGATGGGCGGCGGACCCTGCCACTGGGCGGTGATGGACCACCTGCGGGCAGGTCTTCCGGTCTACGCCACCCCGGCGGCCGCCCTGACCTTCGACGACGACCTGGCCGCCGTCGAGCGCCTGGGGGTGCGACTGATCGCCGACCCGGCTGAGGCCCCGGCCGGGGCCACCGTCATCGCCCTGCGCGACTTCTACTACCCCGAGATCCTGGCCGCCCTCCGCCTCTTCGGCGTCGAGGCCGAGCCCGACGCCATCGCTGTGGCCGTCTTCGACCACGGGGCCGCCCCGCCGGGCGAGAGCGACCGCCGCTTCCGCTTCGCCTACCTGGCCCGCCGTCTTCAGGAGACGCCCCGCCTCAGCGCCTTCGCCTACCTCAAGCCCGAGATCCCGCCCTTTCTGACCCGCCTGCGGGCGGTGGCCGACGCGTTTACCGGCCCCCAGCCGCTCCTGGTGATGGACACCGCCGCCGCTGCGATCCTCGGGGCGCTGGAGGACGAGCGTGTGCGGGCTGCCGCCGAATGCCTTCTCGTCAACGTCGGCAACTTCCACACGCTGGCCTGCTACTGGCGCGACGGCGCCATCCTCGGCCTCTTCGAGCACCACACCGGCGAGCTGACGCCGGCGAAACTGGCGGGCTATCTCGAGAAACTGGCCGCCGGCACCCTGACCAACGAGGAGGTCTTCGCCGATCAGGGCCACGGCGCCCTGGTCTTCGACCCCCCGCGCCGGCGGCTCTCGGAGGTGCTCCTGGCTGTCACCGGGCCCCGGCGGGGCCTCCTGCGCGGCTCGCGGCTCGCCCCCTACTTCGCCGTCCCCCACGGTGACCAGATGCTGGCCGGCTGCTTCGGTCTCCTTCAGGCGCTGGCCGACCACTGGCCGCCGGCCCGGGCGGCCTGGGACCGCGCCCGCCGGCTCACCGGCCAGCCCCCGGACTGAGCCGGAAAAACAGAAGGGCAGGGCCGAATTCCGCCCTGCCCTGGGGAGCCGCCGACCGGCGCGATCAGATCACGCCGGCGCGCTCCAGTTCCTCTTTCGCCCGCAGAAAGCCCAGCCGGACCGCCTCCTCGACGCCCCGCCAGTCCTCAAAGCGGGCGTGCGGGTAGCGCTCCTCCCAGCGGCGCTGGAGCAGGTCGCGCACCTCCTCCCAGGCGGCCTGCTGGAACTCTTCGCTGATCCCCATCTCGTAGCCGAAGCGGACGTCGTCGGCCACCTCCTCCCAGGGCCGGCGCCGGCCCAGGGTGGTGGACTCCCACTCGCGCCGCAGGTCGTCGCGGACCTCTTCCCACTTGGGCAGCGTCGCCATCGCCCACACCTCCCATCGTGGAGTCTAAAGGCTGCAGCCTCCTCCTTGCAGGCTGCTTGCCAGAAGACAGACGGGGCGGAAGGGAGCTCCTTCCGCCCCGCCAGGATCGGCCCGTTAGTACTCCGGCGCCGGCGGCGTGGTGGTCTCCTTCTTCTCCGGGACCTCCGTGACCAGCGCCTCGGTGGTCAGGATCATCCCGGCGATCGAGACCGCGTTCTCCAGCGCCGTGCGGGTCACCTTGGCCGGGTCGATGATGCCCCGGGCGACCATGTCCACGAACTCGCCCGTCATCACATCGAAGCCCAGGTTGCGGTTGCCCGACTCCTTCTGGCGGCGCCGGACCTCGCCGACGATCACCGAGCCATCCTCACCGGCGTTCTCGGCGATCTGGCGGAGCGGCTCCTCCAGCGCCCGGCGCAGGATGTTCACGCCGGTCTGCTCATCGCCGCTGAGCTGCAGCTGGTCGAGCGCCTGGGCCGCGTTGAGCAGGGCCACCCCACCACCGGGGACGATGCCCTCCTCGACCGCCGCCCGGGTGGCCGACAGGGCGTCCTCGACGCGGTGCTTCTTCTCCTTCAGCTCGGTCTCGGTGCCCGCGCCGACCTTGATGACCGCCACCCCACCGGCCAGCTTGGCCAGCCGCTCCTGCAGCTTCTCGCGGTCGTAGTCCGAGGTGGTCTCCTCGATCTGGGCCCGGATCTGCTTGATCCGCGCCTGGATCTGGGCCGGGTCACCGCGCCCCTCGATGATGGTCGTCTCATCCTTGGTGGCCACCACCCGGCGCGCCTGCCCGAGATCGGCCACCGTCGCCGAGTCGAGCCGCCGGCCGGTCTCCTCCGAGATCACCTGGCCGCCGGTCAGGATGGCGATGTCGCGCAGCATCTCCTTGCGGCGGTCGCCGAAGCCCGGCGCCTTGACCGCCAGACAGTTCAGGGTGCCGCGCAGTTTGTTGACCACCAGCGTGGCCAGGGCCTCGCCCTCGACATCCTCGGCGATCACCACCAGGTCCTTGCGGCCGGTCTGGAGCATGCTCTCCAGGAGCGGCAGCAGGTCCGAGATGGCCGAGATCTTCTTATCGGTGATGAGGATGTAGGGGTTCTCGATGACCGCCTCCATGCGGTCCGGGTTGGTGATGAAGTACGGGGAGATGTAGCCGCGGTCGAACTGCATGCCCTCGACGTATTCGATCTCGAACCGCAGCCCCTTGGACTCCTCGACGGTGATGACCCCGTCCTTGCCGACCTTGTCCATCACCTCGGCGATCAGATTGCCGATCTCCTGGTCGGCGGCCGAGATCGCCGCAACGTGGGCGATGTCCTCCTTGCCCGAGACCGGGACCGCCTGGCGCTTGATCTCCTCGACCACCACCTGGACCGCCCGGTCGAGCCCGCGCTTGAGGAGCATCGGGTTGGCCCCGGCGGCCACGTTCCGCAGGCCCTCGTTGACGATGGCCTGGGCCAGCACGGTCGCCGTGGTCGTCCCGTCACCCGCGACGTCGTTGGTCTTGGTCGCGGCCTCCTTCAAGAGCTGGGCCCCCATGTTCTCGAAGGGGTCCTTCAGTTCGATCTCCTTGGCCACGGTGACGCCGTCGTGGGTGACGCTGGGCGCACCGAACTTCTTATCCAGCGCGACGTTGCGCCCCTTCGGCCCCAGCGTGGTCTTGACCGCGTCCGCCAGGATGTCGATCCCGCGCTTCAGGGCGCGTCGCGCATCCTCACGGAAGAGGAGCTGCTTTGCCGGCATCGATCACTCCCTCCTTAAACTCCCTCAGGTTCTTAGCCCAGGATCGCCAGAATATCAGACTCGCGGAGGATGAGGTACTCGGTGTCGTCGAGTTTGACCTCCGTCCCGGCGTACTTGGCGAAGAGCACCGTGTCGCCCACCTTCACCTCGAGCGGGATCCGGTTCCCCTTCTCATCGAGACGACCCGGCCCGACGGCCACGACCGTCCCCTCCTGCGGCTTCTCCTTGGCCGTGTCCGGCAGGAAGATACCGGCCGCCGTCTTCTCCTCCCGCGCCTTCGGGCGGACCACGACACGGTCAGCCAGGGGGGTGATCTTGACCTTCAGTTCGGTGGCCATGCAATGCCTCCTCAACCACCAGAATCTGCCGGTTGGCACCACCCACTGGGGCAGCACCGCTGCCAATATTACGGCAGTTTCTCTAGGAATTGTCTTAGAGCGAGGCTAGAGGATGCTAAGAGGGGGGCTCACCCACCCGGCCGGGTGGTGCCGAAGAACTCGATCAGCCGCAGTGCCGCCGGCCCCAGGATGACGATGAGCAGCGCCGGAAAGATGAGCAGCACCAGCGGGAAGAGCATCTTGACCGCCGCCTGGGCCGCCTGCTCCTCGGCCCGCTGGCGCCGCCGCAGCCGCAGGGTCTCGGCCTGGGCCCGCAGCACCGGGGCGATGCTGACGCCCAGCTGATCGGCCTGGAGCAGGGCGACCACGAAGGACTGCAGGTCGGCCACCCCGGTCCGCGCGGCCAGGTCCCGGAGAGCCTCGCGCCGCCGCTGGCCCAGCGCCATCGCCTGCAGCGTCCGCCCGATCTCCTCCGCCAGCGGCCCCCGCATCCGCCGGGCCACCTGGGCGAGCGCCGCCTCCAGCCCGTAGCCGGCCTCGACGCAGATGACCAGCAGGTCCAGCGCGTCGGGCAGGGCCCGGACGATCTGCCGCTGGCGGGTGGCGATCCGTCGCACCAGCCAGACCTCGGGCAGCCGCCAGCCCAGGAGAGCCCCGACCAGGCCCAGGAGCGCGACCTGACCGGTGAGGTGGCCGCCGAGTATCAGCGGCCCAGCCAGGATGATCCCCCCCAGCCCCAGCCCGACCACCTTCAGCCCGAGAAAGCGCCCGACGGCCGTGCCGCTGTACCCTGCCTGGGCCAGGCGCTGGCCCAGGACCTCGCGACGGGCCGACGGGAGCAGGGTGAGAGGAGCCCGCGACACCGTCTGCGCGACGGCCTCGCCCCAGCGTCCGACCACCGTGACTACCTCTCGGGCGAGCCCTCCGACAGGGGACGGCGCCGTTGCGCCCGACGACGCCCGGGCGTGGCCCGAAGCGCCCCGGGACCGCGGGCGGTAGGGCCGCAGCCGCTCGAGGACAGGGTCGGGGGCCGGCGGCTGAAGGGCGAGGAGCAGTACGGCCACCACGCCTCCGGCTGCCAGCGCGAGGACCTCGGCCATCCTCACACCTCGATCCGGCCCAGCCGGCGCAGCACCAGAAAGCCGGCCACCTGGCAACCGAAGGCCAGCCCCAGCAGCAGCCGGCCCAGCGGCTGGGCCAGAAACGGCCGGTGGTAGTCGGGGCTGAGGACCAGAAGCACTCCCAGCACCCCGGCCGGCAGCAGCCCCACTACCAGCGCCGACAGGCGTTGCTCGGCGGTCAGCGCCTGGACCTGCCGCATGATCCGCTGTCGCTCGCGGATGGTCTGGGCGGTCTTCTCCATGATCTCGGCGAGGTTCCCCCCGGTCTGCCGCTGGATCTGCATGGCCACCACCACCAGCCCGAGATCCTCGCTGGGCAGACGCCGGGCCAGGGCCTGGACCACCTCGTCGAACGGGACCCCGAGACCGATCTCGGCCACCATCCGGCCGAACTCCTCGCCGAGCGGCGGCCCCAGTTCGCGGGCCACCAGGTCAAAGGCCTGGAGGGTGCTGGCCCCCGACCGGAGCGCGTTGGCCATCAGGCTGAGCGCGTCCAGCAACTGCTCCTCGCTCCGCCGGACCCGGAGCCTTTGCCGGTGCCGGACGAAGAGGGCCGGCAGGAGGAGACCCAGCAGCCCCAGCCCCACCACGAGCGGGAGCGGCAGCCGCCCCAGCGCGGCCGGAACCGCCAGGGCCAGCCCCGCCAGCCCCCGCAGAAGCAGGTACGCGCCCACCCCCAGGGAGAGCCCGGCGGCCTCCAGGTCCGCCGCCAGACGCGCGGTGAAGGCCCGCCGGGCCAGCACCGGCCCCAGCAGCGGGACCCCCTGCAGCGGCGCGGTCCGCAGGACCGGTGGCCCGGCCGCAAAGGCGAGGGTCTCACCGGCCCGGCCGCCGGCCAGTCTCTGATAGGGGGCCAGCCGCTGAACCAGCGCCCGGGTCCTCTGGTCGGCGCGGTGGGCCGACAGCAGAAGAAGCCCCGCTACGCCCAGGCCGGCGCCCAGGGCCGCTATCACCTCCACCATCGGTCTCCTCCCGGCGGGGCGAAGATCTCGGGGGGGAGGTTGAGGCCGTGCTGGAGGAACTTCTCGGCACAGCGCGGCCGCAAGCCGGTGGGGAGCAGCCGGCCCACCACCCGTCCCTGCCCATCCAGGCCC
>DAOUAE010000019.1:0-91010 GCA_034433795.1 Chloroflexota bacterium
CGCCTCTGGGTCGAAAGCACCCCGGGGGAGACCACCACCTTCACCGTCGCCCTCCCGGCGGCCAGCCCCGACGACCCCGGAGCGGCCCCCTGAGCCGAGGACGATCAGGCGAGCGGCCGGCTGAGGCTGTCTGGACGGCGGTTCGCTGGAGGGAGGCGAGCGATGCCGGATGACCCCGTCATCGAGGTCCGGGGGCTGACGAAGTCCGCCGGGCCGGTTCGGATCCTGAACGGGATAGATCTGGAGGTCGGGCGCGGGGAGGTCTTCGGTCTGCTCGGCCCCACCGGCGCCGGCAAGACGACGCTGCTGCACTGCCTGCTGGACCTCGTCCGGCCCGATGGGGGGAGGCTCCGGGTCCTGGGGCTGGACCCCCGGCGCCAGGGGGTGGCCCTGCGGCGCCAGGTCGGCTATCTGCCCAGCGGTCTCTGGCTGGAGGAGGACCTGACGGTCGAGGCCACGCTGCGGCGCTGGGCCGGCCTCCGGGGAGGGCCGGTGGACTGGGCCTGGTGCCGGCATCTCGTCGCCCGGCTGGAGCTCGACCTGCGGCCGCGGATTCGCACCCTCTCGCGGGGCCAGCGGCAGAAGGTGGGGCTGGTGCTGGCGCTGCTGCACCGGCCGGCCCTGCTGCTCCTCGACGAGCCGATCGCTGGCCTGGATCCGCTGACGCAGGGAGCGCTGCTGGACCTGATCCGGGAGGTGCGGGCGGAGACCGGGCTGACCGTCGTGATCGCCACGGCGCACCAGCTGAGCGCCGTCGAGGCCATCGCCGACCGGGTGGCCCTCATGGAGCAGGGGACGGTGGCGGCGGTGCTGGCGCCGGCCGCCCTGGCCGAGCGGGCCCTGCGCCAGGTACGGGTGGTCTTCGCCCGGCCGGTGCCCCGGACGGTCTTCACCGAAGTGCCCGGTGTGCGGGTGCTGGTCGAGGGGGAAGGGCTTCGCTGGCTGCTGGAGGTCACCGGCGAGCTGGCGCCGCTGGTCCGGACCCTGGCCCGATTTCCGGTCTGTGACCTGGAGGTCGTCCGGCCCTCGCTGGCGGAGGTCTTCCGGCGGGGAACGGTGGTGGTGTGAGCATGGGCGCCGTCGTCGTCGCCACGGTGGTCGCTCTGCGGGGCGCGGTCCTGGGGTGGGGGCTGGCCCTGGGTGTCCTGGGAGGGGGTGCCCTGATCGTCTCCGACCAGGTGCAGGCCCGGCGTGAGGTCTGGGAGCGGGTCCTGGGGCCATGCCCGCTCGCGCCCGAGGACGTCGACCGGCTGCTCATCCCTTTTCTGGCGCTTCTCCTGGGAGTGTACGCTGGCGTGGTCGGGGGTGGCCTCCTCGCCGGGCTGGAGGCGACCGGGCAGATCGTTCTGTGGCTGAGCGGTCCGGTGAGCCGGCGAACCCTGCTCCTGGGGCGGTGGCTGGGCTTTGGGCTGGCCAGTCTGGGGGTCGTGATCCTGGCCTGGCTGGGGGTGGATCTGGGGAGCGTGCTGACCGGCCGTCTGCCGGGCGATCTCCTGGCCGTGGTCGGGCTGCCGGCGGCGCTGCTGGCTCAGGCGCTCTTCTTCGGCACCCTGGCCCTGGCCCTCAGCCAGATGCTGCCCGGCCGTCAGTCGGCGGCGCTGGCGACCGGGCTGGTGCTCGGAGCCAGTCTCCCTCTTGGGGTCCTGGGGAGCGTGGCTCCCGACCTGGCGCTGCTGACCTGGCTTTTCCCCCCGGCTTTCTCGCCGGGTGGGGCGGCGCTCGCCGGCCGCCTCGACCGGCTGGTCGGTCTGCTGCTGGCGACGGGCGTGCTCCTGGCCCTGGCCGGGTGGCGCTTCGCCCGGCGCGATCTGTGGCCGGGCGATGGGTGGCCCGGGGTGGCCGGGCGTGCCCGCCGAGAGCCGGGGGCGTCTGACGACGGTGTGGCGGTAGCGCCGGATATCTTCCGTGCCGGAGGGATGTGATGACGGTCGAGAGCCCGCACGGTCGACTCAGTCCACGGCGCCGGGCGGCGTTGCTCCTTTACGCGCTGGACCGTGAGCTGGCCGCCCAGGTTCTACGGCACCTCAGTGAGACCGAGCTGGGCGTCCTCACGCGGGAGCTGGTCCAGCTGGAGCGGCTCCCGGCCGCCGAGCGCGAGGTCCTCCTGACCCAGCTGTACGAGGATCTGGTCAACGAGCCGTTTCTGATCCAGGATCGCGACTTCGTCCGCGAGATTCTGGGGCTGGCGCTGGGGGCTCAGCGGGCCCACGAGCTGCTCAGCCGGGTGACGATGGGCGAATGGGAGCGGCCCTTTGATTTCCTGCGCAATCTCAATCCCGCTCAGGCGGCCGAGACGCTGAGCGCCGAGCACCCGCAGACGATCGCGCTGGCCCTGGCGCATCTCCCGCCGGAGACCACGGTCAGGATTCTGCGGCACTTCGACGAGGATCGGCGGGCGGAGGGCGGAGATCGTCGAGCGCATGGCCCGCATGAACCGGACGGTGCCGGAGGCGATCCGGAAGACGGTCGAGCAGGCGCTGCGGCAGCGGGCGACGCAGGCGGTCGGCGCTGGCCCGGTGATCGGGGGCATCGACTACGTGGTGAAGATCCTGACGGCGATGGACGTGTCCACCGAGCGGAAGGTGCTGCGGACGCTCGAGGAGAGCGATCCGGAGCTGGCCCAGGAGATCCGGCAGAAGATGTTTGTGTTCGAGGATCTGGTGCTGCTGGACGACCGGGCGATCCAGCGTCTGCTGCGCGAGGTCAAGATGCGCGACCTGGCGCTGGCTCTCAAGGGGGCCAGCGAAGGGGTCCGGGCCAAGATCTTCCGGAACATGTCCAGTCGGGGCGCCCAGGCGCTGCGGGAGGAGATGGAGATCCTCGGTCCGCAGCGGCTGCGGGTGGTCGAGGAGGCGCAGCAGCGGATCGTGAACATCGTGCGCCAGCTGGAGGCCGCTCAGCAGATCACGATCCCGCGTGGACAGGAGGAGCCGTTTGTGAGTTGAGGGCCGGCCAGGCTCTGGCCGGAGGCGTCGCGGCCGGCGCTTGTCCAGCGGGGCCGCCCCGGGTACAATAGACGGCGTCGGCTCGGTGGGAGCCGTACGGTGAACGGTGGGAGTGGCGTATGCGACTGGCGACCCAGGAACGGCATCTCCCCGGCCGCGATCTGGCCGAGCGGCTGGCGCTGGCGGCCGAGTGTGGGTTCGCCGGCGTGGAGTTTGGCGGCCACGGGCTGCGGGAGCGGTTGCCGGAGATTCAGCGCGCTCTGGCCCACAGTCCGGTGCGGGCCTCGACGGTCTGCGGGATCCCGGAGTGGGACTTTTTGGTGCCCGACTGCGACGAGCGGGTCCGGCGGATCGGGCTGGTCAAGGAGGCCCTGAGCATGGCCGCCGATCTCGGGGCCGTGGGGCTCATCGGCATTCCGATCCGGCGGCCGGTCCGCTTTCCCGATCTCTCGCCGCTCTACACCAGCGACGAGATCGAGCGGGCGCTGACCGCGCGGTGTCTGGAGGAGATCGCCGCCCACGCCGAGAAGGTCGGGGTCCTCTATCTCCTGGAGCCGCTCAACCGGTATGAGGCGTTCCTGCTCCGGACGCTCAACGACGCGGTGACGCTAGCTCAGCAGGTCAACTCGCCGGCCATCAAGATCATGGCCGATTTCTTTCATATGAACATCGAGGAGGCCGACATCCCGGCCAGTCTGCGGGCGGCCGGCCCGTACCTCGCCCATGTCCACCTGGCCGACAGCAACCGACGCTTCCCGGGCGCGGGGCACACCGATTTCCGGGCCGGCTTCCGGGCGCTCAGGGAGATCGGCTACCAGGGCTATCTGGCCCTGGAGTGCAGCGAGCCGGCGCCGACCCGCGCGGCGCTCCAGCAGACGGTCCGCTATCTCCAGGCCTGTCTGGCCGAGGCCTGAGCGGTCAGGCTCTCGGCCGAGCCGGCAGAGAGCGGGCTACTGCCGCTGGGGGATCGGGAGTTCGGCGCCGCAGACCGCGCACCAGCGGCGTTTGATGGCGGTGCCGTGCATCTCGACCTCGGCCCGCGGGTGGGTGCAGGTTGCGGGGTCGGGCCGCTGGGCCGGCTGGGGCTGCGCGGGCTTGCTCCACGGTAGCCGGATCTTGAATCCCATGGGGCTCCTCCTCTGGCCGCTAGGCCATGGCCGCAGGCTGTGTCCGATAAGTAAGTACTCCACTGTGGGCTGCCAGTCAAGAGGGCGGCGAAAGAATCGCCAAGGGGGGCATGCGTGCGTCTGGGGGTTGATAGCTACAGTCTGCGCTGGCAGGGATGGGACGCGTTTCAGCTGCTGGAGTACGCGGCGGCGCTGGGGCTGGACGGCGTCCAGTTCTCGGAGCGGGGGAACTTCGCCAGTCTGGAGCCGGACTACCTTCAGGCCCTGCGCCGGCGGGCCGAGGAACTGGGGCTGTATCTCGAGGTCGGGATGGGGTCGTTCGACCGCTACTCCCGCTCGTTCCGGCCCGAGTACGGCTCGGGGGAAGAGCAGCTGCGGACAATGCTGCGGGTGGCCCATCTCCTCGGCTCCCCGGTCCTGCGCTGTTTTCTGGGCAGCCAGGCCGACCGGCAGGGCGCGGTGCCGCTGCGGGAGCATCTGGCCGAGTGTGTGCGGACGCTGCGGGCGGTGGCCCCGCTGGCCCGCGATCTGGGGGTGATGATCGCGGTCGAGAACCACGCCGGCGACCTGCAGGGGAGGGAGTTGCGCTGGCTGATCGAAGAGGCCGGCCCCGATTACGTGGGGGCCTGTCTGGACACCGGCAACCCGGTCTGGGTGGTCGAGGACCCGCTGCTGGCGGCCGAGGTGCTGGCTCCCTATGTGGTCACGACCCACGTCCGCGACTCGCGGGTGATGCCCCATCCGCGCGGGGCCCAGGTGCAGTGGGTGCCGATGGGGCAGGGCAACGTCGCCATCGGCGCGGTCATCGATCATCTCCGGGCCCGACGCCCCCAGGTGGCCATCAACCTGGAGATCATCACCGGCCTGCCGCCGCGCGTTCTCCCCTACTTCGAGCCCGACTTCTGGCAGCTGTTCCCGGAGATGCTGGCGGCCGACTTCGCCCGCTTCGTCGCCCGCACCGTCCAGCCGCCCAACGCGCCGTTCGCCCAGCTCGAGGCCCCGCCTGGCGCGGCACCGGACCCGGCCCTCTGCGAGCGGCTCCGGCTCCAGCAGCGCCAGCATTTCGAAGAGAGCGTCCGGTACTGTCGGACGGTGCTGGGGCTGGGCGAGCGCGGGCGGTCGGGTTAGCGCGCCAGCTCCTTGAAGCGCTCCCAGGGGGTGAGCACCCAGGTCTCGGTCGTGGCGTGGCCGAGCGAGCGGATGACCAGACTGACGCGGGCGGCGACCTCCTCGTTGGGCGCTTCGAAGATATCGAGGTAGTCGTAGGGGCCGAGGACGGCGTAGCTGGCGAGCCACTTCGCCTCGGGGACCTGCTCGGCCAGGGCGGCGCTGACGCGCTCGCCCAGTTCACGGACGGCGCCCGGTCGCGTCACCGCTTCGGGGGAGAGCCGGGTGAGGAGGGCGTACAGGGCCATCACCGAACCTCCTGCCCAAAAATAAAAATGGCGGCGAGAGGGGGTAGGGCCGGCCAGAGACCGTCAGGCCGCGCGCGCCTCCAGGCTCGGGATGGCCTGGGGGTGCCGCAGGTAGGTGATGAGCCAATCGATGATAACGCCGATGAGAGAGGCAACCAGCGCGGTCACCGGGTGGATTCCGCCGAAGGCCGGGCCCACCGGCAGGAACGCCTGCCCGAAGACCATCAGGACAAAGGGATACGCGGCCACGCGCCACGGGTGCGCCGGCAGTTTCCCGGGGAGCAGGTCGTACCAGAACACACCCAGACCGTAGGCCATCGCCGCCATCAGCAGCCAGGTCCCGAACTCCATGCTTCACCCCTCCTTACTGTGCAGTGAAGCGGGCGATTCGGGCCCTACCCCCTCTTCACTGCTAATTATAGCGCGCGGAGGTAACAGGCGACCAGCAGGGAGCGGCCTCCGCCCCATGGCGCCGCCCGGCCGGGCGCGGGCGCCGGACCGGAGTCTTCAGAGCGCTGAGAAGACAAGGCTTGTCCACGGCTGTCTGGCTGGGTTATGATAGGGGCGGGGTGTCGCCGGGCACCCGGGGGAATCATGGCGATGTCTGGCAAACGGGCCGGAACAGCCCCCGCCGCAGGCTGGCGGAGCGTCCGGCCCCGCCGTCTGGTCTGGCCCTCTTTGAGAGCGGTGCTGGCCGCCCTCTCTGTGCCCAACTACCGTCTTCTTTTCCAGGGGAACTTCGCCACCCAGATCGGCTTCGGGATGCAACAGGTTGCCTTCGGGTGGCTGGTTCTGGAGCTCACCAACTCGCCCTTCTACCTGGGACTGAACGGCTTCTGCTTTCTGTTTCCGATGCTGGTCGTCTCGCCGTTCGGTGGGGTGATCGCCGACCGGTTCCAGCGCCAGCGGGTGCTGATGGTCAGCCAGACGCTGCTGATGGCGCTGGCCCTCGGCCTGGCGGCCCTGGTCCTGCTGGGAATGGTGCAGGTCTGGCACCTGCTCCTGGCCTCGCTGGTCATCGGGACGGTGATGGCGGTCAACGTGCCGGCCCGCCAGGCGCTGGTTCCCGAGCTGGTCGGACGCGACCTGCTGGCCAACGCCATCGCTCTGCACTCGCTCAGCCTGAACGTCTCGCGGATCATCGGCCCGGCCGTGGCCGGAGCGCTCATCGCCAGCGTCGGGGTGGCGGGCTGTTTCCTCTGCCAGGCGGTCGGCTACGTCTGGTCGGTCAGCAACGTCCGGCGTCTCCGGGTGGTCCCCCGGCCGCTCCTGGCCCGGCAGGCCTCGGTCCTGCACAATCTGTGGGAGGGCTTTCAGTTCTGCCGCCGGGACCGGGCGGTGTTCGGGCTTCTGCTCGTGGCCAGCGTCTCGGCCGTCTGCGCGATGCCCTACATGCAGCTGCTGCCGGCCTACGCCCGTGACCACCTGGGGTTGCAGGCCGATGGTCTGGGGCTGCTGGTGGCCAGCAGCGGGGCCGGCGCCGTGGCGGGCAGCCTGCTGGTGACCGGTCTGGGCCAGCGACGGCGCCGGGGGCTCGTTCTTTTGGGGGCCCTGGTCTGCCTGGGAGTGCTGCTGGTGGGGCTGGGGCTGGTGCGGGTGGTGCCGCTGGCCAGCCTGCTTCTGGCCGGCGTCGGCGCCTGTGGGGCGTTCCTGATGGTCCTGAACAACACCGTGCTCCAGGAGCGGGTCCCCGACCATCTGCGGGGACGGGTGATGAGCGCCTACATGGTCACCTGGGGACTCAGCCCCCTGGGCGCGGTGCCGCTCGGGGCGCTGGCCGCCGTCTCCGGCTCTTCGGTGGCCCTGATGGTCGGCGGGGGCCTCTGTGCGGTGTTCGCTCTCTGGCTGCTGGCGACCCGGCCGGACCTCTGGACCGTCTAGCTACTCGGCCGCCTCTTCCAGGCCCACGGTCAGGGCCACCTGGCGGGTCTTGGCGTGCACCTCGCGGATGAGGGTCTGCCAGCGGTCCAGATGGGCCCGCGCCCGCTGCTCCCACTCCGCCACCGTCAGGCCGGTCCGGGTCCGCTCGGTCATCGGCGCTGGCATCGCCATGGTCTCACCTCGCGGGAAGGTCGCTGTTGCTCCGGGTAGGTGCAGACCCTGTGCCGCACGGCCTCGGAAGCGGCACCGGAGATCATCATAGCCCAACGCCGGCGTTGCCGGGCGCTCTCGGACGGCTGGCCGCCGCGCCCGGTTGTCGCCCCGTCCCGGTCTGGAGTGTGCACTGTCTGGGGGGAGAAAAGATGGTCGCCCGGGCTCACCGCCGGCCGGAACCCGTGCGGGGGAGGTTACGCCTCCCGGACCGGCGGCGTGTCCAGGCGGTGTCCCGGCTCCAGTTCGGCCAGGGCGTAGGGCACGCCCCGAACGCTCTCTTCGTAGCGGGCCAGGATGAAGAGCAGGGTTGAGAGCCGGTTGAGGTAGCGGACCACCTGCTCGTTGGCCAGCCATTTGCGGTGCCGGAGGCGGACCACCAGTCGCTCGGCCCGCCGCACCACCGTCCGGGCCACATCCAGGGCGGCCGAGGGCAGGGTCTCGCCGGGGAGAATAAAGCGGTTGGGGATGGTGGTCTGGGCCATGAGGTCCTCGATGGTCTGCTCCAGCCAGGCCACGTGCTCGGCGGTGATGTGGTAGGGTGATGCGGCCTGTTTCTCCGGCGGGGTCGCCAGTTCCGCCATCAGGAGATAGAGGTCCTCCTGGATGCGCAGCAGGACCGCCCGCGTGCGCTCGGTTCCGGCCAGCGCCCGGGCCAGTCCCAGAAACGAGGTCGCCTCATCGACCGTGCCGTAGCTCTCGGGGATGAGATGGTACTTCGGCACCCGCTCTCCGGTCAGAAGCGAGGTGTAGCCGGTATCGCCCTTCCCATACGGGAACCGGCGCAGGGGCTTGACTGGCCGCTCTCTCATCGCCTCTCCCTCTGCCCGTCGGGGCGGTGGCGCGCCGACCCGGCCTTCTCGGCACATTATACGCCAGGACCGGTCCACCGCCTACCAGGAACCCGCCGGGTTCGCCGGGAACCATCCGCCCACGGCCCGCGTCTGATACGATGAACGTACCACCACGGAGGTGTCCAATGCGGACCATCTGGGTCTGGAGCGCCGGACTGGCCCTGTTCGCTCTGGCCGCCTGCACCGCTCCCGCGGCCTCCCCGACGCCCGCTCCGACCGTCCCCGCTACGCCAACCGTTCTCGCCGCGCCGACACCGACGCCCGGCCAGACCAGGGGTGCCCCGGACGCCGCTCGGCCCACCGGAGGGAGCGCCATGGTCGACCTCGCCCGGCAGGATCTGGCCCGCCGCCTGGGCCTGAGCCCGGACCAGATCGTTGTCGAGAGTGTTGAAGAGCGGGAATGGCCCGACACCTCGCTCGGCTGCCCTGAGCCAGGCCGCCTCTACGCCCAGGTCATCGTCCCCGGCTACCGCATCGTCCTGCGCGCCCAGGACCGAACCTTCGTCTACCACACCGATCGCACCAGCCGGGTCGTCCTCTGCCAGCGGCCCTGAACCGGGCGGCACTGGCCTCGTCCACGAGGGCGTGAGCGCGGTCGGATTGCCATGCCGGTGGCGGGATGGGTACAATCGCGCTGTCAAAGCGGCGTGGTCTGGGCTGGCCGGCGCCGGCGGGCCAGGTTATGGTAAAGTTCTGGGGGGATGGGTCGGCGGGGGTGAGGGGCCGGTTCCTTATCCCGATCGGCCTATTAAAGTTTGGGAGCAAATCGGTGCGGCACACTGTTCTGCTGCGCGCCCTGGTCCTGGGGTTGCCGCTTCTCCTGGTCGTGGTGGTCCTGGGGGCCCGCCGGTTCGGGCCCTGGCTGTCCACCCCCCTGCCTGATTACGGGCCGGCCCCCGCGTTCGCGCTCACCGATCCGTGGGGCCGGACGGTGCGCGCGGACGACCTGCGGGGGAAGGTCGTCCTGGCCAGTTTCCTGTACAGCGCCTGCACCGATGCCTGCCCGCTCCTGGCCCCGCGTCTGCGCGATCTTCAGGAGGCGCTCCGTCGCGACGGGCATCTGGGGACGCGGGCTCTGCTGCTCACCTTCACCGTGGACCCAGAGCGCGACACGCCGGAGGTCCTGCGCGACTATGCGCTGCGGGTCGGTGCCGACCCGGCGGGCTGGTGGTTTCTCACCGGCGAGCCGGCCACGGTCCAGCGGCTCATCGAAGAGGGCTTTCGCCTGGGTGTCCAGCGCGTGCCGCTCGCGGCCGGCCAGCGTGTTCGGCACGTCCACGCCGACGGCACGGTGCACGAGCACGATTACGACACGGTCGTGCACAGCAACCGCTTTGTCCTGATCGACCGTGAGTGGCGCCTCCGGGGCTACTACGACGGCCTGGAGGTGCCGCTGGAGCGTCTCCAGCACGACATCGCCGCCCTGCTCCGCTGAGCCGATCGGCTGCTCCACCCCGGCTACACGGGCGGGCAGAGGGTGGCGGGCACCGGCAGGAACACCCGCTGCTCGGACTCCGGCGGGCTGACCACCAGGCGCGGGTAGGGGTGAACCGGCCGGTAGAGGCCGACCGCCACCCGCCGGACGGCGCAGCGCTGGGCCGGGTTGAGCGGCACGAGCGCCTCGATCCACACCTCCCGGCCCACCGGCAGATGCCGGCCGCCGAGCCCGGTGAGGTCGCTGAAAAGTGGGTCCTGCTGGGCGACCGTCTGCCCCCGCTCGTCGTGCAGATGGACGAACACCTTGAGGTCCTCGTCCAGCGGCCGCTCGAGCCGCCAGACCGTCACCACCTGGAGCGCCCGGCCCGGGCCGCTGTCGGCCACGGCGTAGCCGATCAGCCGGACCTTCGCCTCAAAGAGAGCGTCGATGGGCACGAGCGGCGGCCCCAGCCGCAGATGCGTCCCCGGCGGGAGGTCGAACCGACTGACCGGCAGGCCCACCTGATAGTCGTGTCGCGCCCGCGCGTGACGGGTCAGGAGGCGGGCGGTGAAGCCCTGGGGATCGATAGCCAGGTTCTCGGCGGGAATGAGCCAGACCCGTTCGGCCCCGTTGACCATGGCGTCGAGCCGGGCGACCAGCTCCGCCTCGGTGAAGGAGACAGGGGGCGGGAGTTGGTAGACCACGGCCGGGCCGGTGTAGTAGTAGTCCACGGCGATCTTCAGGGCCGCCAGGACCACGTCGCCCGGCCGGCTCTCACGGGCCAGAAAGCGGACTGCCGACCGCCAGTCCTCTTTGAGCGGGGTGGTCAGGTAGACCTGGTAGGCGGCCGCCCAGAGCCCGACCAGCGCCCCCAGGGCGAGCCGTCCCAGCCAGAGCCGCCGGGCCGCAACGGCCGCCAGCCCCCGCGCCAGGAGGAGCAGAAGGACCGGATACCCCGCCAGGGTGAACCGCAGGTGGTAGTTGGGGTTCAGCCGGTCAGCCACCACCACCGCCACGACCGGGAGAAGAAGCGCCGTCAGCAGAAAGAGCCGCCGGGACCAGTCCAGACCGGGGACCGCCAGCCCGACCATCGTCAGCAGACCGACCAGGGCGATAGCGACAGCCATCGTCCACTGGAGCGGGCCCCAGGCCGTGTCGAGCAGGCGCTGCATCCCCAGCAGCCAGCCGCTGTAGCCGGCCGCCCAGTCGACCAGCAGCCGTCCGAGCGGAGTGGTCCGGGTCCACGGCAGCCAGAAGAGCCCCTGCCAGTACTCCCGGTGCAGAAGAAAAACGCCGGCCCAGAGGCCGAAAACCCCGATGGTCACCCCCTGCGTCACCAGCCAGGGGCGGCGGAAGGCCCGGTCGCGCAGACGTCCGAGCGCGCCCAGCTGCTGGGCCAGGAGCAGGCTCAGGGCGCTGTGGTTGGTCAGCAGGGCCAGCAGGGTCGCCCCCACCTGCCAGCGGCCGGGAGCGCCGGCCGGCGTCCCGGCCAGGACCCGCAGCGTGGTCGCCAGGCCGAGCCCGACCGCGGTGAGGAGCAGGGCGTAGTTGCGCCCGTCCTGGGCCACCCAGATGGCCAGCGGTGCCAGGGCGGCCAGGAGCGCGGCGCGCCCGGGGAGACCACGCCGGCCCAGCGCCCGCCCGGCGGCGAAGAGGGCCGGGACCAGCAGCACGCCGGCCAGGACCGACGGGTAACGCAGCGAGAACTCGCCGGCTCCGGCCAGCGGCAGCCAGAGGTGCATGAGCGTGGTGTAGAGGGGCGGGTGGACGTCCACCCGCGCCGTCCAGACCTCGGCCAGCGGCCGGCGGGCGTTGGCCACGGTGAACGCCTCGTCCACCCACAGGCTCTCGCGGGTCAGGCCGTAGAGCCGCAGCCCGAAGGCCAGCCCGCACAGCCCCAGGGCCAGCCAGCGCTCGCGCTCTTCAGCCGCTCCGGTCAGCGGACCCGGGCGCATGGGGCGCTGGGCCTCTCTTCTCCGCGGGCTCTCGTGCGCCTGCACTCTCTCCCCCGATCTCCTTCCCTGGAGACCAGAACCGGCGGTCACCGGGCGGCCTGGGGACCGGATCCGACCGGTGGATAAAAGCGCATGGGCGGCCCCCTGTGCCTGTCACCGCAGGGCCGCCCACGGAGACGGTCGGTCGCACCACCATCCTCCACCCCACCCCGAGATCGGCCACCGACCGTCGGCTCTCAGCCTACAGCCTCCCGCCATCAAAAGGTGATAAAGAACGCCCGTCGCGCCGTAAAAACTCCGTGGGAGTCCCGGCGCCGCCAGCCCGGCGGCGCCGGCGCGCCCGGTGGCACGGGGCTTGCCCCGCGAGGGGGACGATTCCGGGTGTACGGAGCCGTCCGGCATGGGCTTCGATCCCCAGTTGGTGCGCCCCGGCATGCGCGTCTACGACCGTGACCACGTCTACGTCGGCCGGGTCGTCAGCGTCGATCCCGTCGCCGGCATCCGGGCCCTGCCGGATGGCCCGGCCGCCGGTCACCTGCTCATCCCCCCGGAGGGCGTCGCCCTGGTCCACGGTCAGCACATCGTCCTGACCGTCCGCGAGCGCGACCTGGAGGCCCTGGGCTGGCGTATTCCCGCCAGCCTGGGCACTCCCTCCGCCTGACCGCCGAGGCGCTCGGCGAGCGGTCGGGGCGGTCACTCGGGCAGACGGTAGATCCGGCGCAGGTTCTCGCCGAAGATGAGGTCCTCGGCCTCCCGACCGAGCTTCAGGCGCCGGATGCTCTCCATCGCCAGGTCGGGATAGGCCGAGGGGGCGTTCGAGCCAAAGACCACCCGCGTCGGCCCGACCGCCTGAACGGCCGCCCGGACCACGCCCGGCTCGAAGGCTGCCAGCGTCGTCCCCAGGTAGATGTTCGGAGCGAGCTGGGCGGCGGCGATGGCGGCGCCGGTGTAGTCGCGGTAGCCCATATGGTCCATGATGATGGGCACCTCGGGGAAGCGCAGGGCCAGGGCCGCGATCTCCAGCGGATGCCCCGGCGGCGGGCCGGAGTGAATGGTCACCGGGATGGCCAGTTCGCGGGCCACCGCCATCACCCGGAGCGTGGCCGGGCCGAGCAGGTTGAGGGCGAACCCCGGCGGCATCAGTTTCAGCCCGCGCATCCCCCACTCGGTGACGGCGGTGCGCAGTTCCTGCACCGCCTCCTCGCCGAAGTTCGGGTTGACCGAGGCGCAGGGGATCAGACGGTCGTAGCCGCGCAGCGCCGCGACCAGCCCCCGGTTGTCGGGCCGCAGCTGCACCCGCGGCATGACCACCGCCCGGTCGATCCCGGCCTGGTCGAGCAGGGCGATGAGTTCGGCCGGGTCGCCCCCCGGCCCCAGGTAGACCTCGAAGTCCAGTCGGAGCGCCATCGTCCCTCCTTGTTACTGGAGCGGCGAGTAGGGGATCGGCTGCAGCACCACGCTCCGCCGCTCCCGCCAGTACGGCGGCAGCCCCTCGCGGATCGCCTGCCACGCCGGCGACGACCGGACGCGCGTCCAGGTCTCGCGCATCTCCGTCTCCGATTGCCAGGCGATCAGCCAGACGACATTGATCGGGCCCGGCGGTGTCTCGTCGCCCGAGCCGGTCACCCGCCAGAAGCCGACCAGCCGGAACCCGAAGGTCCCGGTCAGAAGCGGCAGGGCCCGGTCGTTGGCCCAGGCCAGGTACTCATCCAGCAGCGTCGGCTCGATCGCGTACTGCCGCAGCTCGTAGATCATCGTCCTCTCTCCTGTGCTGTGTCATCCCAGCAGGGCGAGCACCTGGGGCACCACGGTGAACTCGGCGGGGAGGAAGCCCACCACCTCCCCGTCCAGTTCCAGGCCGACCCGTTCTGGCGACCGCAGGACCAGCCGGCGGAGCCGGGCGTGGGTCACCTTGGGATGGCCCAGGTGAGCGCCCCGGTAGACGCGGGGCAGCAGCTGACCGACGACCTCGGTCTTGCGGGCGCCTCGGAGCAGCAGCAGGTCGAGGTAGCCGTCGTCGAGGGCCGCCGGGGGGGCCAGCAGCATCCCGCCGGCATGGTAGCGGCCGTTGGCCACCGCGACCATCCCCAGAAGGACCGACTGCCAGGGCCCGTCGTCGATCCGGTACTCGGCCCACCAATCGCGGTGCCGGAGGAGCCCCAGGACCGCCCCCGTCAGGTAGGCCAGCCGTCCCCCGAGCGCCTTCAACCGCGTCCCCACCAGGGCGGCCACGGTCGCTCCCAGGCCGGCGTCGGCCACGTTAACGAAATACCGGTGGGCCGGGCGCCCGTCGGGCGCGCGGAACGAGACCCGGCCCACGTCGAGATAGCGGACCCGGCCGGCGGTCAGCGCCGGCACGGCCGCCAGCCCCACGGGCAGGCCCAGACTCCGGCTGAAGTCGGTGCCGGTGCCGGTCGGGATGAGCCCCAGGCGCGCCTGCGGGTTGACCGGCCGGTCGTCGGCCAGAAAGCCGTTGACCACCTCGTTGAGGGTGCCATCGCCCCCGACCGCCACCACCAGTTCCGCCCCCTCGGCCAGGGCCTGACGGGTCAGCCAGGTGGCCGCGCCGGGCCCGGGGGTCCAGACGGCGGCGAAGGCCAGCCCCTGCGCCTTGAGGGCGGCGGCGATCTGCGGCCACCACCGTCGGACCCGGCCGTGGCCACTGACCGGATTGACGATCACCGCCACCGGCGCGTCGAACCAGCGCTCCATGGTCTCCCTCTCCGGCCGGTGTCCGCTATGATAAAGAGCGGCCGGGCGGAAGGCAAGCACAGCGTGGCCGGCGACCTTGACGGTCGCCCCGGGCCGTGGTATAGTACGGGCAGAATTCCAGAGATAGTTGATAGTTTTAATCAACTATCTCGGGTTCGCGCCGGAGGTGGGGTGTGCTGGTGGTCGAGCCGGTCCTTCTCGGCTTTGGGCTGCTGGTCGGGACGCTGGTGGGGCTGACCGGGATGGGCGGAGGGGCGCTGATGGCGCCGCTGCTCATTTTCGCCGGCTTTCGGCCGCTGGTGGTGGTCGGGACCGACCTGGCCTACTCCACGCTGACCAAACTGGTCGGGGCGGCCCAGCACCTGCGCTACCGGACGGTGGACTGGCCCACCGTCCGCCGGCTGGCGCTGGGCAGCCTGCCGGGGGCGGTGGTCGGGCTGGTCGGGCTGCGGCTGCTGCCAGGCGGGCAGGTGGACGCGGTCATCACCCATCTTCTGGGCGGCGCCCTCATTCTGGTCGCGCTGGTGCTGCTGGGCCAGGTGCTCCTGCCCCACTGGTCCACCTGGGCCCTGCCGCCGGGGCTGCTCACCCCGGCGGGCTTTCTGGTCGGCCTGCTGGTCAGCCTGACCTCGGTGGGCAGCGGCAGCCTGGTGGTGGCGCTCCTGGCCCTGACGACGCGGCTGCCAGCCCGGGTGATCGTCGGCACCGACCTGGTCCACGCCTGTCTCCTGGTGGGCGTGGCCGCCCTCGGCCACTGGCAGGCCGGGAGCGTCGACCCGGTCCTCACCGGGCATCTCCTCCTGGGGGCCATCCCTGGCGTGCTGCTGGGCAGCCGGCTGAGCGTGCGACTGCCGGAACGGGCGCTGCGGCCAACCCTGGCGGTGATCCTGCTGGCGACGGGCCTCCGGCTGCTCTGAGACCGGTGGCCCGGGAATCTTGGGAGAGGGAGTAGAAGCGTGAACACCCGCGGTGTGACGATCTGGTTGACCGGGCTTTCGGGGGCGGGCAAGACAACCCTCGCCCACCAGCTGCAGGCGGTCCTGCGGGCGCGGGGCTGTCGGGTGGAGGTGCTGGATGGGGACGTGATCCGGACCCATCTGAGCAAGGGGCTGGGCTTCAGCCGGGAGGACCGCGACACCAACATCCGCCGCATCGGCTTTGTCTGCGACCTTTTGACCCGCAACGGGGTCATCGCCATCGCCGCCGCCATCTCGCCCTACCGCGACACCCGCGCGGAGGTGCGGCGCCAGATCGGCGACTTCATCGAGGTCTACGTCCGCTGTCCGCTCGAGGTCCTCATCCAGCGCGATGTCAAGGGCCTCTACGCCAAAGCCCTGCGCGGCGAGATCCCGAACTTCACCGGGATCTCCGACCCCTACGAGGAACCGCTGGCCCCCGAGGTCATCTGCGACACGGACCGGGAGACCGTCGAGGAGTCGGTGGCCAAGATCGTGGCCACGCTCGAACGGCTGGGCTATCTCCCGGCGGATGAGGGGCCGGTGCCGGCCCACGGGGGGCGGCTGGTCAACCGCTTCGCGGTGGGCAAGGAGCGCCAGCGGCTGCAGGAGCGGCTGCCGGCTCTCCCGGTGCTCCGGCTCTCGCCCCGCGCGCTCTCGGACCTGCTGCTTATCGCCAACGGCGGCTTCAGTCCCCTCGAGGGCTTTCTCGTCCGGGAGGACTACGAGCGGGTGGTCCGGGAGATGCGGCTGGCCAATGGCCTGGTCTGGTCGCTGCCCATCACGCTGCCGGTGCCGCCGGCCCTGGCCGCGACGCTGCGGCCGGGGGATCTGGTGGCCCTGGCCGGGGAGGCCGGCCCGGTGGGGGTTTTGGAGGTGGCCGACCTCTACCGCTACGACAAGCAGCGCGAGGCCGAGCTGGTCTACCGCACGACCGACCTGGCCCATCCGGGCGTGCGGGCCCTCTGCCAGCAGGAGGAGGTGCTGGTCGGCGGGCCGGTCTGGGTGCTGGAGCGGCCGCTGCCGCCGCAGTTCGGGGAGTACGAACTCGACCCGGCCCAGACCCGCCGGCGCTTCCGGGAGCGCGGCTGGCGGCAGGTGGTCGGCTTTCAGACCCGCAATCCGGTCCACCGGGCCCACGAGTATCTGCAGAAGGTGGCCCTGGAGATCGTCGATGGGCTGCTGCTCCATCCGCTGGTGGGCGAGACCAAGAGCGACGATCTCCCCGCGGCGGTCCGGATGCGCTGCTACGAGGTGCTGCTGCGCGCCTATTACCCGCCCGACCGGGTGCTCCTGGCGGTCCTGCCGGCGGCCATGCGCTACGCCGGTCCGCGAGAGGCGGTCTTCCACGCCCTGGTGCGCAAGAACTACGGCTGCACCCACTTCATCGTCGGGCGCGACCACGCCGGGGTCGGGAGTTACTACGGCACCTACGACGCCCACCGCATCTTCGAGCAGTTCCGCCCGGACGAGCTGGGAATCACGCCGTTCTTCTTCGAGCACGCCTTCTACTGCCGGCGCTGCGGCGGGATGGCCTCGACCAAGACCTGCCCGCACGACGCCAGCGAGCACGTGGTCCTGAGCGGCACCAAAGTGCGGGCCATGCTCCAGCGCGGCGAGTCTCCCCCGCCCGAGTTCACCCGCCCGGAGGTGGCGGCCATCCTGGTCGAGGCCGCCCAGGGGGCTCGCGCCGACGGCCCGGCCGGCTGACCTTATCCCCCGCCGGCCCGTTCCCCCGCCCAGGGGCGGGTCTTATCGCCGCCAGCCAGACCGGACCGCCCAGAGGAGGAGCAGCCCGACGAAGGGGCCGTACTCGGCCAGCCGGACAACCGGCCAGACGCCGGGGCCGAGACGGGCCGGATAGGTGTACTCGGTCAGGACGACCAGCCCGGAGAGAAGCAGCCAGGCCAGGGCCGGCGTCAGGGCCAGTCCCAGCCGGCCGGGGGCGGGCTGAAGCCCCAGGGCGACGAACGGCAGGACCCAGGTGAGGTACCACGGCTCAACCACCGGGCTGAGGAGCAGGCCCAGGCCGATGAGGACAAAGGCCCGCCGGATGAGCGCGCGATCCTCACCGCCAGGCCGGATCAGGTAGACCAGGGCCAGTCCGGCGGCCATCAGCAGGGCCAGCAGCCGGGCGGCGGTCTCGCCGAACAGCCGTCGGAGGAGGAAGGCCAGGCTGTCGTTGAAGACGGCCTCCCGTCCCTCGACCAGAAGATCGTGGAAGAGCAGGGGCCCGGCGCCGGCGAAGGGGAGGTAGCCGGCCAGGAGCACGAGGAGGAAGAGGCCCAGGCCACGTCCGCCCCAGCGGCGGACGAGGATCGGGCTCAGGGCCAGCGGCCAGAGCTTGGCCAGGGCGGCCAGGGCCAGGGCCGCCCCGCTCAGGCCGCGCCGGCCCCGGATGGCGGCGCCGAGCGCCAGCAGGAGCGGCCCCACGACCAGGCCGTCGAAGTGGGCGCTGTGGGCGAACTGGAGAACGGGAAGCGGACTCCAGGCGTAGACCACCGCCCGCTCCAGCCGCTCCCCCAGGGCGCGCAGCAGCGCGAGCAGGGCCCCGATGGCGAGGAGGTCGAAGAGGACGGCGGCCACCTGCATCGCCTTGACGCTCGCCGGGGCCACGGCGACGACGGCGGCGAAGGCCAGTTGCAGGAGCGGGGGGTAGGCGGTGTGGAGGTCTTTGGCGCTGATGGCGACCCAGAGGGCGTCACGCAGGTGGGCGACCGCGGGGTCGCTGGGCGGATAGAGGTACGGATTGATCCCGGCCACGGTCAGCCGGCCGTCCCAGAGATAGCGGTAGACGTCGTCGGAGAGGCCCGGCCAGGAGAAGAGCATCAGCACCCGCAGCCCCAGGGCCACCGCCAGCACCAGCGGCAGCCGCCCGCCGGCCGTGCGCAGGGCGTAACGACAGGCGGCCAGGTGGACGGGAAGGGCCAGGAAAAAGCCCTCGAGGATGGCGCCGGTGGCCACCGCCAGCCCCTGCACGGCCAGGAGCAGGCCGCCGGTCACGGTCAGACCCCAGTCCGGCGGGAGGGGGGCGCGCGGCGGTCGGGGCGGGAACATGCGGGGCGCTCCCGTGCGTGCTGAGGGTATTGTAGCCGGCGCCGCCCGCGCCGGCCAGCGGCCGGCAGGGGACCCTCTCCTGTCAAGAACTTGTAAAGCTGGCACCGCCCCTGCTATGATCCAGGCCCCATCCTGTCGCGTCGGAGTGAGGGTGGTGCGTTCGCGGGCGCTGGACTGGGGCTGGCTGGTGGTCCGTCTCCTGGGGCGGTGGCCGCTCCTGCTCTTCGTGGGGGGCTCAGGTCTCTTCTTCGGGGGGCTTCTGGTCCTGGGCCTCACCCCCTATGAGGACGATATCGAGAACTACCACTACCCGGTGCTGGTGCTGCTGCTCCAGGCGCTGCGGCAGGGGCAGCTGCCCCTCTGGACGCCGGCCATGTTCGTCGGCTTCCCCTTCCTGGCCGACGGCAGCGCCGGGACCTTCTACCCCCTGAACTGGCTGGCGCTGCTGGTCCCGGCGGATCGGGCGGTGGTCTGGCTGCTCTGGCTGCGGACTCTCCTGAGCGGGCTCTTTTTCTTCCTCTTTCTGCGGGCGGTCGGGCGGAGCCCGGCGGCGGCCACGTTCGGGGCGTTTGTGTACGCCTTCTCTGGCTACAGCGTCGGCCACTGGATCCATTTCAGCATCGGCCACAGCGCCCTGACCCTGCCGCTGGCCCTGTGGGCGATCGAGCGGGCGTGCCAGACCCGGGGCCGGGCGGCCGGGCGCTGGCTGGTGGTGGCCGGGCTGGCCCATGGTCTCCAGTGGCTGGGGCTCCATCCACAGGTGGCGCTCATCAGCGCCGTCGGTCTGCTGGCCTACGGGGTCTTTCGGGGGCTGGAGGCGTCGTCGGGCCTCTCCTGGCCGCAGCGGGGGCTGCGGCTGGGCAGGGGGATGGGGCTGGTCGGGCTTATCGCCGCCGGGCTGGCGGCGGCCCAGCTCGTCCCGATGGCGGAACTGGGACGTCTCTCCGAGCGGGGCCAGGGGGTCTCCTACGCCTTCGCCACCTCCCATGCCCTGCCACCGCACAACCTGCTGACCGCTCTCTGGCCGTTTCTCTTCGTCGCCCCCGGCGGCTTCGATTGGGGACTGACCACGCGCTGGGAGACGGCCTTCTACGTCGGCCAGGTGCCGCTCGGGCTGGCGCTCGTGGCCGTGGTGGTCCGGCGCGACCGCTGGGTGCTCTTCTGGGGGACCATGGCGCTGGTCAGCCTGTGGGTGGCGCTGGGCAGTTACGCTCCCCTGAACCTGCACTATCTGGTCTACAGCCTCCCGCCCTTCGCCCCCTTCCGGGTCCCGGCCCGTTTCCTCCAGCTCACCGACCTGGCCCTGGCCGTCCTGGCGGCCACCGGCTTCGATCTGCTCCGACGGGCGCCGGCCGTCAGCCTCCGGGCCGGCATCTGGACCTTCGCCGCGCCGGTCCTGCTGCTGATCCTGCTGGGCTGGGCCACGGTGGCGCTGGTCACGCTGGCCCCGGCGATGGCCCAGAGCCTTCTCGACACCCTCTACGGCCACTGGCCGCATGCCAACCCCTGGCACGCCGACCGTCTCTGGCCGGCCCTGCAGCAGACCCTCTCGCCCCAGAACCGGCGCTGGCTGCTCTGGAGCGGTCTGGCGCTGCTGAGCGCGGTCCTGCTCCTGGCCGCCCACCGCCGACCGCAGTGGCCGTTCTGGCCCCTCGTTCTCGCGGGTCTGGCGGTCCTCGATCTCCTGCTCTTCGCCCGCGCCTTCTGGCACCTGGTCCCCACGACCTATCTCAGCCAGCCGGCCGATCCCCTGGCCCGGTACCTTCTCGACCACGCCACCGGCCAGCGGGTCTGGAATCTGCCGGGTGTGCCGACCCGGCCCAACCGTCTGCTCGCCTGGGGGATTCGGGAGGTTGAGGCCTACGGTCCCCTCCGGCCCCAGCGCTTCGTCGCCTACAGTGTGACCGCTCAGCGCGGCGAGAGCCGGCTGCTGGATCTCCTGGGAGTGCGCTGGGTGGTGGCTCCGCTGCCCGAGCGGGCCCCGGCCCACACGGCCGGCGTCTTCTTCGACCCCCACCGGGCCGAGGTGGTGGTGGGCCGGCGCTGGGACCTGCCCCCGCCGCTCTACCAGCTGGCCGAGCCGGTGCCGGTCCAGCGGGTGCGGCTGGTCGGGGCGCTCGCCTACGCCGCCCACCTCGCCCAGGGCACGACCGTGGCCGAGGTCGTGCTGCGCCGCCCGGAGGGCCAGACCACGGTCCTGCCGCTCCAGGCGGGCGTCCACCTGGCCGAGTGGGCGGCCGAACGACCTGATGTCTGGCCGAGCCTGCGCCATGCGCTGCCGACCGTGGTCTGGCGCGAGCCGGTTTTCGACCCGCACGGCTGGCGCTTCGACCGTCTGCTCTTCTTCGGCGAGGTGACGCTCCCCGAGCCGTGGCCGGTGGCCCAGGTGAGCCTCCACCTGGTCGAGCCGTCGGTGGTGGTCGAGGTCTACGGCCTGAGTCTGGTCACCCCGGCGGGGACGGTTCGTCCCCTCGACCGTTTCGACCACGGTCGGTTCCGCGAGCGTCTGCGCACGGCGGCCGGCCGGGTGCTGGAGAACCAGCAGGCCCTTCCCCGCGTGTTCCTGGTCGGGGCGGCCCGCCGGCTGCCGCCGGACCAGGCGGGCCTTGATCGGCTGGCCCGCGAGCTCGCCGACCCCCTGAGCGTCGCCTATCTGGAGGAGCCGGTGGACCTGCCGGCCCAGCCGGCCGGCCCGGCCGGCACCGCCCGGCTGGTGGCCGAGACCCCGACCGGTCTCGTGATCGCGGTCGCGGCCAGCCGCCCGGCGCTTCTCGTCGTCACCGATCTCGACTATCCGGGCTGGCAGGCGACGGTCGACGGCCTGCCGGCGCCCATCTATCGGGCCAATTATCTTTTCCGGGCGGTCCCGGTCCCACCGGGCGCCCACACCGTGGTCATGCGCTTCGACCCGTTGAGCGTGCGGGTCGGGCTGGCCGCCAGTCTCCTGACACTCCTGGGCGCGCTCGTCCTGCTCAGGGCCTGGCGGCCCCGGCGGGTCTCAGCGGGTGTAGCAGGCGACAATGTACCAGGCGAACGGCCGGAGCCAGGGCAGACGGAGAAGGTGCCGGTCTAGCGCCTGGAGCGGGGGACGGACCAGGCGGTCCAGGGGCGTCCGCCGCAGGGGCAGGGCCAGGACGGCGGTCAGATAGAAGGGCTGCAGCCGGCTCTCCCGAAAGGCCCGGCGCAGGCGCTCGAAATCACCCCAGCGCAGATAGCGCGGCCGGGAGCTCCGGCAGCGCGAGAGGGTGGCCCGGTAGAGGGCCACCGCCGGATGGTCGCGCAGCGGCTCGATGAAAAGAGCGCGGCCGCCGGGGCGGAGCACGCGGGCACACTCGTGGACCACCCGTGGCCAGTCGGCGTGGACCAGCGTGTTCTGGACATAGGTGAGGTCGAAACTGGCGTCCGGGAAGCCCAGCCGTTCGCCGTTCATCCGCACCAGGTGGACGCGGTCGCCCACCCCGGCCGCCGCGCAGCGCGCGGCCACGATCTCGAGACTCCGCTGCGAGAGGTCGATGGCCCAGACCTCGGCCCCCCGCTGGGCCAGACGGAGGGTGTCGTGGCCCAGCCCCGGGCCGATCTCCAGCACCCGGCGGCCGGCCAGCGGGCCGAGCAGCTGGTCGACATAAGCGAAGAGATCCGCCTGGAAGGCGCGGTAGTCGTGGGCGGCCAGCGCCGCCGGGTCGGCTCCGCTCCAGAACCGGTCGTAGTAGGCGCCGATGTCGGGCTGGTCCATAGGCTGACCATCACCCCCTCAACCAGAGCCGGTGGGCTCTTTGCGGGCCAGACAGAAGATCGAACTCCCCACCGGCAGGTTCAGCCAGCGCAGACAGCGGACCTCCTGGGTGAAGATGACAGTGAGCAGGCGGTTGAGCCACGCCGGCAGTGGGGTCAGGTTCGACTGATAGAGGCTGCGCGGACGGAAGAGGCGCTTGCCGATAATCGCCCCGGCCACCAGCGGCAGGAGGACGGCGTTGACGTACGTCGCCTTGCAGACCCTGAAGCCGGCGGAGCGCAGGCGGGCGAGGAGCGGCCCCCGACGATAGCGCCGGCGGTGGCCGGAGACGAAGTCCTCGCCGCTCCAGAGAAACTCGTAGGCCGGGACGAAGAGCACGAGGTGGCCGCCGGGACGCAGGACCCGCCACCATTCGCCCAGGGCGGCCAGATCGTCGTCGAGGTGCTCCAGAATATCGAGGGCGGTGACGATGTCGAAGCTCCCATCGGCGAAGGGGAGCGCCTCGGCCCGCCCCCGGACCAGACGGTTCAGCTGGCGGGCGCGGCAGAAGGCCAGGGCCTCGTCGGCCAGGTCGAGGCCGACGGCCTCGGTCAGCGCGCCCAGCTGGGCGAGCAGGTAGCCGGTGCCGCAGCCGATGTCGAGGAGGCGCGGCCGGCCCGGACCGGCCAGGGCGGCCACGGTGGTCAGGACCAGCTGCCGCCGCCCCACAAACCACCAGTACTCTTCTTCGAAAGCGAAGTTCCGGGCGTATTCGGCGGGCTGCATCGCTCAGCCCTCGGGCGGGACGAGCCCGCGCCGGACACGCTCCCGCCAGATATGATACAGCATCAGCGATCCGGCGACGGCGGCGTTGAGTGAGGAGACGTGGCCGCGCATCGGCAGGCGGACCAGCAGGTCGCAGGTCTCGCGGACCAGACGGCTCAGCCCGGTCCCCTCGCTGCCGACGACCACCGCCAGAGGCAGCCCGACGTCCACCGTCTCGTAACTCTGGGGGGCGCTCCCCTCCAGGCCCACGGTCCACAGGCCCCGGGTCTTCAGCTCCTCCAGCGTTTGCACCAGATTGGTGACCAGGGCCACGCTCAGGTACAGGACTGCCCCGGCCGAGGCCTTGACCACCGCCGGGGTGACCCCAACGCTCCGGTGGCGTGGCAGAATGACCCCGTGGACCCCGACCGCGTCGGCGGTGCGCAGGAGGGTGCCGAAGTTCTGCGGGTCCTGCAGGTGGTCGAGGACCAGGACCAGGCCCGGTTCGGGGCTGGCCTGGAGGCGGCGGAAGATCGCCTCGAGCGGGGCGTAGGCGAAGGGTGGGACCTCGGCCACCACCCCCTGGTGATTGGCCCCGCCGGTCAGCCGGTCCAGCAGGCGCCGGTCGACGTATTCGATAGGGAGGCCACGCTCCTGGGCCAGCTGGATGATCGCGGCGATGGGCCCCCGAGGGCGGACGCCGGCGGCCAGGCGCAGCCGCTGGATGGCGAGCCCGGCCCGCAGGGCCTCCAGGACGCTCTGCCGGCCATAGATCAGGTCCATCGTCGTTCGGTGTCAGGCGCCGGCCCGCCGCCAGACCGTTCCTTCGGGCCGGTCCTCCAGGACGATCCCCAGTTCGCTCAGCCGGGCCCGGATCCGGTCGGCCAGATCGTACTGGCGGGCGCGGCGCAGTTCGCTCCGCACCTCGACCAGGAGATCGATGAAGGGCCGGGCGGCCAGGTCCTCGGCGGCGACGCGCGGCCGCAGGGTGAAGCCCAGGACCCCGGCCAGGGTCCGCAGCGCCTGGCGGGCGGCGGCGAGGGTCTCGGCCGGCGCCCCGCTGTCGCGCAGCCAGTTGCACTCGCTGGCCAGTTCGAAGAGATGGGCCAGAGCCTGGGGCGTGTTGAAATCGTCGTCCATCGCCGCCAGGAAGCCGTTCCAGGCCTCCTCGACGGTGGCCGGGGCGGCCTCGGGGAGACGCGGCTCGGGGTCGGCGATGGCCTCGCCGCCGGCGGCGGTCCGCAGGCGCTCAACGCCGCGCTCGGCGGCCTCCAGCCCCTCGTCGCTGAAGTTGAGCGGGCGCCGGTAGTGGGACTGCAGGACGAAGAGGCGCAGGGCGTCGGCCGAATGGTGCTGCAGGACCTCTTTGATCGTGATCACGTTGCCCACCGACTTGGCCATCTTCGTCCCGGCGAACTGCATCAGCCCGTTGTGGATCCAGTAGCGGACGAAGGGGATGTGGTGCGTGTAGCACTCGGACTGGGCGATCTCGTTCTCGTGGTGGGGAAAGATGAGGTCCTGGCCGCCGCCGTGGATATCGATCTCCTCGCCCAGATAGCGCAGGCTCATCGCCGAGCACTCGATGTGCCAGCCGGGGCGTCCCGGGCCCCAGGGGCTGGGCCAGGAGGGCTCGCCGGGCTTGGCCGCCTTCCAGAGGGCGAAGTCCATGGGGTTCTCCTTGCGCGGATCGATCTCGACCCGCGCTCCGGCCAGCAGTTCGTCGGGGGTGCGCTTGGAGAGTTTGCCGTAGTCGGGCTTGGCGGCGACGCGGAAGTAGACGTCGCCGTCGACCACGTAGGCGCAGCCGCTCCGCAGGAGCCCCTGGATGATGGTGATGATCATCGGGATCTCCTGCGTCGCCCGTGGGTAGACGTGGGCCCGCTTGATATTGAGGGCGTCCATATCGGCGAAGTACTCGGCGATGTAGCGTTCGGCCAGGGCGAGCGGGTCCAGCCCCAGGCGCTGGGCGCGGGCGATGATCTTATCGTCGATGTCGGTGAAATTCTGGACGTGGCGGACCCGGTAGCCGCGGAACTCCAGGTAGCGGCGGATGACGTCGAAGACGATGTAGGACATGGCGTGGCCGACGTGGGCGCTATCGTAGGGGGTGACCCCGCAGACGTACATCCGCACCGGGTCGCCCGCCGGGACGAACTCCTCTTTCTGGCCGGTCAGGGTGTTGGTGACCTTCATGGGCTCCTTCCTGTCAGATGACGTACGACTTTGAGCGACGACCCCTCCGCCGGCCGTTCCTCCGGAGTGGTCAGGGCCTGGCGGAGCAGCTCCTCCAGCCGCTGGAGCCGCTGGTCGAGTTCCTCGACCTTGCGGTGCAGCTGGTCGATCAGTTCGGCCTCCGGGTCGGGCAGGTGTTCGACCCGCCGGGTCGAGCCGTCCTCGGGGTTGTAGAAGGCCACGACCTTGGCCGGCACCCCGACCGCGGTGGCGTTGGGCGGGACATCGCGCAGGACGACGGCGCCGGCGCCGATCTTGGCGTTGTCGCCGACGGTGATGGCCCCCAGGACCTTGGCCCCGACGCCGATCATCACATTGTTGCCGATGGTCGGGTGGCGCTTCCCGCGCTGCTTGCCGGTCCCACCCAGGGTGACGCCCTGGAAGAGATGGCAGTTGTCGCCGATCTCGGCGGTCTCGCCGATGACCACGCCCATCCCGTGGTCGATGAAGACGCCCTTGCCGATCTTGGCGCCCGGATGGATCTCGATGCCGGTCAGGAAGCGGTTGATGTGCGAGATGAGGCGCGGGAGGACCGGGATCCCGCGCTTGTAGAGGGCGTGGGCGATCCGGTGCATGATGAGGGCGTGCAGGCCCGGATAGCAAAGCAGGACCTCGATGAGGTTGGTCGCCGCCGGATCGCGCTCGAAAATCGCCCGAATATCGTCGCGCAGGGACATGGGGAACCTCCTTCGGAGAGACCAGTCTTCTCCGGACCAGGCCACAGCCCGCCCGCTCGTCGGGGGAAGGGGTGTTGCGCCCTCGCAACACCCCTAACGACAGACGCAGGTGGAGCAGTGCTGGGTGTGGAGCAGGAGACGGAGCATGGCTCTCCTCACGGATCGATCAGGGCGACGGCGTAGGCGGCGATCCCCTCGCCACGCCCGACGAAGCCCAGGCCCTCGTTGGTGGCCGCCTTGACGCTGACCTGCGCCGGGCTGATCCCCAGGGCCGCAGCGATGGCCGACCGCATCGCCGGGATATAGGGGGCCAGGCGCGGCTGCTCGGCCAGGACGACCAGGTCCACGTTGACCACCCGGGCGGGCAGGTCGGCGATCAGCCGGCCGACCTGCTGGAGCAGGTGCCGGCTGTCGATGTCGCGGAAGCGCGGGTCGCCCGGCGGGAAGTGCTGACCGATATCGCCCAGCGCGGCGGCGCCCAGGAGCGCGTCGCAGAGCGCGTGCAGGGCCACGTCGGCGTCGGAGTAGCCGGCCAGCCCCAGGTGGAACGGGATCTCCACACCGCCCAGGACGAGCCGCCGTCCGGGGACGAGCCGGTGAACGTCGTAGCCGAGTCCTATCCGCACGCTGACACCGGCGCCCGGCCGCCCAGGATCGCGGCGGCCAGAGCCAGGTCCTCCTCGATGGTGATCTTGATATTGGCCGGGCTGCCGGGGTAGACCACGACCGGGTGCCCGAGCGCCTCGACCATTGCGCTGTCGTCGGTGACCTCGGCCGTGACCTCGCGGTGGGCCCGGACCAGGAGCGCCGTCCGGAAGACCTGCGGCGTCTGGGCCGTCCAGAGGCCGGCCCGCGGCACGGTCGCCAGAACGCGGCCCTGCGCGTCCACCCGTTTCAGGGTCTCGGTCACCGGCAGAGCGGCGATGGCGGCGCCGGTCTGTCGGGCGGCGGCCAGCCCGGCCCGGATGATCTGCGGGGTCACGCACGGGCGCACGCCGTCGTGGACGACCACCCACTCGGTCCCGGACAGGGCGGCCAGGCCCGCCTGGACCGAGTCCTGCCGCCGGGGGCCGCCGGGACAGAGGTGCCGGACCTTACGCCATCCGTGGGCCTGGGCCAGCGCCTGCCCCCGTCCCAGGTTCTCCGGGCTCAGGACTACGACGATTATATCAACCTCAGGCGTGGATTCAAAGGCGGCGACCGTCCAGGCCAGAACGGGCCGGCCGAGCAGGTTGGCGAAGACCTTGTCGCCTCCGAAACGCCGGCCAGCGCCGGCGGCTACGATGACCGCGCCGACCACCGTTCCTGCTCCCCTTCGGACCGGGGCTGGGCGAAGACCAGCCGGCCGGCCGCCGTCTGCAGGACCCGCGTGACCACGACGTCGACATCGCAGTTGAGGTGGCGCCGGCCGCCTTCGACCACCACCATCGTGCCGTCGTCGAGGTAGCCCACCCCCTGCCCGGCCTCTTTGCCGTCCTGGATCACCCGCACGGTCAGCTCCTCGCCGGGCAGGACGACGGTCTTGACGGCGTTGGCCAGTTCGTTGATGTTCAGGACCCGGACCCCCTGCAGAGCGGCGACCTTGTTCAGATTGTAGTCCAGCGTCAGGATGGGGCAGCCGTACTGGCGGGCCAGGCGAACCAGCCGGGCGTCGACGCTCTCTGTCCCCTCACCGTCGCTCTCGACGATCCGCACCGGCACGTGGATCTCCCGGCGCAGACGGTGCAGGATGTCGAGCCCCCGACGCCCACGATTGCGGCGGATCGGGTCGGCCGAGTCGGCGATCCGCTGCAGCTCGTTCAGCACGAAGCGCGGGATGAGCAGCGGGCCGGTCAGAAAGCCGGTCTGGCAGATGTCGGCGATCCGGCCGTCGATGATGGCCGAGGTGTCGACCAGGATCTGGCCGGGGTGACGGTCGCCCCCGCCGGGGAAGTGCTGGATGAACTCGAAGATGTCGTCGCGCCGGGCCAGGAAGACGGCCACCCCCAGATAGGCCATGGCCACGGCGAAGACGAAGGGCAGGATCTTGCCCAGCAGGGCCGGCAGCAGGCTGAGAGGGATGGCGGCCAGGACGGCGATGACCAGGCCGATGAGGAGCCCCAGCGTGGCGGCCACCATGTCCTTAACCGGCAGACGCCGGGCCAGCTCGTAGGCCCGGCGGAGCGGCCGCAGCGTGACATAAGGGGTGATGACGAAGCCGACGGCGAAGGCCACCAGCGCCAGACCAAGAGTCCAGCGCAGGGCCTCGGGCGGAACGGTGAGCGTGAGGGTGTCGTCTCGCAGGAGGACCACCGAGGCCAGGAGCAGCCCTCCCCCACAGCGGACCAGAAGTTCGATCCTCATCGCTGTCTCCTGACTCAGGCGCTGGCCGATGCCATGTTTTAACTACCACACCGCCTCGTCCTTGTAAAGCCAAGGCTGCCTGCCAGTCAACCGGCGTTCCGTTCAGCAGGCTGGTGCGGGCTGTGCTCCGCCGGTCGGGGGAGTTGAACGCCGGCGGGCGGACGTGCTATGGTGAGGGGGGAGCGGAGCCGATGCTGATCGCGGGCTGGGGGATGCTGGGGCTGCTGCTGGGCGGGGTCGTCGCCCTCCTGGCCCCGCGCCTGCTCAGCCCGCGGCCGCTCGGGCGCTGGCCAGTCCGCTGTCGGGCCTGTCGTCGGCCGCTGGCCTGGGGCGACGTTCTGCCGGTGGTGGGGTTTCTGCGCCAGCGAGGGCGCTGTCGGTCCTGCGGCTGGCCGCTGCCGTGGTGGGAGCCGCTGCTGGCGGTGGCCACCGCGGGCCTCTTCGGGCTGCTGGCGGACAAGGTCGGCTGGGGCCCGCGCCTCTGGGTGCTCAGCCTCTGGTCGGTGCTGCTCTTGCTGGCGCTCTGCACCGACCTCCTGGCGCGTCGACTGCCGAACCGGCTGCTTGTCCCCTGGATGGGGCTGGCGCTCCTGGCGGCGGCGCTGGGCTGGGGGCCGCCCCTGCTCCTGGCCGTGCTGGGGGGGCTGGCCGCTGGCGGGAGTCTGCTTCTCCTCGCCTGGGTGGGCGAGCGTCTGCTGCGCCGCTCGCCGGTCCTGGGGATGGGGGATGTGAAACTGGCGGTGGTGATCGGGCTGCTGGTCGGACTGCCGCAGGTCTACCACGCCCTTTTTCTGGGGGCGCTGCTGGGAGCGCTGGGAGGTCTCTTCTCTCTCTGGCGCACGCGCTCACTGGCCAGCACCTTTCCGTACGCGCCGGCCCTGGTCGGGGGGGCCTGGGTGGTGCTGGTCTTTGCCTCGCCATGGTAGGGAGTGACACCGATGGACCGTCACGCGATCGCCCGGGCGTTTGCGGCGGCCTACGGGACGGCGCCGACCCTGTTGGCGCGGGCGCCTGGCCGCGTCAATCTCATTGGGGAGCACACCGACTACAACGAGGGGTTTGTGCTGCCGGTGGCCATCAGCCGGGCGGTCTGGATCGCGGCCCGTCCCCGGGCTGACCGGCAGGTTCGACTGTTCTCGTTGAACTTCGACCAGCGGGTGACGTTCTCGCTCGATACGCTCGCGCCCGATGCCAGCGCTCCCTGGAGCAGCTACATCCGGGGGGTGGCCTGGGCGCTTCAGGCGGAGGGGTACCGGCTGCGGGGGTTCGACGGGGTGGTCTGGGGCGATGTGCCGATCGGGGCCGGGCTCAGCTCCTCGGCGGCCATCGAGGTGGCGGCGGCCCGCCTCTTCGTGGCGGTGAGCGATCTCGACCTCGACCCGGTGCGGCTGGCCCTTCTCTGCCAGCGGGCCGAGAACGAGTTCGTCGGCGTGCGGTGTGGGATCATGGACCAGTTCATCGCCACCCTGGGGCGGCGGCACCACGCCCTGCTCATCGACTGTCGCGACCTCTCCTACCGGCCGGTGCCGGTCCAGCCGGCGGCCGCAGTGGTGGTTGCCGATACGCTGGTCCGGCGGGGGCTGGTCGCCTCCGAATACAATCAGCGGCGGGCGGAGTGCGAGGAGGCGGTCCGCCGACTGCAGGCGGTGCTGCCAGGCATTCGGGCGCTGCGCGATGTGACCAGCGCCGATCTCGAGCGGTACGGGACGCTGCTGCCCGCCGTGATCTGGCGGCGGGCCCGGCACGTGGTGACCGAGAACGAGCGGACGCTGGAGGGAGCCCGGCGGCTGGAACAGGGGGATCTCGTGGGCTTCGGCCAGCTGATGTTCGCCTCGCACGCCAGTCTGCGCGACGATTACGCGGTGAGCTGCCCGGAACTGGACGCCATGGTCGAGGCGGCGCGGGAGCAGCCGGGGCTCTATGGGGCGCGGATGACCGGGGCCGGCTTTGGCGGCTGTACGGTCAACCTGGTGGCGGCCGGGCGGGTCGCGGAGTTCTGCCAGGGGCTGATGGCCGCCTACGCCCGCCGCACCGGCCAGGTGCCTCAGGTCTACGCCTGCACGGTCGACGATGGGGCGACGGTCGAGCCCTGGGCCTGAGGGATTGGGGCCGGCCGAGCGGGCCCTGCTGGTTGAGGGGGCCCGCGCTTTTGGCCTCGCCCTCGGTGCCGACCAGGTGGCCCAGTTCGACCGGTACCTGCGCGAACTCCTCGACTGGAACCGCCGGGTGAACCTGACGGCCATCACCGAGCCCCGGGCGGTGGTGATCCGGCATTTTCTGGATTCGCTGAGCTGCCTGCTGGCCTTTCCGGCCGGAGAAGGGCTCGCGGTGATCGATGTCGGGACGGGGGCGGGGTTTCCGGGTCTGCCGCTGAAGATCGCCCGTCCCGATCTCCGGCTGACGCTCCTGGAGGCCACCGCCAAGAAGGTGCGTTTTCTGGAGCACGTCGTCCAGGTGCTGGGGATGTCGTCGGTCGTGGTCATCTGGGGGCGGGCTGAGACGCTGGCGCACGATCCAGATCACCGCGAGCGGTACGATTGCGTGGTGGCCCGAGCCCTGGCCGAACTGGCCGCGCTGGCCGAGCTCTGTCTGCCCTTCGCCCGGCTGGGAGGACGGGTGATCGCCCCCAAGAAAGGGGCCGTCGCCGCCGAGATCGCCCGGGCCCGGACGGCGATCTCCCTGCTGGGAGGGCGCCTGTGGGAGCCGGTGCCGGTGACCCTGCCGGAAGAACCGGAGAGACGGTTTCTGGTGGTCATCGAGAAAGTCCAGCCCACGCCGCCACGGTTCCCCCGGCGCCCCGGCATGCCGGTTCGGCGGCCGCTGGGGGTGTCGCGGGGACGGCCGATGGAGGGAGAGGCGTGGTCCGCCAGCGCCTGATCGGGGAGCGACTGACCAGCCCGCCGGCGATCCGGACCGTTCGTTTCCGGTGGCCGAGCGGGCTGCGGCTGGTGGTGACACCGTTGCGCGAGACGCGGGCGGTGGCCGTTCGCCTGTACCTGACGGGGGGAGCCCGCGCGGAGCCCGAGGACCTGGCCGGCGTCGCCCATTTCGTCGAGCACGCCGTTTTTCGGGGGACGGCCCGCTGGCCCACCTCCCGGGAGCTGAGCGTGGCCATCGAAGGGGTGGGGGGCGCGGCCGACGCCTTCACCGATAAAGACCACAGCGGGTTCATCATCACCGGTCCGGTGGCGCATCTCGACCTCTTCCTGCAGATCATGGCCGACCTGGTCCAGGCCCCGCGCTTTGACCCGGCCGAGATCGAGCGCGAGCGCGGGGTGATCCTGGAGGAGCTGCGCTCCTACGGCGACGACGCCGACGACCTGGCCAAGACGACGCTGGAGAACCTGCTCTGGCCCGATCACCCACTGGGCCGGGAGATCGCCGGGTCGCCGGAGACGGTCCAGGCCATCACCCGTGAGCACCTGCTGGCCTATATGCGGGCCTGGTTTGTGCCGGCCGGGGCGGTGCTGAGCGTCGCCGGACCGGTGGTGCCGGTCGAGGTTCGGGAGCGGGTGACCGAGGCGTTCCGTCACTGGAACGGTGGGGCGTTGCCGGCGTGGACCCCGGCGCCGCCGCCGACCCCGGGGCCGGCGGTCCGGGTTCTGTACCGACACACCGAGCAGGCGCGCCTGCGTCTCGGCTTCCCGGTCGCCTCGCGGCACGCGCCTGGCCGGCACGCCCTGGAGGTGCTGGCGACGCTCCTGGCCGGGGCGGCGATCTCGCGCCTGGAGCGCCGGCTGCGCGAGGATCTGGGGCTGGTCTACGAGGTGAGTGCCACGCTGGAGCAGTACGACGACGCCGGTCTGCTCAGCCTGGCGGTCGGCGTGGCCCCGGGCAGTCTGGTCGCCGCCGTGCGGGCGATGCTCCAGGAGCTGGCCGCCCTGCGCGAGGAGGTGCCGGCCGAGGAGGTGCGGCAGATCGTGGAGTATCTCTGCGGGCGCTGGCTCTGCGCCGAGGGCACCGACTTCTACGCCGCCTTTGTCGGGCGCGACGAGCAGGTCTTCGGTCGCCCCTCGACCGTCGCCCAGGAGATCGCCGCCCTGCGGGCGGTCACGGTGGCCGAGGTCCGGCAGCTGGCCGCCCAGACGTTCCGGCCGGAGCGCACTTTCCTGACGGTGGTCGGCCCCTGGCGTCGCCCCGCCCTTCTCCGGCAGCTGCTGGCCCAGTACTGATGCTCCCGACTTCTGTGAAGTAGTTCCTTGCCCGCGCGCAGACGGCTCTCTACGCTCGAAGACGGCTGCAAGGTCGTGTGGAGCGCGAGGAGGGCCAATGGCCAGATGGCCGCTGTCGACGACTGACCGCGGAGGGGTCTCCGCGGCCTCCGAAGCCACGGCCGGCCGGTGGGGGGCGATGCCGGTCCGGGCCGGCCGGCTGGCGCTCGGCCTCAGGGAGCGCCAGCTGATCCTGGCGCTGGGTGATGGGATGGTGCTGCTGGTCGCCCTCTGGCTGACGGCCGATCGTGCGGGAGCTCTCCGCCCAGTGGGGGGCCTGTCGTCCTGGGAATGGACTCTCGGTCTGGTCGGGGTTTGGGAGGCGCTGGCCCTGGTCTGTGGCTGTTACAGCGCGCGGGCCGTCACCCATCCCCTCCCGGCGGTTCGCTCAGCCCTGGTGGCGGCCCTGGTGAGCGGGGGGCTGGGCTGGCTGGTCCGCCCGGCCGACGGGCCGGCGCTTATCCTGACCTTCGGCTGGGTGGGGCTGGGACTGGCTGGCTGGCGCCTGACGGTGATCGCTCTGCTCGCCCGGCCGGCTTTCCGGCGGCGGGCGCTGATCGTCGGCGCCCGCCGCGCCGGCCACGCTATCGCCAGTCTCCTGCAGGCGGACCGGTGGAGCGGCTACACGGTGGTGGGTTTCGTTGACGACTCCGCCGAGCCCCGGGGGGCGTTCGACGGCCTGCCGGTAGTCGGCCCGGGCGCCGATCTAGGGGCGCTGGTCGAACGTCTGCGGGTCGACGAGGTCGTTCTGGCCACCGCCCACCCGCTGTCCGGGGAGGTTTCGCAGGCGCTGCTGCGGCTCTTTGAGTCGGGCGTGCCGGTCACGCTGATGCCCTATCTCTACGAGAGGCTGACCGGGCGGGTTCCGGTGGAGCACATCGGCGACCACTGGGTCATGGCGCTGGCGGTCGGCGGGCCCGGTCCACTGTACCGGTGCCTGCGACGGGTCGAGGATCTGGTTCTGGCCGGTCTCGGGCTGGTGGTGACCGCGCCTCTCTGGGGGCTGATCGCCCTGGCCATCCGCCTCGACTCGCCCGGGCCGGTGTTCTACCGTCAGGTCCGTGTGGGCTATCGGGGACGGCCCTTCACGATGATCAAGTTCCGGACGATGCGCACGGATGCTGAGAAGGAGGGCCGGCCGGTCTGGGCGGCGGCGAACGATCCCCGTGTCACCGGCGTCGGTCGGCTCCTGCGGGCGACGCGCCTGGACGAGCTCCCGCAGCTGCTCAACGTCCTGCGGGGAGAGATGAGCCTGATCGGCCCCCGCCCCGAGCGCCCGGCCTTTGTGGCCATGCTTCAGACCCAGATCCCCTTCTACCGCGCTCGTCTGCTGCTGCGCCCCGGTCTGACCGGCTGGGCTCAGGTCAACTACCCCTACGGCCGCACCGTCGAGGATGCGCTGGTGAAACTCCAGTACGATCTCTACTACCTCAAACACCAGTCCCCCTATCTCGACCTGCTGATCCTGCTCCGCACAGTGGTCACGGTCCTGGCCTGCCGTGGCTCCTAGGGCCGGCGCCCCGCCCGGGCTCGCCCGCCGGGCCGCCCCTCGCCCTTGACCGGGTGTGGCTGACCTGATAGGCTGCGAGAGCGGGATCGTCGAAGGAGTGCCAGCGATGGGGGAGGGCGATGGGCCGGCCGGCGGTGGCGCTGCTGATCGCCGGTCGTCCGGGGGTCGGCAAGACCACGCTGCTCAAGCGGCTCGCCGCTCTGCTCGGGGAGCAGGCCGGCGGGTTCTATACCGAGGAGATCCGTGAGGGGCGCCGGCGCGTCGGCTTCCGTCTGGTGACGCTGGAGGGCCAGAGCGCTGTCCTGGCCCATGTCGACTGGCCCGGCCCGCCGCGCGTCGGCCGGTACGGCGTCGACCTCCGGGCGCTGGAGGCGGTGGGTGTCCCGGCTCTGCAGCGCGCTCTGGCCGCGCGCCGGCTGGTGATCGTTGATGAGATCGGGAAGATGGAGCTCCTCTCACCGGCCTTTCGCGCCGCCCTCGAGGCGATCATCGGGGCCGGCCGGCCCCTGCTGGCGACGGTGATGCTGGCCCCCGATCCCTGGGTGGAGGCCCTCAAGCGCCGCCCCGAGGTCCGGGTTATCCTGTTGACCGAGGCCAACCGCGAGGCCGTCCTGCAGGAGGTGATCGCCTGGCTGAAGCAGTGGGGGATCGATCAGGGCGCGCCGGCCGTGGTCCCGAGCGTCCCCCGGCCTAGGCCTCCGGGACCAGAAAGAAATCGACCTCCAGCCGGATCGTCTCCTCAACGCTCAGCACCATCGCCACACGGGGCACCGGCAGATTGAAATCGGCGAAGGTGAAGCGGGTCGTGGCCTGACCGCTCACCGCCCGGTCGACCAGGCGGGCTTTGCCCTCCCAGACGACCGGACGGGTCACGTCACGGATGGTCAGATCGCCTTCCACCTGGAAGGTCGTCTCGCCGCCGGCGGGCGGCGGCTGGAAGTTCCGCAGCGCCCGGGGGACGAAGGTCGCCGTCGGGTAGCGGTCGGTCTGCAGGACGTTGCGCTGGAGGTAGGCGTCGCGGCGTCCCTCGTCGCTCCGCAGGGTTCGTAGGTCGGCGCTGAACCGCGACTCCGCGGCGACGATCTGGCCATCGGGACGGAGGGTCAGGCCACCAGCGAGCGCTTTGGTCGTGCCGACGGCGTCGCTGGGCAGCGAGCGGCCGGCCAGCTGTTCGCGAACCCGGTAGCGGGCCTCGCTCTGCTCAGGGACCAGCCGGAAGCGCTGGCGATCGGTGCCGGCGGCGCTGGGGTCGGTCTGGGCGGTGGCCGGTGTCGGTGAGGCCGAGGCGGGGGACGGGGTGGCCGTGGGTGACGGGGGCGGGGTGGGGGTCGGTGAAGCCGGACGGCAGGCGGCTCCCAGGGCTCCCAGGCCCAGCAGCGCGAGAAAACGGCGGCGGTCCATACTCCCTCCGTTTGTGATGGTGCTCTTTGTCTCTGGCGAGGGGCCGGCCCGGTCGAAGATGGGGTTGAAGGGCAGAGCGGATGGCCGCTGTGGGCGGGCACTGCGCCGGACGCTGGCCCTCGCGCCACGCTGCGCCCAGAACTGGTCTTTGGGACGTCTCTCAGTATCGCCGGCGGGCATTAAACCGTCGTTAAGTGGGTGTTAGCCGCCGGCAAAATCTGCTGGCGGCCTGACAGCCCGGCCGCCCATGCGCTATAACTATCCGTGGAATGCGACCGGTACGGGTGATCTCGGCGACTCTGCCTGACGGACGGGCTCTCTGGACCATCGGCGATTGGGGCAACGCCAGCGAGCACATCGGCCGACGATGGGAGGAGGTCGGTTTCGCTGCCCTCACCGCCGCTCTGGCGGACCGGCCGGCTCTGGCTGGCGGTGAGCTGCGGGCGGTTCTGAATCTGACCACCGACCCGGCGCTCCAGGAACAGTTCTCCAGCCTGGGGCTCCCGAATCCCGATGTGGTCCTGCTCGTTGAAGGGAAGGATGGGCTGTGTCTCCGGCCGGTGGACCTGAAATGGTCGTTGGAGACGGCCAGTTACCACCAGATCAGCGCCGGGGCGCTCCAGGCGCTGGTCACGGCCGCCCGTCCGCAGTTCGCGGCCCTGCTCCAGGCGGTCGGCGTCCCGGCCCTGACCGGGAGCTACCGCGACGGCTTCTTTTTCGCCCCGGACAGCCGACCGAACCGTGAGTTCCTCACGTCGCCGGCCAACCGGCGACAGGAGTACGCTCTGGAGCCCCACGAGGTGGTCATGGTGCCGGTGGACCCGGTCGCCTTTTTCAGCCCGCTGCCGGGCTGGGCCCTGGCCGAGCGTCTGGCCCGGATCGACCGGGTCACCACGCTGAGCACCGTGCTGGAGACGGCCGAGCGGTACTACCGGCTGGGGGCTGGCATCCAGGGAGCGCTGGTCAAACTCCGGACGCCTCTCTTCAGCCCGGAGCCGGCGGCGGTCGACGTGCTCGAGGCCTTCGAGGACCTGGCGCGCCAGGTCCGGCCGCTGACCAGCGCCAACCTCCTGCGGGCCATCGAACGCCCGATGCAGGCGCGGGCCGAGCGTCTCCAGCGCCTGCGCCAGCTGCACCGCTGCCCCTACACCTTCCGTGATCTTCTGCAGGACCTGGCCGGGCACGGCATTGTGGTCCCGGAGGATGATACCCCCGAGGGACGACAGGCCCGTCGCCCCTGGGTCCAGATCCACCGGACGGTGGCCGCCGAGCACCGTCAGGCCATCAACCAGGCTGGCATGCGTCTCCTGGCCAGCGGGCTGAACGAGGTCCAGGCTCTGGAGGTGCTGGAGCGGCGCCAGGAGGCGTTCGCCCGGCAGGCCCGGGAGCGCGCCCGGCAGCTGCTGGCGGAGGCCCTGGCGCGGTCGGAGGGCGGCTGAGCGCGCCGGTCAGGCTCCCTCCGGGTCGGCCTCGAAGCGGAAGACCTCCTGGAGCGGCTGGACGGCCCCCGGACCGGCGAGCCGGGGCGGCGTCACAAACATGCTCTCGGTCACCTCGCGGTTCCAGCGCTGGTGCTCGGGATCGGCCGAGAGCACCTCGATCATCCGCTGCAGGTTTTCGGCCTCCAGGTAGAAGAAGAGTTCGGTCCCCCGCAGGAAGATGCTGTAGCGCTTGACCCCCGCCCGGCGAATGGCCTCCAGGACCGAGGGCCAGACCGCCCGGTGGACCTCGATGTACTCCTGGACCCGTTCGGGCTTGAGTTGAACGGTGAAGGCCAGGCGTTCCATGGCTCTCCCTCCCGCCAGAAAGTATCGCGCGCCGGTCAGAGGCCGCTGGCCCCGTGCAGGAGCAGACGCAGGCCCACCAGCATCAGCGCCAGCGCCAGGAGACGTAAGATCAGCGTCCCGTGGACGCGCTGCGCCAGACGGGCGCCGATCTGGGCGCCGACCACCACGCCCAGCGCCAGGGCGCTGGCCCGGCGCCAGCCGGTGTGGAACTCGCCGGTCAGCAGGTGCACGACCGTCGCCGTCAGGGCCATGATCGCCAGCACGAAATGGCTGGTGGCGGTGGCGATGTGGGCCGGGAAGTGCAGCAGATGGACGAGGACCGGGACGTGGATGATGCCCCCGCCGATGCCCAGCACACTGGAGAGGAACCCGACCAGCAGACTGGCGATCAGCCCCAGCGGGAGCGAGTAGGCGTAGCGGTAGGTCTTGCCCGTGCGGTCGGTGATCATCCGCATCGTCTGGCCCGGTTGTGGGGGGCTGTCCGCCGGGTCAGGCCCGTTCTCCGGGCGATGGGCGGTCACCAGCACCAGGACCCCGCCTCCGACCAGAAGCAGCCCCAGAATGAGGTCGAACAGCCCCCGTGGCAGCCACTGAACCACCAGCGCCCCGGCCACGGCGCCGGGAATGGTGGCCAGGGCGAAGCGCAGCCCACTGGCGACATCGACCCGCCGCTGGCGAGCGTAGGCCAGGGTGCCGGAGAGGGCGTTGAGGCCCACCACCGCCAGTGAGATGCTGGTGATCGTCGCCGGGCTCTCCGTGGGGTACAGGAGCAGCAGGACCGGCACCAGGATGAAGCCGCCCCCGGCGCCGATCAGTGTGCCGTAGGCCCCGACCAGCAGGCCGAGGGCGGCCAGCGCGAGAAAGGTCAGAGGGGTCATCGCCACGCTCCGACAGGCGGAGAGTCAGGAGGGGAGGACGCAGCCGAGAGCGCCGGGTGCGCGCTCAGCCGGTCGAGCAGGGCGGCGATGGCGGGACCGACCTCGGGGGGTTCTTCCGGGGCGGCCGCGTCGTGCAGGGCCCGCAGGCGCTGCTCGGTAAGCAGGCCCCGGCCGTCACAGAGAACGGCCCCGGCCAGCGCCCAGCAGCGGGCCACCGCCTCGGGCGCGTATCCGCCCCCGCCGACCACCAGGAGACGGCCGGCGCAGAGGTCGTGCGCCAGATCGTGCAGCCGGTGGGCCAGACGGACATAGCCCGTCGTGGTCAGACCCAGCCGGACCAGCGGGTCGGCCCAGTGGACGTCGGCTCCCAGGTCCACGATCAGGAACTCGGGGCGGTAGCGGCGCACGGCCGGGACCACGATGGTCTCAAAGACTGTCAGGTAGTGGGCGTCGCCGGTCCGGCGCGGCAGCGGCACGTTGAGGATGTGGCCGTAGCCCGGACCCCGGCCCTGCTCGGTCCAGTGGCCGCTGCCGGGGTAGAAGCCCGGGTCGTAGCGGTGGAGCGAGACCACGAGGACCGGCTCGCTCTCCAGGAGGGCCTGGGTGCCGTCGCCATGGTGGCCGTCGCAGTCGACAATGGCGATGCGTCGGTAACCGTATTCGCGCTGGAGGACCCGAACGGCGATGACCAGGTCGTTGAAGACGCAGAAGCCGGCGGCCCGGTCCCAGCGGGCGTGGTGGAGACCGCCGCTGGGGTTGAAGGCGTGGGTCACCGTCCCGCTGGCCACCAGCCGGGCGCCCAGCAGGGTGGCCCCGACGCTGACCCGGGCCCGGTCGAAGAGTCCCCGGTAGGCGGGGGTGGCCCCCTGGTCGAGGAAGCCGTGGCCGAGGCGGTCCATCTGTTCGACCAGGGCCAGGTAGCCGGGGTCGTGGGCCAGCAGCAGTTCGCTCAGGCTGGCCGGCGCGGGGCGGACACACCGGCGGCTCAAGGGAAGGTCCAGCCGCTGCATCAGGTCGCGGGCCAGGCGGTAGCGGGCCCAGGCCTCCGGCAGCCGGGCGAAGCCCCGGCCATCGTAGGCCTCGTGGTAGAGGAGGGCGGTCTGACAGGTCATGGCCGATCCTGATTGGGGCAACTGGGCCCATTCTACCGGTCTCCGGTCCGCCCTGTCAAAGGCGGTGGAATGCCCCTTGCATGCACCTCTGGTCCGACCCGGTGGCAGGGGGTGACAGCCGATGAACGGGAACGGCGAGGGCTGGGTGACGCGGGCGGGTCTCCTGCTGGCGCTGATCGTCGGCACCGCGCTGCTCGTGGTGGCCCTCGTGACCGTGCGTCCGCCGCACCGCGGGGACCAGGAGGTCACGCTCCGCCAGCTGGCCCAGGAGATCAAGGGCAGCCGTGTCAGCGGGCTGGTGATCGCTGGCGAGACCGTTCGGGTGGCGATGGCCGATGGGCGGCACGTCACCGCTTACAAAGAGCCCGGCGTCTCGCTGGCTCAGACCCTTCGCGCCTACGGCGTCACCGACCAGCAGCTGGCGGCCGTGGAGATGGCCGTCGAGCCAGCGGGCGACGGAGGGTGGCTGTCGGTCCTGGTCTGGATGCTGCCGCTGGTGCTGTTCGGGGCTCTGGTGCTCTTTCTCCTGCGCCAGTCGCCGGGACAGGGCGGCGCCTCGGATCAGGCCTTCTCGTTTCTGAAGAGCCGGGCCCGCAAGATCACCTTCGACCGGCCGCGGGTCCGCTTCAGCGACGCCGCCGGCGTCGAGGAGGCCAAGCAGGAGCTCATTGAGGTGGTCGAGTTCCTCAAGCAGCCGGAGAAGTTCGCCGCCATGGGGGCCCACGTCCCCAAAGGAGTGCTGCTGGTCGGCCCGCCCGGCACGGGCAAGACCCTCCTGGCCCGGGCGGTGGCCGGCGAGGCCGGGGTGCCCTTCTTCTCCATCTCGGGCTCGGAGTTCGTCGAGATGTTCGTCGGCGTCGGGGCGGCCCGCGTGCGCGACCTCTTCGAGCAGGCCCGCCGGAACGCCCCGTGCATCGTCTTCATCGACGAGATCGACGCGGTGGGGCGCCAGCGCGGCATCGGCATCGGCAGCGGCCACGATGAGCGCGAGCAGACGCTCAACCAGATCCTGGTCGAGCTCGACGGCTTCGACCGGACGACCAATGTTATTGTGATGGCGGCCACCAACCGCCCCGATGTCCTGGACCCGGCCCTCCTGCGCCCGGGGCGTTTCGACCGGCGCATCGTCCTGACCCCCCCGGACCTGGCCGGCCGGGAGGCGATCCTGCGGGTCCACGCCCGGGGGAAGCCCCTGGCGCCGGAGGTCGACCTCGCCCAGGTGGCCCGCCAGACGGCCGGTTTCTCCGGCGCCGATCTGGAGAACCTGCTCAACGAGGCGGCGATCCTGGCCGCCCGCCGCAACCGCTCGGCCATCGGCCCGACCGAGATCGAGGAGGCCATCGACCGGATCCTGGCCGGGCCCCAGCGGCGCAGCCGGCTCATCGGTCCCCGGGAGAAGGCGCTGACCGCCTACCACGAGGCCGGGCACGCCCTGGTCGCCCATCTCCTGCCCCATGTTGACCCGGTGCACAAGATCAGCATCATCGCCCGCGGGCTGTCCGGGGGTCAGACGCGGATCGTGCCGCTGGAGGAGCGGCAGGTCTGGACCTACTCGCAGCTGATGGAGCACCTGGCCTTCATCCTGGGCGGACTGGCGGCCGAGGAGCTGGTCTTTGGGGAGATCAGCACCGGCTCCCAGAACGACCTGGAGCAGGCCACCGCTCTGGCCCGCCGGATGGTCTGCGAGTACGGGATGAGCGAGCGTCTGGGGCCGGTCGCCTTGAGCGGTCGCGATGGGCTCCGGCTGTGGCCGGGCCTGGGACCGCTGCGCGAGCCGACCACGACCGACTACAGCGACGCCACCGCCAGCGAGATCGACCACGAGGTGCGGCGTCTGATCGGCCGGGCCCACCACCAGGCACGCGATGTGCTGGAGCGGTATCGTGAGCGCCTGGTCGCCCTGGCCGAGGCGCTCATCGCCCAGGAGACGCTGCAGGGGGAGGAGCTGCAGCGGCTCCTGGAGGGGGCCGGGCGGCCAGCGGTCGCCACCGGCGAGGGAGGGGGATCGTGACGGCCCGGCAGGAGGGCGGACAGGCGGGTCTGCGAGCGGTCGTCGAACGGCTGTACGGCTACGGGCTGGCGGCGGCCCATGAGGACAAGCTGGCCCTGGCCCATGAGTACTTCACGCGCGCGCTGCAGCTTATCGACGAGGCCGGGCTGGCGCCGGCTCTGCGGATGAAGGTCCTGGCCGCGCTGCGCCGCGCCGAGCAGGCGCTGCGCCAGCGGCCCCTCAGCGAGCGCCCCTGGCTCTAATGTTCAGCGGTCGGTGAGGCGTGGGTCCGGGCCTTCTCCAGTAAGGCCCGGACCTCGTCGTCGGTGATCTGGCGGAAGTCGCGGTACCAGGCCCCGACGGCGAAGAAGGGGGAGGGGGTGGCCAGGCAGACCACCTCGTCGACCTCGCGGCTGAGGGTGCGCAGCACCTCGGGAGGCGCCACCGGGACAGCCAGGACCAGGCGCCTGGGCTGCTGCCGGCGCACGGCGTGAATGGCGGCGTGGATGGTGAAGCCGGTGGCGATCCCGTCGTCGACGAGGATCACGGTCCGGCCCTGCAGGGAGGGGAGCCCCCGGTCGCCCCGGTAGAGGCGGCGCCGCCGCTCGATCTCGGCCTTCTGCTCGGCGATCTCGGCGTCGATGTACATGCGCGGGATCCGCAGGGCGGCGATCTCGGCCTCGTTAAGTTGCAGGTCCCCGGTCTCGCAGAGCGCGCCGATAGCGTACTCCGGATTCTCCGGCGCCCCGATCTTGCGGCAGAGGAGCACGTCCAGCGGCAGACCCAGCGCCCGGCTGATCTCGTAGCCGACGACCACGCCCCCCCGGGGCATGGCCAGGACAAGGGCGTCGGTGCCTTTGTAGTGCTGGAGCGCGGCCGCCAGCCGACGCCCCGCGTCGGCCCGGTCTTCGAAGATCATGGCTTTCCCCCCACGCCAATTGTAGCCGATCTCGGCCTGTCTGCAAGTGGCTGGCCAGCCCGGGCCGACCGCCGAACGCCCGCATGATTCCTCGCGAATCTTCCACCGGTGGCGCTGGGCCGGGGGCCATTGCCAGGCTGCCGGTGGCCGGCTAGAATAGGCGCCACAGGGGGGAGCGCGATGCAGCCGCACACCGACTTCAAGTTCCATCCGCGGATCACCCAGATCGGCTGCTACTGGGGCCAGGGCGGCCACACCGAGCTGTACCTGCTGGAGGGGGAGACGCTGGCCCTCATCGATACCGGCGTCAGCGACACCCCCGAGCGCTACATCGCCCCGGCTCTGGCAAGCATCGGCCGGTCGCTGGGGGACATCGGTCTTATCCTCAACACTCACGGTCATATGGACCACGCGGGGGGCAACGGTCAGATCGTGGCCGCGGCCGGCTGCCCGGTCTGGCTGCCGGCCGACGATGTGGCCATCGCCGAGGACCCGGACCAGCAGTTCGCCCTGTACTTTGCCCCGAACGAGCAGCTTCTGGGCCGCGTCGACCGCCTGGAGGCGGCCCGGGCCGAGTTCCGCCAGCAGGCGGGCACACCGGTCCGGGTGAGCCGGGCCCTGCGCGACGGCGACCTGGTGGACCTGGGGCGGGGCCTCCGCCTGCGGGTGGTCCACTGTCCGGGGCACACGCTGGGCTCCAGCAGCTTCTTCTGGGAGGACGAGGGGATCCTCTTCAGCGGCGACTGCGCCCTGGGGATGGGCAGTCGTCCCGGCGGCTTTCCCCTCATCTACTTTCCCGACCTCTACGAGCAGAGCCTGGCCCGGCTGCTGACGCTGGACCTCCGGGTGCTCTGTCTGGGCCACCACTATTTCAGCCGGACCCTGACCCGCGAGTCGGTGAAGTATGGTCCGGCTGCCCGCCAGTTCCTGAGCGAATCGCTGGCGATCGCTGGCCTCATCCGCGATGCGGTGGCCAGCGCGACCCTGGCGCAGCCGGAGGCGGACTTTCTGACGGTGGCCCGGGCGGCGCTCGACCGGCTGGAGGGGGTGCTGTCCTTCCGTCGCGATCCGGAGACCGGGCTGCCGGTGGCCGGCCCGACCGCCGCCCTCTACAGCAACTGGCGGCGCTACCGGCCGGCGGGCGGCTGAGCGGTCAGGAGGGCGTGGTAGACCGCCTCGGTGGCGGCGGCGATGCGGGGCCAGGCCAGGTCCTCGGCCAGCCGGCGGGCGCCGGCGCTCAGGCGGGCCCGGAGGTCCGGGTCGGCGCCGAGGCGGGCCAGGGCCTGAGCCAGGGCCGGGGCGTCGCCCGGCGGCACGAAGAGCACGTGCTCGCCGTCGCGCAGGCCGGCCTCGCCTGGCGGGCGCGTGGTCACCGTCGGCAGGCCGTGGACCAGCGCGGCCACCAGCGTCCCGTGGCGGAGCGAGGCTCCGTTGCGGAAGGGCAGAGCACCGACATCGGCGGCCAGCAGGCCGGCCGAGATCTCGGCGGCGCTGGCGTAGCCGGTCCAGGTCACCCGCTCGCGCAGCGGCGAGCGGTCGAGGCGGCGGTGGACCTCGGCCAGGTAGGCGCGGTTGCTCGGACCGCTGTCGCCGCTCCGGGCCCCCAGAATGACCAGCCGCACCGGCAGCCCCTGGTGCACCAGCTGCTCGAACGCCGTGGCCAGGACCTCGACCCCTTTCCACTCCTGGATGAAGCCGAAGTAGGCGATGAGGAGGTCTTCCCGACCGGCGCCGAGACGGGCGCGCCACTGGTCGCGCCGGTAGCCGGCGGGCGGACCGACCGGGATGTTGCTGCCGATGGGGATCTGATAGAGTTTGGTTCCCAGGCGCGAGGGCCAGGGTGGCACGCCGGTGGGGGAGCCGCCGGCCAGGGCGCGGCAGTCCTCGGGGTTGGTGGTGATGACGGCGTCGGCCAGCCGCCCCAGCAGGTAGCCCGGCAGCCGGCGGAGCGGACCGGCCTTGGGGAAAAGGTAGGGCACTTTGAGGTCGTGGTAGGTGACCACCACCCGTGGCCGGTCCGGCCAGCGACGCAGCGCCAGGGGGAGAAGGGTGATGGCCGGGTGCATGGCGTAGGCGGCGGTCTGGTACTGGAGGTGGACGACCGCCGGCCGCAGCCGGGCCAGAGCCTGAAGCGTCCGGGCCAGGCCCCGCCAGCCCCAGTGGGGGACGAGCGGGAGAACCGTCACCGCCGGCCGGAGCCCGGGGTGAGGGTCCGGTCGGGCCCGGCGGATGGTGAGGACCGTGACCTCGTGCCCCCGGTCGGCCAGGGCCCCGGCCAGGAAGGCGGTATAGTCGCCGACCCCGCCGCGCAGCGGCGGGAACTCGCCGGTGACCAGGCAGAGGCGCATCAGAGGTTCTCCAGCGAGGCCCGGCCAAGCCAGCGCCGGGCCTCCCAGGCCAGCACCTGGCGATAGATCCGCAGACGCTCACGCCGGAGATCTGGCCGGTGCCGGAGAGCCAGTTTCGTGGCCTCTTCCGCCGCCTGCCAGAGAACGGTCGCGGTCAGGAAGAGCCGCAGAACCGTCCCGGCCAGCCGGCCGTGGTAGGTGGTGACGTAGCGGCACTTGCTCTCGGTGAAGAGGATGTGCCGGCGGGCCAGGTTCTGCTGGCTGGACTGGCCCTCGTGGTGAATGACCACCGCCTCGGGGGTGTAGTAGACCTCCCAGCCGGCCGCTTTCAGCCGCCGGCACCAGTCCAGTTCCTCGGCGTACAGAAAGTAGCCCTCGTCGAGGAGGCCCACGGCGTCGATGGCCGCCCGGCGGACCAGCATCGCCGCCCCGACCACCCAGTCGACGGCCGCCGGCTGGTCGTCGGGCAGGTCCGCGGCGTAATAGTGGCGCAGGAGGCGGCACTGGGGGAACCATTGCTGGAGAGGCGTGCTCTCGACGAAGGCGGTCAGCAGCGTCGGAAAGCGTCGGCGCGAGGACTGGGGCCGGCCGTCAGGGTAGCGCAGCTGGGGGCCGACCACGGCCGCCCGGGGGTGGGCGTCGGCGAAGGCCACCAGACGGGCCAGGGCGCCGGGGGTCACCTCGGTGTCCGGGTTGAGAAGCAGCGCGTACCGGCCCCGGGCCAGGGTCAGGGCCTGGTTGTTGGCGCGGGCGAAGCCGACGTTCCGGGGGTTGACGATGAGGTGGACCCAGGGGAAATCCTGCCGGACCAGAGCGGCGCTGCCGTCGGTTGAGGCGTTATCGACGACGAAGACCTCGGCCGTGAGGGTCGGCGTGCGGGCCAGGTCGGCGGCCAGCGCGGCCAGACAGCGGGCCAGAAGTGGCCGGACGTTGTAGCTGACGATCACCACGGAGAGGTCGCGCATGGCGCCAGGTATTATAGCGCTCTTGCCGTCGGCCATGCTGATCCTCTAGAATGGGTGTCGGCCCGTCGGGGCCGGAAAGGAGTCCATGCCTGCCCGGAGTCGACTGGTCGGCTTCGCGCTGACCGGCGTGTTCGTCGCGCTGATCGTCTGGCGCCTGGATGTGGCGGCGTTGGGACAGGCCCTGCAGCGGGCCAATTATCTGGTTGTCGCCCCGGCGGCGCTGCTGACGCTGACGGGGTATCTTCTCCGCGCCCTGCGCTGGCGACAGCTGCTGCGGCCCCAGGGGACGCTGCCGTTCCGCTGGGTCTTCCCGGTGCTGATGATCGGGTTTATGGCCAATAACCTCCTGCCGGCCCGGATGGGCGAGTTTGTCCGGGCCTATGTGCTGGGCCAGAAGACCGGTCTGAGCAAGAGCCTGGGGCTGGCGACCGTCCTGCTGGAGCGGGTCTTCGACGGGCTGACGCTGACGTTCTTTCTGCTCCTGCTCTCGCTGGGCTTCTCGCTGCCGGGCTGGGGGTGGGAGGTGGTGGTGGTCGCCAGCGTGGTCTTCCTGGGGGCCCTGACCGGGGCGGTGCTGTTGCTGACGGCGGAGAGCGCGTTCCTGCGACTGCTGCGGCTGCTGGTCGGCTGGCTCCCGGCCGGGGTCGAGGCCTGGGCGGTGGGGAGGACGCAGTCGTTCACGCTCGGGCTGCGGGTCTTGCGCGACCCGTGGCGGCTCCTGGGGATCGTGGGGCTCTCGCTCGGCGTCTGGACGCTGGAGGGGCTCTCGTACCTCTGGATCCTGGTCGGGTTCCAGCCGGGCCTTCCGCCCGGCGCCCTGCCGCTGGCGGCCTTCTTTGTCCTGGTGATGGTCAACCTGGGGATCATGCTCCCCTCGGCGCCGGGGTATATTGGCACGTTCCAGTTCTTCGCCGTCCTGGCCCTTGGGGTCTTCGGGGTCGGCCGCGAGCTGGCTCTGGGGGTGGCGCTGGTCGCGCACGCGATGCAGTACCTGCTGGTGACCGGGCTGGGCCTGCTGTTCCTCTGGCGGGAGCAGATCGCCTGGAGCGGTCTCGCCCGCTCGCGGGCGGCGTTCGGGCCGGCCGTGGTCGGTCCAGCCTCCCGGTCCGGGACGGCGGGCCGGGAGTAGGGTGGTGGGGGAGCCGGTGGTGTCGGCGCGGGGCTGGTCGCTGACGGCGCTGAGCCTGTGCGGGCAGGTGGCCCGCTCGTGGCGTCTCTGGCTGGGGCTGGGGGTCAGCGCGGTCTTTCTCCTCTGGGCGTTCCACCAGGTGAACCAGCCGGCGCAGATCTTACTGACGCTGGGGGCGGCCGACTACCGGCTGCTGGGGCCGGCGGTCGGTCTGTACTTTCTCGGGGTGTGGTGGCGGGCCGTCCGCTGGCGATTGCTCCTGGCGCCGCTGGGCCAGGTGCCGGCGCGACGCCTCTTTCCGCTGCTGGCCATCGGCTATATGGTCAACGACCTGCTGCCGGCCCGGCTGGGCGAGATCGCGCGGGTGTACGCGCTGGGCCGGCAGGAGCGGGTCAGCCGGAGCGCGGCGCTGGCCACCATCGCGGTCGAGCGGCTCTTCGACGGGCTGACGCTCCTGGGCTTCTTCGGGCTGGCCTGGCTGATGGCGCCGTCGGCCGGGCCGGTGCCGAGCCTGGTGGGCTGGGCCGGGCTGCTCTTTGTGGGGGCGACCGTTGGGGTGTTCGGGCTGGCCCTGGCGCCGGGCCTGGGGCACTGGCTGGCCGGCTGGCTGGTCCGGGTGCTGCCCGCCCGACTGCGTGAGCGGGCGGTGGCGGTCATCGCCCTCTTTCTGGAGGGGCTGCGGGCCCTGCGCAGCGCCCGGCTGCTGGGGCTGGTGGTGGTGACCTCGGTGCTGGCCTGGCTCTGTGAGGCGCTGATGTACTACGCGCTGGCGCTGGGCTTCGGCCTGCCCCGGACCTTCCCGCCGTACCTTCTGACGCTGGCCGTGGTCAACCTGGGCACGATGATCCCCTCCTCGCCCGGCTACGTCGGCACCTTCGAGCGGCTGGGCCAGATCAGTCTGGGGCTTTTCGGGGTTGACCCGGCGCTGGCCCTGAGTTATCTTCTGGTACTGCACGCCGCCCTGTATGTTCCCATCACCGTGGTCGGCCTCTACTATTTCTGGCGGTTGAACTTCACGTTCCGGCTGCTGGCCGGACAGTCCGCGTGAGCGGGTGGGGGCTGTGCGGCTATGGCGACGATCTGCGTCATCGGCATGGGCTATGTCGGCCTGGTGACGGCAGCCTGCCTGGCCGATTTCGGCAATGAGGTGATCGGTCTCGACATCGACACCGAGAAGATCGCTCACCTGCGCCAGGGAGTGCTGCCGATCTACGAGCCGGGGTTGGAGGAGATCGTTGAGCGGACCAGCCGGGCCGGGCGGCTGAGCTTCACCAGCGACTACGCCGAGGCCATTCCCCCAGCCGAATTCATCTTCATCGCCGTGGATACGCCGTCCGGGGCCAACGGGCAGGCCGACCTGAGCAGTGTTCAGCGGGCGGCCCGGGGGATCGCCGAACATCTGCGTCGCCCGGCGATCATCATCAACAAGAGCACGGTGCCGATCGGGGCGGGCGACATGGTGGCCCAGATCATCGCCGAGCACCGGCGCTGCCCGGTGGCGTTCGCGGTCGTCTCCAACCCCGAATTCCTGCGCGAGGGCTCGGCGGTCTACGACTTCCTCAACCCCGACCGCATCGTGCTGGGGGCCACCGACCGGCAGGCGGCCGAGCGGGTGGCTCAGTTGTACGCCCCGCTCAAGTGCCCGATTATGATCACCGATCTGCGCACCGCCGAGATGATCAAGTACGCCTCGAACTCGTTCCTGGCGACCAAGATCTCGTTTATCAATGAGATCGCCCAGATCTGCGAGAAACTGGGGGCGGATGTGCGCGAGGTGGCGCGGGGGATGGGGCTGGACCGCCGGATCGGGCCGGCCTTTCTGGAGGCCGGCCTGGGCTGGGGCGGCAGTTGCTTCCCCAAGGACGTGCGGGCGCTGGAGTACATGGCGACCGTTCAGGGCTGTCACCCGCAGTTGTTGCGGGCGGTGATGGAGATCAATCGCGACCAGCGCATCCGCGTGGTCCAGAAGGTCCGCGATCTGCTGGGCGGGCTCCAGGGGCGTGTCATCGGCATCCTCGGCCTGGCCTTCAAGCCCAACACCGACGACATCCGCGAAGCCCCGTCGCTGGACGTGATCAATCTCCTGCAGAGCGAGGGGGCGATCATCAAGGCCTACGATCCGGTGGCGATGGGCAACGCGGCCAAGGTCCTGCGCGACGTCCAGTTCTGCTCTGACCCCTACGAGGTCGCTCGCGGCGCTGATGCGCTGGTCATCGTCACCGAGTGGAACGAGTTCAAGCAGCTGGCGCTGGAGCGCCTGCGCGATCTGATGCGCCGGCCGGTGATCGTCGACGGTCGGAACATCTACGAGCCGGCCCAGATGCGGGCTCTGGGCTTTCTCTACCAGTGCATCGGCCGGCCGTGCTGAGGATCTGACCGTCGGCGGCAGCCGGGTGACGCGGACCAGGGAGGAGAGCGATGCAGCTGGCCAGCCGGATGAGCCGTCTGGGGACCGAGACCGCCTTCGAGGTTCTGGCCCGGGCCCGCGCGCTGGAGGCCCAGGGGCGCGAGATCATCCATCTGGAAATTGGCGAGCCGGACTTTCCCACCCCCGCCCACATCGTCGAGGCGGCGGTGGCCTCGCTGCGGGCTGGCGACACCCACTATACCCCCTCGCCGGGCCTGCCGGAGCTGCGGGCGGCCATCGCCGCCCACATCGCCCGGACCCGGCGCCTCCCGGTGACGGCCGAGAACGTGGTGGTGACCCCGGGCGCCAAGCCGATCCTCTTTTTCGCCATTCTGGCCCTCGTCGAGGAGGGCGACGAGGTGATCTACCCCGACCCGGGCTTTCCGATCTACGCCTCGATGATCCGCTATGTCGGCGCCCGGGCGGTGCCGATCCCCCTCCGTGAGGAGAACCGGTTCCGCCTGGACACCGACGAACTCCGCCGTCTGGTCACCCCCCGAACCCGGATGATCATCCTCAACTCGCCCCAGAACCCCACCGGTGGCGTGCTGACCGGTGACGATCTCCGGGCGATCGCCGACCTGGCGATCAACCATAATCTCTGGGTGCTGTCGGACGAAATTTACAGTGAGATCATCTACGAAGGGGAACACCAGAGTATCGCCTCGATCCCGGGGATGGCCGAGCGGACGATTCTCGTGGACGGCTTCTCCAAGACCTACGCGATGACCGGCTGGCGGCTGGGCTATGGCGTGATGCCGGCGCCGCTGGTGCCGGCTATTACCCGGTTGGTGACCAACTCGGTCTCCTGCACGGCGGCCTTCGTCCAGAAGGCCGGCCTGGCGGCCTTGACCGGGCCGCAGGAGCCGGTCCGGGCGATGGTGGCCGAGTTCCGGCGACGGCGGCAGGTGCTGGTGGACGGGCTCAACGCCATTCCGGGCGTGCGCTGCGTCTGCCCGGCGGGGGCCTTCTACGCCTTTCCGAACGTCCAGGGCCTGGGGGTGCCCAGCCGGGTGGTGGCCGACTTCCTGCTGACCGAGGCCGGGGTGGCGACCCTCGATGGAGCGGCGTTTGGCGACTATGGGACCGGCTACCTCCGACTGTCCTATGCCAACTCGGTGGAGAATCTGGAGCGGGCGCTGGAGCGCATCGCCTGGGCGGTGGCCCGTCTGCGGGCGACGGTTTCTCGCTAAGGCCCTGGGTGTGGGACTGCTGGCCCTGCTCGCTCCGGCCTGCGCGCCCGTGGCCGGGTCCACACCAACCTCTACGGTCGCCGTGCCGACCGCCACCCCGACGCCGGTGCCCCCGCCGCCGACGGCCACCCCTATTCCGCGGCCAACGCCCTCGCCCACCCCGGTGCTCGGACGTCCGCGGCGGCTGCGGATCCCGCGGATCGCGGTGGACGCCCCGGTGGTGCCGGTCGGGATCACGCCGGCCGGCGAGATCGAGTCGCCGCCGGGCCCCCACCTGGTGGGCTGGTACGCCGGCAGCCCGATGCCCGGCGCGCCGGGCAACAGCCTGCTGACGGGGCATCTGGACTGGCGGACGGAGACCGCGGTTTTCTGGCGTCTGCGCGAACTGGAGCCCGGCGACCTGGTCGAGGTCGAGACCGACGGGGGGAATCGTCTGACCTTTCGGGTGGAGTCGACCCGGGCCTATCCGGTGCCGGCGGCGCCGGTGGCCCAGATCCTGGGCTACGCCATCGGCCGGGTGCTGACGCTCATCACCTGTGAGGGGACGTTCGACCGTCAGACGCGCGACTACAGCCACCGCCGGGTGGTGCGGGCCCGTCTGTCCTGATGGAGGAGAACAATGCCGTTGCTCATTCTTCTGATCGCTCTCCTGGTCCTGCTGAGCGGGCTCATCTGGCTGTCGGTGAAACTTCTGGGGCTGGTGCTGCTGCTGGGGGTGGCCGGGGTTATCGGGGCGCTGGCGGACCTGGTGGTGCCGGGCAAGCTGCCCTACGGCTGGCTGGGGGCGATCGTGGCCGGTCTGCTGGGCAGTTTCCTGGGCACGCTCCTTCTGGGGGCGGTGGGTCCGCGGATCGCGGGTATTCCGGTGATCTCGGCCTTCGTGGGCGCGGTGATCGTGGCCTTTGCGGTGGAGCTGCTGGCCAAGCGGTCCTTCGCCCGCCATTAGGCGGCGAAGGGGAGACGCGTGGGCTTCACCGGGGGCTTTGCCGGGAGATGACCGGGCAGGGGGAGGCCTGGCCGGGCTCGCGGCGCCGGACCGTGGACCTGGGGAGCCGGACCGGCTGTCCGAAAACAGGGCGATCTCGGGACGGGGATGGCGTGGTACAATCCCTCTGGGGGACGGACTCCCGGCGGGTGATCCGCGAGGGCCGGGGTGGGCCTGTCGGAGCGCGGTTCTGACGATGGGATGAACGCCGATGGGGGCATCTGCGGGCGATCGGCCGGTCCGCATTCTGGCGGTCAGCGACGTTGAGGACCCTGTCCTCTATGATCATTTCGATCCGGCGCGCTGGGCCTCAGTCGATCTCATTATCTCCTGCGGCGACCTGCGGGCCGAGTACCTGGACTATCTGGTCTCGCGGCTGAACGTGCCGCTCCTCTATGTGCGGGGGAACCACGACCGCGAGTACGCGGTGGCGCCGCCGAACGGCTGCGAGAACATCGACGGGCGGCTGGTCACTTTTCGGGGGCTGCGGATCGTCGGCTTCGAGGGGTCGCGCTGGTACGGCGGGCAGGGGGTCGAGTACCACGACTGGCAGATACGGCTGAAGATCTGGCGGCTGGGGTGGCGTCTCTGGCTGGCCGGCGGGGTCGACCTGGTCGTGGCCCACGCCCCGCCGCTCTTCTGCGCCGACCCGGCCTGCCAGCAGGGGCGGGCGAACGGCCATCCGCATCAGTGCGAGGATGCCCCCGATCGGCCGCACCGGGGCTTTGCCGCCTTTCGTGACCTGATCCTTCGCTTCCAGCCCCGCTACTTCCTCCACGGCCACACCCATCTGGGCTATGGCCGGGGCAAACGGATCCGCCAGGTCGGAACGACGACCGTTATCGACTGCTACCGGCACTATCTGCTGGAGATCGTTCCTGTTCCAGCCAATGGGCGATACGGGCCACGTTCTCCGCGTCTCCCGGCCGGAGAACCGGCAGCGATGACGGCGCCGCCGGCAGAATCGCCGGATCGCTCAGAGCCGAGCCGGTGAGCAGCAGAACGATCCGCCACCCTGGATCCAGACGTCCCTCGACCAGCAGACGTTGGAGGCCGGCGACGGTGGCCGCCGCCTCAGGAGCGGCCAGGATGCCCTCGGTCCGGGCGAGTAGTCGCCAGGCGGCCAGAATCTCTTCGTCGGTCACGGCGACAGCCCCGCCGCCGCTCTCGCGCAGCGCCCGTAGGATGAGGTAGTCGCCGATGGCGTGGGGGACCCGCAGGCCGGCGGCGATCGTGGAGGCCTCTGGCCAGGGGTCGGCGCTGGTCTGGCCCTGGGCGAAGGCCCGCACGATGGGGGCGCAGCCGGCCGCCTGAACGGCGAACAGCCGGGGCCGTTGCTGAGGGTCGATCCAGCCCAGGTCGGCCAGCTCGGCGAACGCCTTCCAGAGACCGACGATGCCGGTGCCGCCGCCGGTGGGGTAGACGATCGCCTGGGGCAGCTGCCAGCCGAACTGTTCGGCCAGTTCGTAGCCCATGGTCTTTTTGCCCTCGACCCGGTAGGGCTCGCGCAGCGTCGAGAGGTCGAACCAGCCAAAGCGGCCGGCGTGCTCCCGGACCAGACGGCCGGCGTCGGTGATCAGCCCCTCGACGAGGAAGACGGTGGCCCCGGCGCCGAGCGCCTGGCGGATCGCGCTGAGCGGGGCGTCCTGGGGCATGAGGACGACGCACGCCATCCCGGCGCGGGCGGCGTAGAGGGCGGCGGCCGCCCCGGCGTTGCCGGCCGAGGGCAGGGCCAGCCGCCGCAGGCCCAGGGCCCGGGCCCGCGAGACCGCGCAGGCCATGCCCCGGGCCTTGAAGGTGCCGGTCGGATTGGCCCCTTCGTCTTTGGCCCAGAGGTCGGCGCAGCCCAGGATCTGCCCCAGACGGGGCAGGGCGAGAAGCGGCGTCATTCCCTCGCCCAGGGTGACGATCTGCTCGGGCTGACGCACCGGCAGGAGCTCGTGGTAGCGCCACAACGTCGCGGGCCGCTGGCTGAGGTCGGCAGGGCGCAGACGGGCCCGGACGGCGGCCAGATCGTAGAGGGCCAGCAGGACCTTGCCGCAGGCGGGGCAGGTATTATGGGGCTCGTCCGGGTTGCAGGTCTGTCCGCAGGCGCTGCAGACAAGCGCGGTCAGGTAGCTGAACGCCATCCCTCTCCCCTGTGGAGGTGTTCCGCTCTGGTGGAGACTCCGCCGGGCGGACCATCTCCCGGCCTGGCGCCGCCTATGGTAACACAGGCGGCCGCCGGCGGGCTACAACCCGGGCCGCTCTGGCGGGCGGGGCCGGCCTTTAAGGCGGACTGATGGTCACCGGGGCGAGGAGAAGACGGTCGCCGATGACAGCGCCGGTCCGGTCGCGCACCGGCTGGCGCTGACCGGTCCGCGGGTCGTACATGCCCACCTCGATCTGGTACGTGCCCGGCGGCAGATCGGCCGGCAGGGTGATCTCATAGCTGTCGCGCAGATATTCGCCGGCCAGCCAGCCGGTGGTCGGAGCCGCCCCGCCCAGCGGGGGGCTGTCGCGCTGGGCGACCACCCGCTCGTTTGGGTCGAGGAGATGGGCGAAGACCGTGTAACTGACGGGGGCGGTGCCGGTCGCCTGCCAGAAGAGGATCAGGCGCAGGTGCCCCCCGGCCTGGGGCCGGTCCGGCTCGAGGGCGTAGCCGATGAGGCGGGCGACTGCTCCGATCTGGTAGTCGGTCGGAGAGGTGATCCCGCTCGGGGGGGTGAAGCGGCGGGGCCGGCCGGTGATGGTGAGAGACCCCAGGACGACCGCCGGGGTCTCGGTCTGGCCGGCGGCCAGCGTCACCGCCAGCCGGCCCTGGCCGGCGGCGGCGGTCGGTGGGACGAAGACGGTATAGCGGTCGAGAAAGAGGCCGGGCGACCAGGCGGTGGTGGGGTAGTCGCCGACGACGGGGCGGCCCTCGAACAGGAGGTGGCGCTGCTGCTGGGCGTCGTCGAGCCAGAGGCGCACCCGGTAATCGGCGGTCGGCCTGGCCGTGGTCTGCCAGGCCAGCGCCAGGCGGAGAGGGAGGCCCGGTGCCGTCTCCTCCCCCTCGATGAGCGTTCCGAGCAGGCGGAGGCCGGGCGCGATCTCGGTGTCGAGGCGGCGCTGGAGCGGGAGGGTCGCCGGGTCGGGTGGCTGGACCGGAGGGAGAACGGTGAGGGTGGCCAGGTCGAGGGTGACGCCCTGCGGGCGGCCGGCGCTGTCGAGGAGGTCGAGTTCGCGCCGGGTTGGCCGGTGGTACACGGCCAGTTCAAGGTGGTAGGAGCCAGGGGGAAGCCAGGCGGGAAGGGTCAGGTCGTGGGTGCCGGGGATGAGGCGGCCGGTTCGCCACAGGGTGGTGGGATAGGTCTCGGCACCGGGTGGGCGGTCGGTGCGCCACCAGTGCTCGCCGCCCCGGCGCAGGCGGAGGGAGATGGCGTAGTCGTCGTCGGGCCCCGGCGACCGCAGGGCCTGCCAGTAGAGGGTCAGTCGGAGGCGGCCGCCGGCCGGCAGCGTGGTCGGGTCGAGATGGTAGCCGCGCAGGCCGATCACCTTGCCAAAAGTGGCCGGCCGGGGGGTCATCTCCGGGGGCGTGGGCGTGAAGACCGGCGGCGCCTCCACCCGGTACAGGCGCAGCTCCAGTCCTTTGAAATGGCCGTAGACCGGCAGGCGGGTCAGATGTTCGTCGAGGGCGGCCCGGACGAAGCTGGTCGGGTCGGCCCAGTCGGCGTTCCAGAGGAGCACCCAGACGCGCCGGGCGGGGGTGATGGTCTCGGTGAGGAAGGCGGCGGCGTAGGTGGTGTCGTCGTGGGGCACCAGGACGGTCCAGGGGGCCAGACCCCGGTAGTAGTACATGAACGCCCAGCGGCTGTCGCCGAGCAAAATGATCCGGTCGCCTGGCTCCTGGTTCTGCTCGATATAGTGGACGGCGCTCCGGTAGTCGTCGCGCTGGTACTCATAGGCGGTCAGCACGCGCCAGGTCTGGTGCCCCGAGGAGAGAAGCAGAGCGGCCATCAGCCCTGCCCCGAGGAGACTGAATGGGCGACTCCAGCGCCGGCGCCAGCCCGCCGCGCTGAGCAGGACCGTCCCGGCGCTCACCAGCAGAAGAAAGGCGGGCAGGCAGGCGATGAGATAGCGTTCGGCGAATTTCGGCGCGCGGGCGGTGAGGAGGTACAGGCTGCCGGCGGGGATGATGGTCAGGCAGGTCAGATAGACCAGAGCGCTGGCTGGGGGAGTTGAGCGGTGGAGACGGGCCAGACCGATCAGCAGGCCCACGCCGAGGCCGCCCAGCCCGAGGGCGAGGGCTCCCACGGGGGGGAGCGTCGGCGCGGGGACGAACGCGGTCAGGAGTCGTTCGAGGAAGGCGCCGGGGGCGAGCGACCCCGGCCAGAAGTCGGGCGTGGTCCACAGGCGGCGGGCCTGGGCGAGGGCGCTGGGCAGCCACGGCGCGTAGGCCAGACCGGCCAGCAGAAGGCTGCCGGCCCAGCGCCAGGTCGGTCGGGATAGGCGAAAGCGCAGGAGAACGAACGTGCCCTGGGCCAGAACGGTGAGCAGACCGACGTACTGGGTGCCGAGGCCGAGCAGGGTGGTGAGGCTGTAGGCCAGCCACCAGCGCGGGGAGTCGGGGGAATGGACCGCGCGCCACAGGCAGAGGCTGCTCAGCAGGCTCAGCAGGGTCAGGAGCGCGTACATCCGGGTCTCTTGCGCGTAGTAGACCAGGAACGGGGAGAGGGCGACGCCGGCGGCTCCCAGCAGACCGATAGCTCTGGCCGCCGGCGTGCCGCCGAAGAGCTGGTGGCCCAGGTGGTAGGTCAGCGGCACCAGAACCACCCCGGCCAGGGCCGAGGGGAAGCGGACGACGAACTCGCCGGTGCCGGCCAGGGCGATGGTGACGTGGAGAAGGAGGTAGTAGACAGGGGGGTGGAGGTCCTGGGCAGCCAGGGTCGCCAGAAGAGACAGCGGATCGCGGCTGGCGAAGACCACGCTGAGGCCTTCGTCCAGCCAGAGGCTCTGGGCGCCGAGGTGCCAGAAGCGCAGACCGGCGGCCAGGAGGGTGAGCGCCAGGACGGCGCTGGGGCTGAGCCGGCCCCACCGCCCACCGGCGCTGGGCCGGCTCAGCGGCGGAGAGCCGGGCCGTGGTGCGGTACGCATACCGCCAGGGATTATAGCACCTTGACATGGAAAGCGACGCTATGGTAGTGTGTCTCACCACCGGGCCAGGGGGCAAGACAGGGAGCGAGGACGCTGTGGCAGTCAAATCGTCGGGTGTGACGACCGAGATCCTGCGTGTCGAGAACCTGCGGGTCTACTACCACACCGAGGTCGGGCCGGTGCGGGCGGTGGAGGGGGTCAATTTCAGCCTGCGGGCGGGCGAGCGCTTCGGGCTGGTGGGCGAGTCGGGCTCGGGGAAGTCGACGTTGGGGCTGGCCCTGCTGCGGCTCATCAAACCTCCCGGCCGGATCGAGGGAGGCGCCGTCCACCTGGACGGGGAGGACCTCTTGCGCCTCCCGGAGGAGGAGATGCGCCAGCGGCGGCTGGCGGTCATCGCCCTGGTGGCCCAGGGGGCGATGAACTCCCTCAACCCGGTCCTGCGGGTGCGCGACCAGATCGCTGACGCCCTGGCCGACCACGGGGTGCGTCTGGGCCGGGCCGACTTCGAGGCCCGGGTCCGGGATCTGCTGACCTGGGTGGGGCTGCGGCCGGAGGTGGCGGACCGCTACCCCCACGAGCTGAGTGGGGGGATGAAGCAGCGGGTCTGCATCGCCATCGCCATCAGCCTGCGGCCCCGGATCATCGTCGCCGACGAGCCGACCAGCGCCCTGGACGTGGTGGTCCAGCGGCAGGTGATGGAGACCCTGCGGCGGGTCCAGGAGGACCTGGGGGCGGCGGTGCTGCTCATCGGCCACGATATGGGGCTGATGGCCCAGTTCGTCGAGCGGCTGGGGGTGATGTACGCCGGCGGCCTGGTCGAGGTGGGGCCGCTGCGGGCGGTCTTCCGCGAGCCGCTCCACCCCTATACCCAGCTCCTCATCGCCAGCCTGCCGACGCTGGAGAAGAAGCGGGTCTTCCGGGGGATTCCGGGGCTGCCGCCCTCGCTGCTGCAGCGGCCGAGCGGCTGTCCTTTCCACCCGCGCTGTCCGTTTGCCATGCCACGCTGTCGGGAGGAGGAGCCGGCGTTGCGGCCGGTCCAGACCGGGCGCTGGGTGGCCTGCCATCTCTACGACGGGGAGGGGGCATGACGGCACCACTGCTGGAGGCGCGGCACGTCACCAAGGTCTTCGGCGGCGGGCTCTTCGACCGCCAGCGGGTGGTGGCGCTGGAGGACTTCTCGCTGGTCCTGCGCGACGACCCCCCGGCGTTCACCGCCGTGGTCGGGGAGAGCGGCAGCGGCAAGACGACGCTGGCCCGGCTGCTTTTGGGGGTGATCGGGCCGACCCAGGGCCAGGTGCTCTACCGGGGCAAGGACCTGCGGGCGCTCAGCAGGGCGGAGTGGCGAACCTTCCGGCGGGAGGTGCAGGCCATTTTCCAGGACCCCTACGAGGTCTACAACCCCTTTTACAAGGTCGACCACGTCCTGGAGACGCCCATCGCCAAGTTCGGGCTGGCCCGGACGCGGGCCGAAGCCCGGGCGCTCATCGAAGAGGCGCTGCAGGCGGTGGGGCTGCGGCCGGAGGAGACGCTGGGGCGCTACCCCCATCAGTTGTCGGGGGGCCAGCGCCAGCGGGTGATGGTGGCGCGGGCGCTGCTCTTGAAGCCGCGCCTCATCATCGCCGACGAGCCGGTGTCGATGGTGGACGCCTCGCTGCGGGCGACCATCCTGGAGAGCCTGCGGGCGTTGCACCAGCAGTACCACATCGCCTTTCTCTACATCACCCACGACCTGACCACCGCCTACCAGGTCTGTCAGGATATCATCGTCCTCTACCGGGGACGGGTGGTCGAGGTCGGCGAGGTGGAGCCGGTGGTCCAGACGCCCGAGCACCCTTACACCCGGTTGCTCATCGACTCGATCCCGCTGCCCGACCCGGACCGGCCCTGGCGGGCGGCGGGCGAGCCGGCGCCCCTGGCCCGCCAGGCCGACCCTCTGAAGGGCTGCCGCTTCGCCGACCGCTGCCCCTTCACCCACGCGCCCTGCCTGGCCAGCCCCCCGCCTCTCTACCAGACCCATCCCCGGCGGGCGGTGGCCTGCTACCTCTACCAGCAGGCTCCGGTCCTCCCACCCGAGCAGGTGGGCGCGGTCCTGGCCAACGGCCCGGTCGCTGGCCCACCGCCCGCCGCGGGATAGCCCGCGGCCGACGGTCCGCCGAGCACCGGCGGTGTCGGAGCGCTCGGTCGCAGGGGAGGCCGTTTCTGGACCCCGCCTATGAGCGAGCATCGTCGGCCGGGAAAGGTCCCGCCCGGAGACGTCTGGCGGCCTCTTCGAGGTCGTGCGCGGCCTGCCGCAGTTGCTCGAGGAGCGCCGGCAGGCGCCAGTAGGCCGGATGGTCGGCCCAGCGCAGCACCTGGCTGGCGGCGTAGCATCGTCCGATCAGGGCCGCCGCCTCGTCCAGCCGGCGCTGAAGATCGGTGGTCCAGGTCTCGAGATCGCGCAGGGCCTGGTGATAGGCCGCCTCCGCCGGCGAGCGCGGGGGGCGCTCGCGAAGCCGGACGGTCTCGCGGACGAGCACCGGGTCCCGGCGGACCCGGTCGAGCGTCTGGCTGAGGGCGGCGAGGTCGGCCAGAGCGCGCTCGACCTGCCGCTGGAGGGCCCTGGCCCGGCCCCACGGCGGGGATGGGGCGAGGCGCTCCCAGGCCTGACGGTAGCGGGTCCAGGGCTCGGCCGGCGAACGCGCGACGGCCCCGGCCCAGAGGTGGCCGGCGATCCCGCCGAGAAGTCCCAGACTCAGTCCCAGAGCCAGCGCCCACAGGGGGACCTCGAGCAGCGTTCCCCCACCCAGGGCGAAGAGGAGCAGCACCACCGGCAGCGCCAGGAGGGCCAGGCCGGTCTCGATATCGCCCTGCTCGGCCGTGGGCACGTGCGCTGACCGTTTCATCGCCCGTCCGCGCTCCGTGAGCGCGTCCTCCCGCCTATATTATGCCGCGCCGCCGGGTCGGCTGGAGAGAGGCAGCATCTGGCCTGGTGGGGCGGCCGAAGAGCCCCTAGGTCGGGACGACGACGCTCTCGCGGGCGCCGATGTCACGGCGGTAGTGCATGTCCGGGAAGAAGAGGCGGCTGACGTTGGCGTAGGCCCGGGCGCGCGCCTCGGCCAGGGTCGTCCCCAGGCCGACCACGGTCAGGACCCGACCGCCGGCGGTGACCACCTGTCCGTCCTGACGCCGCGTCCCGGCGTGGAAGATGAGGATATCGGGGTCCAGGCTCGCCAGCCCCTGGATCGGGTAGCCGGTCCGGTAAGGGCCAGGGTAGCCGCCCGAGGCTAAGACGACGCCGCAGGCGGCCAGGGGGCGGATCGTCAGCGCCGCCGGGTCCAGGCGGCCCTCCAGCGCGGCGTGGAAGAGGGCTGCCAGGTCGGTGTCCAGCCGGGGCAGGATGACCTGAGCCTCGGGGTCGCCCAGACGGGCGTTGAATTCCAGGACGTACGGGCCGGCGGCGGTGATCATCAGGCCGGCGAAGAGAATGCCGCAGAAGGGGCGTCCCTCACGGGCCAGCCCGCGCACCGCCGGGGCGATGATCCGCTCGGCGATCACCTGCTGGAGAGAGGGCGTCAGGAAGCCGGGGGGCGAGTAGGCGCCCATGCCCCCGGTGTTGGGCCCCTGGTCGTTGTCGTAGACCGGCTTGTGATCGCAGGCGGCGCCGAACTCGAGCGCGCGATCGCCGGCGCAGAGGGCGAAGACCGAGACCTCGCGCCCCGTCAGACACGCCTCGACCACGATGCGGGCGCCGGCCTCGCCGAACCGACGTTCCTCCATCAGCGCCCGCACCGCGCGTTCGGCCTCGGCGACGGTCTGGCAGACCGTGACCCCTTTCCCCTGGGCCAGGCCGTCGGCCTTGACCACCAGCGGGTAGGTCGCCCGGCGCAGGTAGTCGTAGGCCGGCGCGGGGCGGTCGAAGACCACGAAGGGGGCCGTGGGGATGTTGTGCCGGCGCATGAACTCCTTGGCCCAGACCTTGCTGGCCTCGATGACGGTGGCCGCCTGCGTGGGGCCAAAGGCCCGTAGCCCCACGGCCTGGAAGGCGTCGACCAGCCCCCGGGCCAGCGGCTCTTCGGGGCCCACCACCGTGAGGTCGATCTGGTGCGCCCGGGCCCAGTCGCGCAGGGCCGGGATATCGGTCGCCGCGATGGGGACCGATTCGGCGATCGCCACGGTGCCACCGTTCCCCGGCGCGCAGTAGAGTTTCTCCACCTGTGGGCTCTGCCGGAGCTTCCAGAGCAGCGCGTGCTCCCGCGCGCCACCCCCGACGACCAGCACCCGCATCGGCGGTCCCCTCCTCTACTCCCATTCGACCGTGGCCGGGGGTTTGGTGGTGATATCGTAGACCACGCGGTTGACTCCCCGGACCTCGTTGACGATCCGGCTGGAGACCCGGGCCAGGAGGTCGGCCGGCAGCCGGGCCCAGTCGGCGGTCATCCAGTCCTCCGTGGTGACCGCCCGCAGGGCCACCACGTAGGCGTAGGTCCGGCTGTCGCCCATCACGCCGACGCTCCGGACGGGCGTCAGGACGGCCAGCGCCTGCGACACGCTTTCGTAGAGGCCGGCCCGCCGCAGCTCCTCGATGAAGATGGCATCGGCCTGACGCAGGATGGCCAGGCGCTCCTCGGTGACCTCGCCGATCACCCGGACCGCCAGTCCGGGCCCGGGGAAGGGATGACGGGTCAGGATCTCCTCCGGGAGACCGAGAACCCGCCCCACCCGGCGCACCTCGTCTTTGAAGAGGAAGCGCAGCGGTTCGACCAGCCGGAGCCCCATGCGCTCGGGCAGGCCACCGACGTTGTGGTGGGTCTTGATCGTGGCGGCCGGGCCAGTCCCCTGGCCGGCGCTCTCGATGACGTCGGGGTAAAGCGTCCCCTGGACCAGAAACTCCACCGGCCCGAGGGCCGCCGCCTCGGCCTCGAAGACCCGGATGAACTCCTCCCCGATACGGCGCCGCTTCTCCTCGGGGTCGGTGACGCCACGCAGACGGGCCAGGAAGCGCGCCGAGGCGTCCACGTAGCGCACCGGCAGGTGCAGGCGGGCGAAGCTGGCCAGCACCTGCTCGGGCTCGTGCAGCCGCAGCAGGCCGTTGTTGACGAAAATGCAGGTCAGCCGGTCGCCGATGGCCCGATGGGTCAGGACCGCCGCCACGGTCGAATCGACCCCGCCGCTCAGCGCGCAGATCGCCCGTCCCGTCCCCACGGTCGCCCGAATGTGGGCGATGGCCTCGTCGATGAACGAACCGGGCGTCCAGGTCGGCTGGCAGCCGCAGATGGCGAAAAGGAAGTTGCGGATGATCTCCTGGCCCAGCGGGGTGTGAGCGACCTCGGGGTGGAACTGCAGGCCGATCAGGTGGTCGCGTCCCATCGCCGCCACCGGGGCGTTTTCGGTGGCGGCCAGGGCGACGAAGCCGGGTGGCAGTTCGGCGATGCTATCGCCGTGGCTCATCCAGACGGTGAAGGCCTCCGGCAGCCCGCGGAAGAGAGGGGTTTCGACCAGCCGGCGCACCGTCGCCTGACCGTACTCTCGGCGCTCGGCCGGCGCGACCCGGCCGCCCAGCTGGTGGGCCAGCAGCTGCATGCCGTAGCAGATCCCCAGGACCGGCCGGCCGCTGGTGAAGACCCAGTCCGGCGCCAGGGGAGCCCCCGGCGCGTAGACGCTGGCCGGCCCGCCCGACAGGATGATCCCTTTGGGCCGCAGCGGGGCGACCTGGTCCCAGGAGGCGTCGGGCGGGACCAGTTCACAGTAGACCTGGCACTCCCGCACCCGGCGGGCGATCAACTGGCTGTACTGTGAGCCGAAGTTGACGATGACGACGGCGTCGTCCGCGTGACCGCTCACCCTTCTCCCTCCGACGGCGGGGCCGCCAGGGCCACGCGGGTGATGGCCCCCGCGGTCTCGATGCGGACCAGGCCCGCCTGCTCGGCGGCCAGGAGGAACTCCTTGAACTTGCTGAACCCGTAGGCCCGCTCGTCGAAACCGGGATACTGGCGGACCAGTCGGGCCTTGATCCCGGCCGCGCCGGCCATCGGCCGCTCCGGACCCGTCATCTCCCGGATGACCTGGACCAGCGCGGCGAAGGCCTCGCCGAGCGAGGCGGGAGCGGCCGGTGGGCTCGCCGTCCCGGCCGGAGCGCCGTTGGGCGAGGGGGCCGCCGGAGCATCGGGCGGGAGGACATCGGTCGCCGGCGGCTGGTCGGGCAGGGCGTCGGCGGGCGCGGCCGCCAGGCCGGGCGGGGCCGCCGGCACCACGGCGGCGGGGCTCTCCTGGCCGGTCGCCTCGGGGGTCGCGGCTTCACCCTCTGGCGGGGATGGGACCGCGGTCGGCTCGGCTGAGGGGCCGGCCGGCGTCTCGGCGCCCGGCGTCGCCGGCTCGCCATCCGGGCTCAGCGCTCGCTGGACCAGCGGATGCGTCTCGACGAGATGGCAGAGCCGTACCCGGTGCTTGGTGCCGTTGAAGTCGATCTCCTGCGGCTCGCGGTCGACCCGCAGCACCCCCTCCTGGACCAGCAGATTGAGCAGATGCCGGGCCTCCTGTTCGGCCTGGCTGGTCGGGCGCTCCCGGCCCACGTGGCTGATCAGATTGGTCAGCAGGTAGGTGTAGGTGAGCCAGCGGCTGCGCCGGCGCAGGTCCAGGATGAAGCGGATGGCCTCCAGGGCCTGGCGTTCGTGCTCCCCCTCCAGGATAGGGGCAGGGGGCGCGGGCTCGGCTGTCGGAGCGGGCAGCACCAGCCACTGCACCGGCCCCTGGCGCTGGACCGTCACCACGCCGGCGCGCTCGATGGCCTCCAGCAGGTCTTTGAAGCGGGCGAAGCCGTAGCGGCGCTCGTGGAAGCCGGGGATGCGGGCCAGGAGATGGTCCTTGAGGTTGGTCGCCCGCAGCCGTCCGCCACGGTCGCGGAGGATCTCGGTGATAACGGCGAAGAGAGCCTGGAGGTCCTCCTCGCGGGGCGTGGTCAGCGGCTCAGCCGCGGGAGGTTCCTCCGCCGGGGGCGGTGGCGCTGGGACTGGCCGGCCGCCCCGGTCGGCCGCTTCTCCCCGTGGCGCGGTCACCGGCTCGGGCCGGATCTCCGGCGCCTCGGACGGCGCCGGCCGGGGGGATGGCTGGGGGCGGGGGGTGGCCCGGGGCGGGCTGGGGGGTGCGGGGGCCGGAGCGGACCGGCGGCGCTGGCCCTCGGCTTCGGGCGCCGGCGGGGCCTTCTCCTCGCCGTTGATCAGGCTGCGGTAGGGGATGAACTCGCTGGCCATCTCCCGCAGGACCGCCGCCACCAGATCGGGGCCGATGACCACCACCCGCTTGCCGCGCAGTTGGGCCAGACGGACGAAGGGGATAAGGTCCTTGTCGCCCGAGACCAGGACGAAGGTCGTGATCATCGGGTAGAGGTGCAGGGCGTCGACGCAATCGGCGATCAGGCAGGGGTCGGCCAGACTCTTCCCCTTGCTGCTCGGGCCGCTTTCCTCGAAGCGGAAGGTCGGGGCGTAGACCGGTTCGATCCCGGCCCGGTAGACCATCAGCCGGTCGGTGGTGTTGGCCCATTCGGCGTAGGCCCGGGCCAGGAGCACCGTTCCGTAGGACTGGGCGACCTGGACGATCTTGCGCAGGTCGGGGACAGCCCCGCCGTGTTCGGCGGCGGTGCTGATCGCCAGATTATCCCAATCGATAAAGAGCGCAACGTATCCATCCTGAGCGGCCATGGGCCCGTTCCACCCTCCACGGGGAGCCACACGGAGAACACCGTCCAGGAAGGCATCAGTGGAGTGCCAGGGGGCCCGTGGGCAGACCCGGGTGTGGGTGAGTGCGTCCGGCGCAACACCGGCACACCGTTGGTCATCCGGGCGATGGCGGCGTTCCTTCCTGGACTCACGCAAACAGCACCACCCCGAGCCACCGCCTGGGGGATGGGCGCCGTGTGGAGCCGGTCGGCGGCCGGGTCCGCGGTCAGCCGTTTACCAGACTGGTCGCGGTGGGCCAGGCCGACGTACTGGTTGCTCCCGCAAAATCTCCGCCGCGCGGCCGCCGCACCACCGCAGCGAACCGCTCGGTCTACTGGCTTTATAGCAAAGGTGAGAGGGGAAGTCAAGAAAGGCCGGGCGGCCGCACGCCGGTCGCCGCGCGGACCCTTGCCCGCCCCGACGGCGCTCCCTATAATTACCGGGGCAGCCCCACGCAAGGAGAGGGCGATGCCGATCTACGAGTTCCGCTGCACGCAGTGCGGACGCCTGTTGAGTTTGCTGGTCCACAGCTACGATCATTACACGCTCCCGCCCTGTCCGCGCTGTGGCCAGACCGCCTGGCGCAAACTGATCTCGCGGGTGGCGGTTCTGCGCTCGGAGGAGAGCCGGCTGGAGGCGCTGGCCGATCCCAGCAACTTCGCCGACCTCGATGAGAACGATCCCCGCAGCGTCGCCCGCTGGGCCCGCCGGCTGGGCCGGGAGATGGGCGAGGACCTGGGTCCCGAGTTCCACGAGATGGTCGAGCGCATGGAGGCCGGCGAGCTGCCCCCGGAGGAGGGCGCCGGCGAGACGGCCCCGGCCGGCGGTGAGGACGACGCCTCTGACCTTTGATTGACAACTGGCCGGGGCGTCCCGTATACTTCACAGGGCCGCAGGGTCCGGCCCGGGCCGGCGGTTGGTGTGCCCAGGGGGAGAGAAATGCCGGCGCAGTACCTGCCCATTGGTCTGCTCTTCGTCCTGGCCCTGGGTTTCGGGCTGACGGTGCTGATCGCGTCGACGGTCATCGGTCCGCGGCGACCGAACCCCGCCAAGCTGGTCGCCTACGAGAGCGGGATCCGGCCGATCACCAGCGCGCGTCAGCGCTTCCCGGTCCACTTTTACCTCATCGCCATGCTCTTCATCGTTTTTGATATCGAAGTGGTCTTCTTCTACCCCTGGGCAGCGACGTTCCGGCTGCTGCACTGGTTTGGCCTGGTGGAGATGCTGATCTTCATGGCGGTCCTGCTGGCGGGCTACGTCTACGTGTGGCGGAAGGGGGCGTTCCGGTGGCAATGAAAACGGGCACGCCGGGTGTCATTCTCACCCGTCTGGCGGACTGGAGTCGCAAGTCGTCGCTCTGGCCGATGACCTTCGGTCTGGCCTGCTGCGCCATCGAGATGATGGCCACGAGCGCCTCACGGTACGATATCGCCCGGTTCGGGGCCGAGTTGTTCCGGGCCTCGCCGCGTCAGGCGGACCTGATGATCGTCTCCGGGCGTGTCTCCCAGAAGATGGCCCCCATCGTTCGGCAGCTGTACGACCAGATGCCGGAGCCCAAGTGGGTTATCGCTATGGGCGACTGCGCCGCCTGCGGTGGGATCTTCAACAACTACGCTATCGTCCAGGGTGTGGATAAGATCATTCCGGTGGACGTGTACGTACCGGGCTGCCCCCCACGGCCCGAGGCGCTGCTCGACGGGATCATCAAACTCCAGGAGAAGATCGCCCGCGAGGGCTACCGGAGGCTGGCGGGGGGGGCCGGAGAGCGGTGAGCGCGGAACAGGCGGCCCGACGGCTCCAGGAGCAGTTCGGTGAGGCTGTTCTGGAGGTCATCCACGACCGGGGCGAGGTCACGGTCGTGGTCGCGCGCGAGGCGCTGCGCGCGATCTGTCGCTTCCTGCGGGATGAGCCCGATCTCCGGTTCGATTTCCTCTCGGACATCTGCGGCGTGGACTATCTGACGCTGGGGCGCCGGCCCCGCTTTGCGGTGGTCTACCACCTGTACTCGCTCACCCATCACCATCTCCTCCGGCTGCGGGTGCCGGTCGAGGAGAGCGACCCGGTGGTGCCCTCGGTGACCGACATCTGGCCGGGGGCCAACTTCCCGGAGCGCGAAACCTACGATATGTTCGGGATCCGCTTTGAGGGCCATCCCAACCTCACCCGGATCCTGATGCCCGAGGATTGGGTGGGCTACCCGCTGCGCAAGGATTTCCCCCTGATGGAGGAGGAGATCCTCTTCACCCACAATCTGCCGGCGGCCCGCCGGAAGGAGAAGCCGTAGGATGGCCTACCAGCTCGACCAGCTCATCCCGACCGGTGAGGGGACGCTCCTCCTGAACGTCGGTCCCCAGCACCCCAGCACCCACGGGGTGCTGCGACTGGTGCTGGAGCTGGACGGCGAGGTGGTGGTGCGCTGCACGCCGGTCATCGGCTATCTCCACACCGGCTTCGAGAAAACCTACGAGTACAAAACCTATCACCAGGGCGTGACCCTGACCGACCGGATGGACTATCTGGCGCCGCTCTCGAACAACCTGGGGTTCGCCCTGGCGGTCGAGAAGCTCTTTGGCATTGAGCCCCCCCCACGGGCCAAGGTCGCCCGGATCATCCTGGTCGAACTGCAGCGGATCGCCAGCCACCTGGTCTGGCTGGGCACCACCGCCCTGGAGCTGGGGGCGATGAGCGTGTTTCTCTACTGCTTCCGCGAGCGCGAGCAGCTGCTGGACATCTTCGAGATGTGCTCGGGCGCGCGGATGATGACCTCCTACATCCGTCCCGGCGGGCTGGCCCAGGACCTGCCGGCCGGCTTCGAGGCGGCGGTCGAGCGGGTGCTGCGCACCTTCCCGGAGCGCTTCCAGGAGTACGAGGACATTCTCAGCGAGAACGAGCTCTGGCTCCAGCGAACGGTCGGGGTGGGGGTGCTTTCGGCCGAGGACGCCATCGCGCTCGGGGTGAGCGGCCCCAACCTGCGGGCCAGCGGGGTGGGCTGGGACCTGCGCAAGACCAACCCCTATGCCGGCTACGAGGAGTACGACTTTGCGGTGCCGGTCGAAACAGCGGGCGATAGCTACGCCCGCTACCGGGTCCGCCTGCGCGAGATGTATGAGAGCCTGAAGATCGTGCGCCAGGCGCTCGACCGCCTGCCCGGTGGCGACTATATCGTCCACGACCATAAGATCGCCTTCCCGCCGCGTCACGAGCTGGCGACCAGCATGGAGGCGGTGATCCATCATTTCAAACTGGCGACCGAGGGCTACCGGGTGCCAGCCGGCGAGGTCTACCAGATGATCGAGTCGCCACGGGGGCAACTCGGGTTTTACATTATCTCGGATGGCAGTGGGCGTCCGTACCGGGTGCACGTCCGGGCGCCCTCGTTTATGAATCTGCAGGCCCTGGCGAAGATCGCCGAGGGACGGCTCTTCGCCGACCTCATCGCGATCGTGGCCAGCCTCGACCCGGTGATGGGTGAGGTGGACCGCTAGCGGGCCTGGGTCCCCAGGCCGGAACGGCGCCTATACGGGTGTAGCGATGGCCCCACCGACGGTGGGGCCGTCGAGCGCCTGGGGGCGAAGAGGCAAGCGAACAGGGTGAGGACGAGGCGGCGATGGCTCTGCTCTCAGAGAAGACCCGGGCCGAGATTCAGCGGCTGACCGCATATTTCCCGCAGCGGCGGACGGCGCTCCTGCCGGCTCTGCGTCTGGCCCAGGCGGAGTACGGCTACCTCCCGCCGGAGGTGGTGGCCGAGGTCTGCGAGATCGTCCAGGTCGACCCGAACGCGGCCGAGATGCTCATCACCTTCTACGATCTGCTCTACCGCGAGCCGGTCGGCCGGTATGTCCTGGGCCTCTGCCGGGGGCTGGCCTGCTACCTGCTGGGCTGCGACCACCTCCTGGCCTATCTCCAGGAGAAACTGGGGATCGGCCTGAACCAGACCACCCCCGACGGGCTCTTCACCCTGCGGACGTTCGAGTGTCTGGCCCGCTGCGACCAGGCGCCGGTGATGCTGCTGAACGGCGAGGAGTACGTGGGGCATCTCACCCCGGAGAAACTGGACGCTCTTCTGGCGCAGTGGGCGGAGGAGGCCCGGCGGCCGGCCGAGCCGCCGGTGACCGGGGGAGAGGGGGCATGAAGTTCGAGCCGATCATCACCCGCAACGTCGGGGTCCCCGACGCCTGGGAGATCGAGGTCTACCTGGCGCGGGGTGGCTACCAGGCGGTGCGGAAGGCGCTGACCGAGTACACACCGGACCAGATCATCGAGATCGTCAGCCGGGCCAATCTGCGCGGCCGTGGCGGAGCGGGCTTCCCGACCGGCCGCAAGTGGAGCCTGATCCCCAAAAACGCCCCCCAGACCTATCTGGTCTGCAACGCCGACGAGAGCGAGCCAGGCACCTTCAGCAACCACGATCTCCTCATCTGGGACCCCCATCTCCTCATCGAGGGGATGATCATCGGCGCCTACGCCATCCGGGCCACCACGGGCTTCATCTACCTGCGGGGCGAGTTCGGGCTGGCGGCCCGGCGCCTGGAGCGGGCTCTGGCCCAGGCCCGGGCGCACGGCTTCCTCGGACCCCGCATCCTGGGCACCGAGTACAGTCTGGAGATCTACCTCTTCCGGGGGGCCGGCGCCTACATCTGCGGGGAGGAGACGGCCCTGCTCGAGTCCATCGAGGGGAATCGGCCCATGCCGCGCCCGCGTCCCCCCTATTATCCGCCGGCCATCGGCCTCTACGGCAAACCGACGGCGGTCAACAACGTCGAGACCCTCTGCAACGTCCCGTTCATCGTGCTGAACGGCCCGGAGTGGTATCTCTCCATCGGCAACCCGCCGAAGAACCCGGGGACCAAGGTCTTCAGCATCAGCGGCCTGGTGCGGCGACCGGGCAATTACGAGGCCCCGCTGGGGACGACGCTGGGCGAACTCATCTTCGAGTACGCCGGGGGTCTGCACGAGGGTCGGCGCTTCAAGGCGGTGACGCCGGGCGGGACCTCGACCCCGCTGCTGACCGACCAGCACCTGGACGTGAAGATGGACTACGACTCGCTCCCGGCGGTGGGAACCTACCTGGGGTCGACCGGGATGATCGTGATGGATGATACCGTCTGCATCCCCTGTGCAGTCCACCGGATGTCCACCTTCTACCGCCACGAGTCGTGCGGCAAGTGCACGCCCTGTCGGGAGGGGACGGCCTGGATCGAGCAGATTCTCCGGCGCATCGTCACCGGCCGGGGCCGGCTGGCCGACCTCGACCTTTTGCTGGATATCTGCGATAACATGGGGGGACGGAAGACCGTCTGCGCCCTGGGCGACTTCGCCACCTTCCCGGTGGTCAGCGCCCTCAAGTACTTCCGCGACGAGTTCGAATACCACATCCGGCACAACCGGTGTCCCACCGCCGGCGTCGCCGTGAGCCGCTAGCCGGGAGGAGGCATGGAGCCACTGGTCACGGTCACCATCGACGGACGGACGGTCCAGGTCCCGAAGGGGACCCTGGTGGTCGAGGCGGCCCGGCAGGCGGGGATCGAGATCCCGGTCTTCTGTTACCACCCGAAGCTGAAGCCGGTCGGGGCCTGCCGGATGTGCTTTGTCCAGGTCGAGAAGATGCCGGGGCTGGTGACCGCCTGCACGACCACCGTCGCCGAGGGGATGGTGGTCTACACCACCACGCCGCCGGTGGTCAAGGCCCAGAACGCGGTCATCGAGTTCCTGCTCCTCAACCACCCGCTGGACTGCCCGGTCTGCGACCGCGGGGGGGAGTGTCCCCTCCAGGACAATACGTTCAAGTTCGGTCTGGCCGAAAGCCGCTATATCGAGCCCAAACGCCACTTCATCAAACCAGTGGCCCTGAGCCCCTATATCCTCCTCGACCGGGAGCGCTGCATCCTCTGCTACCGCTGCGTGCGCTTCCAGCGCGAGATCGCCGGCGATGAATCCCTCACGGTCCTGGACCGGGGCGACCACAGCGAGATCGGCCTGGCCCCGGGCCGGACCTTTGACTCGCCTTTCTCCGGCAACACCATCGAACTCTGCCCGGTCGGCGCTCTGACCTCGACCCTCTACCGCTTCCGGGCCCGTCCGTGGGACCTCAAGAGCGTGCCATCAGTTTGCACGCAATGTGGTGTCGGCTGCAACATCCAGATCGATGTGCGGGCCAACACCATCCTGCGGCTGCTCAGCCGGGAGAACACCCCGGTGGACGATGGCTGGCTCTGCGACCGGGGCCGGTTCACCTACCGCTTCGTCCACGATCCGGCCCGGCTGACCCGGCCGCTCCGGCGGGTGAACGGGGCGTTGCAGCCGGTCTCCTGGCACGAGGCGCTGGAGACGGTGGCCGAGCGGATCCAGGCGATTGTGGCCGCGGCCGGCCCCCAGGCGGTGGGCGGCCTGGCCGCGCCGACCGCCACCAACGAGGAGCTCTATCTCTTCCAGAAGGTCCTGCGGGCGGTGGTCGGGACCAATAATATCGACCACACCGTGCGGCCCCATCCGCCGGTGGCCCCGCTGGCCTACGACGCGGTGACCGGTTCGATAGTCGGGCTGGAGCGGGCCCGGACGCTCGTGCTGGTCGACTGCGCCACCCGGAGCGAGCAGCCGGTCCTGCACCTCCGGCTGCGCAAGGCCGTCGCGAACGGCGCCCAGCTCGTGCTCATCCAGAGCGCCGAGCCGGACCTCTGGACCTTTCCCGACGAGCCGCCCCGGCGGCCGCTCTGGCTGCGGCCCCGACCGGGGACCGAGGCGGTGGTGGTGGCCGGCCTCGTCCACCTCATCCTGGCCCAGGGGCGGGAGAACCGGGAGTTCGTCGCCCAGCGAACCGAGGGGCTGGAGACTCTGCGGGCCTCGGCGGCGGCCTTCACGCCCGAGCGGGTCGAGGCTGAGACGGGGGTGCCGGCAGCGCTCCTCCGGCGGGCGGTGGATCTCCTGCTCGCGGCGCCGACAGCCGCCTTCCTCTACCGGCGGGACCTGCAGGGCCTGCCCAGCGACCGGCTGCTCCTGGCCGGGCTCTACGACCTGGCGCTGCTGACCGGCAACCTGGGGCGGCCGGGCACGGGCCTCTACCCGCTGGTGCGCCACGCCAACAGCCAGGGGGCGCTGGATCTGGGGGTGCATCCCCGGCTCCTGCCGGGCCAGCGGCCGGTGACCGAGCGCGCCGGACGGGCCGCGCTCGAGGCCCTCTGGGGGACGCCGGTGCCGGCCGAGCCGGGGCTGAGCGGAGCCGACATGATCGAGGCGGCCCTCGCCGGACGGCTGAGGGCGCTCTATCTCCTGGGGCGCGACCCGCTGGCCGACCACCCCGACCCGGAGCGGGTGCGGCAGGCGCTGGCGCGGCTGGACCTCCTCATCGTCCAGGATATTCTCCCGAGCCCGGCGATGGAGATGGCCCATCTCGTCCTGCCGGGGCTCAGTTTCGCCGAGAAAGAGGGGACGCTGACCAGTCTGGAGCGACGGATCCAGCGGCTGCGCCCGGCGGTGGTCAACCAGACCGAGGCCCGGTCGGACTGGCGCATCCTGCAGGATGTGGCCAATCGTCTTGGCGGCCTCTTTCTGTACGCCGGTCCCGACGAGGTCTTCGCCGAGATCGCCCGGGCGGTGCCGTTCTACGCCGGGCTGACCTATGAGGCGCTGGGTGACAAGGGGCTCCAGTGGCCGGCGACGGTGCAGCAGGACGGGGCCGGGGTCGACCTCTACGCCGATGGCGAGCGCCGGTGGGCGCTGCTGCCGCTAGAGACCGAGCCGAAGGTGGTGCGATGACGCTGGAGAGCCTCGTCCTGACGCTCGTCAAGAGCCTTATTCTCATGTTCGCCCTGCTCACCGGCTTCGCCTACCTGACGCTCTTCGAGCGCAAGGTAGTGGGGCGGATTCAGGTCCGCCTGGGGCCCAATCGGGTCGGGCCCTTTGGGCTGCTGCAGCCGCTGGCCGATGGGGTGAAGCTGCTGCTCAAAGAGGATATCGTCCCGGCCGGGGCGGATAAGATCGTTTTCTTCCTGGCCCCGCTCATCTCGGTGGTGGTCGCCCTGATGGGGTTCGCGGTCATTCCGGTCGGTCCGACCGTCTCGCTCTTCGGCCAGACCGTTCCGCTGTACCTCACCGACCTGAACATCGGGGTGGTCTATCTGCTGGCGGTGGGCTCGCTCGGGGTCTACGGGATCGTCCTGGCCGGCTGGTCGTCGAACAACAAGTACGCGCTTCTCGGCGGGGTCCGGTCGGCGGCCCAGATGATCAGTTACGAGCTGGCGCTGGGGCTGTCGCTTATGGGCGTGGTCATCATCACCGGCTCGCTCAGCCTGGTGGACATCGTCAACGCTCAGGAGCGCTACCCCTTCATTCTGGTCCAGCCGCTGGGCTTCCTGCTCTACCTTATCGCGGCCATCGCTGAGACCAACCGGGCGCCGTTCGATCTGCCCGAGGCCGAGACCGAGCTGGTGGCCGGCTACCACACCGAGTACAGCGGCCTCAAGTTCGCGATGTTCTATATGGCCGAGTACATCAACATGATCACGGTGGGGGCGGTGGCCTCGACGGTCTTTCTGGGCGGCTGGCGAGGCCCCTTCAACCTGCTCAACGGTCCGCACTGGCTGATCCTGAAGATCGCCGTCTTTATGTTCCTCTACGTCTGGCTGCGGGCCTCGCTCCCGCGGATCCGTTACGACCGGCTGATGCGCCTGGGGTGGCTGGTGCTGCTGCCGCTGGGGCTGCTGAACGTGCTCCTGACGGCCATCGGTGTCCTCATTCTGGGCTAGGGAAAGGAGTCTGGCATGGTCAGCGCACTCCTCAGCGATATCGGCGGACTGGCCAAAGGGCTGAAGACGACGTTCCAGCACCTCTTCCGGCCGCCGGTGACGTTCCAGTACCCGGAGGTGAAACGGCCGATGTTCCCCCGCTTCCGGGGGCGGCACGTGCTCCGGCGCTACGAGAACGGCCTGGAGCGCTGCATCGGCTGTGAGCTGTGCGCCGGGGTCTGCCCGGCCCAGGCGATCTATGTCGAGGCGGCCGAGAACACCGACGAGGAGCGCTACTCGCCGGGGGAGCGCTACGCCAAGCGCTACGAGATCAATATGCTGCGCTGCATCTTCTGCGGCTACTGCCAGGAGGTCTGTCCGACCGAGGCCATCGTCCTGGGGCACGAGTACGAACTGGCCGACTACGACCAGGCCAGTTTCATCTACACCAAGGAGCGGCTGCTGGAGCCCTGGCCGCCGCAGGGGGCGCCGGCCGCGCCGGGGCGGTGAGCGATGGAGACGGCCTTCTATCTGCTGGTGGCGGCGGTGGCCATCCTGAGCGCCGCCGGGGTGGTGATCGCCCGGATGGCGGTCCATAGCGCGCTCTTTCTGGTGGCCACGCTCTTCTGTCTCGCGGTCCTCTTCCTGACGCTGGGGGCCGAGTTCCTGGCGGCGGTGCAGGTGCTCATCTACGCCGGGGCCATCATGGTCCTCTTCCTCTTTGTCATCACCCTCCTCAACCCCGGCCGAGAGGAGGGGCCGGAGCGGCTGCGCGGCCAGGGCGTGCTGGCGGCCATCCTGGGACTGGTGTTGCTGGTGGAGGGGGCGCTGGTGGCCCGGTTCGGCGGGCTCGTCAGCCTGCCGACGACGCCGCCCTCGCCGACCCTGGGGAACACCCAGCAGCTGGCGCTGGTGCTCTTCAGCGTCTACGCCCTGCCCTTCGAACTGGCCTCGGTGCTGCTGCTGGCGGCGATCGTCGGGGCGATCGTCCTGGCCCGTGGCCGTCTCTGAGAGGAGAGAACGATGGTGGCGCCGCTCTCGTACTACCTGACGCTCAGCGCGGTTCTTTTCACCATCGGCGTGGTAGGGGTGCTGACCCGCAAGAACCCGCTGGTGGTGTTTATGTGCGTGGAGCTGATGCTCAATGCCGCCAATCTGGCCTTCGTCGCCTTCGGCCGCTACCAGAACAGCGTGGGCGGCCAGGCGCTGGCGCTGTTCATTATGACCATCGCGGCGGCTGAGGTGGCGGTGGGGCTGGCGATCATCGTCTCGCTCTTCCGGACCCGGGCCGCCATCGACGTGGACGAGGTCCGGATGCTGAAGGGCTGAGAGGCGGGAGACGGGCTGATGGTCGAGATCGTCTGGCTGGCTCTTCTCTTCCCGGCCCTGGGCTTCCTGGTGGGGGTGCTGGTTGGGCGCTGGCTGCCGCCGCGCCTCTACGGGGCCCTGGCGGTGGCCATGGTGGGCCTGGCCTTTCTGGTGGCCCTGGGCGTCTGGCTCGAGCTGCAGCGCCTGCCGGCCGGGGAGGCATCGCGCCAGGTGCAGTTGTGGACCTGGATCCTGAGCGGGGGGCTCCGGGTGCCGGTCGGCCTTCTGGTCGATCCCCTCTCGGGCGTGATGCTCCTGGTCGTCACCGGGGTGGGCTTTCTCATTCATCTGTATGCGCTGGGCTACATGGCGGGTGATGCCGGCTACCGGCGCTTCTTCGCCTACCTGAACCTCTTCGTCCTGGCGATGCTTCTCCTGGTGCTGGCCGATAGCTTCCTGCTGCTGATGGTCGGCTGGGGCGGGGTGGGCTTCTGCTCCTACGCGCTCATCGCCCACTGGTTCGAGCGGCCCGAAGCCGCTCAGGCCGGGGTCAAGGCCTTTGTGACCAACGCGGTGGGCGACGTGGGGCTGCTGCTGGCGGTGCTGCTTCTCTTCCGGACGTTCGGCCGGCTGGACTACGCCGGTCTCTTCAGCGCCGTTCAGCAGGGGCAGGGTCAGGCGGTGCTGCCCTGGGTGGCGCTGGCGCTGCTGGTGGCGGCCACCGCCAAATCGGCCCAGCTGCCACTCCATGTCTGGTTGCCGGACGCGATGGCCGGCCCGACGCCGGTCTCGGCGCTCATCCACGCGGCCACAATGGTGACCGCCGGCGTCTATCTCATCGCCCGGGCCCACCCTCTTTATGAGGCGGCGGGCGGCGTGCTGACGCTGGTGGCGGTCATCGGGGCGGTCACCGCCTTCTTCGCCGCCACGCTGGGTCTGGTCCAGACGAACATCAAGCGGGTCCTGGCCTATTCGACGATCTCCCAGCTGGGGTATATGTTCCTGGGCGTTGGGGTCGGGGCCTTCGCCGCCGGGATCTTTCACCTGGTGACGCACGCCTTCTTCAAGGCGCTTCTGTTCCTGGCGGCCGGCGGGGTCATCCACGCCCTGCACGGGGAAGAGGATCTGCGCCGGATGGGCGGGCTGCGGACCCAGCTGCCGACCATGTACTGGACGTTCCTTATCGGGGCGGCGGCCCTGGCGGGCCTCCCGCCGTTGAGCGGCTTTTTCAGCAAAGAGGAGATTCTCGCGGCGGCCTTCGTCAGCCCACGGGGCGGGCTGCTCCTCGGGCTGCTGGGGCTCCTCACCACCGCTCTGACCGGCCTCTACATTTTCCGGGCGGTCTTCCTGGCCTTCCACGGGACGGCGCGCGGCGAGGTGGCCCATCTCCACCGGCCGGGGAGGGTGATGACGGTCCCGGTGCTGGTCCTGGCGCTGCTCTCGGTGGTGGGCGGTGCCCTGGGGGGAGAGATAGGCGCGGCGCTGCATCCGGTCTTCAGCCGCTATGGGGGGCACCCGGTGGCGGAGACGGGTCTGGGTCCGGTGGCCCCGCTGGCGGTGCTTCTGGCCCTGGGGGGAGTGGCGGTGGCCTATATCTTCTACGTCCAGCAGCCGACCTGGCCGCTCACGCTGGCTGACCAGTGGCGGTGGCTCTACCGGCTGCTGCTGAACGGCTACTATGTGGACGCGCTGTACAGTGCGGTCCTGGCCCGGCCGGGCGCGGCCCTGGCCGCTTTCGTGGCCGGTCCGCTGGACCAGGGGCTGATCGACGGGATCGTCAACGGGGTGGCCCGGCTGGTGCGAGCGGCGGCTCAGGGGCTGAGCCGGCTGCAGACGGGCTACGTGCGGAACTACGCGCTGGCGGTTCTGGCTGGCGCGGTGGTGATCGTCGCCTACCTGCTGCGTGTGGGGGTGAGATGAACCAACTGGGACTGCCGGTCCTCTCGGGACTGATCTTCTGGCCGGTGCTGGGCGGGGTGCTGGCGCTGCTGGCCGGCCACCGGCGGGCGGGCTTCGTCCGGGGGTGGACGCTCCTGGTGGCCCTCGTCGAGCTGGGGCTGGCGGCGGTCGTGGTCGCCGCTTTTCGTCCGGAGGAAGGGGGGCTGCAGTTCGTCGAGCGCACACCCTGGGTGCCGGCGCTGGGGCTGGAGTACTTCCTGGGGGTCGATGGGCTGAGCCTCTGGCTGGTGGCCCTCTCGGCGCTCTTGCTGGTGGTGGCGGTCCTGGCGGCCTGGCCGCTGTCGGTCGAGCAGCCGGCCGGCTACGCCGCTTTTCTGCTCTTTCTCCAGGCGGGGGTGACCGGGGCGCTGGTGGCGCTCGACCTGGGGCTCTTCTTCTTCTTCTGGGAGGCGATGCTCATCCCGATGTATCTGCTCATCGGGATGTACGGTGGCCCCCGGCGTCTCTACGCCGCCCTCAAATTCTTCCTGTACACGACGGTGGGCAGCCTGGGGATGCTGGTGGCCATCCTGGTTCTCTACGTGCTGCACAGCGGCCAGACCGGCCGGCGGACCTTCGATCTGCTGGCCCTGGCCCAGACCCGTCTGCCGTCTGACCTGGCGGTCTGGCTCTTTGTGCTCTTCGCCCTGGCCTTCGCCATCAAAGTGCCGCTCTTTCCGCTCCACACCTGGCTGCCCGATACCTATAGTCAGGCGCCGCTGGCGGTGCTGGCCCTGGCGACGATGCTGGTCAAGGTCGGGGCCTACGGGTTCCTGCGGATCGCCCTGCCGCTCTTTCCGGCGGTGGGCACGGCCTGGGCGGGGGTGATCGGTCTGCTGGCGCTGGTGGGCATCCTCTACGGGGGGCTGGCGGCCATCGCCCAGCGCGATCTGGTGCGGCTGCTGGCCTACGCCAGCCTCTCGCATCTTGGCTTCATCGTGCTTGGTGCATTTGCGTTGAATCTGCAGGGTGTCCAGGGCAGTCTTCTGCAAATGGTCAATCACGGGCTCAGTGCTGGCGCCCTCTTTGTCCTGGCCAGTTTTCTGCTGGCCCGGACCGGCACGCTGGACCTGACGACGCTGGGCGGGCTGGCCGCCCGCTGGCCGGTGCTGGCGGGCTTCTTCCTGCTGAGTATGCTCTCGGCGGCCGGCCTGCCGGGGTTGAACGGCTTCGTCGGTGAGGTATTGATTCTCCTCGGGGCCTACCAGCGCTATCCGGTCTACGCGGTGCTGGCCACGAGCGGGGTGGTGCTCGCGGCCATCTATCTCTTCCGGATGTTCCGGCAGGTGATGCACGGGCCGGCCCCGGCGCTGGCCGGGCCGGACCTGCGCGGCCGGGAGGTCCTGGCGCTGCTGCCGCTCGCGGTCCTGATCCTCTGGATCGGTCTGTTCCCGGCGACCTTCCTGGCGCCGACCGAGGCGACGGTCCAGCAGTGGCTGGGCCGCCTGACCGTGGCCAGCGCGGCCCCGGCGCCGGAGACCGTCGTCAGTCTGCTACCGGTGGAGCGATAGCCGATGCAGCCTGTTTTCACTCCGCCTGCAGTCGACCTGGGGGGCCTCAGCCCGCTGGTGGTCATCACCCTGGCGGCGGTGGTGGTGACGCTGGCCGGGGCATTCGGGGCCGGCGGCCGGCTGGTGGCCCTGCTCAGCCTGGGTGGTCTGGGCGCGACCGCCCTGGCCACGCTCAGTCTGGCCGGTCAGAGCCGTCGTCTCTTCGGGGAGACGTTCGTCGTCGACCGCTTCTTCGTCTTCTTCGCCCTGACGGCGCTGGGCGTCACCGCCCTCACCGTGCTCGCCTCGCTGGACCGTCTGGCGGGAGGGTCCGAGGCGACGGCGGGCGACTACTACGGGCTGCTCCTCTTCAGCACGGCCGGGGCGCTGGTCCTGGCCGGGGCGAACGATCTGCTGCTCGTGCTCCTGGGGCTTGAGCTCCTCTCGCTGGCGCTCTATGTCCTGGCCGGGTTCCGGCGGACGGCGCCCACCAGCCAGGAGGCGGCGATGAAGTACTTCCTGCTGGGGGCCTTCTCGCTGGGCTTTATGATCTACGGCACGGCCCTGGTCTACGGGGCGACCGGGACAACTGCCTTCAGCGGGATCGCCAGCGCGGTGACCAGCCGGGGGCTGCTGACGGACCCGCTGCTCCTGGCCGGGCTGGGGCTGCTCGTCGTCGGGTTCGCTTTCAAGCTCTCGCTGGTCCCCTTCCATATGTGGACGCCCGATGTCTACGAGGGGGCGCCGACGGCCATCGCCGGCTTTATGAGCGTGGGCACGAAGGTGGCGGTCTTCGCGGCCCTTCTGCGCTGGGTGGGGGCGGCGCTGCCGGGTGTCCGGGGCGACTGGACGGCGGTCCTGTGGGCCCTGGCCGTTCTCACCCTCATCGTCGGGAACGTTGCGGCGGTCGTTCAGACCAGTCTGAAACGGCTGCTGGCCTATTCGAGCATCGCCCAGGCCGGGTATATTCTCATTGCGGTTGTCGCCGGCCCGGCGGGTCAGGGAGCGGTGCTTTTCTATCTCCTGGCCTATGTGTTTATGAACCTGGGCGCCTTCGGCGCCCTGCTGGCGTTGGGACCGGCGGGAGAGGAGGCGCCGCACCTGGCCGATGTGGCCGGTCTGGCCCGGCGGTCACCGTGGGTGGGGGCGGTCCTGACGCTCTCGCTCCTCTCGCTGGCGGGTATTCCGCCGACGGCGGGCTTCGTGGCCAAGCTGTACGTCTTCAGTGCGGCGGTCCAGGCCGGCTATCTGGACCTGGTGGCCCTGGGGGTGCTGACCAGCGCGGTGGCCGCCTTCTATTATCTGCGGGTGCTGGCGGCGCTGTACGCCGAGGGAGGCGAGCCGGCGCCGGTCCGGGTGCCGGCCAGTCTGGGAGTGGTTCTGGGGGTAACCGGGGTCCTCACGCTGGTGCTCGGGGTGGCGCCGGCCATCCAGTGGGCCGAGGGAACCCTGGCCCTGGCTCTCCCCTAGAAGGGATGCGCGGTGGCCCTGCTCATCCTGGGCGAGCGGGCGGCGGGGGCGCGGTACCTCTTCGGGGCGCTGATGGCCGGGGGCTATCCCTTCTTCCACGTCGAGGCCGACCGCGCTTTGCCGACCCTGCCGACGGCCTTTGCGGGCTTCATTTTCAGCGACTATCCAGCCCACCTCCTGGGCGAGGAGGCGGCGGCGGCCATCGTCCGCCAGGTGGAGGCGGGAGCCGGGCTGCTGATGGTCGGTGGCTGGCTCTCCTTCGGCGGTCGGGGAGCCGGGTACAGCCGTTCGCCGGTGGGGAGCCTTCTCCCCGTTCTCTGCCAGGAGGACGATGACCGGGTCAACACGCCGGCCGGTCTGGTCCTGGAAGCCTGTCGGCCCGATCACCCGATCCTGAGCGGTCTGCCGCTCGCCTCACCGCCGGTGGTCTGCGGCTACAATCGGGTGGCTGTGCGTCCCGGGGCCACCACGGTGCTGAACGGCCGGCCCCTGCTCTTCCGGTCCACAGGGCCGGCGTTGGGCGAGCCGGTGCCGCTCTTGGTGGTGGGCGAGGCTAGTCGGGGACGGGTGGCGGCCTTCGCCAGCGATCTGCTGCCCCACTGGTGTGGCGGGCTCGTCGACTGGGGGGAGGAGCGCCGCCGGCTGCCCACGGGAGCCGAAGTCGGTGCCGCCTATCTCCGGTTCGTTCGCCAGCTCGTCGCCTGGCTGCTCCGCCAGCTCTAGGAAAAATTGGCCCCGTCTGACCCTTCAGAACGCCGGGAATGTGTCGATAATAAAGGGTGAAAGCCGAGAGTAGGACGAAGCCGGAGAGGCGCGGGATGGTCGACGGCCCGACACCGCTCCGCTTTAGTCTTTTTGGGGGTGGACTGACGCTGGACAGCCGGCTGCTCCTCACCCGGCTGCTGGAGGTCCAGCGTCAGCCGTTGCTCCTCCTCCAGAGCGAACAGAACCGGCTGCGGCAGATCGCCCAGACCCTGCGGCAGGCCCAGGGGGTGCTGAGCACCCTGCGCGAGCGCCTGACCGCCCTCCTGCGCGAGCCGCTGGTGGGCACCCGGACGGTGACCGTCGCCGGTCCGCTGCGCGCCACGGTCAGCGACCCGCGGGCGGTGCGGGTGATGCTTGGGCCGGGGGCCACGCCCCGGACTTTTACGCTTTTTATCGAACGCCTGGCCGGCTTTACCCGGGTGACGAGCACCGCGCGGCTGGGGGCGGGGACCAACCCGGCGGAGCGGGTGCCGCGCGGGGAGGAGAGCCGTCACCGCCGCGAGCCGCGTCCGGTGGACCTCGACCGCCCCCTGGCCCGGACCAACTTCGCCGTGCCGCTGCGCGGCACCCGTGGTGAGTTCATGATCAACGACGTGATGATCCCGTGGGACGCCACGGTCGATACCCTGCGCACGATCATCGAGCGGATCAATCAGGCCAACGCGGGAGTGGTCGCCACCTACGACCCGACAACCGACCGGCTGACGCTGACGGCCACCCGGCCTGGTCCGGAGCCGATCCGTCTGCGCGACGTGACCGGCAATCTGCTGGCGGTGCTCCGCCTGGCCGGGGCGCCGCAGCAACTGGGTGAGCCGGCGGTGGTTCGTCTGGACGACGGCACCCGTCTGACCAGCCCTCGCAACGTCCTGGAGAACCTCTTCCCCGGTGTGACCATCGAGCTGCTGCAGGCGGCGCCCGGGCCGGTCGTCATCACCCTGAGCCAGCCGACGGAAACGCGCCAGGAGATCGTCGCCGAGCCGGGAGTACAGGCCGTCCGTTCCATGGTCGAGTCCTTCAACGCCGCCCTGGCTCAGCTCGCCACGCTGGCGAACACCCCTGGTGATGGCCTGCTGGTGGGGTCCTCAGTGCTGGCGACGCTGCGCCAGCACCTGGTCCGCGCCGTTATGGAGCCCGTTGTCCTGGGGGGCGAGCGGCGTCTGCCGGCGGAACTGGGGCTGACCGTGGAGATGCCGGTCCGCGGTCAGGTGCGACTGGTGCTGAACGAGGAGCGGCTCCGTCAGGCCCTGGAGACCGCGCCGGAGGAGACGACGGGGGTGCTGCGGGCGCTGGCTGAGCGTCTGCAGCGGGAGATCTCTTCCCTGCTGGAGCCGGGCGGACTGATCCCCGGGCAGCTCCGGTTGACAGAGGAGTTTCAGGCCCGGCTGAGCCAGCGTCTGCGCGAGCTGGAGGAACGACTGGCGGCGCGACAGCGTCTGCTGGAGCGGCAGTTCGCCCAGATGGAGACCGCGCTCCAGCGGTTTCAACAGCAGCAGGGGGCGCTGACCCTCCTGCTGCTGCAACTCCTCTCGCCTCTGCAAGGACTGGTCCCGCTGCGCTAAATGGTGTTCCGGGGTGCGGGAGCGGTTGACGGACGTTCCCGACCTGTGTAGTATATCGCCCGTGGCCCTCTGCCTCTCTGGTGGAGGTGCCGGAAGGCCCCCGGGGGCTCCGGCGGGGGCAACGGGTGGGGCGGTGGGTGACACGCGTCCCTTTCAGGGAGGGTAGCGTGGAGACAGGGATCAACAGCGTTGAGTCGCCGGTGGCCGAGCGCTCGGCCCGAAAAAAGGTGCTGATCATCGACGACGACCCGACGTTGACCGACCTGCTGGCGCTGGTCTTCGAAGACGCGGGCTATCAGCCCATCGTGGCCCATAGCGGGCGCGAGGGCATTCGGCTGGCGGTCCAGGAGCAGCCGGACGTGATCATCCTGGACATTATGATGCCGGAGATGGACGGCTTTGAGGTCTGCGACCATCTTCTTTCTCATGAGCGGACCAGCCGTATCCCGATTATCTTTCTGACCGCCAAGGGCAGCGTCGAAGACCAGCTGCAGGGATGGTATCGTGGCTGCTTCGACTATATCGTCAAGCCGTTCGAGGTTCAGGACCTGCTGGCCGCGGTCAAACGCGCCCTGACCGAGAATCCGGAGGAGGTGCGGCGGCTGCAGGAGGAATTACGGCGGCAGAAGATCGTCGCCCTCGAGCAGATCGTCCACGACGGCACGGAGTAACGCGCCGAGCAATTCGCCTGTGCAAGGAGGGACCGATGGCCAAACCCAAGGTGTTTGTCACCCGCGAGATCCCCGAGCCGGGCCTGTCGATGGTTCGCGAGGCCTGCGAGGCCGAGGTCTGGCCGGGTGAACTGCCGCCTCCCTACGAGGTGCTGCTGGAGAAAGTGCGCGACATTGACGGCCTGCTCTGCCTGCTGACCGACCGGATCGACGAGAATCTGCTGGCCAACGCCCCCCGGTTGAAGGTGGTCAGCAATATGGCGGTGGGCTACGATAACATCGATGTGGCGGCGGCGACCCGCCGGGGGATCGCGGTGGGCAACACGCCCGGCGTGCTGACCGACACCACCGCCGATTTCGCCTGGGCGCTGCTGATGGCGGCGGCCCGCAACGTGGTGATCGGCGACCGCTTCGTCCGCGCCGGCAAGTGGAAGACCTGGGGGCCGAAGCTGCTGCTGGGCCAGGATGTCCATCACGCCACGCTGGGCCTGATCGGGCTGGGACGGATCGGCAGCGAGGTCGCCCGGCGGGCTCAGGGCTTTAGCATGCGCGTCCTCTATTATGATGTCTTCCGGCGCGAGGATCTCGAACGGCAGCTCAATATCACCTACACCGACCTCGACACGCTCTTGCGGGAGAGCGACTTCGTGAGCATCCACACCCCGCTGACGCCGGAGACCCGTCACCTCATCAACCGCGAGAACCTGGCCAAGATGAAGCGCACCGCCGTGCTGGTCAACACCGCGCGCGGGCCGATCGTGGACACCATGGCCCTCTACGAGGCGCTGCGCGATGGGGTGATCTGGGCGGCTGGTCTCGATGTGACCGACCCGGAGCCGATCCCGGTGGACCACCCGTTGCTGACGCTGGAGAACGTGGTGATCGCTCCCCATATCGCCAGCGCCAGCTTCGCCACCCGCAGCAAGATGTCGGAGATCGCGGCCAGGAACCTGCTGGCTGGCCTCAAGGGCGAGCCGCTGCCGGCCTTTGTCAACCCCGAGGCCTACCAGAACCGCCGTTCCAGCTGACGCGGCAGGCGTCGTTTCCCCGGCCCCGGTGGTCCACCACCGGGGCCGATGACTGTCAGGGCGAGACCAGGCCCAGGTTGACCAGGAAGGAGGCCGTGGGCAGGCCGGCGGGAGCGCCGGGTGGGGCTGGCAACAGTTCGGGGGCCATGCCCAGGGCGCGGCCCAGGCGGTCGGCGAGACGCAGGTTGCCGGCCTGCGACCCGGCCAGATAGAGCGGCGGCAGCGGGTCCAACGGGGTCTGGGGCGAGCGGGCGGCATACTGGCGGAGGGCCTCTTCCAGCGCCGCGACCGCCGCTTCGGGGACTCCTTCCGGCCCCGGGGCAGGGGTCAGCGTGTGGACCACGACCGGGAGCCCCATAAGGCTCACCACCACGCTGAGACTGTCCGGCTCGGCCAGCACCAGCAGGGCCTCGCGCGGCGGCAGCGCCCGGAGCGCAGCCAGCGGGGCCAGTTCCAGCCGCTCGATCTGCAGGCCGGCGGCCTGAAAGCCCTCGACCAGGCTCTGCACCTGACTGTGCCGGACCGCCACGACCAGAACGTCCCAACCGGTATACTGTTCGCCGATGACCTGCCAGGCCAGATGGTAGCGGCTGGTGGGGACCCCCAGTTCGGCGGCCAGGACCGAGGCGAAGAGGGGATGGCGGGGTGAGCCCGTCGCTTTCGCGACCGTCAGGATGGCGGTCTGGCCGTAGCGGGCGGGCAGGGCCACGGCGACGCGCGACGACGGGCTCTTTTCCCGAACCACCTGCAGGGCTCGCCCCAGGGCCTCGGGGTCGCGGATCTGCCCCTGGCTGATGGCGTCGGCGGGCAGGGGCGCAGACTCCCAGGCGGCGATGCGTCCCTGGCGAAGGACCAGCCAGCGCAGTTCGGCGGCGGTGATCTGAAGCGCGAGCCGGGCGGGCCAGAGTCGCTCGCGCAGCCCTGGGCGGCGCGGGGGAGACACGGTTTCCCCGCGGGGGACGGCCTCGGGTGCCCGGTCGGGAGGCCAGAAGCGGGCTATCAGCGCCGGGCCGGCCTGCCAGAGGCGGCTGACCGGGGCGAGCAGGCCGGGTCGGCGGGGGGACCGGGGGCCTGGCTCGGGTCTCATATCACCTCTCCAGAGCGTAGACGGCGATCTCGCCCACGGCGACCCACCCCTGTCCCGCCGGCTGCAGTTCGACGTTATCGATGACCCAGGTGCGGAGCGGGCTCTGGGCGATCTGGCCGAAGAAAGCGGCGATCTGCGCTGGCTGGCCCTGGACTGCGACACCGAGGCGGTGGACCTGGTAGACTCCGGTGCCCAGGCGTTCCTGGGCGATCGGGCTGGCCTCGATCCGCTGGACCTGCACGCCGCTGGCGCGGGCCGCCTGCAGGACTGTGGCCATGACGGTGACGCTCGGGAGGGTGCGGGGGAAGGGATCCGGGTCGGGCGGTGGAGGCGGGAGACGGCGGAGGGCCTCTTCGACCATCGTCACCTGTGGCGCCAGCCGGTCCTGTTCCTGACGCAGCCCGCGGTAGGCGAGAAAGAGGCCGGCGTCGGCGCCGAGCAAAAGGACCATGGCGACCAGGAGAGCAAGGGGAGTGCCGGACGAGAGTCTCATCGGTCGCCTCCGGGCCGGAGTTCCAGGCGGAGGAGGAACGCAACGCCGCCGGGTGGGGGAGTCGGGGGAGCGGGTGGGAGGGGGCCTGGCACTGGGGCGAGGCTGGGGGACGGGGTTGGTGAGGGGCTGGTCGGCTGGAGAGGTGGGCCGGGAACGCTGTTGACTGGCTGGAGCGGCCCCGGCGGCGGGTAGGGAGCCTGGCGGAGGGGGCGGGGCTCGGGAGCGGCCTCGGCCGTCCGCCCGAGGCCGTTCCGCAGGAATTCTCGCACCCAGATCCCGAGCGGAGCGGCGGGGCTATCGGCTCGGGGACTGGTCGGTGTGGGGCTTGGCGAGGGCGAGGGGAGGGCGCTGGTGGGAGTGGTGGTGGGCGAGGAGGTGGCGGTTGCCAGCGGGCTGGGGGAGGGGCTCGGGGTGGCAGTGGGGGTGCCGGTCGGGGTGGCGCTCGACGTCGGCGATGGGGCAGGCGGGCTCGGCGTCGGGCTGCTGGTGGGTGTTGGTGAGGCGGTCGGGGGCAGAGGCCGTCCCTGAACGTAGACCTCCAGAAGTCCCATCCGCTCGTCGTTGGGTGGGATGAGGAAGACGATCAGGCTGCGGGCGACAACGTCCTGGCCGGTCCAGACGAACCACTGGCCGGTGTAGGCGCTTGGAGTCGTCCAGACCTGGATGGTCTGCTGGGCGGGGCAGGCGGTGGCGCTGTCCACAGCGACCGGGCAGCTGGCGATCGTGACCTGGGCCTGGTCGCCCGCATCGTCCAGGACGATACCCAGGGCGATAGTGGTCAGCGTATAGGTCTCGCCCAGATCGACCACCCAGCGCTGGGGATTGGCGTCGTTGGGCCACCAGAAGGTGGTTGGGTCACCGTCGTTGGCGTTGCTGGGGGGAAAGCCTGAGCGGGTCGAGGTGGCGCTGGCCGCTTTACGGAGGGCGAGGCTCTGGTCGAGCGGGAGCGCAGGCGTCGGCGCGGGTGGGGCGGTGGCGGTCGGGGTGGGGGTGGCCGTTACCGTCGGTGTCCGGGTGGGGGTGCCGGTGGGCGTTGGGGTGGGGGAGGGAGAGGGAGTGGCGGTCGCCGTGGGGGTCTGGGTGGGGGTCGGCGAGGCGAAGGGAGGTGGGAGGGGAGCGTAGACCCGGATTTCGCGCCAGGCGACGTCACTGGGCCCGCGGATGGTCCGCAGATGGATCTTCCGGATCGTCCGGGGAACCTCGGGTTTGTAGACCAGGGTCTGGCCGTCGGCGGTCTCCTGGTCCAGCACGGCCACCCGGCTGCCAGCGCCGCTGCTCTCCATCAGCCAGATCTCGTGAACCGTCCGGCCGGGGGGTGTCTGGGCGACGAGAAATTCCAGGGCCTCGACCAGCGCTCCGCTGGGGCCGAAGTCCAGTTCGACCCACTGGACTGGCCGCTGTGCGCTGGACCAGATGGTGGCGGGGTCGCCGTCGACAAGCCGGCCGGCGGTCTCGGGGTGGGCGGAGACGGTGATGGTGGCCTGGGCGGCGATGTTAGGGCCCGGACTGGCTGGCGTTGGGGTGGGGGTGGCTGTGGGGGTGGCCGTCGGGGTGGCGGTCGGTGACCCGGGTGGCCGTTGGTGTTTGCGGAACGTGATCTCCCAGGAGGCGATGCCCCGTTCGCCGGCGGTGCCGGTGTAGAGGCCGGCGGCGACCTCCGATTGACCGTCCAGAACCCAGACCCGAAACTTCCCGCGGGTGACATAAAACTCGAACGTGCCGTCGGCAGTCCGACCGGGGGGTGGGAAGGTGGCCTCCCATGGAGGCCAGCCTTCGCTGGCGATCCGCACCCTGAGGCCGGGCACCAGGGCGCCGGTGCTGTCGATGATCCGTCCCCGGATATGGCTGCCGGGGGCCTCGCTGGCCGGGTCGTGGATCTGGCGTTTATCGGCGACCGTGTAATCGAAGGCCGGGGTCGGAGTCGGTGTGGGTGTGGGGGTCGCGGTGAGCGGTGCGGTGGGCGTCGGGCTGGGTGGTCGGCCGGGCGGTTGACTGGTAGGGGTGGCGATAGGGGTCGGTGGGAGAACGGGGCCGGGCGGCCAGGCGACCGGCGCCGGTGGGGTCGGGGGGACGGGGGGCCGGGGAGAGGGGGTCGGCGATGGTGGAGGCGAGGGCGGGCCGAACGCCAGCTGGACCGTGAGGTCGCTGAAGAGGCCGCTGGCCTGGAGCGTCTGGAGATAGGTCTCCACCGCGGAAAGAGTGGGGCTGGTGCCGGTGATGGTCAGCGTGAAGCCGGCCTGCTGGACCTCCGTGAGCATGACACCGGGTGGTGGGGCCAGGATGAGCGTGAGAAGGCGGGACCAGGGCACCTGCCGGGCGGTCAGGACCGCGTGATCCTGCCAGCGAGCGACCGGGCCGGAGCGGACCGGCTGACCGCTGGCCAGTGCGGCCAGATCAGCGTCGGTCAGACCCAGTCGCTGGGCGGTGGTCCGGGCCTGGTTCAGGCGTTCGGCCAGGGTCTGGACCTCCAGGTCGGCGGCGGTTCGGAGGTAGGAGAAGATGGCGAGGAGGGCGAGCAGTCCGGCAAGCGGAAGCCCCAGGGCGAGGGAGGAGAGCCAGCCCGACCGTGGCTGGTAGGCGGCCGGAAGGAGGTTCAGGCGGACGGGAGAGCGCCGGGGGGTGAAGGCGGGGCGACCCAACGACACCTCTGTCTCTCCCGTCGGGTGGTGGGGACGATTATATCAGGGGGTGTCCGTGTCGCCTGTGATATAATTCGCAGCGCCATGATTGTGCAGAACCGTCTGCGCCCCGATGTCTTCCGCCTGCCCATCGAGAAGATCCGGGCCGGCTACAAGTCCGACGTCTATTTCAACCGAACGAAGTACATTCTCGAGCGCGACAACCACCACGTCCGGGTGACCGTCCAGGTCTTCCAGAAAACGCCCGACGTGACCGTGGTCGGTATTGACCAGGCTCTGGCCATCCTGTACGTCGGGACCGGGTACTACCGCAACCGGGAGCGGGCTGAGGCCCTCTTCGCCCGCTACCTGGACCTGGAGCGTCAGGCTTACCGACTCTGGCTGCGTCTCGGGCGCGTCGATTGGGAGACCTTCCTGCCGCTGGCCCGCGAGCGCTTCGAGGTCAGTCAGGAGCTCGATCGGCTCTGGGTCAGTTGCTTCAGCGACCTCACCATCCGGGCCCTGTACGATGGTGAGCGGGCCGGTCCGCGCGAGCCGGTCCTGGAGATCGAAGGCGACTACAGCACCTTTGCTCACCTGGAGACACTCTACCTGGGGGCCCTGAGTGCCGGGACGCGGGTGGCCACCAACACCCGTCTGACCGTCGAGGCGGCGCGCGGCAAGCCGATCCTGATGTTTGGGGCCCGTCACGAAGGACACGAGGCCCAGGCCGGCTCGGGCTATGCCGCCTACGTGGCCGGGGCGGTTGGGGTCTCGACCGACGAGGGAGCGGAGTGGTGGGGGAGCAAGGGGTTGGGGACGATGCCGCACGCCCTGATCGCCGCCTACGGGGGCGATACGGTCCTGGCCACCCTCAAGTTCGCCGAGTACATCGACTCTCAGGTCCATCTCACCGCCCTGGTCGACTTTGATAACGATTGTGTGAACACCGCTCTGGCCGTGGCCCGGGCGCTGGGTGGTCGACTGTGGGGGGTGCGGCTGGACACAGCCGAGGACATGGTCGACCGCTCGATCTGGGAGAAGATTCAGGCGGGCGAGATGGCGGCCAACGGTCGGATCACCGGGGTAACTCCGGAGCTGGTCTGGCTGGTCCGCGAGGCTCTGGATCGCGCTGGCTACCATCACGTGCGCATCGTGGCCAGTGGTGGCTTTACCCCTCAGAAGATCGCCGAGTTCGAGCGCCTGGGGGTGCCGGTCGACGTGTACGGTGTGGGGAGCAGTCTGCTCGAGGGCAGCGGTGGCAAGTACGACTACACCGCCGATATCGTCAAAGTCAACGGGCGCCCGCTGGCCAAGCGCGGGCGCCTCTACCGCCCCAATCCCCGCCTGCACCCGGTCGATCTGCAGGCCCTGGTGGCCGGGCTCTGATCCTTCGGCCGGGCAGTGGGCGCTGGTCGGCGTCTAGATGGTCCTGGCCCGGGACCGGGGCTGGTTCCAGACGAGAGCGCGAGCCTCGCGGTCCGGCCGTGCCTTCAAAGAGATCCCCCCTCGGTGGTCGCGGGGATCTGGCTGCTGACCGCCTCGGAGTGCCCCAACCCACCTGTGACCTGGCTCACAGACGGCAAAGCCCCTTCAGCCCTATAAAGGTCCCTGCTCCCAATCAGCTATACGAGTAACCTCTGACATTCCAGGCGGGGGATCCGATGGGTTACCGGCGGATCGTCGGCCTTCTTTTCGTGGCCCTGCTGGTGGTGGGGGCGCTCCCTCCTCGCTCTGGCTGGACTGGCGACCGCCTCTGGACCCCAACGCTGAGCATCAGCGCGGGTATCACCAACCTGGCCGTTTCGCCGGCCTTCGCGGCCGACCGCACGATCTTCGCCACCGGCTCGGCCGGCGTCTACCGGTCGACCGACGGGGGGCAGACCTGGGTGCGGGTGCTCGCACTGAACTCGCCACGGGCCCTGGCCGTTTCGCCGGCCTTCGCGATCGACCGCACGGTTCTGGCCGGCTCCGACACCGCTCCGAACGCCGGACTCTTTCGCTCAACCGACGGGGGTGAGAGCTGGACAAAGGTGTTAGATATCTCAGTCACCACCGTCGCTTTCTCTCCCAGCTTCGCCAGCGACCGTCTCGTGTTTGCGGGAACCTACAGTGGTCTTTACCGATCCACCGATGGCGGGCTAACTTGGGCGTGGTATTCCTCTTTATTGTACGGCTTTACACCTCTAAAGCTGGTGCTTTCGCCCGGCTTCACCAGCGATCTGTCGATGTTTGCGGCTACGTACGGTCCTTTACTCAAATCTACTGATGGAGGTCAAACCTGGACCCAGGTGTTTCCGGTCAGTGGTTGGGCTTCTGTTACAGATCTGGCCATTTCGCCGGACTTCGGAAACGATCAGACGCTCTTGGTGGCAGTGATGGCAGATTCAAGCGGGGTTTATCTTTCGCCGGATGGGGGCGCCACCTGGACGCGGGTCCTGCGCGGTTCCTATGGAATGGTACTGGCGATCTCGCCCGCCTTCGCCAGTGACCGGACGGTCCTGGCGGCCACCTACGGTGGCGTGTACCGCTCGACGGATGGCGGTGTGACCTGGACCCGTCTCGCTACACCGGGGTTTGGGGGGTTTGGCCCCTCCTGCCTGGTGATCTCGCCCGACTTCTCGCGCGATCAGACGCTCTTCGCCGGGGGAGACGTCGTGTATCGCTCGACCGATGGGGGGACCACCTGGACCGAAAGTTTCCGCCGGCTGCTCAGCGTTCCAGCCCTGGTGGTCTCGCCCGCCTTCGCCAGCGATCGCACCCTCTTCGTCGGCTCCTCAGAGGGGGTCTACCGCTCTCAGGATGCTGGTCAGACGGCCGTGCTCATTGTGGCCGGTGATGTGCAGGCGCTGGCGATCTCGCCCTCATATAGCACCGATGGGATAATCCTGGCTGGGACGCGCGATGCCGGCGTCTTTCGGTCAGCCGATGGCGGGGGAAGCTGGGCGGCGGCCACCGGGCTGACGAACCTCAACGTCCGGGCCCTGGCGGTCTCGCCGTCGTTCTTAAGCGACCGCACGGCTTTTGCCGCAACAGCCGACGGTATCTTCCGCTCCACAACGTGGGGTGGCTCCTGGAGCCAGGCCAGTACTGGCCTGACCAATCGGGATGTTCGGAGCCTGGCTGTCTCTCCGACGTTTGCCACCGATCGGACTGTCTGGGCGGGAACCGCCGCCGGGCTCTTCCGTTCGACCGACGGTGGTCAGACCTGGACCGCCAGCGGGCTCACAGGGCGGATAGTTCAGGCTCTGGCCGTTTCCCCAGCGTTTGCCACCGACCGAACGCTTCTGGCGGGGACCGCGAATGGCCTCTTCCGCTCAACCGATGGCGGCCAGACCTGGACGGCCAGTGGGCTTGGTGGCCAGGACATCCGGGCGCTCCTGCTGTTTTCGACGTTTCCTGTCGACCGCCTTGTCTTTGCTGGGGTGTACGATGGTGGGGTCATGCAGTCGACGGATGGCGGCGCGACCTGGCAGCCCATCAACGAAGGTCTGGTAGATCGGCGCGTTCTGGCGCTGGTCTACCGTCCTCCCTGGGCTCCGTCCCCGTGGGAGACGTCCCGCCCAGCGGCGCTCCTGGCGGGGATAGAGGCGGGCTGGGTCTGGGAGTATGTCCTCAGCCCTGGCACGCCCACGCCGACCCCCAGTCCATCGCCAACTGCTCCGACGGCGACGTCTACGCCGACCGGAACCCCAACGTCCTCACCGACGGCAACGCCTATGCCGACCGGCACTCCAACGCCTTCACCGACGGCGACGCCCATGCTGACCAGAACCCCAACATCCTCACCGACCGCCATGCCGTCGCCGTCTCCGACGGTGACGCCGGTGCCGACCGCGACGCCGACGCCGGTTACCAGTCCGACGCCGGTGGCCACGGCGACCCTGACGCCGACCGGGACGCCGACCGCCACGGCGACGGGGACAGCCACCCCGACACCGACCCTGACGCCGACGCCCATCCC
>DAOUAE010000020.1:0-117864 GCA_034433795.1 Chloroflexota bacterium
TGGGCTTCGGCTATGTCAAAGCCTACCTCTCCTGGGCCCAGAGCGAGCCGCAGCCTGGCCGCTATCAGTGGCTGACCAGCCCCACCCAGAACGACGCCAAAAACCTCGCCGACGCCGCCGAACGGGCAGGGCTCCGGCTCCTCATCCGGGTCGACACCCCGCCGGCCTGGGCGGCGCCGGGGAGCGGCAACCGTCCCCCCACCAACCCCGATGACTTCGGCCGCTTCATGGGGGCGCTGGCGGCCTACCTCCGCGGCCGGGTCCTGGGCTATGAACTCTGGAACGAGCCCAACCTCAGCGTCGAGTGGGGCGGGCAACCCCCCAGTCCCGAAGGCTACGCCGCGCTCCTCCGGGCCGCCTACCCCCGGATCAAGGCGGCCGATCCCCAGGCGCTGGTGGTCACCGCCGGCCTGGCCTCGACCGGGGGCGACGGCGGCCTGACCGCCATGGACGACGTCGAGTTCCTCCGCCGGCTGTACCAGGCCGGGGCGCAGCCCTTCTTCGACGTCCTGGGCTCGCATCCCTACGGCTTCGCCGATCCCCCCGACCGCCGCAACCCGAACCAGGTGACCGATTTCCAGCGGGCCGCCGACCAGCGGGCGGTGATGGTGGCCTTCGGCGACACCCAGAAACCCATCTGGGCCACCGAGTTCGGCTGGCTGCTCTCCCCGGCCATCGAAGGCCACCCGGAGTATGTCAACGACCCTCTCTGGAGCGGCCGGCAGTGGCAGATCGTGACGCCGGAGCAACAGGCCCAGTACCTGGTGGCCGCCTACCAGTACGCCTACCAGAACTGGCCCTGGATGGGGCTGCTTTTCGTCTTCAACCTCGACTACAGCACGGTGCCGTGGTATCCGCCGCCGGAGCCGATGCGCTTCTACAGCCTGCTCAACGCCGACCGCACCCCGCGCCCGGCCTACCTCGCCCTCCGGCAGATGCCCAAACCCCTCCGGTGACCCTCCCGCTGATCCGCCCGTGGAACAGTCCACCGGACTGTTCCACCCCCTGACCGAGCGCCGGGGTCCGGGGCCCCGGCGCATCCGGCCCTCCACACAGCCGGGCTCCGGCAAGAAAAACAAAAACACCCATCGCCCAGAGGCGATGGGTGTCAGGAGCAGCGCCAGGTCAGGCGATCTGGGCCACCGGACGCAGCGGGACCGGCGGCGGCTCGACGAACTCGACCTCGCGAACGACCGTTCCCTGGAGCGACCAGGGCGAGGCCTTCTCGATGCGGACCAGGGCCAGTTTACCCAGCCAGGGGCGCTCGTCCTCGAAGAAGACCAGCTTGTTGGTCCGGGTGCGCCCCTCCCACTTGCCCTTGCGCTGGCCCTCGACCAGAACCTCGACCTCCTGGCCGAGCAACTGACTGTTGATCTCGCGGGCGATGCGCTCCTGCAGCTCCTCGACCCGGTGGAGCCGCTCTTTCTTGACCGCTGGCGGCACGTCGTCCGGCCAGTGGTAGGCCGCGGTCCCCGGCCGGGGCGAGTACATGGCCACGTGGACCACATCGAAGCGGATCTCTTCGAGCAGCTTCAGCGTGTTCTCGAATTCGGCCTCGGTCTCGCCGCAGAAGCCGACAATGATATCGGTGGCCAGGCTGACTCCGGGGATGCGGGCGCGGATCTTCTCAACCAGCCGCCGGTAGTGCTCGACCCGGTAGCCGCGCTTCATCCGACGGAGCACATTGTCGTCGCCGCTCTGGACCGGGATATTGATGTGCTCACAGACCTTGGGCAGTTCGGCCACCGCGTCGATGATGCGGTCGGTCATATCGGCCGGGTGCGAGGTCAGGAAGCGGATGCGCCAGAGCCCCTCGATGTTGTGCAGCGCCGCCATCAGGTCGGCCAGGTCGGGGCGACCGGGCAGATCTCGGCCGTAGCGGTCGACGATCTGGCCGAGCAGCGTCACCTCACGGGCTCCATCGCGCACCAGTCCGCGCACCTCTTCGACGATCTCGGGGATCGGCCGCGACCACTCCCGCCCCCGGCGCAGGGGGACGATGCAGTAGGTGCAGGCCCGGTTGCAGCCGTGGATGACCGAGACCCAGCGGGTCGGACGATTGGGCTTGCCCACCGCCGAGGGCTCGTCCACACAGCCCTCGCCCACCGCCGGGACGAAGTCCGGGCGCACCAGGCGGGGGTCGAGATGGAGCGGCACCCCCACCCGGCCGTCCGGCGTCAGCACCGGCGCAGCCACCGGCGCCCGCCCCACTGCCTGCTCAACTGTCGTCAGCAGCTGTCCGAACTGGACCGGCCGGAAGAAGAGGTCGACGAAGGGTGCGCGCTTCTGGAGATCGCTGTGGTCCGGCCCGACCATGCAGCCGCCGACCGCCAGCAGCACCTCCGGCCGGGCTTTTTTGAGGTGCTTGAGTTCGCCGAGCTTGCTGTAGGTTTTCTCCTCGGCCGACTGGCGGACCGCGCAGGTGTTGAGGACGATGACATCGGCCTCCTCGAGACGCGCGGCCGGCCGCAGCCCGCGCGCCTCCAGCTCGCGGGCCAGTTTCTCCGAATCGGCCTCGTTCATCTGGCAGCCGACCGTCCAGATATAGTAGGTCTTCACGGCGGCGCTCCGGGCCTGACAGAGTAGCCGCAAGCATTATAGCGAGCCGGCCGGCCCCGACGCAAGCCGCGCCCTCTCTGTCGACTACCCAGATGGTCCGCCCTGTGCTACAATCGGCCAGCACATCGCGGAAGGACGCGGCCGATGTCCATCGTGACGCTCATCGCCCGCAAACGCCGGGGCGAGACTCTGACCCCCACCGAGATCGAAGCTTTCGTCCAGGGCTTCACCCGGGGCGAAATACCTGACTACCAGGCTGCAGCCTGGCTGATGGCTGTCTGCTGCCAGGGGATGACGTCCGAGGAGACGACCGCCCTCACCCTGGCTATGGCCCGCAGCGGCCGCCAGATCGACCTGGGGGACCTGGCCGACCGGGCGGTGGACAAGCACTCCTCCGGCGGCATCGGCGATAAGACCACGCTGGTCGTCGCCCCTCTGGTGGCGGCGGCGGGTCTGCCGGTGGCCAAGATGTCCGGTCGGGGCCTGGGCTTCACCGGCGGCACGATCGATAAACTGGAGTCTATCCCCGGCTTCCGCACCGCCCTCAGCCCCGAAGAGTTCGTGGCCCAGGTCCGGCGTCTGGGGCTGGCCGTGGCCCGCCAGACTCCCGATCTGGTCCCGGCCGATGCCAAACTCTACGCCCTGCGCGATGTCACCGCCACTGTGGATTGCCCGCCGCTCATCGCCAGTTCGATTATGTCAAAAAAGATCGCCGGCGGGGCCCGGCACATCGTGCTGGATGTGAAGGTGGGCAGCGGGGCCTTTCTCAAAACCCTGCCAGCGGCCCGCGACCTGGCCGGGCTGATGGTGACCATCGGCCGGCAGGCCGGCCGGCGGGTGGCCGCCGTCCTCTCGGCCATGGACCAGCCGCTGGGCGGGGCGGTGGGCAACGCGCTGGAGGTGGCCGAGGCGGTGGCCACCCTGCGGGGAGCAGGCCCGGCCGACCTGCGCCAGCTGGCGCTGACTCTGGGCCGCGAACTTCTCCTGCTCGCCGGCGCCGCCCCTGACCCGGCCACGGCCGAAGAGCGGCTGGCCGCCTGCCTCGACTCCGGGGCGGCCTACGAGAAGTTCTGCGCCTGGGTGGCCGCCCAGGGTGGCGACGTCCGGGCCGTCCAGGAGCCCGAGCGGCTGCCACGGGCGCCCCACCGCCAGGCCATCCGGGCCCCCACCGCGGGCTGGGTCACAGCCATGGACGGCGAGGCCATCGGCTGGGCGGCGGTGGCCCTGGGGGCCGGGCGTACGGTCAAAGACGCCCCCATCGACCCCGCGGTGGGCTTCGTCTTTCGGGCCAAGATCGGCGACCGCGTCGCGGTCGGGGAGACGCTGGCCGAGGTCCACGCCCGGACGCCGGATCAGGCCGAACAGGCGGCCAGGCAGGTCATTCAGGCGATCACCATTGTCCCCGAGCCGGTCTCCCCCCCACCGCTCGTTCACACTGTTCTGCGCTGAGCGACGATGCAGAATCTCACGGTTGCGGACGGCTTCAAGTTCGGCTGCGGCTTCCTGCTGGCGCTGGCGGCCTTCACTTTCGTGCTTTTCATCCTGGCCAGTCTGGTTTACCTGGTGCTCACCCTCTTGAACGTCCAGGTGCCGCTGGGGGTCCGGCCGGGGGGATAAACACGGGGAACGGGGGCGCACCGGGCGAGCCGGTGCGCCAGACTGAGACTTAAATTTTCTCTTTTTCGACCTCGTGGGCCAGGAGGATGGCCTCGGCGATGGCCCGCATCGGCTTGCGGGTGTTCATCGAGAGCTTCTGAATCTTGCGGAAGGCTTCGGCCTCCTTCAGGCCCTGGGTGTCCATCAAAATGCCCTTGGCCCGCTCGATCAGCTTGCGGGTCTCCAGGGCCTCGCGCAGATTGGCCGCCTCCTGCTCCATCGCCCGGAACTCCCGGAAGCGCGCCAGGGCGATCTCGATGGCCGGGACCAGTTCGCTCTCACGGAAGGGTTTGACGATGTAGCCGACCACCCCCGCCTCCTTGGCGCTTTCGACCAGCTCCTGCTGACTGAAGGCGGTCAGCAACAACACCGGGGCGATGCGCTCCTCGGTCAGGATCTTGGCGGCGGCGATGCCGTCGAGGTCCGGCATCTTGATGTCCATAATCACCAGGTCAGGCTTCAGTTCGCGGGCCAGATTGACCGCGCTGACCCCATCCCCCGCCTCGCCCACCACCAGGTAGCCGAGGGAGGTCAACATCTCTTTTAGGTCCATCCGGATGATCGACTCATCATCGGCGATGATCACCCGTGTCTGGGCCACCTTCGGTCCCTCCTTTTTGAAAGCCTGACCACTCGCGCGCACGGTGTTGTGTCGCCTCCCCTCTGTCCGCACCGGCGAGACCTCCCGGGACCCGGTCACTCACGGAGCCAGGCCAGCGTCCGGGCCGTTCGGTAGGTCTTGGGGAAGGTGACCGTGGCCCGGGTGCCCCGCCCATCCTGGCTCTCCAGGTCGAACGTCCCTTTGAGATCTTCGCGCACCAGCGTCCGCACGATCTGGAGTCCCAGGCTGCTCTCCTGGGCCCGGCTGGCCCCCGGCGTCAACCCCTGGCCGTCGTCGCAGATGCGCAGGACGATCTGGTCGCCCTCATCGCGCAGGGTGACGGTGATCGTCCCCTCAGCCTGGGCCGGGTAGCCATGCTTGACGGCGTTCTGCAAGAGTTCGTTGATGATCAGCGCACACGAGGTCGCGTGCTGAGCCGGCAGCCAGATGTCGACACCGTCCAGGTGGAAGTGCAGATGTTTCTCCGGGTCCACGATGCTCTGGCTGACCTCGTTGATGATGCGCTGGGCCAGCTCTTTCAGGTTGACAATGCTCTCCTCATCGTAGGCCAGAAACTCGTGGACCACGGCGATGCTGAGGATGCGGTTGATGGTCTGGCGCAGAATCTCCGCCACCTCGGGCGACCCCGAGCGCCGGGCCTGCAGCCGCAGGAGCGCGGCGATGGTCTGCAGGTTGTTCTTCACCCGATGGTGGATCTCCTGGATCATCGCCGATTTGATGCGCAGCTCCTGCTCCCGCTGCCGCTCGCCGGTGATGTCGTGGATCACGATGATCGCCCCGTCGATCTCGACCGAGGGCCGCAGCAGACGCCGGTACCACGGCCGGGTGTCCTGGGCCACCAGCGGGATGGCCTTCTTGACCCAGGTCAGCGGCCCCTCCTGGACCGTCTGCTCGACGCAGGCGCCGGTCTCCAGCGCCTTGAAAAAGACCGACTCGTCGGTCCGCAGGCTGGCGACGTTGCGGCCGAGCAGGCTGTGGGTGTAGCCCAGTTTCCGGTAGAGATTCTCGGCGATAGAACTGATGTACAAAATCTGCCCCCGGCTGTCGACCACGAACGGCCCGTCGTGTTCGCCCAGCCGGCTGATATTCTGCGCCCCCTCGACCTGACCACGCAGGACCATCTGGCGCAACTGGGCCAGAGCCCGCCGGTAGACGATGTGCTTCTTTTTCTGGCGCTCGCTCTCCAGGAGCCCCATCTCGACGACCAGGGCGCCGATGACCCGCCCCTCGTTGCGGATCGGATAGACATCCTGGATGGTGGGCGCTCCGTGCACCAGCACCCGGTTCAGGCGCTGGGCCGGCGGCCCCCCGGCCAGCACCCGGATGACCGCCGGCTCCTCGCTGCGGGTGACCCAGCGCCCCAGCATCGGCTCGGTGTAGATCGAGGGCACGGTGTGCGGGTTGGCCTCAAAGAGGACCACCGCGCTCTCGCCCCCCGGCGAGGAGACGTACACCAGCACATCGGCCCGCGTGAGATCGGCCAGGAGCGGCAGCGTCTGGGCGATGTGGGCCAGAAAGTTCCGGTCGTTGTCGGTCAGGTGCTGGACGAACTGCCGCCGGTCGCCGAAGACATCCTCTTTCCAGGGCTTGGGCGCCAGCTCTACCAACCGGAGTTCCGACCAGGCGGTCTCCCGTCCACTCGCAGATCGCATCGGCGCGATCATCCCCTCAGCGCAGGGTCGCGTTGCGCTCGGTTGCTCGCGCTCATTATAGCAAAAGCCCGTGGCCCGAGCAATGGACGCACCGGTCACCAGCCCCCGTTGGGCAGCCAGCCGCCGTCGACCACCAGCGTATGCCCGGTGATGAAGCGGGCCGCCGGTGAGGCCAGAAAGACCACCGCGCTGGCGATCTCCTCGGGGCTGGCCAGACGCCGCAGCGGCACCCGGGCCAGCAGCCGCTCCAGGGGGATCTTCCCCTCCGCCTGGGCCCGCCGGAAGAGCTCGGTGTCGGTGTAGCCCGGCGCCACCGCGTTGACCCGAAGGCCGTACTCGGCCCACTCGATGGCCAGGGCCTCGGTCAGCGAGATAACCGCCGCCTTGGTCACGCAGTAGGCCACCCGGCCCGGCGCCGGCCGTCGGCCGTAGATCGAGGCGATGTTGATGATCACCCCGCTGCGCTGGGCGATCATCGGACGGGCCGCCGCCTGCGACCAGAAAAAGACCGCGTTCAGGTTCACCTCGATGGTCCGCCGCCAGTCGGCCTCGCTGATCGTCTCGGCCGGGGCGACCGCGCTCACCCCGGCGTTGTTGACCAGGATGTCCAGCCGCCCGAAGCGGCTGACCACGCCGTCCAGAAAGGCCCGGCTCTGGCCGAGATCGGTGACGCTGCCCACCCCGGTCACCGCCTGACGGCGAAGCCCCCGGATCTCCTGGGCCACCGCGCTCAGCGCCGCCTCGTCCAGATCGAAGAGCGCCACGTGGGCGCCCGCCCGGGCCAGGGCCAGGGCGACGGCCCGCCCGATTCCCCGTCCGGCACCGGTGACCACGGCCACCCGCTCCTGCAGGTCCATATCCTCCCACCCCGCGAGACTGCTCGGAGAGCCCTCATTGTAGCAGCGCGGGGTGGACCGAACAAGTCGCCCCCGTGAGCCGCTTGCAGGGGCGGCTGAGGGTGTGATAATCTTCAGCCACCAGAACGTTGCCAGCACGGCAGCACCGTGGGGAAAGAGGCGAGATGACCGCGCGGACGATGTTCGAAAAGATCTGGGAGAGCCACGTCGTCTACGAAGAGCCCGGCCAGCCGGCGATCCTCTACATCGATCTCCATCTTATTCACGAGGTCACCTCGCCGCAGGCCTTCGAAGGCCTGCGCCTGGCCGGCCGAAAGGTGCGCCGGCCCGACCTGACCATCGCCACCATGGACCACAACGTCCCCACCTGGGATCGCCGCCTGCCCATCACCGACGAGGTCGCCCGTCTCCAGATGGAGACGCTGGCCCGCAACTGCCGGGAGTTCGGCATTCTCCTCTTCGACCTCTACAGCCCCTATCAGGGGATCGTCCACGTCATCGGCCCGGAACTGGGCCTGACCCAGCCGGGAATGACCATCGTCTGCGGCGACAGCCACACCTCGACCCACGGCGCGTTCGGGGCCCTGGCCTTCGGCATCGGCACCTCTGAGGTCGAGCACGTCCTGGCCACCCAGTGCCTGCTCCAGTCGCGCCCCAAGACGATGGAGATCCGGGTCCGGGGATCGCTCCCCCTGGGGGTGACCGCCAAGGACCTGATCCTGGGCATCATCGCCCGCATCGGGACCGACGGCGCCACCGGCCACGTCATTGAGTACACCGGCGAGGCCATCCGCTCGCTCTCGATGGAGGGGCGCATGACCGTCTGCAACATGTCCATCGAGGCCGGGGCCCGGGCCGGGATGATCGCCCCGGACGAGAAGACCATCGCCTACCTTCAGGGCCGGCGCTACGCCCCCAAGGGCCGGGAGTGGGAGAAGGCGGTCGAGCACTGGCTGACGTTGCCCACCGACCCCGGCGCCCGCTTCGACCGGGTGGTCGAGTTCGATGCCGCCGAGTTCGTCCCCTACGTCACCTGGGGCACCAACCCCAGCCAGGTGGCTCCGGTGACCGGCGTCGTCCCCGATCCCAGCAGTTTCCGCGACCCCGACGAGCGCAAGGCCGCCGAGCGGGCGCTGGAGTACATGGGGCTGACGCCGGGGACCCCCATCCAGGAGATCCCGATCGACCGGGTGTTCATCGGCTCATGCACCAACGCCCGGCTGGAGGACCTGCGGGCGGCCGCCCGCATCGTCCGGGGACGCAAGGTCCACCCGCGGGTCCGGGCAATGGTGGTGCCGGGCTCCCAGCAGGTCAAAGCGGCCGCCGAGGCCGAAGGGCTCGATGTGATCTTCAAAGAGGCCGGGTTCGAGTGGCGCGAAGCCGGCTGCTCGATGTGTCTGGGGATGAACCCCGACATCCTGCGGCCCGGCGAGCGCTGCGCCTCGACCTCGAACCGCAACTTCGAGGGCCGTCAGGGCAAGGGCGGCCGCACCCACCTGGTCAGCCCGGTGATGGCCGCCGCCGCCGCCATCGCCGGCCACTTCGTGGATGTCCGCGAGTGGGTCACCGACCCCGAGATTCTGGCCGTCTAGGAGAGCGCCATGCAGCCTTTTACCCGCGTGACCGGCATCGTCGCCCCGCTCGACCGGGTGAACGTGGACACTGACCAGATCATCCCCAAGCAGTTCCTGAAACGGATCGAGCGGACCGGCTTCGGTCAGTTCCTTTTCTACGACTGGCGCTACCTTGATGATGGGCGACCGAACCCCGATTTCATTCTCAACCATCCCGGCTACCAGGGGGCCACGATTCTGGTGACCGGACGCAACTTCGGCTGTGGCTCCTCCCGCGAGCACGCTCCCTGGGCCCTGCTCGACTACGGCTTCCGGGCGATCATCGCCCCCTCGTTCGCCGACATCTTCTACAACAACTGCTTCAAGAACGGCATGCTGCCGGTGACGCTGCCGGAGGAGACGGTCCGGCTCCTCATGGAACGGGCGCTGGCCCGCCCCGGCTACCGGGCCACCGTCGATCTGGAGGCCTGCCGCATCACCGACGAGGAGGGGCTGGAGGTCACCTTCACCATCGACCCCTTCCGCCGCTACTGTCTGCTGAACGGCCTCGACGACATCGGGCTGACGCTCCAGCACGAGGACAAAATCCGCGCCTACGAAGAACGGATGCCTTCCTGGCGGCGCAGCCTGATCCGGTTGGAGGCGAGTTGATGGCGCCGGTGACCGGGCAGACGATGTACGCTGTGGTCCTGACCGGACCCGAGCGCCTGGAGGTCCAGGAGCAGCCGGTCCCGACCCCGGCAGCGGGCGAGGTCCTGGTGGCGGTCAGCGCCGTCGGCATCTGCGGCAGCGACCTGCACGCCTTCCACGGCCAGCGGCCGGGGATGGAGCCTCCCGTCGTCCTGGGGCACGAGTGCGCCGGCGAGGTGGTGGCCGTCGGGCCGGGCGTCTCGCCCGATCTCGTCGGCCAGGCGGTGGCCGTCATCCCGATGGTCGCCTGCGGGGTCTGTCGCCTCTGCCGCCGGGGCTGGACCAACATCTGCCCCTACCGCCAGTTCATCGGCGGCAATCTGCCCGGCGGCTTCGCCCAGTACCTGCGGGCGCCGGTGCGCAACATCGTCCCCCTGCCCGCGGGACTGACCGGCCCGGCCCGTGGGGTGGTCGAGCCGGTCTCGGTGATCGCCCATCTCTTTGACCGTCTGCTCACCGGTCTGCCCGGACCCACGGCGATCTTCGGCGCCGGATTCCTGGGGCTGGTCGCCCTTCAGGTCGCCCGCCGGACCGGCGTCCCGTTCGTCGCTATCAGCGATGTCCGGCCCGAACGGCTGGCTCTGGCGCGCGATCTGGGAGCCTCGCTGGTCATCGACAGCCGCACCGAGGACCCGGTGGCTGTCCTGCGCCAGCGGTTCGGCCCGGAAGGGGTCGAACTGGTCATCGACGCGGCCGGCATCACCGCCACCCGCCAGCAGGCGCTGGCCGTCGCCGGCCCGGGCGCCACGGTCGGGCTGCTGGGCTTTTCGGATATGGTCAGCCCGCTCGACTTTGTCCATATCGTCCGCAAAGAGCTGCGGCTGGTCGCCACCTACGCCTCAACCGCCGAGGACTTTGAACGGGCGGCCGCCTGGCTGGCCACCGGCTTCATCACCGTGGAGGAGCTGATCACGGCCCACCCCCTGCGCGAAGCGCCAGCGGTCCTGCCGGACCTGGTCGCCGGCCGGCGTCCGGTGGTCAAGGTCGTCCTGGTGCCCTGAGGGCAGGGGCCGCCGGCGTCAATCTCGACTGCGGAGGAGTGCGCGTTGCCGGAGAACTGGAACGTCCTGCTGATCTTCACCGCGCTGGTCGTGGTCGGCGTTCTGCTGGCTATCGTCATTATCGCCGCCGAAGGAATCCTGGCCGCCGGGCGTCTGCGCGCCGGATTCCTCCGCTCGCTGACCGTCGCCATCGCCACGCTGGTCGTCTTCTGGGGCAGCCTGGCCCTGGCGGCCACGACTGGCCTGGCCCAGCCGGCCGAACTGCCCAAGCCTGGCACCCCGGTGGCGGCCAAGCCCACGCCGGCTCCCGGCGCGCCGGGAGCCCCGGCCGGCAAGGAGGCCGCGGTCGCCCTCATCCAGGCCAAAGGCTGCGGGGGCTGCCACAAGATCCCCGGCGTCCCCGGCGCGGTCGGGACGGTCGGGCCTGATCTGGCCGGGATCGGCAGCCGGCCCAAGATCGCCGGCGTCCTCGATAACAATCCCGAGAACATGAAGCGCTGGCTGCTCAATCCCCCGGCCGTCAAGCCCGGCACCGCCATGCCCAATCTGGGACTGACCGAGGAAGAGGCAGCGACCATCGCCGCCTACCTCAGCCAGTTGAAGTAAGACCCCCCGCCTGAACCAGCCGAGCGGGCCCCGGATTTGCTATACTTACTCCTGAGGGATCAAACGGCCCGGGCGGGCGCGCTGCGCCCGGGCCGTTCCCGTCTCGCCCGTCCCCCGTGGCGATCCAACCCCTGGGCTTCTGCCCACGCCGCCAACGCCACACGTACCGCCACCGTCAGGACCACCAGGACGGGCCTGGCTGCCGGTCGCCTGAGAGCACCCGGGCCGGCCACAGTGTGGCGGCCGAATCCAGCACCGCGGAGGTGGACCGATGCGGATCGCTCAACTGGCTCCCCTCTGGGAGCGGGTGCCCCCACCGGCCTACGGGGGCATCGAGATGGTCGTTTACCACCTGACGGAGGAACTCACCCGTCTGGGCCATCAGGTGACACTGTTCGCCTCGGGCGACTCCTGCACCTCGGCCGAACTGCGGTCGGTCTTCCCGCGCAGCCTGCGCACCGCCGACGATCTGCAGCACAAACTCCCCTACGACTGGCTGCACCACGCCGTCGCTCTGCGAGCGGCCGACGAGTTCGATATCATCCACAACCACGCCGGCGAACTGCCCATGGCGATGAGCCTGCTCATCCGCCGGCCGATGCTCAGCACCCTCCATGGCCTGGTCATCCCCGACACCCGCCTGGTCTGGGACTACTACCCCTGGTACTACAACACCCTCAGCCACGCCGCCCGGCGGGCGATGCCCCCCGTCAAGTGCCCCAACTACCTGGGCGTGGTCTACAACGGCATCGACGTCGCCGCCTTCCCCTTCTCCCCGGTCAAAAGCGACTACCTGCTCTTCCTCAGCCGGATCGCCCCCGAGAAGGGCACCCACCTGGCCATCGAGATCGCCCGGCGGATCGGCTGCCGCCTGATCATCGCCGGCAAGGTCGACCCGGTCGACCGCGAGTACTACACGACGGTGATCAAGCCCCGGATCGACGGCGCTCTGGTCGAGTACGTCGGCGAGGCCACCCGCGAGCAGGCCAAAGACCTGCTGCAGAAGGCGCGCTGCCTTCTCCTGCCCCTCTGCTGGGAGGAGCCCTTCGGCCTGGTGATGGTCGAGGCCATGGCCTGCGGGACACCGGTGGTGGCGATGCGGCGGGGAGCAGCCCCCGAACTGGTGATCGAGGGCGTCACCGGCTTCCTGGGCGATTCGGTGGACGATCTCTGTCGGGCCATTCCTCAGGTCGAGACCCTCGACCCGGTCCGCTGCCGTCAGCACGTGGCCGAGAACTTCTCGGTCCAGCGCATGGTCCAGGGCTACCTCCGGCTCTACGAGCAGATCCTGGCCGCCCACCCCCGGTCGCCAGCGCCCGCCATCACCGCGGCGCGACCGGCCGACGGCCAGCCCGCTCCCACCGTCGCCGGACGGACCGGCCTGAGCCGAACGCACCCCTAAACCCGGCGTCGCCCGGCGGGCCGGCCCTCAGCTGGCACCGGCCTTGCTCTCCAGCCCGCCGATGCGGACGCCTAGCGAGGAGCTGAACACCGTGACCGCTCGCTCCGAGAGAAAGATTCTCAACCGCTCGCTCCTGGAGAGCGTCACCTACGCTGATCTCTGCCAGGCGCTGGCCAGCGGTCAGATTCCGGCCCAGGTTCAGGATGATGCCTATCTCATCGCCCGGCGGGACCTGCTGGCCTTCTTCCTGGCGCGCACCCTTCCCCTGGCAGCCGTGGCCAGTCCCCGGCCCGCCCGCCGGCTGGCCCGGCGGGCCAGCTAGCCCGCCGGCTCACCGCGCAACCAGCCCATAAACCCGCCACCGCACGACCATCCCGGCCGCGCCGCCAGGGGAAGGCCGGGCGCACCCATCTTTTCTCTCGCCCCGGAGCCCTCTGGCCTGGCAGCCCGCGACGCCGGCCGGCCTTCACTGTCGATACACGATACGCCGGCCACGGTCGCCCGATCGGGCCGGTCGGTCAAGGATTTTCGGTCGACGGCCTGCTGTCGGCACTGGCCAGCCGAGCGGCGGTCACGGCCGTGGCGGCCAGCAGCCAGAAGAGGGCGGCCGCGTGCGGGAAGCGGATGTTGAAGAAATGATGGTCGAAGAGGCCAGCTGTCAGGGCCGCCGTCAGCCCGGCCAGACTGGCCAGCCCCAGCGCCCGGAGGCGTGGATCAGGAGCGGCCCGCAGGGCTGGCAGGCTGGGGAGAAAGACCAGGAGCACCACGGCCAGGAACACGGCCAGCCCGATAAGCCCCATCTGCTCGGCGATCATCAGGTAAACGTTCGAGACGCCGATATAAAGGTCGACGTTCGGCGCCTTTTCAAAGCCCACCCCGAACCACGGGTACTGGCTGATCAGCCGGAGGGCATCCTTGATCTCGCCCAGACGCATCGCCGCCGCCCGGTCGCGCGCCGCCAGCCCCGACTCCAGATGCTCCAGGAAGCGCTCCTCCCGCACCGTGCCGGTGACAAAGAGCAGGCCGAAGAGCCCGAAAAGCCCCCAGAGCCGTCGGTCGCGCAGGGTGGCCAGAAAGAGAATGCCCCCGACCAGGCCCAGCCAGGAGCCGCGCGAGAAGGTCAGGAGCAGACAGGGCAGGATCGCCCCCAACGCTCCCAGCAGCCAGAGGCGAAAGCGACGGTAGGCCGGATCGAGCAGGAGGGCGACGGCCACCGCGCCGGCCAGGGCCAGCATGGCTCCGAAGACGTTCGGGTCGATCGAGGTGCCGATCGCGCGCTCCGTCTGGGTGCCGGCGATGAACCGCAGGGCCTGGGCGGCCGGCGGATAGCCGAAGGGGCGAAGCAGACCGAGCAGACGGGCGCTGGTCTCGTTGGGCAGGAGATAGAGGCCGAGGCCGATGAGGGCCGCCAGGGCGGCGGTCGCCACGAAAAAGAGCAGCAGTCGTTCGAGATCGGCCGCGGATCGAACCAGGTTCACCACCGTGAAGTAGAAGAGCAGGCTGTTCAGGAGCTTCAGAAAGAGCCGGAGCGTCTCGGCCGACTCGCCGTAGCCGCTGCCCAGGACATAGGCGGTGACAGCGACGCCGATGAGCCCCAGGAGCCCCACCCCCGGCGGGGTGATCACCAGCCGCTCGTCACGGCGGAGCAGACGCAGCAGGACCACCACCAGGAGCGCGGTCAGCGCGAGGTCCAGGAACGTCAGCCGGACCGGGCCCAACGGAACCGGCAGAACCCCGAAGGGAAACAGGGTGATAATCGCGATGACCAGCGGCAGCCCCGAACCCGCCCAGCGGAGGAGCAGAGCCAGGCCCAGACCGGTCAGGAGGGCCAGCCCCAGGAGAAGCGGCGAGAGCCCGACGACCGCCAGCCCCAGACCGATCCCCACGAGCAGGGCCAGCCCTGCCTCCGCCGGCCGCCGCCAGCGGCCCGGCCGGGCCAGAGTCGTGGTCAGGGCCACTCGCACGACACCACTCCCTCCGGCCCCCCCACCTCACGCTGGCGCTCCGCGACCACGGCCAGGAGCCGCTCCAGCGGGAGATCGGCCAGCGAGGGGACGACGAGGTCGGCGTGGTCGAAGGTCAGCTGCCCGGTCAGCCCGTTGGGGACGGCCACACAGAAGAGACCCGCCCGCTTGGCCGCCAGGACGCCATTGGGCGAGTCTTCGAGGGCCACGGCCTGGCGCGGGGAGACTCCCAGGGCGGCCAATGCCGCCTGATAGAGGTCGGGCGCCGGCTTGGTCTGGGCGACGTCGTCGGCGCAGCGCAGGCAGTCGAAGAACGGCCGGAGATCCCGCTGCCGCAGGTGTCCTTCCACCCAGGCGCGGGAGGAGCTGGAGGCCACCGCCAGCCGGAGGCCTCGCCGGCGGGCCGCCTGCAGGTACTCCACGACCCCCGGCCGGAGCGGCTGGGCGGCGATCAGGGCGTCGCAGCGCTGGCGGTGGCGGGCCCGCAGGGCCGCCCGGTCAAGCGACCGCCCGATCCGGGCCTCCAGGTAGGCCACCGGGTCGAAGGCGCCGTGGCCCCGGCCGATGCAGTCGGCCCAGACCGGGAGCGGGAGCTGGGCCCCGTAGTCCTGGTAGATCTCCTGCCAGGCCTGGTAGTCCGGCCCCTCGGTGTCGAGGATCAAACCATCGAAGTCGAAGATAAGCGCCCGGATCATCGGTCTCCTCACGCGGCCTGGTGCCGGGATAATGATAGCACGCCGCCGGCTCCCCGGTCTCGACCATCGCCCTGGCCACCGGTTCGGGAAGGCCAGAGGCCCCGGCGGGCGGATTGCGCAAAAAGCCCGGCCCCGCCGGGCGAGCGGGGCCGGGCTGGCGCCGGACAGGCGGGCGGGCTAGTCTTTCGGCATCGTGTCCTTGAACTGGTTGTAGATGCCGTTGACCACCTCGTCCATGCGCTTGGCCACGACCTGGGTGATGAGGTCCTTGGCCGTCCGGGCGTTGCTCTGCCAGAGCGGCTGGATCTCCTGCGAGTAGGTGTCCCAGATCTTGGGGTGCTGGAGGAAGATGTGGTCGGGCGACTCCTGCGACCGCTCCTTCTTGATGGCGCCGGTCGTGAGCTTGCGCAGGTCCTCGATGCTCTGGCCGGTGTATTCGGAGACGCGCTTGAGCCAGGCGTCGAGCGAGGCGCGCGGCGTGGGCGGGGTCCCGCTGTGGAGCGAGTACTTGGTGGTGGCCTCGACGCTGGTCAGGACCTTCATGACCTCCCAGGCCGCGTCCTTGTTCTGCGACCAGCGGCCCATGATCCAGAAGTCGTTGAAGTTGATGTTCTTGTTGGTCTTGGCCCGGGGCAGGGCGGCGTAGCCGATCTTGAAGTCCTTGATGTCCGAGGTCGTCCAGAAGAGCCAGCCACCGTCCATCTCCATCGCCACCCGGCCGGTCTTGAACGGAGCCGCCAGCTGGGTCAGCCCCTGATCGATGGCCGGATCGGGGTTGACCTTGTACTTGAAGATGAGGTCCTGCCTGAACTGGTGGCTGTCGATGACCTCGGGGCTGTTGAAATTGGTCTTGGGGGCGATGAAGTTGGTGTAGTGCTCGGGCAGCCAGGCGTCGCCGCCCCAGAGATAGGGGTAGCTGGTCATCTGGGCCCAGAGCTGCATCCGCACGCCGTACTGGCCATCGGGCTTGCCGTAGTTCTTGGTGAGTTTCATGGCCAGGTCGAGCATCTTCTCCATGGTCCAGGACTCATCTTCCCAGTCCACTGGCGGATATTCCAGCCCGGCCTGGTCGAAGAGGTTCTTGTTGTAGACCATAATGGAGCCGAAGGTCGTCAGCTGCGAGATACCGTAGTACTTGCCGCGGATCTTGTAGATATCCATCAGGCCGGGCTGGAAGTAGTTCTCCACATCCCACTGGTCGGCCTTGATGTACGGCGTGAGATCCTGCGGCAGGCCCCGCCACCAGTAGTCGTAGTAGTTGCCGCCGAAGCCCCAGATCTCCAGCGACTGGTTGGCCGCCGCCATCGCGTTGATCTTGGGGATGTACTGGGCGCCGGGCACGATGATCCGCTCGATCTGCACGTTCGGCAGCTGCTGCTTGATCATCGGCTCGAAGATCTCTTCCTGGCCCTTGTTCTCCTGCGGCGTGCTGCGGACCAGCCAGACGACCTTCCCGCTCACCGTCTTCTTAATGGGCGGGAAGTTCACGCCGGCCACCGGCTTGGCCACCTCGACCGGCTTGGCGGCGGCCGCCGGGGTCGGGGTCGGCTGGGCTGGCTGGGCCGGCTTGGCCGGCGCCGGGGTGGGCGTCGGCTGCGCGGCCGGCTTGGGGGCCTCGGCCGGCTTGGCGGGGGCCGGGGTCGGCGTGGGCGCCGGGGCCGGCGCACAGGCCGCGGCCAGGAGCCCCAGACCCGCCAGGCTCAGACCGGTGACGAACCGACGACGAGACACAGACTGCGGCATACCTAACACCACTCCCCTCACGTTTTTGGTACGGTACCACCCCTCTGAAAGCCCCGCAGGGCCCTTTGGAGCCGCCGGTCAGACCTCTCCAGGCCGGGGTCAACGGCTTTTTAGCCCTTGACCCCGGTGATCACCACCCCCTGAATGAAGTAGCGCTGGAGCAGGAAGAAGAGCGTCACCACCGGGATCAGCATCACCAGCGCGGCGGCCATCAGCAGGTTGTACGGCGTGCCGCCGTAGACCGCCTGGAAGAACGAGAGGGCCACAGCCGCCGTGCGGTTCCCCGGCGAGTTCAGGTAGATAAGGGGCCGCAGGAAGTCGTTCCAGTTGAACGTGAAGGCCCCGATCAGCACCACGATGATGGCCGGCTGGATCTGCGGCAGGTGGATCTGGAAGAGGATGCGCAGGGGTCCGGCCCCGTCGATCTTGGCCGCCTCGTCCATCGCCAGCGGGATGGTGGTGAAGAACTGGCGGAGCAGGAAGATGTGGAAGGCGCTGCCGAACCAGGGCGGGAGAATCAGCGGCCAGAAGGTGTCGACCATGCCCAGGCGGGCGAAGCCCAGATACTCCGGCACCAGCCGGACCGCGTAGGGGATCATCAGCGTCGAGAGCATCGCCATAAAGAGCAGGTTCTTCCCCGGCGCCCGGAAACGGGCGAACCCGTAGGCCACAAAGAGCGCCGAGAGCGCGTCGCCGATGGCCGCCGCCACCGCCACCTTCAGCGAGTTGCCGAAGACGATCGTCCATTTCATGAAATTCAGCGCCTCAGGATAGTTCTCCCAGCGCGGCTGGTACTCGATGTAAGGGAACCATTTCAAGGGCAGAAGGAAGGTGTTCCCACTGTCCTTGAGCGAGGTGATGAACATGAAGTAGACCGGGAAGAGCATAGCGATCGAGCCAACCGCCACCAGGAACGTACAGAAGGCGATCCAGAGCGTGTGACGCACACTCTTCCGCTGGATAAAGGCAACCGGACGAGCCTGAAGTCGTTCAAGCTGGGTGACCTCGATCATCAGCGCTTCTCCTCACCGGGGATCTCGGCCTCGTAGTAGACCCAGTACTGCGCCGACTTGAAGGCCAGGGCCGTGAACACCAGCATGATCACGAATAGCACCCACGAGAGGGCGTCAGCGTAGCCCATGTTGGCGATGTAGGTGAAGGCGTTGTTGTAGATATGCAGCACGTAGAAATACGAGGCGTAGTTGGGACCACCCTGGGTGATCACAAAGGCGTTGGTGAACGTCTGGAACGAGGAGATAATGCTCATGACACCGTTGAAGAAGATGACCGGCGTGATCGAGGGAATGGTGATGTACCAGACCTGCTGGAGAGCGTTGGCCCCGTCGATCTCGGCCGCCTCATAGAGATGGGTCGGCACCCCCTGCATCGCCGCCAGGTAAATGAGCATCGGCCCGCCGAACTGCCAGAGGCTCATCAGCACAAACGTCGGAATGACCCATTCGGTGTCCACCAGCCAGCGCGGCCCCTGGATGCCAAAGAGGCTGTAGAGGGTGCCGTTCAGCAGGCCGAAGGTCGGCTGGAAGACCCAGGCCCACATCAGCGCCACCCCCACCCCCTGCAGGACGGCTGGGAGATAGTAGACCGTCCGCCAGACCGAGAGGAGCGGCAGCTGCTGGTTGAGCAGCAGAGCGATCAGCACCGCCAGAATCACGCTCAGGGGGACATACAGGACAGTGAAGTACGAGGTGACCTTGAGGGACTGCCAGAAGAGCTTATCGTGGATCATCAGCTCATAGTTGGCCAGCCCCACCCACTTCGGCGGCCAGTTGACCGGGTCGTTGTGGGTGAAACTGAGATAGGCCGAGGCGATGATGGGGATAGCCGTGAACAGCATAAACCCCACCAGCCAGGGGGAGATAAAGATATAGAACCAGATCGCCTCGCGCGCCGCCAGGCTGCGGCGGGTCACCGTCGGGACAGGCTGGGAAACAGTCGCCGTCGCCATCCTTCCCCTCTACCCGTTGATATGGCGGCTTACCGGCCAGTGCCCCAGAAGCACGGCTAACAAAATCGGAGCTGATCTTAACACGCGTCCGGTCTCCTGTCAATACCCTCGGTCGCCATTTTTTGACAGCGCCAGTCTGGGCAAAAAATACAAAGCCACCCCACAATGCTGGGGTGGCTTACCGGCTCCCCGAGCAGGATTCGAACCTGCAACCTTGCGGTTAACAGCCGCCTGCTCTACCGTTGCCACCTGGGACCGAGCGGCTCTGCCATTTCGGGTAGCCTTTCGGTTCCTGGTTCACCCAAGCCTTTCGGTGTGTGGTTGCCCTGGGCGCCTGCCAGACCGAAAGCAAAAGCCCGCCAGTCGAACGTGACTGACGGGCCCAGGTGTGCTATCCTACTCCCGTCAGGCCGCTCCGACCGGCCTGGCCATGCTCTGGGGTGCTGGCACACCGCCAGGGCTTTTCTTTGCCATCATACCACGCCAGTCAAGGCAATGCCCCACGCCTGGCCGCCTCCTCTATCAGCAGCTCTGCCAGCACCCCACCCGGCCTCTTGCCTGTAGCCGCGCCCTCCCGGGCCAGCCCCCACAGCGCGGCTTCGTCATGCTCCCTCTCCCAGCGCTCGTTGATGTGTGCGAGCAGCTCGTACCACTCCCACACCAGCGCCGCCGGCCATAGCCGGCGGTAGAGCGCGTTGATGCGCTCACGGACGCCCATTGCGTACCTCCACCATCATCTCAATCTCGCGCAATCGCTCGGCCAGTTCCGAGGATTCCAGCACCGCCACCATCGCCCGCGCCAGCGCCGCCAGCGCCTGGGCCTGGGCCGGCGAGAGCGTCCCCTGCTCAACGGAGCCCATCGCCGCCTCCAGCCGCTCGAAGACCGGCACCAGGCGCGGTGGCAGGAGCGCGCGGTAGCGGTGCGCCCGGCTCGTGTGCGCGCCACCCCTGCGCCGTGCCTCCAGCCGCTCCGTTTGGCGCTCAGGGTCGTGACTGAAACAGTAGGCCGAGCCAGGGAGGGCGAAGCTCTGACAGGGAGCGCCGTCACGGCGCACGCCCGCGCAGCGCTTCCTCTCGCTTCGCAGCGCTCCACCCATCGCTTCGCCCCGCCACCACCTAGAATGTCACCTGCTCCGTCGGTCGCCAGCCGGGCAGCGCCGCGGTCGGTCCACCCTGGCCGCTGGCCTCCACACGGGCCATTTGAAACGCCGCCATCAGCCGTGGCCAGCCAGCGGCCAGCTCCTGCCGCACGCTAATTGCCTTGCGGGCCGCCGGCGGCAGATGCGGCAGCCTGGCCTGTGTGATGGCGGCCAGGACCTGGGGCACGGAGGAAGCCAGCCCCTGCACCTCAAGATAGGCCGGTAGCTCGGCCTCCAGCGCTGCTAGAGTCACGTCGTCGCCGTCCTGGGCCGCCCGCTGGGCAAGGTCCTGAATCCGTGGGAGCAGCATCGTCCGCTCGGTTTTGTCCAGGAGCGGGCGGATGCGCTCCCAGGCTCGCCACTGCCGAAATTCGCGCAGCAGCTCAGCCGTCGGGTCGCCATCCCGCCGGCGCTCGGCCTCGGCCAGGGCCACCTCGACGCGCGCCTTTGCTGCCTGGGCCTGTTCCTGGAGCCGGTCGAGCTGCTGGAGCGCGCGACTGCGCATAGCATCCGTCTGCTCCTGCAGGCCAGCCGGAGTGAGCCGGCCCTGGCCGTTGACCTCGGCCTGGAGCACTTGCTGGCGGAGCTGCTCCAGCACAGTGCCTATTCGGAGCGGCGTGCCGCGCAGCAAGTCCAGGTCAGCCCGGAGCTGGTCGGCCAGCTGCTGAACCTCGACAGATTGGGTCAGAACGTCCATTGCCATGGCAAACCTCCTAAGCATTTATTTTTCTTTTGCAAGAAGCACCTGCGGCCCCGGCCCGGCCCGGTCGCCACAGCCCCCAGCGTTCGCTGGCACACGGGGCTGGCCGCCCCTGCCCTGGTGTGGGGCGGACGGGTCCGCCCCACACCACAGACACCGCCCGGCGTCGTCCAGCTCGAGCGGCCCCGTGCAGTTCCCGCACCGGGGTGAACCGGATTCTTTTCTCGCAGCTATAGAGAGTGAGCTTGCGAGAAAAGAATCCGCGCGGCCCCTTTCAGCGAGGGCGTAGGCGAAGGGGTTGCCTCGCGTCCCACTTCCCTGCCGCACCACCTGGCCCGCCGCCACCAGCTGCGCTAGGTCTTGCTCCAGCGTCCGCCGCCCCGGCCGGGGAACCTCCCCTTCGGGCCAGCGAGCCAGGAGCGCCTCAGCGGTCAGCGCCCCCTGGGCCAGCAGGTCCAGCACAACCTGGAGTCGGTCCTGCTGGCGGGCAGCGGCCCGGTCTCCCAGGACGGTGTAGGTGGTCCCGCCGTCCCACCGCACCACCACCTCGAAGGGCTCTTCGCGCGAGTAGACCGTGAGGACGCGCCGGGTGTCCTCGGGGCGCTCGGGGTCGAAGCGCCGGAATTCCACGATGATGTCCGCCAGAGCGGAGAGGGCCCCGGAGCCCCGCCCGGCGGTGCCTTCACCGCCATCGGTCTTGCGCGGATGCCGGACCAGCAGCACCGCCGCCCCGGCCTCGGCCAGCGCCTGGAGGGGGAGCACCGCCCGCTGGACCTCGCCGGCAGAGTTCTCATCAATGACGGGCCAGAGATTCGGCAGGGCATCAAAGACAATGAGGGCGTACTGGCCTGCCAGAGTCTGGAGATACGCCATGAAGCGCTCCCACTCGTCCCAGCGGGGCTTGCGCGCGAAGGGGCGGGCGATGGTGTGGACATGGTCGCCCAGCCCCACCTCATCCCGGCGCCTGCCCCACTTGCTGGCAGGCTCCTCGCTGATGACCAGCACCTGCCCTGGGGCGACCGCCCGCCCGGCCAGGACACCGCCCCGACCAAGGGTCGCCAGGAGAGCGGCAACCAGGGTCGACTTCCCGGACTTCCAGAGCCCATAAAAGTCCGTGACAAGCCCGCGGGCCAGGAATCCCTCCCAGACCCAGTCCAGGCGGCTTTCGTCGGCGCTGATAGCGGTGACGGGGCGGGGCTGCCAGCGGTCGGGAATAGGGCCCACAGATTCTTTTCTCGCAAGCTCACTCTTTATAGCTGCGAGAAAAGAATCTGTATGGCCGTTGGGGGGCGGGGAGCCGATGGCCTGGGCCTCGTTCGCCGGGATTGGTGGGGCCGGCGGCGCCTCCGGGTCGCCAGTCCAGGTGAGCAGACCGCCGGTCACCCGCTGGGCCAGGTCGGCCAGGCTGGCCCGCTGGCCGCAGTGCCGGCACCCCCAGGCGTTCATGGTCAGCCAGGCCGACCGGGGGGTCCGACAGCTCGGGCAGGTCCCGTCAGTGTAGAAGGGCTGCCTGGCCAGCGGGTCCCGGCTGCAGGCGCCGAGGAGCCGCGCCAGAACCTCGGCGGCCCGTGCCGCGGGGGTGGGTCCGCCAGGAGTGCGGGCTGCCCGGATGTGCAGCGCCCAGCCGCAGATAACGGCCCAGGCGGGGTCCTCGGCCCAGGGCTGGGGCAAGGGCTCCTCGGCGGCGATGCCGTAAGCGGCCGATGGGCCATCAGGCAGGTCGGTCAGGTCCACGAAGGGAGCCGGGCGGGAGGGCAGGTCGTGGAGAGTCATACCGTTGCCTCCGCCCAGAGGGACAGCTGTCCGGCCACGGTCGTTCGCCAGCGGGCCAGGGGCAGAGCCACTTGCGCACCGTGCCCACGGTCGATGGGGATGCCGTACTGCCGGAAGGTCTGCACCGTCGCTCGCCACTCCGTACCGTGCTCGTCAACCAGCAGCACGCCTGCCGCCCCCATTGCCTCAAGGCGGTCCAGGTGCGCAGCGTCAATGCACCAGGCGGGGGGCTTGCGCAGCTGATGGACATCTGTGCGAACGCGCTTCCTCAGCCAGCCGTCCTTCAGTGCCCCCACCACTTTACCGTGCGCGTTGTAGAAGACTGTGCTATCATCGGACTGGCGGCTGCCCGCAACAGCCGCTAAGCCTTGCCGCGCTCGCCCCGATGCCTGCCAAGCCCAGGGGCGGGCGCTCCCGTTCCTTCGGGTCATGCCACTCCAGCCCCCTTCCTTTTCGCTTCTCGCTCTTTCGCCAGCCGCTCCACACTTGCTGGGTCGATGAGTCGGCCCAGTGGCGTCGATATAAAAGTGAGCTTGCCCGTTCGGCAATACACATCGACCATTTGCGGGCTCACCGCAAGACGCCTAGCTGCTTGTCCCGGCGATAGCCAGTGAGTAACCTCCATGCTTACCTCCTGTGTTTTTGGTCAACAAAAAGGGCGTCGGGCATTCGCAGGAATTCCTGCGAAGCAAAAAAGGCCCAAGAGTGTGGACCTCTTGGGCCTCTTCGATTCCAGTATAGCAAGCATCAAAACGCTTGTCAAGGATTTTGGGGCTGCTTTCCCTCCGCAAGCCCGCCTACAGCCGCCACTTATCGGCAGGGCTTCCCGTCTCGTGGGCCTTCGCCAGGTCCGCCTCGGCGATGGCCGCATACCGCCGCACCATCTCCAGGGACGAATGCCCTAGCAGCCGCTGGAGCCCGAGCAGGTTCCCGCCGTTCCGCAGAAACTCCGTGGCGAAGGTGTGCCGCAGTCGGTGAGGATGCAGGTTCGCCACACCCGCGCGGGCGCCCAGGTTGGCGAAGAGCTTGACCAGTCGGTCAGGGGTCAGCGGCCGCCCTTCCCGGGTGAGGAACAGCGGTTCGTCCGGCTTGGGCTGACGGCGCCCGGCCAGGTACCTCCAGACCGCCCGCCGCGCCATCTTACCCAGGTAAACGACGCGGCCCTTGCCCCCCTTGCCCTTCCTGACGAGCACCCGGCCAGAGCTTAGGTCCACGTCGCCTACGGTCAGAGCGCACAGCTCGCTTGCGCGCAGTCCGGCGTCCAGCAGCACCAGCACGATAGCTCTATCCCGCAGGGCTGTGTCGCGCCGCATGGCGAACGCCGCCCGTCCCTTGGTGCTGGCCGCGCGCGTGCTATCGCACGCCGTGAGGATGGCGGCCACCTCCTCGCGGCTCAGGGGCTCGATAACCGGCTGGGGCGCCTTCGGTGCGGGCACGGACGCCATCGGGTTGGGGCAGTGGTATTCCTCGGAAAGCCAGCGGTAGAAGCTGCGGAGGGCCACCCAGCAGTTGTAGACGGTCTTGGCGGCAAGGGGTTTTCCGCGGCCGTTGGGCTCGGTCCGCAAATGGGCGAGAAACGCCCGCAGGTCTGAAGCGGTCAGGGTGGCAGGGTCTGTCTTCCCTTGTGCCCGGCACCAGCGGGCGAAGTGGGCGAAGTCCTTCTGATACTCGGCAATGGTGTTGGGGGAACAGCCCTCGGCCTGTTTGGCCAGGTAGAAACCGGTGAGCAGGTTCGCCAGCTTTTCGGTCTCAGGTCCCATCATCCTTCCCCTTCCTGAGGGCTTGGGTGTGAACCTGGAGCCGAAAAGCAAAGCCCTACGCAGAGCCTCTCGGTCTCTGGTAGGGCTTACCGGCTCCCCGAGCAGGATTCGAACCTGCAACCTTGCGGTTAACAGCCGCCTGCTCTACCGTTGAGCTATCGGGGAACGTCAGTATAATCCTACCACATCGTCCCCGACGGTGCAACCCGGCCGGGCGGCCGGGGAGCCCTCCCCGGCCGCCCGGCGATCCGCCTCAGCGGCGGGCCGGCACGCCGGCCCGCTCGGCCCGCAGCCGATGGGCCGCCGCCACCATGTGGCGCAGCGCGGGCACCGCCTCCTCCGGCCGGCGGGTCTTGAGACCACAGTCCGGGTTCACCCAGACCTGCTCGGCCGGCAGCACCGCCAGAATGGCCCGCAACTGCTCGACGAACTCCTCGACGCTCGGCACCCGTGGCGAGTGAATATCATAGATGCCAGGGCCGATCCAGGCGGGATAACGGAACTGGCGGAAGATCGGCAGCAGCTCGCCCCGCGACCGGGCGTTCTCGATGAGCAGTACGTCCGCGTCCATATCAGCGATGGCGGCGATGATGTCGCCGAACTCGCTGTAGCACATGTGCGTCTGAATCTGCGTCTCCGGCCGGACGCCGGCCGTCGTCAGCCGGAAACAGGCCACCGCCCACTGCAGATAACTCTCCCAGGCCGCCCGCCGCAGCGGCAGCCCCTCACGCAGCGCCGGCTCGTCCACCTGGATCACCCGGATGCCGGCCGCCTCCAGGTCAGCCACCTCGTCGCGCAGCGCCAGGGCGATCTGCCGACAGGTCTCGGCGCGCGGCTGGTCGTCGCGGACGAACGACCAGTTGAGGATCGTCACCGGCCCGGTCAACATCCCCTTGACCGGTCGGGCGGTCAGCGACTGGGCGAAGCTGATCCAGCGGACGGTCATCGGGCGTGGCCGGGCCACGTCACCATAGATGATCGGCGGCCGGACGTAGCGCGTCCCGTACGACTGCACCCAGCCGTGGGTGGTGAAGGCGAAGCCCTCCAGCTGCTCGGCGAAGTACTCGACCATGTCCGAGCGCTCGAACTCGCCGTGCACCAGCACGTCCAGCCCGATCTCCTCCTGGAGGGCGATGACCTGCCGGATCTGGTCCTCGATGAACCGCTCGTAGGCCGCCTGATCGATCTTCCCCTGGCGCCAGCGGGCCCGCATCCGCCGGACCTCGTCGGTCTGGGGGAACGAGCCGATGGTGGTGGTCGGAAGGAGCGGGAGACGCAGGGCCTGCTCCTGAAGCGGCCGCCGCTCGGCGAAGGGCACCGCCCGGCGGAAGTCGGCCGGCGTCAGCGCCGCTTCGCGCTGGCGCACCGCCGGTCGGTGGGCCAGCGGCGAGGTCCGCAGCCGCTCCCGGGCGACGGCGTTGGCGGCCCGCAACCGCTCGAACGCGGCCGGCTGACCGTTCAGCGCCTGGCCGATGGCCACCACCTCGGCCAGCTTCTGATCGGCGAAGGCCAGCGCCTCTTTGATCGTCGGGTCGAGCGTCGTCTCCAGCTCGACATCGAGGGGCACGTGCAGCAGCGAACACGAGGGATTGACGATCAGCCGCTCGGCCGGCACCAGACGGGTGAGGCGCTCCAGCGTCTGCCAGACCGCCCCCAGGTCAGCCCGCCAGACGTTGCGGCCGTCCACCAGGCCGGCCGCCAGGACCTTGTCAGCCGGGAAGCCGTGGGTCTCCAGCAGACGCAGGTTCTCCGGCCCCCGGACGAAGTCCAGGCCGATCCCGGCCACCGGCAGGGCGGCCAGCGTCTGGTACGACTCGTCGACCGAGCCGAAGTAGGTCTGAACGAGCAGCCGGGCCGGCCGGGCGGCCGCAGCCAGGACGGTGTAGGCGTGGGTGAGGGCCGCCTGCTCCGCAGGGGTGCGGTCCTGGACGAAGCAGGGCTCGTCGCACTGCACCCAGGTCGCCCCGGCCGCCGCCAGCGCCTGGAGCACCTGGGCGTAGACCGGGAGCAGAGCGTCGAGCAGGTCGAGCGGCCGCAGCCCGGGCTCGGTCGCCTCGCCCAGCAGGAGAAAACTCACCGGGCCCAGCAGGACCGGTCGGGCGTTGAGGCCGAGAGCGCGGGCCTCCTGAAACTCCTCAATGGGCTTGCGGGAGGCCAGGCGGAACTGCTGCCCCCGGCTGAACTCCGGTACGATGTAGTGGTAGTTGGTATCGAACCATTTGGTCATCTCCATGGCGATGACATCGTAGCCGGGCCGCTGGGCTCCCCGCGCCATGGCAAAGTAGGTGTCCAGATCGACAGTCTCGCCGCTCCAGCGGTAGCGCGGCGGCACCGCCCCGACCATGGCGATGGTGTCCAGCACGTGGTCGTAGAGCGAGAAGTCACCGGTCGGAATGAGATCGATCCCCAGGGCCTGCTGCCGCTGCCAGTTGGCCCGCCGCAGGGCCGCCGCCTGGGCCAGAAGATCAGCGGCTCCGATCTCGCCCTGCCAGTAGGCTTCGGTCGCCCGCTTCAGCTCGCGCCGGCGCCCGATCCGGGGATAGCCCAGGTTCGCCGTCAGCGCCATCTTCACTCCTTTCGTCAGGGGCTCGGCACACAGACACAAGGAAGGCGTCTGGCCGATCCGCCAGGCGCCCCATCGCCTTCCGCGCCGGCCGTTCGCACCGGCGCCCGGAATCTCCCACTGTCGCCCCTATTGTACCCCGGCGGTCCCCCGCCGTCAATGCGCCCGCTCAGCCCAGAACGCACAGGTCCTCGACCACCAGCCGCACCCCGATCTGGCCGTTCCACTCCCGGATCTCCGGCCGGTAGGCTAGTTCGACCCGGGCCCCCCGCGCGACCGCCAGCCCGCCGAGACCGAAGCCGATGGCCTCCCAGCTCCGCCGGCCGTCGGAGACCCGGAGACGCAGGTGGGGGCGCTCCTTCCCCCCAACCAGGCCGACCGTCGAGACCTGAAAGACCGAGGTAAAACAGGGCGGCGGGTTGCCATAGCCGAAGGGCGCCAGGCGCTCCAGCGGGCGGAGGACCGGCACATCCAGCGCCGTGGTCTGGAGGTCGCCCTCGACGAAGAGGGTCGGCTCGGGTCGCCGTCCGGCCAGCTGCCGGTCGATGGCCGCCGTAAAGCGCTCCTGGAAGGCCGGAAGGCAGTCTGGAGAGAGCGTCAGGCCCGCCGCCTGGGCGTGGCCCCCATAGCGCACGAGAAGATCGGCGCACTCCTGGAGAGCCCGGGCCAGGTGGACCTCGGGCGTGCCCCGAGCCGAACCCCGCAGCAGCCCGGCGCTGGCGCTGAAGACCACCGCCGGTCGGTAGAAGCGCTCGACGATCTTGCTGGCGACCAGCCCCAGGACGCCGAGCGGCAGGTCCGGGCCGACGACGTAGAGGACCGGGAGCGCCGGGTCGGGCTCGCCCAGTTGCTCCAGCGCGTAGGTCAGGACGCTCTCTGTCTTCTGCTGACGCCACTGGTTGGCCTGGCTCAGCTCCCGGGCCAGGCGCTCAGCCTCGGTCGGGTTGTCGGTCAGCAGCAGGCGCAGGCTGGGGTCGGCCGAGGCCAGCCGCCCGGCGGCGTTCAGACGCGGAGCCAGGATGTAGCCGACCGCCCAGGCGTCGACCATGCGGAGGCCAGCCCCCTGGATGAGCGCCCGCAGACCCGGATGGTCTGAGCGGTTGAGGGCCTGCAGTCCCCGCCAGACCAGCCCCCGGTTCTCGTCCCGCAGGGGAGCGATGTCGGCCACCGTGCCCAGGGCCACCAGAGCCAGCGCCTGCTGCTCCCAGGCCTCGGCCTGCCCGCCCGGCGCCTCGGCCAGGAGCGCCTGCCCGAGTTTGTAGGCCAGGCCGACGGCGGTCAGATCTTTAAACGGATAGGGACAGCCCGGCTGACGGGGGTTGATGACGATGGCCTCAGGGAGCGTCGGCGGCGGGGTATGGTGGTCGGTGATGATGCACTCCAGCCCCCAGGCCCGGGCCGTCCGCACCTCGGCGGCGTTGGAGATACCGCAGTCCACGGTGATGACCAGCCGCGCCCCCTGCTGACCCAGCCAGTCCAGGGCCGCGAGCGACAGGCCGTAGCCGGTCTGCCGGTCCGGGATGTACCAGAGGACACGACCGCCCAGACGGCGCAGGGCATCGGTCAGCAGGGCCGTCGCCGCCAGGCCGTCCACGTCGTAGTCGCCGAAGATGGCGATGGGCTCACCGGCCCGGAGGGCCCGCCAGATGCGCTCGACCGCGCGGGTGAGTCCGGCCAGCCGGTCCGGCGGATAGAGAGGCTGCCGCTCGGGCTGAAGGAAGACCTCGGCAGCGCTCCGGTCGGGAATGCCACGGGTGTAGAGGGGCTGGACCAGGATCTCCGGCAAGGAGGCCAGGCCCCGGCGGTAGTCCGGCGGCGCCGGCTCGGCCCGCTGCCAGCGCCAGCCACGCAGCGACCGCACTGGTCACCCTCCGGTCCCGGCGGCCGCCCGCGCGGTCAGCAGCCGCCACAGCTCGTCGCGTTCAGGCGGCACCAGCGGCAGCGCCTTGCCCCGCACCAGGAGACGACGGTCGCGCGCCGCCACCTCGCCGATCCGGGCCACGGGGATCCCGGCGTCCTGCAGGACCGCAAGGATCGGCGCCGTCGGCGGCGCGGCGATGAGCAGCGCCCCGCTCCCGATGAGGGCGTAGGGATCGAGACCGAAGTAGCGGCAGATGGCCTCGGTCTCCGGCCGCACCGGGATACTCTCCTGCCAGACACGCAGCCCCACCTGGCTGGCCTCGGCCAGCTCCCACAGGGCCCCCAGGACCCCTCCCTCCGTGACGTCGTGGAGGGCCGTCGCCCCATGGGCCACCGCCAGCCGGGCCTCGGGCACGACGCTGATCTCCCAGCGGAAGGCCTGGGCCCGCGCCACCAGGTCCGCCCCCAGCGCGGCGGTGAGCTCGGCGGCGAAGTCGCTGGCCAGGATGGCCGTCCCCTCGATCCCCGCGCCCTTGGTCAGATAGACGAGATCGCCCGGGCGGGCCGTCCCGGCGTGCACCAGCCGGCCACGCGGCGCCCGGCCGACCGCCGTCACCACCAGGAGCGGGGCGGTCAGCCCCGGCGTCACCTCGGTGTGCCCGCCGACGATCTCGACGCCCAGCGCGCTGGCGGCCGCGTCCAGCTCGGTCAGCAGCGCCGTCAGATCGGCCTCGGTGATCGTGGGGGGCAGGAGCAGGGTCACCAGCAGGGCCACCGGGTCGCCGCCGGCCGCCGCCACATCGTTGCAGTTGACGTGGACCGCCAGCCAGCCGGCGTGCCGACCGGCCGCCGTGATCGGATCGCTGGTGAGCACGACCAGGCTCTCAGCACCGAGGTCGAGCAGGGCCGCGTCCAGGCCGATCCCGGCACCAACCACCGTCTCCGGCCGCCGGCGGCCCCGGCGGGGGAAGACCAGGCTCTGAAGGAGAGCGGGCGGCAGCTTCCCTCCCTGCATCGGCGCCTCCCCTGTCGGCAGGGATTGTACCCGAGGGCACCGCCCGACGCAACCGCCGGGCGGACGGCCCCACGGCCCATCCCCAGGACCGGCAGTCGGCGAGCCGGGGGAGAGGCTGCAGCCACCGTGGCGCGCGGGTCTGGTTCCGGTCCACGCGCCGAGGTTAGGGAGCGGCGAAGGTCAGCTCCAGACTGAAATCGAGCGCCCGGGCCGCGTGCGTGAGGGCGCCGACCGAGATGAGATCCACGCCGGTTTCGGCCACCGCGCGGACGGTCTCCAGCGTGATGCCGCCCGAGGCCTCGACCAGCGCCCGGCCCTGGATGAGCCGCACCGCCTCGCGCAGAAGCGGCAGCGGCATATTATCGAGCAGGATGATGTCGGCGCCGGCCGCGAGGGCGGCCCGGACCTGGTCCAGGGTCTCGCACTCGACCTCGACCCGCAGCGTGTGCGGGGCCCGCTCCCGGGCCAGACGGACCGCCTCGGCCAGTCCCTGCCCGCAGCCGGCCAGAGCGGCCAGGTGGTTGTCCTTGATGAGCACGCCGTCGCTCAGGTTCTGACGATGGTTGTGGCCGCCGCCGACGCGCACAGCGTACTTCTCCAGCGCCCGCAGACCCGGCGTCGTTTTGCGGGTATCAACGATCCGCACGGGCAGTCCCTGGACGGCGGCGACCATCCGGGCGGTCAGGGTGGCGATGCCGCTCAGGCGCTGCAGAAAATTCAGCGCCGTCCGCTCGCCGGTCAGGAGGCTGCGGGCCGGTCCGCGGAGCCGGCAGACCACCGCGCCCGCCTCAATACGAGCCCCCTCGTCCAGGCAGGGCTCGACCTGGACCTGCGGGTCGAGGGTGGCGAAGACCAGTTCGACCACCGGCAGACCGGCCACCACCCCGGCCTCACGGGCCACGATCTGCCCCTCGGCCCGGAGGCCCGGCGGGATGAGGCTCTCGGTGGTGACATCGCCCCAGCCGAGGTCCTCGGCCAGGGCCCGCTCAACCGCCGCCCGCGCCGCAGTCCACGGGAACTCCACGGTCCACCTCCACCGGCGCCACCGTCCAGACCTGACGCCGTCGCCAGGCCGGGTCGGTCGCCGGATAATCCGCCCGATAGTGGGCTCCCCGGCTCTCGGTCCGTCGCCAGGCGGCCAGGACCAGCAGACGCCCGACCAGCACCAGATTGGCCAGCTCGCAGTCCGCCCGGGTCTGCGGTGGCCGGCCGGCCAGGGCCGCCTGCCAGGCGGTGAGGCGGCCGTAGGCGGCGGCCAGGTCCGGGCCCGTCCGGACCAGACCGGCCTTCTCCCAGAGCAGCGTCTGGAGGGCCGCCCGATCGGGCGGCTCGCCGGCCGCCGTCTCGAGGGGCGGCACCGCGAGCCACTCCGCCGGCAGAGCGGGAGGGTCCTCCGGCGGGACCGGCCGGAGGCTGGCGGTGATGGCCCGGGCGGCGAAGACCAGGCCCTCCAGCAGCGAGTTGCTGGCCAGGCGATTGGCCCCGTGGACCCCGGTGCAGGCCACCTCGCCGCAGGCGTAGAGGCCGGGCAGCGTGGTGCGGCCCCAGGTGTCGGTCCAGACGCCGCCCATATAGTAATGGGCGGCCGGGGCCACCGGAATGGGCGTCGTCGTGATCTCCAGGCCGTAGCGGGCGCAGACCTGGGCGATGGTCGGGAAGCGCTGACGCACCCGGTCGGCCGGCAGATGGGTGAGATCCAGGTAGACACAGGGCTGACCGGTGCGGGCCATCTCCTGGAAGATGGCCCGGGCCACGATATCGCGGGGCGCCAGTTCGCCGCGCGGGTCGAGCCGCCGCAGGAAGGGCTCGCCGGCGGCGTTGCGCAGAACCGCCCCCTCGCCCCGCACCGCCTCGGAGATGAGAAAGGCCGGCGCGCCGGGCAGGGCCAGGGCCGTCGGATGGAACTGGAAGAACTCCAGGTCGGCCAGGGCCGCCCCGGCCCGGAAGGCCGCGGCCAGGCCATCGCCGGTGGCCACCGGTGGGTTGGTCGTCCGGGCGAAGAGCCGGCCGGCGCCGCCGGTGGCCAGGATGATGTGCTGGCCGGTGAACTGCCGCCGGCGTCCGGTGCGACAGTCCAGCACCTCGATGCCCTGGACCCGCCCCTGGGCGACCAGGAGGTCGGTCAGCATCTGCTCTTCGAGCAGTGTCACCCGGTCGGAGCGGCTGACATGGGCCAGGAGCACGGCGGCGATGTTCCGGCCGGTGGCGTCGCCGCCGGCGTGCAGGACCCGCGCGACCGTGTGGGCGCCCTCGCGGGCCAGAGCCACGTGGCCGTTGGTGCGGTCGAAGGGCACGCCCAGCGCCATCAGGTGGGCGATGCGCTCCCGGGCCTCGGCAGTCAGCACCCGCGCCGCTCGCTCGTCGACCAGGCCGGCGCCGGCCGCCAGGGTATCCTGGAGGTGCAGAGCGGGGTCGTCGTCAGGGCCCACCGGGGCCGCGATCCCCCCCTGGGCGTACAGGGTGTTGCTCTCGGCCGGCCGGTCTTTGGTCACCACCAGGACCGACCCGGCGGCCTGGGCCAGGAGGGCCGCGTAGAGCCCGGCGATGCCACTGCCGACGATGATATAGCGGTAGTCGGTCATCGGTCCCAGAGGGCGCCCGGGCTGGCGGGGCGCCCGCCTGAATTGTAGTCGAGAGTGGGTGTCGCGTCAAATGTGATGACAGCGGTCGGGCGTTGTCGGGGAACGGGCCCTGTGGTAGGATCAGGGACGGCTGCCCGCCGGCTATCCGCCGCACGTGAGGGGGAACGATGGAGCCACTGCGCCTTGGTCTCATCGGCCTGGGGGTCATGGGTCGGGAGCACCTGCGCAAGGAGCAGGGGCTGGCTGAGGTGCGCTTCACCGCCATCGCCGACGTTGTTCCGGAGGTCGTCCAGCGCTACAGCAGCGAGTACAACCTTCCCGGCTTCACCTCGCCCGAGGCCCTCATCGATAGCGGTCTGTGCGAGGCCGTGCTGATCGCCACGCCGCATCCCTGGCACGCGCCCATCGCCCAGTACGCCGCCCGTCGGGGTCTGCATATTCTCTGCGAGAAGCCGATCGCCGTCACCGTCGCCCAGGCCGACGCGATGATCGCCACCGCCCAGGAGCATGGGGTGCTCCTGGGGATCATGTTCCAGAGCCGGACCCACCCGCTCTGGCGACGGGCCAGGGAGCTGCTGACCGACGGGGCCATCGGCCCGCTCTACTACGTCAGCCACACCGCCGTCCACTACCGCACCCAGGCCTACTACGACAGCGCCGCCTGGCGGGGCACCTGGCAGGGCGAGGGGGGCGGCGTCATCATGAACCAGGCCCCCCACGACCTGGACCTGCTCATCTGGCTGAGCGGCCTGCCCCGGCGGGTGGTGGCCCAGGCCCAGACCCGCTGGCACCGGATCGAGGTCGAAGACACGCTCCAGGCGCTGCTCGAGTACGAGGGGCTGCAGCGGGGCTATCTCTACGTCACCACCGCCGAGTGGCCGCCGCACAATCGCTACGAATTCGTCGGCGAGCGCGGCAAACTGGTGGTCGAGGACAATCGCCTGCTGCTCTTCGCCCTCGACCGGCCGCTGCCTGCGGAGATCATGACCGCGCCGCACGGACAGCGACCGGCGGGCGAGTGGCGCGACCTGACGCCAGACCCCGCCCCCTGGGGGCACGCCGAGGTGGTCCGGCAGTTCGCCCGGGCCATCCGCCTGGGCGAGCCGCTGGTGGCCACCGGCGAGGATGGGCGCCGCGCCCTGGAGCTGGGCAACGCCCTGCTCCTCGCCGGGTTCACCGGCCAGCCGGTCGCGATCCCGGTCGACCGATCGGCCTACGAGGCGTTCCTGGCTGAACGCCAGGCCGCCGGGCGCCAGGCCACCTAGCGGCCCGTGACCTCGCCCGGCAGGCCCATCACCTGCCGAACGCGCCGCTCGAAGTCCTCGTAACTGTAGAACTTCTCACCCGGCGGAATATTCTGAAAGAGGTGCGAGGGGCAGGTGGGACACTGACGGCGGATATCTTCGACCGTGAGCCCCTGCGCCCAGTTGAGGCGGCGCAGGAGATCGCGGTACTGCTCGAGGGCCATATGGTACGGCATCGCTCACTCCCTGTCCTGAAAATCCCCCGTTGGGGGATCAGCGGGACCGCAAGAGGCGTGCCAGAGAGGGGGAACCGATGAGCCCGGACTACGACCTGACCCGTCGCCAGTATGGCCGCCAGGCGGCCTGGTACGCCCAGAGCCGGGTGCACGCCAGCGGCGATACCCTCGACCTTCTGGCCCACTGGGCCCGGGGCATCGCCGCCCGGCGCATTCTGGACGTGGCCACCGGCACCGGCTTCGCGGCCTTCGCCCAAGCCCCGGTGGCCGAACTGGTCGTCGGGGCCGATCTGACCGAGGAGATGCTGCTCCAGGCCCGGAGCCTGGCCGCTCAGCGCGGGCTGGCGAATGTGCGGTTCGTGGCGGCGGCGGCCGAGGCCCTGCCCTTCGGCGCGGCGACGTTCGACCTGGTCAGCTGCCGGGTGGCCGCCCACCATTTCCAGTCGGTCCCGGCCTTCCTGGCCGAGGCCCGGCGCGTTGTCCGTCCGGGCGGGCTGGTGGTGGTCATCGACACCACCGTCCCCGAGGACCCGGCCATCGCCGCCTGGCAGAACGAGGTCGAGCGCTGGCGCGATCCCTCCCACGTCGAGAACCTCACCCCGTCAGCCTGGCAGGCGGCCTTCGCCACGGCGGGCCTCACCGTCGAGGAGGTCGTTTTCACCATCTCGGGCCCGCACGAGTTCACCGACTGGGTGACCCGCAGCGGGACGCCCCCGCCGGTCGTCCAGCGCCTGGCCGAGCAGTTTCGGAGCGCCCCGCCAGCGGTGCGGGCCGCCTTCCAGATCAGCGAGACGCCCGCCGGCCTGACCTTCGTCTGGCCGGTCATCGCCCTGAAGGGACGCCGCCCGTGAGGGTGGACCGGCGTGGCATAGAACTTGCACATTGGGTCAGGCGGTGGGGCATGCGGTTGGTCTGTCTACTGGAGCCGATCGATGGTGGATGCGGAGAATCCAACGGCCCAACAAACGATCCGTGTGGTCCTGGTCGATGACCACCCTATCTTCCTGCAGGGGTTGCTGGAGTTCCTCGAGCACGAGCCGGACATCGTCTGCGTCGGGACCGCGCACACCGAGGAGGAGGCGCTGGAGCTCATCCCGCAGGTGCGCCCGGACGTGGCGGTGCTGGACGTCTGTCTGCCCAGCGCCTCTGGACCGGCGCTGGCCCGACGGCTGCGCGAACTGGTGCCCGGCCTGATCATCCTGGCGCTGAGCGGCTTCAACACCGAGGACCTGGTCATTCAGATGATCCGGGCCGGGGCGAGCGGTTATCTTCTCAAGACCGCGACCGGAGCCGAGATCGCCGAGGCCATTCGCCGGGCGGTCCGGGGCGAGGCGCCGCTGACGCCGGCGGTGGCCAGCCGGGTCCTGCAGCAGATCCGCCACCTGAGCCAGGTCCAGGCCCAGGCGGCCGCCCGGGCCGACGGCCTGACCGAACGCGAACTGGAGATCCTGCAACTCGTCGCCCACGGCAAGAGCAACCGCGAGATCGCCCAGGCCCTGTTTCTGAGCGAACGCACCGTCGAGAACCATCTGCAGAACATCTACCGCAAACTCAACGTCCACGACCGGACGCAGGCCACGCTGATCGCGATGCGCAAGGGCTACGTCCGGCTGTATGAATAGGCCGTGGCCACAGCGTCCATGGGGCGGCGGTCACGGCTGGGGAATCAGGGGGAGGCGATGATCCTCTGGCTCTGGCCGCGCCTGCTCCCCTGGGGACTGCTCCTGGCCGGGGCGCTGGTGGTGCGGCCCGAGCCGCTGCCCCCGCCTCTGCTGGTCGTCCTGCTCCTCTACGCCCTGGTCGGCCAGGCGCTGGTCGTGCTGCGCCCCGGCTGGATGCCACTCCTCCTCAGCGTCGATGTCCTGCCCAGCAGTCCCCTGCTGGTGGTGACGGCCATGGCGCCCCTGACCGCCCACCTGATCGGCCTGCAGGTGATGCTGGCCGGGCTGCTGGGCGGGCTGAAACGGGGGCTGCTGGCGGCCGGCCTCTGCACCGCCCTCCTGCTGGCGCTGGTCGGGCTGGGACGGGGCGCCTGGCTGGTCCAGAGCCCGCCCATCGCCCTCCTCCTCGGCCTGGGCCTGTGGACAACCGGCCTGACCGCCGGCCTCTGGGCCGGCATGGTCCAGACCCGGCTCCAGCACGCCCAGACCGAGACGGCCCGCACCCTGGCCCGGCTCAGCCACGACCTGCGCACCCCGCTCGGCCTGATCAAAGGCTACGCCGATCTCCTCCGCCGGCTGGAGCCGACGCTGACCCCCGAGCAGCGCCAGCGCTACCTGAGCGAGATCGTCACGAACGTCGAGCGGATCGTCGCCCTTCTGCCAGAGCGCCCGCCTTCCCCGTAGCCGCCGGCGCCTCTCGCCCGGACGAAGGCTGCCCGGTCAGCGCCTCGCCGGTCGCTCGGCTCTCAACACCCAATCTCTGTCCGGTCGGGCGGCCGTCTCCCGGCCCGTTGCCATCGTCTGCCGCCGGCGGTACAATCCCAGCGGCGCGGGCCCAGCCGGGCCTGCGCGGCCGGAGAGACCGCTCATGCGCTCGGTGACCGCCACCCGCCACGGGCCGACCGCTTACCCCCGGTCAGCCCCCTGGCGGGCCGTCCTGGGAACGGTGCTCTTTTTCGGTGGACTGACGGCGGCCTTCTTCTGGCCGCTCTTCGCCCCGCCGCCCTGGCGCCAGTACATGGCGGCCGGCGACTTCATCAACCAGTTCTACCCCTTCCGGGCTTTCGCCGCCGCCGAATGGTGGGCCCGCCGGCCGCCGCTCTGGAACCCCTACATCTTCGCCGGCCACCCCTTCGCCGCCGATATCCAGACCGCCGTCTTTTACCCCCCAGCCTGGCTGACGATCCTGTTCTTCGGGCGCGACGGACTGCCGCTCACCGCGCTGGAGCTGGAGATGGCCGCCCACTACCCGCTGGCCGCTTTCTTCACCTACGCGCTGGTCCAGCGGCTGACCGGCCAGCGGCTGGCGGCAGTGGTCGCGGGCGCGGTCTTCGCCTTCGGCGGCTTCCTGACCTCCTATCCGGCCCAGCAACTGCCGATGCTGGAGTCGGCCGTCTGGCTGCCGCTGGCCCTCTACGGCCTGGAGCGGGGCCTGACCGGCTCCCGACCGCCTCTCGGGTGGATCGGCGCCGGTGGTGCCCTGGGACTGGCCATTCTGGCCGGCCATCCGCAGACCGTGCTCCTCAGCGCCTACACCGCCGCAGCCTACCTGCTGGTCAGAGGCCGGCTGCTCGGACACGCCTGGCGCCATCTCGGGGCCGGCCTGCTGCTGACCGGCACCACCGCCCTGGGGCTGGCGGCCGTCCAGATCGTGCCGACGGTCGAGTTCTTTCTGCTCTCGACCCGTCAGGGCCTGCCCTACGCTGTCGCCGGACACGGCTACGACCTGAAGGCCCTGGTGGGGCTGATCCTGCCAGAGTGGCGCGGTGAGCGGGCCCTCTACGTTGGGGTGCTGCCGCTCCTGCTGGCCACGGGGGCGCTGCGGACCCTGCCCCTGGCGCGCACCGGCTTCTGGGGCGGCCTCGCCCTGATCGCCCTGGTGCTCTCGCTCGGCGCCACCACCCCGCTCTTCTGGCTCCTGTACCACGCCGCGCCGGGCTTCGCCCTCTTCCGCGACCAGGAGCGAGCCATGCTCCTCTACAATCTGGCCATGGCCGTCCTGGCCGGACTGGGTATGGCCGCCGGGGCCAGCCAACCGGTCTGGCCAGCCCGGCCGCTCCTTCTCCGGCTGGCGCTGAGCGGACTCGCCCTGGCGCTCCTCGCCTGGGGTCTTCTTCGGACCGGCCTCGTCGGCCTGCCGGCCGACGTCCAGACCGATCAGATCCCGGGCGGCCTTCTCCGCCTGGCTGCCCTCTGCCTGGCCGCCGCCCTCTGGCTCTGGTGGACCGGCCGCGCCGCCGCCCCCCGTCTGGCCCCGGCCCTGCTCCTGGGACTCCTGGCTCTCGACCTCTGGACCGCCCACTACGGCCACAACTTTCAGACCGCGAACCCCGACCCGCGACCACGGCTTCTGGCCATCGCTCGCTTTATCCACGCCGACATCCAGGAGCCCTTCCGGGTGCGAGGCGAGACCGACGCCCTCTTTCCCCCGAACTACGCGGCGCTGCTGAACCTGCCGACGATCGTCGGGGATACGCCGCTGGTCCTGGAGCGCGTGCAGCGACTCCTCGATACGAAAGAGGAGTGGCGCCTGTGGCAGCTGCTGAATGTCAAGTACGCCCTCGCCCGCAAAGACCCGGAGCCCGGCCTGGAGGTCGCCTTCCGCCAGGGCGATATCCGGGTGATGCGCATGATCTACTCGCTGCCACGGGCCTGGGCGGTCCGCCGGGTCGAGGTCGCCACCAGTCCCACCGAGGCCCTGGCGCGGGTGCTGCGCCCCGACTACCACCCCGGTGACATCGTGGTCCTGGAGGAACCGCCAACCATCGGCCCGATCGTCCCCGGCGACCGGCCCGACGTCCGCATCGTCTACTACTCGCCACGGCGGATCATCGTCGACGCGGTGGCCGACGCCCCGGCCATTCTGGTGCTGAGCGAAACCTATTATCCGGGCTGGCGGGCCTGGCGGGACGACCAGCCGGTGCCGATCCTGCGGGCCAACTTCGTCACGCGCGCCCTGGAACTGCCGCCGGGCCGGCATCGCTTCACCCTGGTCTACGACCCGTGGAGCGTCAAGGTGGGAGCGCTCCTTTCGGGGCTCACCCTCGCTCTGGCGGGCGGGGTTGTGCTCGCCAGCCGCTGGCCTGTCCGCCCATGAACTGGCCGGTCCTGCTCTGCCTGCTTCTGGCCTTCGCCCTGCGGGTCTGGCACCTGGGCGAGCCTACCCTGACCAACGACGAATGGTTTATGCTGCGCAGCGCCCGCGAAGGCCTCCCCTGGATCGTCCACCAGGCCCGGGTCTTCGAGCCACACCCCCTCCTGTACTATGCGGGGATCGCCCTCTGGGTTCCGCTGACCGGGCCGAGCGAGTTCGCCCTGCGCTTCCCCTCGGCCCTGGCTGGCGCCGTCCTGGTGGCCGCCGGCTACCGCTTCGGTCAGGGGCTGGCCGGGCATGGTGCCGGCCTCCTGGTGGCCGCCCTCCTGGCCCTCAATCCCTACCAGGTGGCCCAGGCCCAGAACGCCCGCAACTACGCCCTGGTGACCGCCCTGGCCACCCTGGCCGGCGCCCTCTTCGTCCGGGCCTGGCAGCGGGGCCACTGGGGCGCCTACACCGCCGGCATGCTCCTGGCCCTGCACACCCACTACAACGCCTTTTTCATCGCCGGCGCCCACCTGCTGACCGGCCTCTGGCACCAGTGGCGGGCCCGGACCGGGCCAGGCGAGCAGTCACGGCCGACCGATCCCCAGGGCTTCTGGCGGGCCCAGGCCGTTCTGCTTCTCACCAGCGCCGCCTGGCTGGCCTACGCCGCCCCGGGTCTCCTGGCCTACCGGGGCTACTTCCCCGACCGCCTTGACCCGCCGACCATCGTCGGCCGCACGCTCCGGACGTTCCTGCTCGGTCAGCAGCCGGTGGCCCTGCCCGACGGCTCGCCCCCGCCCGCCCCCGCCCTCTGGGCCGGCGTCGGTCTGGCGCTCGGTCTCGCGCTGGTGGGTCTGGTGGCCGCCTGGCGGCGTGCATCCTGGATCGGCCAGGCCCTGGCCCTGGGAAGCCTGGTCCCCCTCGGCGCGATGGCGCTGGTCTTTCAGGTCCGCCCCCTCTTCGAGGAGCGCTATTTCATCGTCCTGGCCCCGGTCTGGCTCACCACCCTGGCCCTGGGATGGACCGTCCTGGCCCGGCGGACGCCAGCCCTGGCCGGGCTGGCGGCGCTGCCGCTGGTCGGCCTGACCGCCCTCGGGCTGGTCGCCACCTACCGCGCTCCGCTGGAGAACCGCCCCGACTACCGGTCACTGGTCCGCTACGTCGCCGCCCACTGGCGGCCCGGCGACCTGGTGATCACGACCGCCCACGGCGTGGCCGACCTCTACGACTACTACCGGGGCGACCTGCCGCCGGCGCGGGTCCTCGCCGACCCGGCAACGGCGGCCGGAGCGATCGCCGGGCTGACCAGCCGGCCGGAGCGGCCGACCGGCGTCTGGTTCCTTCCCTACTGGGAGACGCCACTCGACCAGGCAGTCCAGACCGCCCTGGCGACCACCGGCTACCCCGGCCCGACCCTCTGGTTCCGCACCGCCCGTCTCCAGTACATCAGCCTGGTCGCTCCTACTCCCACCGGGCCGACCGTCTACGAAGCGCCGGCCGGGCTCGAGATCGCCGTTCAGGCCGTCGGACCGCTCGAGCGGCGGCCGGGAGAGACCATCGGCCTCCGCTGGGTGTGGCGGCTGCGGCACCCGCTTCCCCCGCTTAAGATCTCGCTCCGACTGCGCGACCCGGCCGACCACCTGGTGGCCCAGTTCGACCGGGAGCCGCTGGACGGTCTGATCGCCTGGGCCGCCCTCCCGCTGGACCGCCCGGTCGAGGACCGGGCGGGGCTGCCGGTGCCGCTCGGCACGCCGCCGGGTCCTCTTCGCCTGGAGATGGTGATCTACCAGGCCGCCACCGGTCAGCCCGTCGTTTTCGCCGGGACCACCCCCGGCGACCGGCTGACGCTGGGCACCATCCAGGTCCATCCGGCCGATCGCTTCCCCCCGCCCGAGGCGCTGCCGGTGACCACCCGGCTCGACCAGCGGCACGGCCCCCTGCGGCTGGTCGGCGCCACCTTCGCCGCGCCGCCACTCCAGGCCGGCGAGAGCCTGGAGTTCAGCCTGGTCTGGCAGGCGCTCGGCCCGGTCGCCGCCGACCCCCCGCTGCTGGTGCTCCTGACAGCCGACGACCGGCCGGACCACTACTGGGCGCTCGACCTCAGTCCGGGCTATCCCCCCACCGCCTGGCGTCCCGGCGAGGTCCTCCGCCGCTTCTACCGACTGACCCTCCCGCCGACGACGCCCATCGGGACCTACCATCTGCGGCTGGCGGTGGCCGACGCGGCGCCCCTGACGCTGGGGCCGGTGGTGGTCGCCGGCCCCGAGCGCAGCTTCACCCCGCCCACGCCGACCGTGCGCCTGGTCCGCCGGCTGGGCGAGAGCGCGCTGCTTCTCGGGTATGATCTCTCGGCGACGACGCTCCGGCCCGGCGAACGGCTGCGACTGACCCTCTACTGGCAGGCCCTGGCCCCGACCGCCGTGCCCTACACCGTCTTCACCCATCTGCTGGAGCGGGGAGAACGTCTGCGGGCCCAGCACGACGGTCCACCGGTCGCGGGCACCCGGCCCACCGTCGGCTGGCTGCCCGGCGAGTATCTGCGCGATGTCCACGAGATCGCCCTTGACCCACAGGTCCCGCCCGGGCCGTACCGGCTCCAGGTCGGTCTCTACGACCCGCGCACCGGCGACCGGCTCCCGGTCTATCTGGAGGACGGCCAGCCGGCCGGCGACCGCGTCATCCTGACCGAGATCCAGGTGGTGCCGTGAAGGCTCAGGCCCTGCCCCCGATCGATCGCGGGCTGGCGACGCTCGCGCTGCTGGTGGCCGCCGCCCTCCGCCTCTGGGCGCTGGAGGCGCTGCCGCCCGGCGTCTGGTACGACGAGGCGGCCAACCTGATCGACGCCCGCTTCGTTCTGGCTGGTGAGCGGCCGATCTTCTTTGAGGGGAACCAGGGCCGCGAACCGCTCTTCATCTACCTGGTCGCCACCACCCAGGCGGTCATCGGGCCGCAGCCGCTGGCGCTGCGGCTGCCGGCGGTCGCGGCCGGGCTTCTCAGCGTGGCCCTGCTCTCGCCGCTGGCCCGGCGGCTGCTGGGCCCGCCGGCCGCTCTCCCGGCTCTGGCGGTCGGGGCGGTGACCCTCTGGGCGGTGAGCCTCAGCCGGCTGGGCCTGCGGGCGGGACTGCTCCCGCTGCTGGCCGCGTTCACCCTCTACTGGCTGGAGCGGGCCCGCCAGGAGGGACGGCCCTTCCTGGCTCTTCCGGCCGGCTTGGGCCTGGGGCTGAGCCTCTACACCTATCTGGCCGCCCGGGCCCTGCCGGCGGTGGTCCTGGCCTACGGGCTCCTGACGCTGGCCTGCTGGCCGGGCCCTGGCGGCCGCTGGCGCTGGGGGCTGAGCCTGGGCCTCGTCTTCACCGGCGCCGCCCTGGTCGGGCTGCCCCTCGCCCTCTACGCCCGCGCCCACCCCCACCTCTTCTTTGAGCGGGCCCAGAACCTGGGAGGCCTCGGGCGGCTCGAGACCCTCACGCCGATGGATCTTGTCGCCCCGGCCGTGGCGCTGCTCCTCGCCGGCGACCCTCAGCCCCGCCACAACCTGCCGGGACGGGGGGTCTTCGACCCCCTCCTGGGAACGTTCTTTGTCGCCGGCGGGCTGCTCCTTCTCCGCCGCTGGCGGACGCCAGCCACCGCTCTTCTCGCCCTCTGGACCGGGGGGCTGCTTGGACCCATGGTCCTGGCCGGCGAGGGGCCGCACTTTCTGCGGGCCAGTGGCGCCCTGCCGGCCCTCCTCCTCATTCCGGCCGCCGCTCTGGGGGCGCTCCGGGACGCCCGTCCCCGGCTCGGTCTGGCCATGGTGCTCCTGGTCCTGGGCCTGAGCGGCGGCTGGACGGCCCACGACTACTTCGGCCGCTGGGCCCACGATCCGCGAACCGAGTGGCACTTCGAGGCGGCCGGTCAGCGCGCGGCTCGTCTGGCCCTGGCCAGCGCCGGAACGGTGCCGGTCTACCTCTCGACGCCCTTCTACCGCGATCAGCCGACCTATCTGGTCGGTCAGCCGGCCCTGGCCGACCGGCTCACCGCCTTCGACGGCCAGCGGGCGCTAGTCCTGCCGCCGCCCGGCGCCGTGGCCCTCTACCTCTTCCCCGACGTCCGCCAGCCCGACCCCGCGCTCCTGGAACGGCTCTTTCCCCGGCGCCAGGTCCGTGCGGGGGTGACCATCGCCCAGTATCTGTCCGACGGCGCGTCCCCTGCCCCGGCCCGTCAGCTCGCCGCCTGGTTCGGCCCATGGGTCGAGTTCCTGGGCTACGACCTTCCCACGGTCGTCCGGGCCGGCGAACGGTTCCGGGTCACGCTCTACTGGCGTATCCACCAGCCGGCCCCGGGCCGGCTGACCCAGTTCGTCCATCTTCTGGAGGTGGACCAGGTCCGGCCGCTGGCCCTCGACGACTACACCCCCTTCCCCACCGCCCAGTGGCGGCCCGGCCTGACGGTCATCAGCTGGTTCGATCTCACCGTTCCCCCGGGGACTCCCACCGCCGCCCGCTGGCTCATCACCGGCTTCTACGACCCGGCCACTCTCCAGCGACTGCCGGTGCGCGACCCCCAGGGCCAGCCGGCGGGCGACCGCCTGCGCCTGGGTCCGGTCAAGGTGCTCAGCGACCGTCTGGAGTCCACCCCCTCACCCTCGGTGAGGACCCGGATCGCGGTCGCCCCCGGCACCGCTCTCATCGGCTACGATCTCGACCGCCGGATCGTCCAGCCCGGCGAGCGGCTCGCGGTGACACTGTACTGGCAGGCAGGGGGGCCACTCGACCGCGACTACACGGTCTTCGTCCACCTGGCCGAGCCGACCGGTCGGGTCCGGGCCCAGTCTGACAGCCAGCCCGACGGCGGACACAATCCCACCAGCCTCTGGCTGGCCGGCGAGGTTATCCGTGACCAGCACACGCTTCTGCTCCCAGCCGACCTCCCGCCCGGTCGCTATCGCCTCCTGACCGGGCTCTACGACCTGACGAGCGGCCAGCGGCACCCGCTCTGGCAGGATGGCCGCCGACTGCCCGACGACCAGGCGTTGCTCACCGAGATCATCGTGGAGGACCGTCAGCCCCATGGACCGTAAGACCGGTCTGCCCAGCGATGCCCGACCCGAAGGCCGCCAGACACCGGTGCCTCTCTCCCCGGCCGGTGGGGTCGCTGCCTCCTGGTGGGCACCCGGCCTGCTGGGGCTCCTCGGGCTGGCTCTGGGGCTGCGGGTCCTCGGGCTGGCCGACCAGAGCTTCTGGTGGGATGAGGCGTTCTCAGCGGTCACCGCCCGCCAGGGTCCCCGGGCGATCCTGGGGACCGTGACCACCGCCGACTTTCACCCGCCGCTCCACTATCTTCTGCTCTGGGCCTGGGGCAACATCGCCGGGTCGAGCGAGTTCGCCCTGCGCTATCTCTCGGTCATGGCCAGCCTGCTGGCGGTGGCTCTGGCAGCGGCCGCCGGGCGGTCCTGGCTGGGACCGGTCGGCGGGCTGCTGAGCGCCCTGGTGATGGCCGTGGCCCCCTTCCAGGTCTACTACGCGCAGGAGGCCCGCATGTACGCCCTGGCCGCCCTCTGGACGACCGGGCTGCTGGCCGTCGCCGCCCGTCTCGGGGTCCGGCCGACGCCGGGCCGGGCTCTGGCCTACGCCGTCTTCGGGCTCCTGGGCCTCTACACCTTCTACTACTGTCTTCTGCCCCTGGCGATCCTCGGGCTCCTTCTGACCCTGCAGTGTCTGCGGACCGCGCCACGGCGACCCCGCCTGGCGACCCTCCTCCTGGCCCACGGGCTCATCGCCCTGGGCTATCTTCCCTGGCTGCCGGTGCTCCTCCGGGCGACCGGCGTCTGGGACAGCCCCTGGACGCCGCCGACCACTCCGCTCAAGGTCCTGACCTGGTCCGGGCCGGCCCTGGCCCTGGGCCTGCCGGACCCGACCCTGGTGACCAGACCGCCGACTGCCTATCTTCTCGGCAGCCTGGGGCTGGTGCTCCTTCTCGGCCTGGCCAGCAGCCTCGCTCAGCCGGCCAGCCGTGCCGCCTGGCTGCCCGCCCTGGTGGCCGCCGGGGCTCTGGGGCTGATGGTGGCCATCGCCACCGTCCGGCCTATCTTCCACCCCCGCTACACGCTGCCGGCCAGTCCCCCCCTCCTCCTCGCCCTAGCCGGGGCAGTCCTGGCCCTCGGGCGCGCCTGGCGCCCGGCCGGCGGAGTGGCCCTGCTGGTGGTGCTGAGCAGCTGCCTCTACGGTCTGGTGGTCCTCCGCACCGACCCCGTCTACCGGCGCGATGACTACCGGGGAGCCCTGGCCTTCGCCGAGGCGCACTGGCAGCCGGGCGACATCGTCCTGACCAATGCCGAGCCGCCGGTGCGCTACTACCTCGGCGACCGCCGGCCGTTCCGCTACCTGCTCTTCTCCCCCTATGGGGAGAGCACGGTCGTCGAGACGCTCAATACCATCGCCACCCACCACCGGCGGGCCTGGCTGGTCTGGCAGCCGACCATCCCGACCGATCCCGAGGACTACGTCGGCGGCCTGCTGGCCCAAAACGCCCAGCGGCTCGACGACCGCTGGTTCGGCGCCGTCCACCTGCAACTCTACGCTCTACCGGGGCCGCACTTCCAGCCCAGCCAGGCCCGGCCCGTCGACCTGAACTTCGCCAACCAGGTCCGGCTGGTCCGGGTCGGTCTCAGCCGACCGGCGGTCCCGGCCGGCGAGCGGCTGGACGTGATCCTGACCTGGGAGGTGCTCGCGCCACCCTCCACCGACTACGGGGTCTCGGTCCTGTTGACCGACGCCCAGGGCCACATTCTCGCCCGTGCGGACCGCCAGCCGCGCAACCAGGCGATGCGTCTGAGTTCGGGCTGGCGGCCGGGCGAGCGTCTCGAGAGCCGGCATCCGCTCCCCGTGCCAGCCGGCACGCCCCCCGGTCGCTACCGGCTGGGGGTGGTGGTCTACGCCCTGGCCGACCTGCGCGGACTCGACCTTCTGGTGAACGGCGTCCCCCAGGGCCAGCAGGGGACCATCGGGACGCTCACCGTTCAGAAGGGAAGGCCGGGGGCCCAGCCCGAGACCGAGTGGCCCGAGACCCCGCCGATCGTCCTGGACCCGACACTGCAGCTGGCACGCTACCGCGTGGAGACGCCCACCGTGGCCGCCGGTGCTCCTCTGCGGCTCCGACTGCTCTGGCAGGCTCTGGGCTCACCGGTCACCACCCGGCCGGTGCTCTTCGAGCTGGTCGGCGACGGAGGTGAGACCCTGGCCCGACTGGAGCACCGCCCGCTGGCCGACAGCTACCCGGTGGACCGGTGGGAGCCGGGGGAACTGGTCCTGGAACTTCTGGACTGGCCGCTTCCCCCCACGCTCGTCTCCGGCACCGCCCGGCTGCGTCTCCGGCTCAGCAGCGCGCCAGCGGAGGCCGCCCAGGACCTGGGGATGGTGACGATCCCGAGCCGGGAGCGGCGGTTTACGGCGCCAGCCATCAGTACCCCGCTCGTCGTGCCTTTCGAAGACGGGATCGTGCTCCTGGGCTATGACCTGGAGCCGCGCACCGCCCGGCCTGGCCAGCCCCTCACCCTGACCCTCTACTGGCAGGCCCGGACCACCCCCGCGCGCAACTACACGGTCTTCACCCATCTGCTGGACCAGGCCGAGCGGATCCATGGCCAGCACGATGGCCCACCCGACCACGGCCAGGCGCCGACGGCTGGCTGGCTGCCTGGCGAAGTGATCGCCGACCAGCACGTCCTGACCGTTCAGGCCACCGCCCCACCCGGCGATTACGTCCTCGAGATCGGGCTCTACCTTGCCGAGAGCGGCCAGCGGCTCCGGCGGCTGGACACCGGCGAGGACCGGGTCATCCTGACCACCGTCCGGGTCCATGCTCGTCCGGAGTGACGGCCTTGGGGCGCACGTGGGAGGTCATCGCCAGCCCGGCCGCCCGTCTCGGTTCACGGACCGGAGCCCGCGGGTCAGACGCGGACGGGTCCACCGGGCGCCCGCCAGCGACTCTCCCGGCGCGCCCAGACCTTCCGCCGTGGGCCCGGCCACCGATCTTGACGGCCGGGCCCGGCCGGCTATACTCGCAGCGGCAGCGCCGCACAGGGGAGGAACAGTGAAAATCTCGTTCATCACCGCCAACTTCGTCGCCGAGGAGGTCGGCTACAATCTGCATCCCTTTGTCTGGGCCGAGGCCGACCGGGCCACCGTGGAGGCCTTCCACGGTCCCCAGTTCGCCACCAAGTTCGAGAACCTGGTCCGGCGGGTGAAGGACCTGGGCTTCGATTACATCGACATCTGGGTCGCCCATCTGAATCCCTGGCGGGCGACCGACAGCATGGTCGATGAGGCGGTGGCCATCCTGCGCCAGTACGGCCTGACCGTCGTGGCCTACACCGCCGGCCTCGGGCGCCCGCATATGACCACAGCCCAGGCTGAACGGGTCTACCAGGTGGCCCGACGCCTGGGCACGCCCATCCTGGCCGTCGGCCTTCATCCGACCAACGAGGACCTGGCCTACCGCCTGGGGCGGGAGTACGGCATCCGCTACGCCATCGAGAACCATCCCGAGAAGACGCCCGACGAACTCCTGCGCCGCATCGGCGACCGGGCCGATGTCCTGGGGGTGACCAGCGACACCGGCTTCTGGGGCTTCCACGGCTTCGACCCGGTCGAGGCCACCTACCGGCTGAAGGACGTGCTGCTGCACGTCCATCTCAAAGACGTCACCCTGGGCGAGGGGCGCCACGAGAGCTGCGCCTACGGGCGCGGGGTCGTCGACATCCGGGGCGTGGTTCAGGCGCTGCGGGCGATCGGCTACCAGGGAGCGGTTTCGGTCGAGCACGAGCCTCACGACCGCGACCCCAGCCTCGAGGTGCAGGAGAGCCTGCAGCGGCTGCGGACCTGGCTGGCCGCCAGCTAGGGGAGAAGGCCCGACCGCCGATTCTCCACCAGTCCCCCAAAAAAGGCGGGCCGGGATTTCTCCCGGCCCGCCTGTGGCGCAGCGTGCCGCTCAGCCGGCCGCGCCGGCCCGGCGCAGAGCCCAGAAGACCCGCTCCGGCGTGGCCGGGAACTCGGTCAGCCGGACGCCGGTGGCATCGGCGATGGCGTTGGCGATGGCCGCACCGGGCGGCACGATACTCGGCTCGCCGACGATGCGGGCCCCATAGGGCCCCGTCGGGCTGGGGACCTCGACGATCTGCGCCTCGACCGTCGGCACATCGGCGCAGGTGGCCATCCGGTAGTCGAGCAGGCTCGGGTTGAGCACCCGCCCGTCCGGACCGTAGACGATCTCCTCCAGGAGCGCCATGCCCATCCCCTGGACGGTGCCGCCCTGGATCTGGCCCTCGACCGCCAGCGGGTTGATGGCCCGGCCCACATCCTGGACGCCGACCAGTTTGAGGACCTTGACCTGGCCGGTCTCCGGGTCCACCCGCACCCGGGCCAGGCAGGCGGCGTAGCCGGGGGCGCTGCGCGGCGGCTTGTGCGAACCGTGCCCGACGATGGGCCCGACGGTGGCCGCCGCCTGGTCGGCCAGCTTGGCGTAACTGATCCGCCGGCTGGGCACGCCCTTCACCCGCACGACGCCGTTCTCGACCTCCAGGTCCTCGACCGCCACCTCCAGCGCCCGGGCCGCCTGGGCCAGCAGTTGCTGGCGGACCTCCCGGGCCGCCAGGCTGACAGCGTGGCCCATGGTGTAGGTGATCTGGCTCCCGCCCGAGGCCGGCGAGACCGGCGCCTCGCTGGTATCGCCCTGCACCACCTGGATGCGCTCGATCGGCACCCCCAGTTCCTCAGCGGCGATCTGGGCGAAGGCGGTGGTCGTGCCGGTGAGATTCACCGCGCCGGTCAGCACCGTGAACGTGCCGTCGGGGTTGGCCCGGACGACCGCGCTGGCACCCCCCGCCCCGCCGGGCCAGGCGCCGACGGCCACCCCCTTGCCCTCGTTCGGGCCCAGGGGCGCGGTCCAGTCCGGGTGCTCCAGGAGCCGCTGGAGACACTCCTTGAGGCCGATCGGCGGCAGGACCTGGCCGTTGGGCCACTTATCGCCCTCTTCGACCGCGTTGAGCAGGCGGAAGCGAATGGGGTCCATGCCGCACTTCTTGGCCAGTTCATCCACCAGCGCCTCGACGGCGAAGGCCACCTCCGGCGCACCGGGAGCCCGGTAGGCACCGACCGAGGCCTTGTTGGTCAGGACCTCGTAGCCGTAGAGATCCAGGTTGGGGATCCTGTACGAGCCGGCCAGCAGGATGGTGGCGATGGTCATGGGAGCGCCGGGGAAAGCGCCGGTGTCCATGATCACCCGCCCCTGCATGGCGGTCAGCCGGCCGTCCTTCGTGCAGCCCAGTTTCAGCTCGACGACCGTGTAGGGCGCCGGCGTTCCGGCGATCAGCTCCTCCGACCGGCTCAGGACCAGTTTGACCGGCCGCCGGGCCTTGCGGGCCAGGAGAACGGTGAGGGCCAGGATCAGGCCGAACTTGCCGCCAAAGCCGCCGCCGATCTCGGTGCCGATGACCCGGATCTTGGCGATCGGCATCCGGAGCAGGCGGGCGAGCATATCGCGCATAAAGAACTGCCCCTGAGTCGTGGCCCAGACCGTCACGTTCCCCGCCGCGTCCCAGTGGGCGATGGCGGCGTGGGGCTCCAGGTACCCCTGGTGGACCGTGCCCACCCGGAAGGTGCCCTCGACGATGTAGTCGGCCTCGGCGAAGCCCTGAACCACATCGCCACGGGTGAAGTGCACCTGCGAGGCGACGTTGGGCAGCGTGGCCTCCTGCTCCGCCTCCAATCCGACGCCGCCCGTGTGGATGGCCGCCTCGCTCCGGTCCACCCCGTGCTCGGCCCCGTCGTGGCGGATCTGGTAGGCGCCCGGCTTCATCGCCTCCACCGGGTCGAGGAGCACCGGCAGCGGCTCGTACTCGACCTCGATGAGGCCCAGCGCCTCTTCGGCGATCTCCTTGGTCTCCGCCGCCACCGCCGCCACCGGCTGGCCGTAGAAGAGCACGGTGTTGATGGCCAGCGGGTTCTGATGGCGAGCGGTCGGCTCACGGTTGATGTCCAGGATGTCCTGGCCGGTCAGCACACAGACCACGCCCGGGTAGCGCTCGGCCTTGCTGGTGTCGATCCGCTTGATACGGGCGTGGGCGTAGGGGCTGCGCAGGACCTTGCCCCAGACCATCCCGGGGAACGAATAGTCGGCCGCGAACTTGGCCGCCCCGGTCACCTTCTCGATGCCGTCCACCCGCGGGATCGGCTTGCCGATGACCCGGAACTCGGTGGGCCGCTCGACGGTGGTCTCTGCCATCAGGACACCTCCTTTCGCTTGCCCCGGCGCCAGCCTCACTCACCCTCGGGCTCGGGCGGCAGCGGGGCGACGACCTTGGTCGAAACAGTGAGCGGCCGGCCCTCGATGACCGCCTGCAGGGCCTCGATGATCTTCTGGTAGCCGGTACAGCGGCAGAGGTTCCCGGCCAGCCCCATCCGCAGCTCCTCCTCTGTCGGATGGGGATTCTGGTCGAGCAAGGCCTTGGCCATCATAATGATCCCCGGTGTGCAGAACCCACACTGCAGGCCGCCGTACTCCACCAGGGCCGCCTGGATCGGATGCAGCTCCCCATTCCGGGCCAGCCCCTCGATGGTCAGCACCTCACAGCCATCGGCCTCGACGGCCAGCGTCAGGCAGGCGTGCATGGGCTTGCCGTCCACGATGACCGTGCAGGCCCCACAGTCGCCGGTCCCACAGCCCTCTTTGGTGCCGGTGAGCCCCAGCTGTTCGCGCAGAAAATCGAGCAGGAGCACGGCCGGCTCGACGGTGGCCTCGACCGGGGTGCCGTTCACAGTCAGCCGGACCAGATGTGGTCGCGCCATCCCTCTTCTCCTTACGACAGGCTCTGGCGGGCGCGGGCCAGGGCGATCGCGGCCGCCCGGCGGGTGTAGACCTTGAGCAGCTCCCGTCGGTAGTCGGCCGAGGCCCGCACATCGCTTATGGGGCGAGCGTCGGCGGCTGCCCCTTCACCGGCGGCCCGGAACGCGGCCTCATCGGCCGGCGCCCCGATGAGCGCCGCCTCGGCCCGGGGCGAGCGGATCGGCGTCGGCGCCACCGCGCTCAGCACCACCCGCGCGTCGCGGATCGTCCGGCGGTCGTCGTCCAGCCGCAGCAGGACGCCCACCCCGACCACCGCGATATCCATCTCCATCCGCGGCACGTGACGCAGATAGGCGCTGCCGCTGAGAGGAGGCGCCGGCGGGACCACGATCTCCACCAGGATCTCCCCCGGTCCCAGGACCGTCTGCCCGGGGCCGCGGAAGACCGCCTCCAGCGGCAGCGTCCGTTCGCCCTGCGGCCCGGCGATGCGCACCTGGGCCCCGTAGGCGATCAGAGCCGGGACGCCGTCCGCCGAGGGGGCGGCGTTGCAGATGTTGCCGCCCAGCGTCGCCCGGTTGCGGATCTGGATCGAGCCGATGAGGTTGGCCCCGTCGGCGATGCCGGGAAAATGCCGCTGGACCCAGGGGTCCCAGGCCACCGCCCCGGCCGTCTCCATCGCCCCGATCCGCAGGCCACCATCCGGCAGCGGCCCGTGGCCGTGCAGCGGGCGGAGACGACGCAGGCTCACAATGGTGCGGACCGGCCGCCCGCGCTCCTTCATCTGGGGGAGAAGGTCGGTGCCCCCAGCCAGGGGGCGTCCCCCTTCCTGATACTCCATCAGGAGCGCGATCGCCTCCTCGAGCGAGGTCGGAGCGAAGTACTCGAAACGCTTCAAGCGGACCGCCTCCGTGCGTGAGATACAGGGACACACATTCAGGAGGATACCGTGAGGAAGCCGGCCCCGGAGGCCGGGTCGGGGCCGCCCGGCCGTCCCGGTGCCGCCCTGATCATACACCCCGCCGAACGCGCCGGCAAGAGGCCGGACCACCCCGCGGGGGTGGTCCGGCCGGGCTGGGGGCTAGGTCGCGAGGACCGCGCGCAGCCGGGCGCCGACGATCTCCTCCTCGCCGTCGGCCAGCGTGGTCACCCCCACCAGCAACGCCTCACCCTCGACCGGCACCACGATCCCGGGGTTCCCGGCCCGCAGGGCCTGGGCCACCGCCGCCGCCGTCCAGCCCGCGCCAGGGGCCGGCGCCACCCGCAGACGAGTGGCCGGCCCGCCCTCCGGCAGCGGCTGAAGCACCACCCCCGGCAGGTCGGCCAGGCGCTCGGCGATGGCCCGGACCTTGCGGTCCGCCGCCGCCAGGCGAGCGGCATGGTCCATCGTCAGCCATTCCTCCAGGGCCACCACCACCGCCACCACCTCCTGCCGGTCCACCTTCAACGGCCGGCCGAAGGTCCGGTAGCCGCTGGTCTCAAAGCCGATAAAGCCCTGCATGGCCGCCGCCTTGACGAGGTCGGCCCGCCCGCAGAGGAGACCGGCCGAGTTGGGGCCACCGAAGTACTTGGCCCCGTAACAGACGAGATCCACGCCCATCCTCTGGTAGCCCAGGAACTTCTCCAGGGGATAGACCTGGGCGGCGGCGTCGAGCAGGACCGGCACCCCCCGGGCGCGGGCGATGGCCAGCACCTCAGCCAGCGGCAGCGTCCCCGGCCGGCCCTCCAGGTGAGCCGGATAGAGAACGGCCGCCGTCTGGGGACCGATGGCCGCAGCCAGGTGCTCCGGGGTGGTGCCGTTCTCATCGCCGACCTCGACCAGTCGGGCCCCCACGATCGTCACACAGCGGTCGTAGGCGTAGCGGTGGCGCCGCTGGATGAGGACCTGGTTGGGCATCCCGGTGGTGTCCGGCAGACGCACCATCTTCTCGCCGTCCAGCCCGGTCATGCAGGCGGCCGTCCCCAGAGCCAGGGCCCCCGACGCCCCGGAGGTGATGTAGGCGGCCTCGGCACCCAGCAAGCGGGCCACCCGCTGGCCGGCCCGCTCCAACAGTTCGTCCATATCAACGAAGTAGCGGTTGGCCTGCTCCATCGCCGCCAGCACCCGTGGGCTCAGCCGCGAGCCGCCCAGGACGGTGGCATTGCCGCGAGCGTTGATCAGCGGACGCACGCCCAGTTCGTCGTAGATCGTGGTCCCGATCGCCGTGGACATCGGCCTCCTCCGCCGCGAGATCTCGAGCCCGACAGTAAGCCAGCAAGGCGTCTGTCCGGCACCTCTATTGTAACAGGGCGCCGCCGACGCGCAAGCCGGGAATTTCCGCGCTGGCACACCCCTTGCCCAGACACCGCGCCAACCATGTGGCCGAGGGGGAACGCGATGGGCACACCGTCACAACTGGCCGCGTTCCGCGACAATCTGCGCCGACACCCCGGACAGTACCGCCTGGGCTACCGCGTCCAGGCCCGGTGGGAAGGGATCGGCGCCCGCGCGACCTGTCAGCTGGGCACCTGGACGCTGGGAGGGCAGATTCAGGACGGCCGCACCTACACCCTGGCCCTGGGCACCCCTCGCCGGCTGGAGGAGGCCCTGGGGATCGAACCGCCCACCGACCGGCTCGACCCGGTCGAAGTCGTCCTCGGCGCGCTGGCCGCCTCGGTCGCCGCCACCGTGGCCCTGGGCGCCCAGGGACGCGACCTGGCGCTGACTGGGGTCAGCGTGACCGCCCACACGACCATCGACCCCAGTCCCCTCTTCGGCGCCCGGGCCCCCGAGGAACTGCCCCAGGCCCTGGGATCGATCCAGGTCACCGTGACCGTGCACGGCGACCTCGAGCCCACCGCCAGCGGGATTATCGAGCGTCTGGTGCGGGGGGCACCGGTCTTCGGGCTCCTGGGCCTGCCGATGGCCCTCCACACCACGGTCATCGTCCAGCGGATGCTCCCCACCGCCTGAACCGGCCGCCTGATCGGCTCTTTGCAGGGGGCTCTGTCGCCCTCTAGTATTGCTCCTGTCGGCCCACGCGGCCGCGGGTATCTTTGTGACTGAGGCAGGAATGACCCACGACCAGTCTGTTGGCTCCGCCCGCTCCGTCCAGGAAACGCTCCAGCGGCTCCTGGCGACCGATCTGACGTTCCGCGAGACGCGCGCCCCGGCCGGGATCCACGGTCTGCACACCTTCCCGGCCCGCTTCCCTCCTCCGCTCCCCCGTCTCTTCATCGAGCATCTGACCGCTCCCGGCGATTGGGTGCTCGACCCGATGGCCGGCTCCGGCACCACGCTGGTCGAGGCGGTGCTGACCGGCCGGGGGGCCATCGGCGTCGATCTCGACCCCCTGGCCGTGCTGATCGCCCAGGCCAAAACCCGGCCCCCCGACCCCGACCGGGTGGCCACGGCCGGCGCAGCGGTGCTGGACCAGGCCCAGGGCCTGGTCCATCCACCGACCGAGAGCGAACTGGCCCATTGCTACGGAGCGGCAGCCGTGCGCTTCTTCCGGTACTGGTTCGAGGAGCCGGTCATCGCCGAACTGCACGCCCTGGCCCTGGCCATCCGGCAGGCGCCCGCCGATCTGCACGCCTTTCTGCAGACGCTCTTCTCCTCGCTCATCATCACCAAGAGCGGCGGGCTGAGCCGCGCCCGGGACCTGGCCCACAGCCGTCCCCACCGCGACCCCCACAAGCGGGTCCAGCAGAGCGCGCTCGCGGCCTTCGCCGAGCGCCTCGAGGCCGCGCAACGGGTTCTGGCCGGCTGGCCGCGTCCGGCCAGCCCGGCGCTGATCGTCCGGGCCGATGCCCGGGCCCTGCCCCTCGCCGACCGCAGCGTGGCCCTGATCGTCACCTCGCCGCCCTACGCCGCAGGCGCCATCGACTATCTGCGGGCCCACAAGTTCTCGCTGGTCTGGCTAGGCTATCCCCCCGACCGGCTGACCCCGCTGCGCCGGCGGTACATCGGATCCGAGCAAGGCGAGAACCTGACCGAACGCCTGCCGCCGACCGCCCGGGCGGTCCTGCGCCGGCTGACCGAGCGCGACCCGCGCCGGGCGGCAGTGGTGGCCCGCTACTACCGGGACCTGGGGCTGATCCTGGCCGAGATGCTCCGCGTTCTGCAGCCGGGACGGGCGGCCGTGATCGTCGTCGGCTCCTCGATCATCCGGGGAATCCCCATTCAGGTGCCGGCCGTCCTCAGAGAACTGGCCGAACAGGCGGGCTTTCGCTTCGTGGGCCAGGCGGTGCGCGAGATCGTCCGTGACGCCCGCATGCTCCCGGTCAGCGCCCGCAGCCACCGCCAGGGGATCGAGGCCCGGCTGCATGAGGAGACCGTCGTCGGGCTGGTCCGGCCGGAGGCGTAGACGCCGGCTCAGCCGGGCAGGCCCAGCCGCCGGGCCGTCTGCCGCACGGCCTCGACCAGCCGGGCCTCATCAGGATAGAGGCGCTCGGGCAGGGCCCGCACCAGGTCCCGAAGGCGCACTCGCACCGGCCAGTCGGCCTTGACCCAGCGCACGCGTTTGTCGCGCACCAGATCGAGCAGCTGGCTCTTGGTCAATGGGTAGGGCCGTCCCTGGACCAGCCGCAGCAGCGCCCAGGGGCCGACCACCACGGCGGGACGCCCTCTGTTATGTCCACTCATAGCGCACGCCACCCCGACGGCGTGGGCCTGGCCCGGCCAGCACCGCCGGCTGGAGGGCCGCCCGGCGCTCCGCCACCCACCGCCGGATCGCCTCCTCGACCAGGCTGTGCCAGTCGCGTCCCTCGGCTCGCGCGCGCGCCTGGAGCCGGGCCAGGAGAGCCGCCGCAACCGGCACCGCCAGCATCTTGTGGCCGACGATCTCACGTGTCTGCGGCCCGGCCATGCCACTCCTCCCCGGCTCTCGCCAGCAGAGACCGTACCACGGCCTCCCGCCTGAAGGAAGCGGTCCCCCCCGGCGACAACGCGCCAGATCCGCCGACCAGGGACTTCCCCTGAACCGCCCGTTGGGCTAGGATCGGGCCAAAGAGCACGCGGAGGCGACGACCATGGCGGTGATTCTGGCCATCGATCAGGGCACAACCGGAACCACAGCGCTCCTCTTCGACCAGCACGGCCGGGCGCTGGGTCGGGGATACGCCGAGATCACCCAGTACTACCCGCAACCCGGCTGGGTCGAGCACGACCCTCAGGAGATCTGGCAGAGCGTTCTCCGGGCCGTGATCGCCGCCCGGCGAGCCGCCGGCCTCTCGCCAGAGAGCATCACCGCCATCGGCCTGACCAACCAGCGCGAGACCGTGCTGGTGTGGGACGCCGCGACCGGCCAGCCGCTCCACCGGGCCATCGTCTGGCAGTGTCGACGCACCGCCGCCCTCTGCGCCGACCTCCGAGCCCGGGGCTACGAACCGGAGTTCCGCCGGCGAACCGGCCTGCTCCTCGACCCCTACTTCTCCGGCACCAAACTCGCCTGGCTGCTTGATCATCTCCCCGGCGCGCGCGACCTGGCCGCCGCCGGCCGTCTGCGGGCCGGCACCGTCGACACCTGGCTTCTCTGGCACCTGACCGGGGGACAGGTCCACGCCACCGATGTCTCCAACGCCAGCCGCACTCTTCTCCTCAACCTCCACACCGGCCGGTGGGACGACGACCTGCTGGCCGTGCTCAACATCCCGAGCCAGATCCTGCCCGTGGTGCGTCCCTCCAGCGGTGACTTCGGGCAGACCGTCGAGATCACCACCGACGACGGCGAGCGGGTCCTGGCCGCAGGCATCCCCATCCGGGGCGTGGCCGGCGACCAGCAGGCCGCTCTCTTCGGACAGGCCTGCTTCGAGCCGGGGATGGTCAAGGTGACCTACGGCACCGGCAGTTTCCTTTTGATGCACACCGGCACCCGACCGGTGCTCACCCAAAGCGGCCTGCTGACCACCATCGCCTGGGGGCTGGAGGACCGTCTGGAGTACGCTCTGGAGGGAAGCGTCTTCATCGCCGGCGCCGCCGTCCAGTGGCTGCGCGACGGCCTGGGAATCATCCGCCAGGCCAGCGAGGTCGAGGCCCTGGCCACCAGCGTCCCCGACAGCGGCGGCGTCTATTTCGTCCCGGCCTTCGTCGGGCTGGGCGCGCCCTACTGGGACGCCTACGCCCGCGGACTGCTCATCGGCCTGACCCGCGGGACGACCCGGGCCCACCTGGCCCGGGCGACGCTCGAGGCCATCGCCTACCAGGTCTACGACGTGGTCCAGACCATGGCCGATGAGGCCGGGCTGCCGCCGGCCGAACTGCGCATCGACGGGGGCGCGGCGGTCAACAACTTCCTGGCCCAGTTCCAGAGCGATATCACCGGCGTGCCGGTCGTCCGCCCGACGCAGACCGAGACGACGGCCCTGGGGGCGGCCTATCTGGCCGGGCTGGGCGCCGGCGTCTGGCGCTCGCGGGCCGACCTCCGCGCCCTCTGGCAGGCCGAGCGACGCTTCCACCCCCAGATGGCTCCCGAGCAGCGCGCCCGCCTGCTTCGCGACTGGCGGCGGGCGGTCGAGCGCGCGCGCGGCTGGGCCGGTCCGGCGGAGGGCACGGCTTTTTGACAGCCGCCGGCCTCCCGGCTATAATCGGCCCGGCGGCATTCCCCGCGTGAGGACAGAGCATGGCGACCGTTCAGCAGACTGCGCCCGACTTCACCCTGCCCGGCCTCGACCAGCGTCCGTACCGCCTGCGGGAGGCCCTGCGCCAGGGACCCGTGCTCCTGGCCTTCTGCAAGAGTACCTGCGGCACCTGCAAACTGGCCTTCCCCTACCTCGAGCGTCTCTGGCAGACCCTGGGCCCCACGGGCTGGACCCTCTGGGCCATCGCCCAGGACCGCCCCGACCAGGCGGCCCGCTTCGTCCGGGAGACCGGCATCACCTTCCCTGTTCTCCTCGACACCCCTGACTACGCCGTCTCCCGCCTCTACGACCCCGAGGCCACCCCCACGCTCTACCTCATCGACACCGACGGCCGGATCGTCCAGACGATCGGCGGATTCTCCAAAGACGCCTACAACGCCCTGGCCGCCGACCTCGCCCGACGCCTCGGACGCGAACCGGTCATCATCGCCCCGCCCGACGACGGCCGCCCCTCTTTCCGCCCGGGCTGAACATCGCTCCACCGGGGCTAGGCTAGCCCCACCGTCACACGCCGGCGATATCAACCTGGTCGGCCCGGTCCCAGACGACCTCGTTGAGCGGAACAGCCGGGCTGTCGGACGCCCCGGCCTCCTCGGTCAGGGCCGGCACGCCCTCCGGACGCTCCCGGCTGGCGCGGAAAACCACGTACCGCCAGAAGTCGGTGAAGTCGCGGAAGACGCGCCCAGGCGGCACGGTGGCCAGCAGTTCGTGCGGGATCAGGGGATCACGCTGCAGGATGGCCTCACGGGTCAGGCCCTCGGCCCAGGGCAATCGCTGGAGCCGCTCCCGGTACCACTCGATGCTGTGCTGCACCGCTCACCCCTTCGACCGGTCTCCCCGGTCGACCCCGCAGGGGCCGTGCCGCCCCGGCCGGCCGTCAGTCCGCTCCCTCTGGCGCCGGGGCGGACGGCGCCCCGAGCACCTGTACCAGGGCCCGAAGCAGCGGATCGCCAACCTCCTGCTGGACCTCGGCGGCGAACGAGCCGATGGGGAGGTCGGGGTAGATCGCCCGGTACTCCAACGCCTGGAGCCAGGTCTCAACCTTATCGAGCTCTTTGACAAAGCGGGCCGCCGGCGTCTGACCGGCCAGGTACTCCTGCCAGGCGCTCTCCAGGTCCTGCCGCACCGCCGCTGGGAGGTCGGCCACCAGGCGCCGGAACGCGGCCTCTTCACGGGCGCGCTTGCGCTGACGCTGACGCTCGCGGACCTCGGGCGGGGGCGGCCGGTCGAGAAGCTGGCGCCGGTCGACGCCGGGCTGGGCCAGGAGTTCGTCGAAGGGGGTGAGGTCACCCACCAGGCTCTCGGCCAGATCATGGACCAGGACCAGCCGGACCAGGCGGTCCGGCTCGAGCCCTCGGGCCCGTCCCAGAACCCAGGCCATCACCGCCAGCCGGAAGACGTGGTCGGCCACGGACTCGGCTGCGGCCACCCCACGGTCCACCCAGCCCTGCCGACGCAGGCTCTTGAGCCGCCCGACGGTCTGGAGAAACCGGACAAGCGCCTTCAGGGCTGCGGGATCGAGCGGCGCCGGGCCGGATGGGATGGTCTGTGTCACGGAACCCCTCCTCAGCCGCGGTCCAGCCGGGTATCATGCACGGTTGAGGCCAGTATAGCAGAGCCCATCGTCCCCCGGCTATTTACCGGGGGCGGCGGCTGTGGTATATAGGGAAGCAGACAGCCCCGGCAGCGGGAGGAGCGATGGTCCAGCCCGGTCTCATCGACTGCGACCTCCATGTCACCCCGGCCTCAGTCGAGGTCCTCTTCCCCTATCTGGCGCCCCACTGGCAGGAGTACATCCGCGAATCGGCCTTCAAGGGCCCGGTGGACTTCGCCTATCCCAAAAACGCTCCCCTCACCGTCCAGCCCGCCCTGCGCTCCTCGCCCGGCGCGGTCCCCGGCACGACGCTGGCCGAGGTCCGCCAGCAGGCCCTCGACCCGTGGGGCACCACCTACGCCATCCTCCAGTGCGACTACCCCATTCAGACCGTCCACAACCCCGACCTGGCGGCCGCCCTGGCCCGGGCGGTCAACGACTGGCTGATCCAGGAGTGGCTGGAGAAAGACCCCCGCCTGCGGGCGGCGCTGGTGGTGCCCATCCAGGTGGTGGAGCTGGCGGTGCGCGAGGTCGAGCGGGTGGGGGATCATCCGGGGTTCGTCCAGGTGTATCTCCCGGTCCGCTCGGAGGCCCCGTATGGGAACCGGCGCTACTGGCCGCTCTATGCGGCGGCGGTCCGCCACCGCCTGGCGATCGGGATCCACTACGGGGGCGCCCCCGGACACCCGCCGACCCCCACCGGCTGGCCCTCGTACTTTCTGGAGGAGTACGTGGCGATGGCCCTGGTCGCCCAGAGCCAGCTCCTCAGCCTGGTCAGCGAGGGGGTCTTCGACCGCTTCCCGGAGCTGAAGGTAGTGGTGCTGGAGTGCGGCTGGAGCTGGCTGCCGGCGTTTCTGTGGCGCTTCGACAAGGACTGGAAGGGGCTGCGGCGGGAGGTGCCGTGGGTCCGCCAGCCGCCCTCGGCCTACATCCGCGCGCACTGCCGCTTCAGCCTGCAGCCGCCCGACGTCCCGCCCGAGCCGCGCGGGCTGGCCCAGGTCCTCGACCACCTGGAGACCGACGAGCTGCTGCTGTTCGCCACCGACTACCCCCACTGGCACTTCGACCAGCCCGCGGAGGCGCTCCCCGCCGGACTGCCGGCGGCCCTGCGGCCCAAGATTCTGTGGGAGAACGCCTGGCGGTGGTATCAGTGCACAGGCCGGTTCGCCCCGGCCGGAGGAGAGGGACCATGGTGAAACCGGCCACCCATCCGGCGGCCGACCGCCGGAGCCGTCTCGCGGTCATCGACTGTGATATCCACAACGCTCTGCCCAGCGAGGCGGCACTGCTCCCGTATCTGCCGGCCCGCTGGCGGCGGCAGTATGAACTCTTCGGCCTGCGCGGCCGGCAGGGAGCCTACTACCCGCGGATGGTGCCGCATGCGGCCCGGACCGACGCCTGGCCGCCCTCGGGGCAGCCGCCGGGGTCGGACCTGACTTTCCTGCGCGAGCAGCTCCTCGACCAGTACGGCATCGAGTACGGGATTCTGAACCCGCTCATCGGGGTGGGGGGCCAGCTCAACCTGGAGTACAGCGCCGCCCTGGCCCGCGCGGTCAACGAGTGGCAGGTGGCGGAGTGGCTGGAGAAGGAGCCCCGGCTGCGGGCGGCCATCGTGGTGCCCTATGAGGACGGGGCCCTGGCGGCGGCCGAGGTCCGGCGGGCGGCGGCGCACCCGGGGTTTGTGCAGGTGCTGGTGCTCTCGCGGACGTGTGAGCCCTTGGGGCGGCGGAAGTACTGGCCGCTGTATGAGGCGGCGGTGGAGCGGGGGCTGCCGGTGGGCATCCACTTCGGCGGGACCGGGGCCGGGCCGATCACCGGCTGCGGCTGGCCCTCGTACTACATCGAGGACCACGTGGGGGTGGCCCAGGCGATGCAGGCCCAGGTGGTGAGCCTGGTCTGCGAAGGGGTGTTCGAGGTCTTTCCCAGCCTCAAAGTGGTGCTGATCGAGGGGGGCTTCGCCTGGTTTCCGGCGCTAATGTGGCGGCTGGATGCCGCCTGGCGGCGGCTCAAGGAGGAGGTGCCGCACCTCCGGCGGGCGCCCTCGGAGTATCTGCGGACCCACTTCTGGCTGACCACCCAGCCGATGGAGGAGCCGCACCGGCCCCGGTACTTCCTGGACATTCTCGCGCAGGTGGGGGTGGAGCGGCTGATGTTCGCCACCGATTACCCGCACTGGGACTTCGACGACCCGGAGACGGCCTTTCCGGTGCCGCTGCCCGCGGCGGTGCGGCGCCAGATCCTGGCCGAGAACGCACGGGCGCTCTACCGGCTGCCCTGAGGGAAGGGGAGACGATGGGGCGGTACATCGTGGGACGGGTGAGCGAGATCCCGCCGGGGGGCCGCAAGATCGTCGAGGTCGCCGGCCGGTCGGTCGGGGTGTTCAATGTGGGGGGCGAGTTCTTCGCCCTGCGCAACCGCTGTCCGCACCAGGGGGGACCGCTCTGCGCGGGCCATCTTCTCGGGCTGGTGCTGGCCGAGGCGCCGGGCGAGTACCGGTACCTGCGGCCGGGGGAGATTCTGCGCTGTCCCTGGCACGGCTGGGAGTTCGACGTCCGGACCGGGCAGTCCTGGATCGACCCGGCCCGGGTGCGGGTGCGGCGCTATGAGGTGCTGCTCGCCCCGGACCCGGCCACCGCCGAGATGCCCGGCCGCCTCCCGGGCCCCTACGTCGCCGAGACCTACCCGGTCTCAGTCGAGGACCCCTTCATCATCGTCGAAATTCCGGAGTAGCCCTTCGGGGCCGACGGCTTCACCTCAGTGCTGGAGGAGAGCGATGGTCCAGACCGCCTCGCCCGCCGAGTTCCAGTCGACCGTTCAGAAGCCGGCCGACTTCGACGCCTTCTGGGAGGAGGTCCTGGCCCAGGCGGCGGCCATTCCCCTCGATCCGACACTGGAAGAAGTGCCCCTGCGCTCGACGTCCGAGGTGGTGGTCTACGAGGTCCACTACACCAGCCTGGACCACCTGCGCATCGCCGCCTGGTACTGCCGGCCCCGCCACCACGCCGGTCCCCTGCCGGCCGTCATCCTCTACCCCGGCTACATCAGCGAGCCGGTCCTGCCCAAGAGCTGGGCTGCTCAGGGCTACGCCGCCCTGAGCGTCGCCCCGCGCGGGAAACTGCGCTCCAACCGCCACTTCAACCCCGGCTACCCCGGCCTCCTCACCTATAACATCGTCGACCGGTACACCTACGGCTACCGGGGCTTCTACGTCGACGCCTGGCGGGCGGTGGACTTCCTGCTGACCCGCCCCGAGGTCGACCCGACCCGGATCGGGGTGACCGGCAGCAGCCAGGGCGGCGCCCTGACGGTTCTGACGGCGGCCATGCGCCCCGAGGTCCGCTGCGCGGCGGCCGGCGCGCCTTTCCTCTGCGGGATGATGGATGCTATCCGCCTGACCCACTCCTACCCCTATGAGGAGATCAACGAGTACCTGCGCCTCTACCCGGAGCGCGAGCCGCAGGTCCGCCAGACTCTGGCCTACTACGACTGCCTGAGTTTCGCCGACCGCGTCCGCTGTCCCATCATCATCAACATCGGCCTCAAGGACGATGTCTGCCCGCCAGAGACCGGCTACGCCCTCTTCCGGGCCATCGTCTCGCCCCAGAAACGGCTCTACGCCTACCCGGAGTGCGCCCACGACGCCGGCAGCGCCTGGCACGCCCCCATCGTCCAGGCCTTCCTGCAGGAACACCTTCAGCCCATTCCGGCGGCCACTCCCGCCTGATCGCCCGGCATCGTCGGAAAGGAGCCACGATGGCAGCGCTGACGTCACCCGCCGACTTCGACGCCTACTGGGCCCAGGTGATGGCCGAACTGGCGGCCCTGCCGCTGGCCCCCGAACTCGAGGTGCTCCCCCTCCGCTCGACCGAGTTCGCCACCACCTACGGTCTCAAACTGACCAGTATCGGCCCCTATCGCATCTTCGCCTACTACTGCGTCCCGCACGGACCCGGCCCCTTTCCGGTGCGCTACCACCTTCCGGGCTACGGCAGCGTGGTCCATATTCCGCCCTACGAGGAGCGCCGGCAGGCGGTCTGCGTCGCCCTCTGCCACCGGGGACAGCGGCGGTCGGACACCCCGTTTGCCGCCAGCTACCCCGGTCTTCTGACCCACGGCCTCCTCTCGCCCACCACCTATATCTATCGGGGCATCGTGGCCGATTGCTGCCGGGTCATCGACTTTCTGCTGACCCGCCCGGAGGTGGACCCCGAGCGCATCGCCCTCGTCGGCGGCGACCTGGCCCTCTTCACCGCCGCCCTGCGCCCAGCCGTACGGGCGGTGGCGGTGGCCCAGCCGCTCCTCTTCTACGACCTGCCAGCCGTCACCCGCGAGACCAGCGAGTACCCCTACGAGGAGATCAACGACCTCCTGCGGGCCCATCCGGACCAGGCCCCAGCCGTCTGGACCACGCTGGCCTACTTCGATCCGCTGGCCTTCGCCCCGCGCATTCGGGCGGCGGTCCTGCTCATGCACGGGGGGCCGGGCGCTCTCTTCTCGCCCGAGCGGGCAGCCCGCCTGCAGGCCGCCCTGGCCGGTCCCACCACCCTCTACCAGCGCACCGGCTACGGCTATACCGACCACCAGGCGCTGGAGAGCTGGCTGCAGGAGCGGCTGGCCGCCCGCCCGGCCGGCGAACGGACCTGACGGCCGCCGGAGACCCCCGCGCTGGCCGGTTGTTCAAGCCGCTCAGTCCGGCCCGGCGATCCGATGGGGGGTAGCGTCCGTGGCCCCTCTGACTGGCCGGCGCGCACCTCGACCGATCCGCCGGGCACCGGGTCGGGGGAGAGAAGCCGCCGGCACGCCAGGGAAAAGGGTGCTGGCCCTGGTCAGGGGCCAGCACCCGTGCCACCGGCGACCTACTTGGGCATGTTCTTCAGGGCGGTGTAGAGCAGGCGCGGCGACCAGTCGGGGTTCAGCACGCCGAAGATGGCCGTCTCCTGGGTGTGGTAGTCCTGGAAGGTCCGGAAATTCAGGTTCCAGACGAAGGCCGCCCCGACCCAGGGACGCTCGCGCATCATCTGGAAGCCGCGGACCAGGAAATCGGCCGCCTGCTGCTCGGAGAGATGGGTTGTCCACTCGTAGCCGGGCGGCACCGGCGGCTGGGCCGAGGCCCAGTGGTATTCGGTGATCCACATCTGCCGGCGGTCGCCGTACCTCTCCATAATGGCGTGGAGGTCATCGATCCGGCGGAAATAGAAGCTGGGATGCCCTTTGAAGCCGGGCGTCCCGACCGTGTTGCGGTCCACCCAGTCGTCGGGGGCGTTGTTGTAGCCGGTGGCGTGGGCCCCGACGGCGTCGGCGATCCGGAGGAAGACCCCTCCCTCGACCTGATACATCTGGTCGAGGTACCAGGCATCGTCCACCGCGATGGTGGGATCCATCACCCCGGTCGGGGTCAGCGCGCCGGAGACCACGATGGCGTCCGGGTCGGCCTCCTTGATCGCCCGGTAGGCCACTTTCAGGAGAGCGATGTATTCGGCCGGATTGATCCGACCGCCGCCCCACTCGCGGCTGAAGTTCTGCTCGTTCCAGATCTCGTAGGCCTTGACCCGGCCGCGGTAGCGACGGGCCAGTTCGCCCAGGAAGCGCCCGAATTCGTTGTAGTCGTCGGGCGGGCCGTCGATGCCGCGCCCGCCGCGCGACCAGGCCGGGGCGGTGACCACGCTAAAGAGCAGATTGATCCCCTCCTGCTGAGCCAGATCCACCATCTGGTCGAGGGGGCCGAAGGCGATCTGGCCGCGCGTCTGCTCGACATCGGCCCACCGGATCTGCTGCTTGACCCAGCCGAAGCCGGCCTCCTTGACCTTCTGGTAGATACGCCGCTGGTCCTGATAGTAGAGATGCGCCTGGAAGCCGTAGCGCAGGCCGGAGGTCGGCTGCGGGGGAGGATTGATGGCGGGCTGTCCACCGGTGGGAGGTGTCGCGCCCTCGCGCTCGAAGGCGTCCTTCATGGTGGTCGCCGGGAGCTGCTCCGGCCGGGCGACACCATCTGGACGGCTGTTATCGTACTGGCGGTAGAGAGGGCTGGTCCGGGCCTGGCTTTCGAGATCGGGCGGCAGGTTCTGGCCGGTGATGATGGCCTTGAGGTAGTCGGCCAGCAGGATCCCCTGGGTCAGCCCGGTTGTCCGGTCGTAGTGCATGATCCCGCGCTGGAAGCGCTGGTAGATGAAATTGTGATTGTTGGGGTCAACCTGCGGCCGGCTGGTGGGGATCCCCCACATCTCCAGGTTAAAACCGGGCAGCAGCCCGGGCTCGCCCCGGCCGGTGGGGAAGACATCACGCAGCGTGACCGTTCCCCGGAAGGTGGTGAGGAAGCCGGGCTGCTGGCCCTGCCAGAGATCGGGCGTGTTCTGCTCGACAAAGCGCAGAACCGCCTCGTGATAGCCCGGCGTGCCCGGCGCCGGGGCGCTGCGGACCAGGGCCTCGTCGAAGGCCGGGAAGGTGGCACCGTTGATGGTTGTGAAGGGCATCAGCCCAGGGTCCAGGACATTGAGGAGCCCCACGCTGCCGTCCGGCTGGAGCTGCATCACCCGGCGCTGGAAGAACTGGACCCAGGTGCCCATAAACAGGAACTTGCGCGAGACCGGGTAGCCGAAGGTGCGCAGCCCACCCCGGCGCTGAAAGTAGTCCCAGAACTTATCGTCGCTGATGCGGAAGCCGGTCTCGGGGAAATAGCGGGGATCGCTGGTGGCTGCCTGACCGGACCGTGGCCAGACGGCAAAAAGCAGACCGCCAACGATGAGCAGCAGGAGTCCCCAGCGACAAGCGCGGATCATCTCTCCCCTTTCTCAGGATTTTGGCAGACGCTGGAGCGCCCGGTAGGCCGGACGTGGTGTGCCATCAGTCTCGGTGATGGCCCAGTAGTACTGCTCGTGGTCCCTGGTCCAGGTTGGGCTGGCGATGTAGATCACGGTCATCACCCCGATCCAGGGCCGCCAGTGCTGAGCGGCGTACTGGAAGGCCCGCACCAGATAGTCGGCCTTCTCCTCCTCGGTGACCGCGTGCCAGGCGTAGGGTGAGCCAGGCCGGGTGTCGCTGGTCCAGCCCATCTCCAGGACCGCCACCTGTTTCTGGGCATCGCCGAACTCCACCATAATCGCCCGCAGGTCCTCCACATGGCGGAAGCAGTAGATGCGCCCAACACCGGGCTCACCGTGGTTGTAGCGGGGGTTCACCGCCACCTCATCGGGGCTCATCTCCGGTGGAGCCTTATAGCCGGCGGCGTGAACCCCCAGCACGTCGCAGAAGTCCCGCGCCCCGGCCTGGTACATCCGGCGGAGAAAATCGGTGTCGGGCATGGCGACGGCCCCGGAGGCCGTGGTCGGCGCCAGCCCGGCGCTGATGACGATGGCCTGCGGATCGGCCTTCTTGATCGCCTGATAGGCCAGGCGGAGCATGGCCACGTACTCGGTGGGATTGGGGGGGCGGTTCCCCCATTCGCGGGCCAGATTGGGTTCGTTCCAGATCTCGTAGGCCTGGATCCGCCCCCGGTAGCGCGTGGCCAGGGCGGTGAGAAAATCGGCGAAGTCCTCCAGCCGGTCCGGCGGGCCGACCCCTGGAAAGAGGGTATCGCTCCGGCTCCACCGGGGCTGGTTGTCCACCCGCGCCAGGATCTTCAGGCCGTAGCGCTCGGCCAGAGCCACCAGCCGGTCCGGCTCCTGCCACTCGAACGTCCCCTTCCGATGGGGCTCGATGTAGCGCCATTCGAACTGCTGCTTGATCCAGGTGAACCCCATCTCTTTGACGAGACGGAGATCACGTTCGGCCTGCGGGCTGCCCCAGAGAAAGACGTGGACCGCGTAGTCCGGGCTGCGCATCGGACCGGCTGCAGCGGGCGTCGGGGTGGGAGACGGCGTCGGGCGCGGGGAAGGCGTGGGCTGCGGTCCGGCGCAGGCGGCAAACAGCGAGAGACCAAACCCGGCCATCAGACGCAGAAAGTGAGACCGTCGCACAGGCGCTCTCTTCCCTGTTGCTTCGAGCAGCGTTCGGCCAACCGGCGTCGGGATCATACCAGCGCCGGGGCGGTCCCGGCATAGTACTTTCGGGGACCTAGAGCACGACCGGCGCCCCCTGGCGAGCGGCGGTGTAGAAGGCGAAGCCGACCTCCAGGTTGCGGACGGCATCATCCACCGTCGCCACCGGCGGCACCGCCTCCTGAAGCACCGTCGCCAGGTGGTCGACGACCGAGACCGGGCCCGTCGGCGGGGCCGTCAGCAACCAGCCGGCCAGATCGAACCGTCCGGCGACGGCCAGTTTACCGCTGAGAGTCGGGTCGTAGACGATCTGGCCCTCCTGGCCGAGGATCTGAACCTGCGAGAGGGAGCCGCCGGGCGGAGCCGTCCAGGTGTCCTCGACGGTCGCCTGGACGCCCCGGTGGAAGGTCAGCAGGGCCACCCCGTAATCCTCGAAGGCCAGATCGCGGTGCTTGAGAGTGGCCACGACGCCGCTGACGCTGGCCACCTCGTCCTGGAGGAGCCAGCGCAGGAAGTCGATATGGTAGATGGCGTGGTCAAGCCAGCCCCCGGCCGGGGCCCTGGTCGGGTCGAGCCACCAGGTCGGCCCGCGCTCGCCGGGCCAGGGCTGGGTCGGGAGAGGCGCCCGGAGGATCGTCAGCGCCGAGAGCACCGGGCCGATGCGGCCAGCCGCCACCCATTCCTGGATCGCCCGGTAGACCGGGTTCAGACGCCAGGCCGACTCGTAGGAGATGAAGTGGACGCCGGCCTGGCGGACCGCCTCGCGGATGGTCCGAGCCTCGGCCGTGGTCATCGCGATAGGCTTGACGCTGACGATATGTTTGCCCGCCGCCGCCGCTGCCCGGCAGAGGGCGGCGTTCTCGCTGGTCGGACAGGCGGTCAGAACGATCTCCACCTCCTCGCGCGTCACCACCGCCTGGTAGTCGGTGGTGACGAAGGGGATATGGTAGCGCTGGGCCAGGGCCTCAGCCTTAGCCCGGTCGCGATGGGCCAGAGCCACCACCTGGGCCCGCTGGCTGCGCTGCAGGGCCTCCAGCTCCCCCAGGCCCATATACCAGTGGTCGAGACCAGCGATCGCCACACCGAGTTTGTCCGGCATCAGTATCCCCCTGCTGACGCGTGCGACATTAAAGTCCGGGCGAACCACTCAGCCGCCGGACGAGCGCTGGCGGCTGGCCTCGTACTCCCGTCGGATCGCCTCCCCCGGCGGGTAGACGCCGATGATCGAGCGGCCCTCGAGCAGTTTCTGGCGGAGGAAGACCTCCAGTTCCTCCGCCTCGCGGGCGACCCGCGCCACCTCGGCCGCCCAGGCCTGGGGAATCACACAGACACCATCGTCATCGCCCAGGATGAGATCGCCGGGCTGGACCAGGGCGCCGGCGCAATGGACCGGGACGTTGTACTCGACCGGCAGGAGCGGGCTGGGTGGGCCGACCACCCCACGGGCGAAGATCGGCAGGTCCATCTGCTGCAGGAACGGGAAGTCACGCACGGCCCCGTCGACCACCAGGCCGGCCGCGCCCTTCACCTGGATCCGGGTCGCCATCACGTCGCCCAGGTGACCGCCATCGGTCCGGCCAAGGGCGTCCACCACCAGCACGTCACCGGGCTGCAGGAACTCGATCGCCTCCAGGCTCGGCAGCGTGGCGGCGCGGAGACGCTCGGCCAGATCGGGCCGGGTGGGGACGTAGCGCAGGGTGACGGCCACGCCGAGGAGACGCCGCCCGGGCAGCAGCGGACGCAGACCGACACAGTAATGATTGGGGACGCCGAAGCGGGTTAGCGCCCCGCTGGCGGCCGCCGAACTCACCTCCTGAAGCGCCTCCAGCAGGGCGGGGGCGGGACGCTGAAAGGGAGCGGCCGACATCGCGACTCCTTTCGGTGCGATTCTCCGGGGTCGTGTGGCGGTAGCACTATAGCACAGCCGGCCGGGCCAGCGCAAGGGCCGACCGCAGTCCCCCCAGGGGCCGGCCTCCGAATGTTCGCCACACGGGAGCCTTTGCCTATCCGAATTTTTCCACGATGACACCACCTGATCTGTTTGGTACTGTGAACTCAGGCCGATCGGGGCCTCAGACGGCGGTCGGCCAATCCGGAATAAGGAGCCATCCTGAGGAGCATCGGCAAGCCACCAACCTCGCTGATGAAGAGGCCATCTACCGGGAGGTCCAGGCTTTTGCCGCAGCCTGGCGCCAGGGTGATCCCCAAGCCCTGGCCGGATGCTCCACCGAGGATGCGGTCCGGGTCGGAGCCTTCGGGGATATTCAGCACGGCCAGGCCGACATCGAGGCCGCCTCTGACCGGCCTCCCTACGACAGGTTGCTGGGGACTACCTTCCGGCCGGAAGGGAGCTCGATCCGCCTGCTCAGCGCCGACCTGGCCGTCTGGGTTGGATGATCGAGCGGACGCTGGCCTGATTCACGCGCAACCCGCCGGTTGAGGAACGATGGCGAGTTCGGGCGGTGTGTCCTGCCGCCTCCCTCTCTATGGCCCTCTGAACGCGCTCTCAGGGCTGACGATCGCTGGCCTCTCCAAAGAAGCGGGTCTGGAGCGGCACCACCTCCCGGAGGCGCTCGAAATCGGCGTCGGCATGCCAGAGCGGGATCCCCGCCTGCAGCGCCGCCTGGGCGATGAGGAGATCCGGCAGCGCCACCAGAATCCCCCGCTGCCGGAGGCGAAACCCCAATCGGGCCGCCTCCAGCCAGAGGGCCGGGGTGAGCGCGACCTCCTCCAGGCCCAGCAGTCTCTCGGCCAGCCGAGCAAAGGCCGCCTCATCCCGCGCCCCCACCAGAAGCTCCGCCCGCACCACCCAGCAGGTGACCACCACCCCCGTCGCCAGCGCCTGATCCACCACCGCCCGCAGCGATGGGTCCCCTGCGGCCCGCAGATAGCGAATCCAGACCGAGGTGTCCAGGAGCACCCGGCTCACGAGGCCTCCAGCCCGGCCCGCCGCCAGCCCTGCAGCTCATCCGGCGTCATGTCGACCACATCCGTCCCGGCCAGCTCCCGCAACGCCTCCTGGTTATGCCGCCGCACGAATTCTCTCAGGGCCAGCTCGATCACCTGCCGCCGCCGCAGCCGGCCTCCAGCCGCCTGCAGCGCGGCCTGCAGGAGCGCCGGGTCCAGGGTCACCGAAAAGCGCGGCACGCTCTCCCTCCTTGCACCAGGAATATACACCATAGTGACGCACCATGTCTACGGTGCAGTTGCGCCGATCCTCCGAAAGGAGGCCGACGGGACATAGCTCTCCCCGGTCAGGGTGAAGGGCTCAGCGCCGATGGTGCCCCCGGGGAAATGCGCCGTTCGCCACGGTCGCCGGGGAGGGGCCTGGGCCATAGGGAGGAGATTCCCGAGACTCCGATGATGATTGCTCACGAGGGCTACCCCGCTCGCACGGGCACGAGGCTCCGTCCGCCCCGACTCCCCGCCTCCTTTCCAGGCCGTTGCTCGCGATCCGGCTGCTCCGCCCGGTGTTCGCCTCTTGCCTGAGCGGAGCCGACCACGGTATAATTACAACCGCAGGAGCCCCCGTAGCTCAGGGGATAGAGCACTGGCCTCCGGAGCCAGGCGCGCAGGTTCGAGTCCTGCCGGGGGTACCGCACCGTCCGGCCACGGCGGCCGTGGCCGGACGGTTTTTTGCGGCCGCGCGGGCAGTCCGCCACAGACGGCGGGCGCCATGCCGATACGGTCAGACCGACGCCGGAGGCACACGCGCTGTCGCCTCTTCCTCCCAGCCAGGCCGGACCAGCGGCCGGTGGCCCGGCGCCTGACCAGGAGCCCCACACGGCCGCGGAGGCCCGTCACCAGTGCCGAAACTTCTTCGCCACGGCCACCCTGACCGTCCTGGCGACGAGCACGCTCCACGGACTGGCCGTGGCTCCCGATGCGTTCGGTCAGCTGACCGAACTCCTGTTCGCTGTCAGCGCTCTGCTGGCGGTCGGCTGGTACCGGTGGGGCCACCACCGGTATCAGCGCTCGCTAGTACCGCTCGCCTGCCTTCTCCTGGCACTCGGCAGCCGCCTCCTGGTCATGGCCCGGCAGGGGGTGGCGGCTGGTCCCGCCCTCGGTCTGGCCCTTTTTCTTCTCCTCATCAGCCTGATCTTCGGCTGGCTGTACCTCGCCACCCCTGATTCCCCCAACGGCGGCTGAGCCCTCGGGTCCGCGACCGCCCGGCCCGGTACGGGATTTGCAGGAGCCTCCTACTGGTCCAGCCCGCACGGGAGGAGTCGCCCTGTGGCCAGTCCCCAACCCGCGACCGCACCTCCCCGGCGCCTGTCCACCGGCGTCGCCGGACTGGATGACCTGCTGGCCGGTGGCCTGCTCCCCGAGCGAGCCTATCTGGTTCGAGGCGGTCCCGGCACCGGCAAGACGATCCTGGGCCTGCATTTTGCCACCGCCGGCGCCCGGGCCGGCGAGCCGGCCCTGTACATCACCCTGGGCGAGCCCGAAAGCGAACTCCGCCAGAACGCCCAGGTGCTGGGCTTCGACCTCAGTCGGGTCAGCCTGCTCGACCTGACTCCCCCTCCGGAGACGCTGAGCCAGGCTCCTTCTTACGACCTCTTCGTCCCCGCCGCTCCCGAGCGCAGCGCCCTGACCCGTCAGATCATCGACCAGGTCACAGCCCTGCGTCCGCAGCGCATCGTGGTCGACGCGATCACGCAATTTCGCTATCTGGTGGCCGACCCTCTGGAGTTTCGCAAGCAGACCCTGGCCTTCCTTCAGTTCCTCAAAAGTCAGGGGGCGACGGTTCTTCTCACCTCGGAGACCAGCCCTCTGGCCCCCGATGACGACCTCCAGTTCCTGAGCGACGGCATCATCGAACTGGAGATCGGTCCCGAGGGGCGCACCGTCAGCATCCGGAAGCTCCGCGGATCGGATTTCCGCAGCGGCCGCCACACCGTCCGCCTGACCGACCACGGCATGGAGGTCTATCCGCGGCTGGTCCCGGAGTGGTTCGGCCGCGAGTTCGTGGCCGAGCCGATCTCCTCGGGTGTGCCGGAGCTGGACGAACTGCTGCACGGCGGCCTCGAACGCGGCACGGTCACCATCGTCACCGGTCCGACCGGGGTGGGCAAGACCACCTTCGGCATCCAGTTTATGAAAGAAGCGGCCGGCCGAGGAGAGCGCTCGGTCGTCTATATGTTCGACGAGAGCGTGGCCACGCTCGTGCAGCGGTCGGAGAACGTGAACATCCCGGTGCGGGCGATGATGGAGCGCGGCATGCTGGCCCTCTGTCCGATCGAACCCCTGGTCTACAGCCACGACGAATTCGCCCGGCTGGTCCGCACCGAGGTCGAGGAGAGACAGGCCCGCATTGTGATGCTCGACAGCCTCGCCGGCTACCGGCTGGCCGTCCGCGGCGAGGACTTCCTCCGCCAGTTCCGGGCCCTGATCCAGTACCTGAAGAACATGGGTGTCACCGCGCTGGTGGTGGCCGAGGTTGAGACGATCACCGGCGAGTTCCGGGCCACGGACATCGGGGCCAGCCATCTGGCCGATAACATCGTCTTCCTGCGCTACATCGAGGTCGGGGGCGAACTGCGCAAAGCCATCGGCGTCTTGAAGAAGCGGGTCAGCAGTTTCGAGCGGACTCTCCGCGAGATCGAACTGACCCGCTACGGACTGAAAGTCGGTCGCCCTCTTACCGGGCTGCGTGGCATCCTGCGGGGAGTCCCCGAACTGGTCGAAGCGCCCAGACAATGACCGCCCGCGCGCACCAGGGTGAGCCGGCGCCCGGACCCCCGCCAGCGGCCACCGACCGCCCGGCCCACGCCCGGCCCCCCGAGCCGGCGGTCCAGGCCGGCCAGCAGGCGGCCACGACCGCCGCCCGCCTGCTGGGAGCCGACCGGATGCTGGGGCTCTGGCTGGTGGACCCCGGCCGCGCCGCTCTGGTCCTCCTCGTCCACCAGTTCCGCCAGGCCTCTCCGCCCCCTGAGATCCCGCTGACCGCCCCGTGGCTCGAGGCCGAAGCCGTCCGCACCGGACAGCCCCAGTGGGCCACCCTGGCCACCCTCGCTCAGACCTTCCCGCTGAACGCCCAGATCGCCCAGACTGAGGGGCTCCAGGCGCTCCTCAGTCTGCCTCTCCCAGCCGACCAGACGTTCGTCGGCGTTCTGACCCTCGGCTGGGCGACCCCGCCATCGCAGCCCCCTGCCGGCCCATCCCTCACCGCCCTGGCCGCCCTGCTGGGCACCACTCTCCAGCTGGCCCGGCACTGCGCTGCCCTCCAGCAGCAGGTCGAGGACCTGCTCGCCGCCCGCCGGCGGCTCGAACTTTTCCTCGGCGCGGTGGCCCACGACCTGCGCACGCCGCTGACCGCTATCCTGGGCTACGCCCAGCTGCTCCGGCGCTGGCCCACCCTCCCACCCGTCCAGCGCGAGGCCGCCCTGGCCCGGCTGCTCGAGGCCGGCCAGGCGATGCAACGGCTGCTCACCGATCTCCTGGACGCCGCCAGCCTCTGGGCCGGACGCTTCCGCATCGCTCCCCGACCGATGGACCTGGTCACCCTGGTCCACCGGATCGCCGAGGAGCAACAGGCCACCACCACCCGCCACCAGATCGTGGTTGAGGCGCCGGCCCGACTGGAAGGTTTCTGGGACCCCGACCGCCTGGCCCAGGTCCTGCGCAACCTGCTGAGCAACGCCATCAAATACTCGCCCGAGGGGGGAACGATCCGCCTCCGGGTCAGCGCCCACGACGACAGCGTCCAGATCCAGGTGAGCGATCAGGGGATCGGGTTGACTCCCGAAGAGGCCCGGCAGATCTTCGAGCCGTTCGTCCGGCTGGAGCGGGCCCGCTCCATCCCCGGCGCCGGTCTGGGGCTCTTCATCGCCCGCGGGATCGTCGAGGCCCACGGCGGGCGCATCTGGGCCGAGAGCCCCGGCCCCGGCCGGGGGACGACTGTGACGGTGGTCCTGCCGCGCCGCCCTCCCCCCAGCGAGCATCAGCCGGCCCCCGCGCCCGCCCCCTCAGTGACTACTGGTCCACCACCGAGCCGTCGACGTGCAGCCGGGTCTCCATCGGCCGGGGCCGGAAGGGATACTTCTCCTGAGCCCCCTCGACCAGTTCGACGCCCAGCCCCGGCGTCTCGGGGACGAGAAGGTAGCCTTTCTCCAGGCGGTAACTCACCCGCACAATCTCGCTCTTGGGCGGCTCCTGCTCGCCGAGCGGATACTCCAGCAGGGCGAAGTTGGGAATGGCCGCCGCCAGCTGCAGGCAGGCGGCCGTGCTGACCGGGCTCAGGGGATTGTGCGGCACCACCCCGACGTAGTGAGCCTCGGCCAGAGCGGCGATCTTCTTGCAGTGCGTCAGCCCGCCGGCCAGGCAGACATCGGGCCGCACGTACTGGACCGCGCCCCGGTTCAACAGCATGGCGAACTCGTGAATGGTGTGCAGACGTTCGCCGGTGGCGATGGGGATGCCGATCTTGTGGGCGATCTCGGCCATGGCGTCGAAATTGTCGGGCAGGGTGGGGTCCTCGTAGAAGAAGGGATGGTAGGGCTCGATCCCGCGCGCCAGGGCCACCGCCTCGGCTGGAGTGAGGCGGCGATGGATCTCGATGCAGAGGTCCACGGCGTTGCCCACCGCCTCACGATACTGCCGCACCGCGTCGATGGCGTTGGCGATCTTCTCGGCGTGGGTCTCGAAATAGGGGAGGCTGCGCGGCTCGTCGAGGAAGGGGGTGAGATGCCCGACCGCGGTAAAGCCCTGCTCGCGGGCGGCGATGCAGCCCCGGACCAGCTCCTCGCGGGTGCGGCCGAAGACATGGACATAGACCCTGGCCCGGTCACGGCATTTACCGCCCAGGAGCTGGTAGACCGGCACCCCAAAGTACTTGCCGGCGATGTCCCAGAGGGCGATATCGATGGCGCTCAGCGCCCCCATGATCGCCGCCCCGCGGAAGTGGTAGCAGCGGTAGAGATACTGCCAGTGGTGCTCGATCCGCAACGGATCCTGACCGATAAGGTACGACCGGAACTGACGAACCACGGCGGCCGAGGCCTCCAGGTAGGCCCAGGCCCCCGACTCCCCCAGCCCGGTGATCCCGGCGTCGGTGTGGATCCGGACGAAGAGGTAGCGATCGATGAGGAGCGGTTCGACTTCGGTGATCCGCACGCTCAGCCTCCTTCAGGGGGTCTCGTCGCCGAGAACAAAGACGCACTTGCCGGTCACGCCGCTGTCGAAGGTCCGGAAGGCCTCCGCCGCCTGCTCCAGCCGGAAGCGGTGGGTGATGAAGCGGGCCAGCGGAACCGCCCGTTCGGCGATGAAGCGGGCGCACTCGGCCAGCCCGACCGTGCTGAAGGTCCAGGAACCGTAGATGGTGAGCTGCTTGTGGATGATATCCGGACTCACATCGAAGGTGGTGGTGTTCCCCTCGCCGACGAAGCAGACCCGGCCCCAGACGCGGGCGCAGCGGACCGCCTGGACGCGGGCGATCGGGTTGCCCGTGCAGTCGAGAGCGGCGTCGGCCCCGTCGCCGCCGGTGAGGTCGCGGATGGCCGCCACCGGATCCACCGCCGCCGGATCGAGGACCGCCCAGGCCCCCGCCGCCTGGGCCAGGGCCCGTCGCTCCGGCACCGGCTCAATGGCGACCACCCGGGCTCCCATGGCCGCACCCAGGAGGGTGGCGCTCAGCCCAACCGGCCCCTGGCCGAAAACGGCCAGGACATCGCGGCCGGAGACCCCCAGGCGCTTGAGAGCGCTGTAGGCGGTACCGGTTCCGCAGGCGATGGCCGCCCCCTCGGCGAAACTCAGGGCCTCGGGCAGCGGGACGAGCGTGCTGGCTCCGACCAGCATATAGGGGGCGTTGCCGCCGTGGGCGTTGGCGCCATAGGTCAGGTGACCGTGTCGGCAGAGCTGGCTGTAGCCGACGCGGCAGTGCTCGCAGCGACCGCAGCCCAGGTAATGGTGGACCATCACCCGCTCGCCCAGCCGGACCTCACGGTCGCTGACGCCTGGCCCCCGCGCCACCACCACCCCACAGGGCTCGTGACCGCTGATGACCAGACTGGCCGGATCCCGCCGGGGGCCACGGTAGGGCCGGAGGTCGCTGCCGCAGAGGCCAGAGGCCTGGATCGCCACGACCACCTCACCCGGCCCGGGCACAGGGTCCGGAAACTCCCAGAGATCAACGGTTCTCTCGCCCAGAATGACCACGCCGCGCACCGTTCTCCCCCCTCGCGTCGGTCGGCCCTATTGTAGCCGCCCGTCAGACCGCTGGCTAGACGGATCGGCGCGCGGGGCGCACCGGACCCCGGCTCACCGCCTCAGACCCCGGCGCTGTCCCACCGCCCGGTCCCGACGAGGGAGCCACGGCGATCGGCCGGAGCCCATGGCTCCGGCTCTGGGCTCGGTGGATCTCCTCCAGGCAGCTGAAGGCGTCTTGCTCCTCGCGCTCGCCCTGCGACTGCGGGGGTTTGATCCGCACCAGCACCGGGAAGCGCACGAACTGACCGGAGAGCAGGGCCTCACCGACGTCCAGGTCGGGCAGCATCTGAGCGTCGGCCTCGCCCAGCGTCTCCACCACTCGCTGGACAAACTGCTGGTCCGCCGGGTTGACCATGCGCATAATGACGAACGAGTTACACTGCGAGAGGGTCGTCTCATCCAGCCGCGAGGGGCGCTGGCTGATGAGCAGGAGCCCGACCCCGAACTTGCGCCCCTCCTGGGCGATCTGGCGGGCGGTGGCCACCGCCCGCTCCTCCGCGGTCGTGCCCGGCCGGCCGGGAGCGAACGTGTGGGCCTCCTCCAGCACCAGAAGCACCGGATAGGCGAGCTGGCCCTCGACCCGCGCCTGAAAGAGGTCGCCGGCGATGATCCGGAAGAGCGTCGCCTGGAAGTCGCTGGTGTAGCCGGCCAGAGCGATGACGCTGAGACGGCCGTAGTCCACCAGCTGCCGGCGGTCGGTGGGCAGGGGCTCGGCCCCCCTGGCGACCTGGCGGTTCGTCCGCTCCATCAGCGTGAGGGCCCGGGCCGCAGTGTAGGTTCGCTTCTTGATGCCCTCCAGCGTCTTACTATCGGTCCCCGAGTAGCCGGTGAACCCGGCCCAGCCCCACTCCTGGAGCCGCTGCCTGGTCGCGTCATCTCTCAGGCGCAGCGCCCGCTCGCCGGCCTCGGCGATCCGGGCCACCAGCCACAGGTCCGGTCCAACACCGTAGCGCTCGAACTGGTCCTGACAGCCCAGGTAGGCCCCCAGCCAGGCGATCCGCTCCGCCCGCTCGTCGTCGGGGCAATCGCTGTAAAACGCGCGGGCGGCGGCGAAGACGTCCTCGAAGCGGGTGCGCATGGTGTCGGTCATCCCGTAGCCCAGGCTCTCGACGATCTTGGCAACGGTCTCCCCCTCCTCCTCGAAGATCGGGAAGCGGGCGTAGTAGCGCCGGACGCGCCCCCGCAGGGCCGGCAGCTCGGCCAGACCGGAGTAGTCGCCATGGGGGTCGAAGATGACGATGGGATAGTGCCTGGCAGCCAGCTCTTCGATCAGGCGACGGGCGGTCCAGCTCTTGCCCGCGCCGGTCATCGCCAGGATCGCCAGATGGCGGGTCACCACGGCGTGCCCGTCCACCAGCACCGTCACCTCGGGCCGGTTGGCCAAGGTGGCCAGGTCGAGAGCCCGTCGCGCCCCCGCGCCCCGCAGGCCACCGGAGATAACCCGACCGATCTCCTCATCGGTCGGGCGGTAGGCGCTGGTGGCCGGACGGGGTGGGTAGCGGAGAGGGCGCAGGACCACCTCGCCGGTCCCGGTCGCCACCTCGGCCCCCAGCACCTGACAGACGGCGGTGACCATCTCGCGGCTGAGCGAGAGAACCGTGTCCAGCGGGTCGGTGCGGGTGGCGGCCAGTTCGTGGCCGGCCTCAATCGGGAAGAGCGGGTTCAGCCGCTCGATCTGCCGAACCTTGGCCCAGACACGGACGCGCTCGACGGTCCCCGGCCGGGCCGCATCCGGAAGGTCGGCCTCCACGACGATGAGATCCTGCTCCCGAACCGTCTCGTGGGCCAGCGCCAGCCGGAACTCGCGGCTGGTGCTCTCGCCGATAATCGTCCCGACATAGCGGTCAGTGGTCGGCGGGCGGTCAGCCATGGTTTTCCTCCGCATCGTGGCTGGGGCGCGACCGGCCCAGGAAAGCCGATGGCCGGAAGAGCCAGTCGCGCTGGGTCAGATAGACGGCCTGGACCAGCAGGCGCCGCACCTCCGCATCGGAGATCTCTCCCGACTGCAGGCTCACCCCCAGGTGGTAGCGGATCAGCTTGGCGTAGGCCGCAAGCAACCAGGCGGGGACGCGGGCGTACTTGTCGACGACATCGAGGCCAACCGGGAAGCCGTAGCCGGGGAGCAGCCGGGCGTAAAGGTAGACGCGGCGGGCCGCCGCCGCAACCTGGTGCTCGCCCAGATCGCTGAAGACCTCGACCCGGAGCGGCTCGGTCGTCTCGGAGACCTTGAGATAAAACCCGTGGACGCGGGGAAAGCCGATGGGCCCCGGCCGCAGGGCGGCGAAGTCGATCCGCTGGCCGGTGGAGCGTTCGCGCAACCCCTCGTATTTCTCGATCTCCCAGGGCTCGGAGTACTGGCCCGGTTGGAGAAGCAGCCCCAGGAGCAGGGCGTCGGTGTAGCCCAGCCGGTCCAGCACCGCCTGGGGCGAGATCAGGTCACGGCGGCCGTAGAGACGGTTGAAGTAGTCGGAGCGTCCCCGGGCCTCCAACCCCTGGAAGACCCGCACCAGCAGTACTCTCTCCAGAAACTGCCGCAGGTCGCTGCGCTCGACCACGCCGATGATCAGCGGCACCGGCTGTCGCTGGCGGGCGAGAGCGATCAGCCGGCGGTAGAGGTAGGCCAGCCAGGCCAGCGGCTCGAAGTGCCGCTGGCGGATCCATGTCTCGGCCTGGTCGCCCAGCAGCCGTGGGTAGATCACCCGACGGGCCTCGGCCAGGAAACCCTCTTTGAGGTCGCGGGCCAGCCTCGGATCTGGCGCATAGTGCCGGAGCAGAAGGTCGATGTCGTGCTCGGTGAAGGGCGCGTGACCGGCATAGCCGCCCATCAGGTAGACGAGCGGGCCGTGGAACACCAGAACCCGCAGATCCGGGGTGCGCTCCATGGCGGCCAGCCCGCCCAGGACCTCCGCGATGATCCGCACCAGGTCGGGGAAATCGCGACGGTGCTTGCTTCCGCCCTCCAGGTCGCCCAGGACCACGGGATAGTAGCCGAACCGCTCCCGCTCGGCCAGCCGCCGGTCGCCGGTCCGGACACAGTACGAGCCCACTCGCAGCAGAATCGGCACCTGGCCGGCGATCTGCACCCGACCGATCCCGCCGTCAATGAAGGTGACGACCTCGCCCTGGACCTCCGCCCAGTCTGCCCCCTCGACGGGGAACACCCGGACCGGCACCTCGGCCCGCCGGCCCTCGGCGAACGCCCGCAGCGCCCGCCGCAGGTCACCGATAAACCTGGCGGTGTTGCGGAAGTAGTTCTCGCGCAGGCTCTCGGCGACGGCCAGCGCGTTGGCCGCCAGCCGGACGAGCAGCAATGGCTGGCTGAGCAGCGCCTGGACCAGCTCCTCCCCCACCGGTCCGGGTTGCTCGCTCATCGCCCTCCGCGTCCTCCTGATCCCCTGGTCGCTTGCAAGATAGCGCACAGGCCTCTCTTCTGTCAAGCGAAGACCGGGCGGCCAGCCGCCCCCGGCCACAGCGCCAGCCACCGATGCGGGCCGCCCGGGAGAGAGACCTTGCGCCGTCTGGCCCTGCCGGCTAAGATAGGGCCACCACCGAGGACCGGAGAGCGCGTGATGGCCGCGGGCGTGGAGCCCTGGCGGGGTCCGCACTGGTACACCAGCCCCCACAACTGGGCGCCGGAGGTCGCCATTCCGCCGCGCCCGGTGGCTCTCCACGATGTGACCCTGCGCGATGGGGAGGAGTGCGCCGACCTGGCCTGGACGGTGGAGGACAAGGTGGCCATCGCCGAGGCCCTGGCCGCCCTGGGGCTCCGGCGGACCGAACTCTTCCTCACGGTCCCCGGCTGGTACGAGGCGGTTCGGGCCATTCTGGCCCGCCGGCTTCCGCTCACCCTCTACGTCACCTGGGAGCCAGGCCGGGTCGAGCGGGTGCTGGACCTAGGCGTCCGGCATGTTATGGTCTGGTACCGGGCCAGCGACGTCTTCCAGCGCGGCGTCCTCGGCCAGGACCGGGCGGCCCTGCGCGACCAGGCCCTGGCCCAGATCGCCCGGGCCAAGACCCAGGGGCTCTACGTCAACGTCTTTCTGCCCGAGAGCAGCCGGGCCACCCTCGACCAGCTCCGGGCCGATCTCGGCGCCTTCGCCGCCGCCGGGGCTGACGCCTTCACCCTGGTCGACAGTCAGGGGGTCATGCGCCCGGCGGCCATGGGCTATCTGGTCCGCCAGGCCACCACCTGGACCGACCGGCCCATCGAGGTCCACTGCCACAACGACTTCGGGCTGGCGGTGGCCAACGTCCTGGCCGCCTACGAGAACGGCGCCGCCGCCCTCAATGTCACGGTGAACGGCCTCGGCTACCGGGCCGGGAACGCCGCCCTGGACGAGGTGGTCCTGGCTCTGGAGACGCTGTACAACGTGCGGACCGACGTGCGTCTGGAGCTTCTGCCCTGGGTGGCCCACCTGGTGGCCGAGAGAAGCCGGATCCCCCTCGGCTACTTCAAGCCGGTGACCGGGCGAGGCGCCTTCCGCTACGAGCAGTGGACGGCCATCGCCCGGCTGACCGAGGCGGGGGAGCGGCCGGCGGCCTTCCCCTTCGAGCCGGAGCTGGTGGGGCGGACGCCGGAACTGGTCATCGGCAAATGGAGCGATCTGGGGGCGGTCCGCCAGAAGCTGCGCGCGTACGGGCTGACGGCGGCGGCCCCGGTGCTGGAGGCGATCCTGGCGGAGAGCCAGCGCCAGGCGCTGGGGCGCAAACGGCCGCTGACCGATGACGAGTTCCTGGCCCTGGCCCGCGCCCAGGGGGCGGTGCCGGCCGAGGGTGACGACTGACGGCGGGAGGTGCTATGGAGACCCTCAGCCCGCAGGAACAGGCCGTGCTGGACCTGATCGATCCTCAGGAGACGGTCGATCTCGCCGGCCGGCTGGTTCAGATCCCCAGCCTCACCGGCCGGGAGGGCCCGGCCATCAGTCAGCTGATGGCCACCTGGCTGGAGGAGGCCGGGGCCCAGGTGCGGCTGCAGGAGGTCGAGCCCGGCCGGGTCAACGTCCTGGCCCGGCTGGAGGGGCGCGGGCCCGGACCACGTCTGCTCCTCAACGGCCATCTGGACACCAAACCGGTCGAGAACATGACCATCGACCCCTTCGCCGCCACGGTGCGCGCGGGGCGCCTCTACGGGCGCGGCGCCTGCGACATGAAGGCGGCGCTGGCCGCCCAGATGGTGGCGCTCAAGGCCCTGGCGCGGAGCGGCCGACCGTTCGGCGGTGAGGTCCTCTTCGGCTCAGAGGTCGGCGAGGAGGGCGGTGGCTGGCGCTTTCTCGACCTGCTGGCGGCGCTGGGCGGCTGCGATCTGGCCATCATCGGCGAGCCGACGGGCCTGGCCGTCCACCTCGGCCAGCGCGGCGTCTTCCCGATCCTGGTCCGGACCCGGGGCCGGGCCACCCACACCGGCACCGCCGACCAGGGCGTCAACGCCATCGAGAAGATGGCCAGAGTGATCCTCACCCTCTACGCCCTGCCCTGCTTCCACCGGGTGGACCCGCTCTGGGGACGCTCGCCCATCAACGTCCAGGAGATCCACGGCGGCGGCAAGGTCACCGCCGCCGTGCCCGACGAGTGCGTGGCCAACTTCGACATCCGCCTGAACCCGGATCTGCCCCCCGAGACCCTCCAGGCGGCCATCGAAGAGTGCCTGGCCGGGCTGCGGGCGGTCGATCCCGCGCTGCAGGTGGAGTGGACGTTCCGATCGCAGGGAGGCACGGCCGGTGGCCGGCCGGCCCGCTGGCTCCCTCCCGACCACCCGCTGGTCCAGACCATGGCCGCCGTGGTGACCGCGGTCCTGGGGACCCCCGCCCGACTGGGCGGCTTCCCCGGCGGCTGCGCGGCCGGGCCGCTCCTGGAGCGCGGCATCCCGGCGGTCATCTGTGGCCCCGGGGATCTGGCCCAGGCCCACTCGGCCGACGAGTGGGTGGCCATCGAGCAGGTGGTGGCTGCCGCCCGCGTCTACGCTCTGGCCGCCCTGCGCCTGCTCCCCGTGCGGCCGCCGGAGCACTAGCGAACCGCCGACCAGGGTCCTCCCGCGCGCTCAGCCGGCCCGACTGCGCGCCTCTTCGACCAGCCAGCGCAGCGCCAGCAGATACCCCCGCCAGCCCAGCCCCATGATCGACCCCCGGGCGGCCGGGGCGATGATCGAGTGGTGGCGCCAGGGCTCGCGGGCCGCCAGGTTCGACAGGTGGACCTCGATGACCGGGAAGGGCATGGCCTTGATGCAGTCGTGCAGCGAGACGCTGTACTGGGTCAGCCCGCCGGGGTTGAGGATACAGCCCTGCACATCATCGATGTGCTCGTGGAGCTTATCGATCAGGGCGCCTTCGTGGTTGGATTGAAAGATCACCACCTCGACACCGAGGTCGCGGGCCAGGTCTTCGATGGCCCGGTTGATCTCGGCCAGGGTGGTGGTGCCGTAGATGTGGGGCTCACGCCGCCCAAAGAGGTTCAGGTTGGGCCCGTGCAGGACCAGGAACTTCACCGCGCTCTGCTCCCCTCTGTGGTCGGTCCGTTGTCCGGGCCCATTGTACGCGTCGGGCCGGTGGGCGGCAAGCCGTCCGGCGCGCCGGGCTGGTGGCGGGTCAGGCCTCCTCGCCCTCCTCCAGGGCGCTGCGGATGCTGTCGAGATAGTCGCTGGTGACAGTCAGCAGCACCATCGCCTTGTCCAGGGCGTCGTCCACGCTCTCCGGACGGTCGGGGAACTCCTCGCCCAGCGCCGTCTCCAGGTCGTCGAGAAGCGCCAGGAGTTCGTCCAGTTTGCCCGAGGCCTGGGCCAGGATCTGCGCGGCACGCTGGGTCTTCGCCATGGCGGTCCCTCCGTTGGGGTCTGCACCCCAGGGGACCGCAAGAAGCATTCCAGCCCCTGGCCGTGATCTTGCCGCGCAGAGGCGCGCTGTGGCCACGCGGGAACTGCGGACGCTGCTCATCGCCAGCCGGCAGAAGGTGGCCCTCTGGGCCCACGACGGCTGGGCGCTCTACCCGGTGGAGGCCTGGTACGACCCGGCCCGGCGGGAGTTCCGACTGCGCCTGGCCGGCAGCCCGCTGGAGTACAGTGGCGACTTCCTGAACGGCAACGAGTTCCTGGCCCATCAGCCTCCCCGCCAGTTCTGGCTGTTTCAGGAGAAGCGGCTGGCCGCCCAGGCGCTCCTGGACTACCTGACCAAATTCGACCAGCGGCTGCGGGAGCGGATCGCCGAGGTGCAGACCCTGGCCCAGAGCGCCTGACCCCCGGTTGGCGCGCGGTCGGCCCCCTGCTATAATCGGCACCGAGACTGGCGGCTCAGGAGGGGCGATGGTCCGCGAACGTCCGCTGCGGATTCTGGTCTTCGGCGCTCACCCGGACGACCCCGACTTCGCCGCCGGCGGGGTCGCCGCCCTCTACGCCCAGCAGGGGCACCAGGTCAAGTTCGTCGCCATGACCAACGGCGACGCCGGCCACCACGAGATCGGCGGCGTCGAACTGGCCCGCCGCCGCCGGGCCGAGGCCCAGGCGGTGGTCGGGGTCCTGGGCCTGGTCGAGTATCAGGTGCTGGACAACCACGACGGCGAACTGGAGCCCACCCTGGCCAACCGGCGTCAGGTCATCCGCATTATCCGGGAGTTCCAGCCCGATCTCATTCTCAGCCCTCGCCCCAACGACTACCATCCGGACCACCGCTACACGGCCATTCTGGTGCAGGACGCCGCCTACATGGTCACGGTGCCCAACCTGGTGGCCCTGACCGACCATCTGCCGCGCAACCCCGTCATCGCCTACGTCGGCGACCGCTTCCGCCGCCCCTATCCTTTCAGCCCGGATGTGGCGGTGGACATCGGCCCGGTCGTCGAGAAGAAACTGGACGCCCTGCACTGCCATATCTCCCAGGTCTACGAGTGGCTGCCCTACAACGGCGGCTACCTCCACGAGGTGCCGGCCGATCCTCAAGCCCGGCGTCGCTGGCTGGCCGAGCGGTATCTCCCGCGCTTCGCCCAGGTCGCCGACCGGTACCGCGAGGTCCTGGCCCGCTGGTATGGCCCCGAGCGGGCCGCCCAGATCCGCTACGCCGAGGCCTTCGAGATCAGCGAATACGGCGCCCAGCCAGACGAGGCCGGGCTCCGGCGACTCTTCCCCTTCTTTCCGGAGGGAGGCTGATGCCCCACATCGCCTTTCACGCGCACCTGCCGCCCCTGGTCTTCGAGGATGGGATCCTGGTCTGGGACCTCATCGGCCCGAAGCAGGGGGCGCGCGAGATGACCACCGGGGTGGCCGTCTTCGGACCGGGCAAAGGGGTCAAACGCCACTACCACAACTGCGAGGAGACGGTGACCATCATCGCCGGGCGGGCCTACTGCGAAGTCGGGGGGCAGCGCTACCTACTGCAGCCCTACGACACCTCGTTCATCGAGGCCGGTGTTCCCCACCGCTTCCTCAACGCCAGCGCGAGCGAGCCGATGGTCATGGTCTTTTCCTATTCTCGCGCCGATGTCACCCGCACGATTGTGCCCGATGAGGACGGTACGTTATAATATAGACGCGCGCCGGTGTCCGGTTGGACGATAAGCCCGGCGCGTCTCTTTTGTCCGGCCGGGACCGGCCCCGCCCGGCCGCGGAGGGGTGAGCATGGCTAAAAAACTCGTCATCGTCGAATCGCCGGCCAAAGCCCAGACGCTCGGTCGCTTCCTGGGAAAGGAGTACGTCGTCCGGCCCTCGGTCGGCCACATTCGGGATCTGCCGGAGAACCGGCTGGGGGTGGATATCGAGGCCGACTTCCGTCCCCACTACGTGATCCCGGAGAAAAAGAAAGAGATCGTCAAGAAGCTGCGGGCCGAGGCCCGGGAGGCCAGCGAGATCTATCTGGCCACCGACCCGGACCGCGAGGGCGAGGCCATCTCCTGGCACCTGATCGAGGCCCTGAACCTTAAGGACGGCAAGCCGGTCCACCGGGTCGAGTTCCACGAGATCACCAAAGAGGCGGTCACCGCCGCCTTCGCCAACCCGCGCACGATCAACGAGAACCTGGTCAACGCGCAGCAGGCCCGGCGCATCCTGGACCGGCTGGTCGGCTATACCCTCAGCCCGCTTCTGCGCCGCAAAATCACCAAGAAGGGGCTCTCGGCCGGCCGCGTCCAGTCGGTGGCCGTCCGGCTGGTGGTCGAGCGCGAGCGGGAGATCCAGGCCTTCCAGCCGACCGAGTACTGGACGCTGGAGGCGGACCTCAGTAAAGCCGAGGAGAAGCGGCGCGGCCGCCGTCAGGTCTTCACCGCCACCCTGCACCAGATCCGGGGGGAGAAGGCCGACCTGCGGACCGCGGAGCAGGCCCGGGCGGTGGTGGCCGACCTGGAAGGGGCGACGTTCGTCGTCGGCGAGGTGCGCCAGCGCGAGGTCCAGCGGCACCCGGCCCCGCCCTTCACCACCAGCACCCTCCAGCAGGAGGCGGCCCGGAAACTGGGGTTCACCCCCAAGCGGACGATGGCCGTGGCCCAGCAACTCTACGAGGGGCTGCCGGTGGGCGACGAGGGGACGGTCGGCCTCATCACCTACATGCGGACCGACTCGGTCCATCTGGCCGCCTCGGCGGTCGAGCAGATCCGCGCCTACATCCGCGAGCACTACGACAGCGCTTATCTTCCGGCCCAGCCGCGCGTCTACAAGACGCGCAGCAAAAACGCCCAGGAGGCCCACGAGGCCATCCGGCCGACCTCGATCTTCCGGCATCCGGAGGCCATCAAGCCCTACCTCACCCAGGACCAGTACCGACTCTACAAGCTCATCTGGCAGCGCACTCTGGCCTGCCAGATGGCCTCGGCGGTGCTGGATACAACCTCGGTGGACATCCTGGCCGGGCGCGACGGCCAGTGGCCCTACCTCTTCCGGGCGACCGGCTCGGTGGTCAAGTTCCCCGGCTTCACCGTGGTCTACACCGAGGGACGCGACGACGAGCCGACCGACGACGAGGAGGCCGGCCGGGCGCTGCCGCCCCTGGCCACGGGCGACCAGCTGACGCTGGTGGCCCTGCGACCCGAGCAGCACTTCACCCAGCCGCCGCCACGCTACACCGAGGCCACGCTGGTCAAGGCCCTGGAGGAGCACGGCATCGGCCGGCCCAGCACCTACGCCCCTATCCTGGCCACCATCCAGGAGCGGGGCTACGTCGAGCGGGTGGACCGGCGCCTGGTGCCCACCCCCCTGGGCTTCCTGGTGACCGACCTCCTGGTCGAGCACTTCCCGGATATCTTCGACGTGGGCTTCACCGCCGAGATGGAGGAGAAACTCGACGAGATCGCCCGGGGGGCTCAGGGACGGGGCGACAAACCGCTCTGGGTCCAGGTGCTCTGGGACTTCTACCGGCCGTTCATCCGCGACGTCGAGCGGGCCGACCGGCAGATCGCCCGCATCACCCTGGCCCAGGAGCCGACCGGCGAGACCTGCGAGCGCTGCGGCCGGCCGATGGTCGTCAAGTACGGCCGTTTCGGCAAGTTCATCGCCTGCTCCGGCTATCCGGAGTGCCGCCACAGCAAGTCGCTGCAGGTGAAAATCGGCGTGCGCTGCCCGCAGTGCGGCGGCGACCTGGTCGAGAAGAAGACCCGCCGCAAGCGCACGTTCTACAGTTGCGGACGATACCCGGACTGCACCTTCGCGGTCTGGACCCGGCCCCAGCCCTGCCCAACCTGCGGCACCGCCCTGCTCCCGGCCGGCAAGGACGAGGCCACCTGCCCGGTCTGCAGCGGGGTGGCGGCCCCGGCCGGCGCCTCGTCCTGATCAAGGAGGGGGGATGTACACAGAGCGGCAGGCCCGCGTGCGCCAGCAGCTGCGCGCCCAGGGGCTTGATGGTCTGCTGATCACCCAGCCCGAGAACCGGCGCTACCTCACCGGGTTCACCGCCCGCGACAGCAGCCCGACCAGCTCAGCCGGCTGGGTGCTGCTGACCCCCACCGCCGGGTTTCTGCTGACCTCGTTTCTCTACTACGAGGCCGCCCTGGCCCAGGCACAGGGCGTCGAGGTCGTTCAGCTCAGCGGCGGGCTTCCCGAGACCACCGCCCGCCTGGCCGCCGATCTCGGACTGCGGCGGCTGGGCTTCGAGGCGGCGGCCCTCTCCTTCGCCACCTACCGTGGCCTGCAGGACCGGCTGGGGGACACCTGCACCCTGGTGCCGACCGAGGGGTTGATCGAGGACCTGCGCGCGGTCAAGGACCCGGCCGAAGTCGCCGCCATCCGTCGGGCGGTGGCCCTGGCCGACCAGACCTACGCCTACCTGCGTGAGATCCTGCGTCCGGGCATGACCGAGGCGCGGGCGGCCTGGCTGCTGGAGGCCTACATGCGCGAGCACGGCGCCGAGGGGATGGCCTTCGAGCCAACGGTGGCGGCCGGACCGCACAGCGCCATCCCCCATCACCAGCCGACCGAACGCCCGATCGGCATCGGCGAGCCGGTCTGGGTGGACTTTGGGGCGCGCGTGGACGGCTACTGCTCGGACATCACCCGGTCGTTCGTCCTGGGTCCGGCGCCCGCCGAGTACCGCCGGCGCTGGGAGCTCGTCCGGCAGGCCCAGGAGGCCGCGCTGGCCGGTCTGCGTCCGGGCCTGAGCGGGCGCGAGGCCGACGCCCTGGCCCGCCAGGTTCTCGAGGCCGCCGGCTATGGCGCCGCCTTCGGCCACAGCCTGGGCCACGGCATCGGTCTGGCAGTGCACGAACGTCCGCGTCTGAGCCGCCTCTCCGAGGAGGTGCTGGCCCCGGGGATGACGGTCACGGTCGAGCCGGGTCTCTACCTGCCCGGCTGGGGCGGTATCCGGCACGAAGACCTGGTCGTCATCACCGCTGAGGGGATCGAGGTGCTGACCCAGGCGCCGAAGGAGCTGGCCTGGCCGCTCTGAGGCAGGAGCCGGTGGGACCAGGGCGGCGCCCGTCCGCCGGCCAGTGGAGAGGGAGGTGAGAGCATGCTGACAGCTGGAGAACTCCGCAAAGGGCTGACCATCGAACTGGACAACGATCTTTTCCAGATCGTCGATTACCAGCATATTAAAATGGGCCGCGGGGGCGCGGTCGTGCGGCTGAAGCTGCGCAATATCCGCTCCGGTTACATCACCGAGCGGACGTTCCCCGCCTCCGAGAAGTTCCGCCGCGTCTTCCTGGAGCGGCGTCGAGTCCAGTATCTCTACCGCGACGACGACCTGTACTATTTCATGGACACCGAGACGTTCGAGCAGTGGACGCTCAGCGCCCAGCAGATCGGCGAGGACGCCCAGTACCTCAAAGAGGGGATGACGCTGGACCTCCTGCTGCACGAGGGCACGCCCATCGGCATCGAACTGCCGGTCACGGTGGATCTGAAGGTGGTGGAGACCGAGCCGGGCGTGCGCGGCGATACGGCCACCGGTGGCAGCAAGCCGGCCATCCTGGAGACCGGGATGAAGGTGCTGGTGCCGCTCTTTGTCAACGTCGGCGATGTCATCCGGGTGGACACCCGAACCGGTGAGTACGTCGAGCGGGTGAGCGAGGGTCGGTGAAGCGGGCGGTGGAGATCCTGCCCGTCGGACGGCTGGTGACCTATATCCAGGACTATCTCGAGGCCAGCCCTCTTTTACAGGACCTGTGGGTCGAGGGCGAGGTCTCGAACTGCTCGCGCTCGCCCTCGGGCCACGTCTTCTTCACCCTCAAGGATGCCCAGGGACAGGTCCGCTGCGTCCTCTTCCGCGGGCAGATCACCAGCCGCACCATCCTGCCCGAGAACGGCGCCCACATCATCGTCCACGGGCGCCTCTCTTTTTACGAGGCCAACGGCCACCTGCAACTGTATGTCGACCAGGTCTACCCGGTGGGCACGGGCCTGCTCTGGCTGGAATTCGAACGGCTGCGAGACCGCCTGGCGCGCGAGGGGCTCTTCGACCCCTCGCGCAAGCGGCCGCTGCCCCGGTTCCCACGCCGCATCGGCATCGTGACCTCGCCGGCCGGGGCCGTCCTGCACGACATGCTGACCATCCTGCGCCGCCGGTTCCCGCTGGTCGAAGTGGTCCTGGCCCCGGCGCTGGTCCAGGGGGAGGGGGCCGCCGAGAGCATCTGTCAGGCGCTGGCGGCGCTCTGCGCGGTGGCCGCTCCCGACGTCATCATCGTCGCCCGGGGTGGAGGCTCGGCCGAGGAACTCTGGCCGTTCAACGAGGAGCGGGTGGTGCGGGCGATCTTCGCCGCCCCGCGTCCGGTGGTCTCAGCGGTGGGGCACGAGACCGACTACACCCTGGCCGATTTCGTCGCCGACCTGCGGGCGCCGACCCCCTCGGCCGCAGCCGAACTGGTCGTGCCCGATCAGCGCGAGTGCCGGCAACAGCTGGTGGCGATCGGTCACCGCCTGACCACGGCTCTGCAGAGTCACCTGACCGCTCACCGGAGCGCGGTCCTGGCCCAGGCCCAGCGACTGGCCCGCCTGAATCCGCGCCGGCAGATCGAGCGCCACCGGCTGCGGCTCGACGACCTGGCCGGACGCCTGCTGGCCGCCTGGCGCCACCGCCACGATCGGGCGCGCTGGCAGATCCAGGCGCTGCAGGCGCGGCTGGAGGCGCTCGATCCCCAGCGGGTGCTGGCCCGCGGCTACAGCCTCTGCTGGCACGTTGAGGGGCGTCGGCTCGTGCGGACGGTGGCCCAGGTCGGGCCGGGCGACCGCCTGCTGATCCAGGTCGCCGACGGGCAGATCCCCGCCCGGGTCAGCCCCGACGACCAGCCAGCGACCGGAGGTGCCAATGACCGCCGAAACCCCACCGAGTGACGGGCTGAGTTTCGAGGAGGCCTTCGCCCGCCTGGAGGCGACCGTCCAGCGCCTGGAGGTCGGCGACCTCAGTCTGGAGGAGGCGCTGGGACTCTTCGAGGAGGGTATGCGCCTGGTCCAGCAGTGCCTGGCCCGGCTGGACGCCGCCGAACTGCGGGTGAGCCAGATCGTCGGCTCCCCAGAGCAGGGCTACGCCCTCATCCCCTACCCCGACCGGACCGACGCCTGAGCCCGCCACTGCCTCGACCACCCGGGCGCTCGTCTTGCGCTCAGATAGACAGAGCCATGACTGCTGGCCACGGGTCGCGGGTGCCCTGGCCAGCCCCTACGCCGTACTGGCTTCCCGCGTCTGCCGATACCGGCGTGACAAGCGACCGGGCAGCCTCAGGAGCCGCCCGGTTTGACCAGCGGCACCCCGGCCCGGCAGAGGGGGCATTCCTCCGGGGCGTACGTGGGGATCGACAGCCGGCCCAGGGCGAAGACCGGCACGTCCAGGCCGTGCTGGCCGTCGCTCCGGTCCACCAGCACCGCCACCGCCACCGGCTCGCCGCCCGACCGGCGCACCGCCGCCACCACCTCGCGGACCGACCCGCCGGTGGTCAGGATGTCATCCACCACCAGCACCCGCTCCCCCGGCGCGATCTGGAAGCCGCGCCGGAAAGCCCTTCCCTCGGGGGTCCGCTCGGCGAAGAGGCCACGCACCCCCAGCTGCCGGGCGACCTCGTAGGCGACAATAATGCCGCCGGTGGTCGGGCCAGCCACGACCGAGATGCCGGCCGACCGGAACTGATCGGCGATCTGCTGGCAGAGGAGACCGGTATACTGCGGCCACTGCAGGACCAGGAACTTTTCCAGGTAGCGGGCACTGTGGCGCCCGGAGGTCAGCAGAAAATGTCCCTCCAGCATCGCCCCGGCCCGGCGGAAGATCTCTTCGACGGTGACCGTCTGCGCCATCGCCTCTCCTTGGGAGAGATAGCGGTCGTCCGGGCCAGCCTAGCGACCGGCCGGTGTGGCCAGAACCCGGTCGGGCAGAAAACCGAACTGGTCGGGCGGCCAGTAGGAGAGCCAGGCCTTGCCGATGATATAGTCCTTGGGCACCGGTCCCCAGACGTGCGAGTCGCTGGAGGCGTTCCGGTTGTCACCCAGGACGAAGTAGTGGTCGGGCGGCAGGCGCTGCGGGCCCCACTGGTAGGCTGGCTGGTCGTTGATGTAGTACTCTTCCAGCGGCGTCCCGTTGACGAAGACCCGCCCCTGCCGGACCTCGACCACCTCACCGGGAACGGCGATCACCCGCTTGATAAAGTCGCGGCTGGGATCGCGCGGATAGCGAAAGACGATGATATCGCCGCGCTGCGGCGGCTGAAAGAGATAGATGGCCCGGCTGTGCGGATTCTCCGGCCAGCGAATAAAGGGGAAGAGCCGCTTGAGGAGGTCCACATCGATGTTCCAGTAGATGGCCTTGTTCACCAGCAGGTACTGGCCGCTGTGGAGCGTCGGCTCCATGCTCCGCCCTTCCACTCGGAAGTTCTGGACGACCGAGCGGACGAGCAGGAAGATGACCAGCGTGAGAACGAGCGTCTCCAGAACGTCCCGCACGGTGCCCTTCATGGGACAGGCGCTCCGGCTGGCTGGACTGCGCCAGCAATTATAGTATAAAACAGCGGGACCTGCACACACCGGCGGGGAGAAGAGAGCGTGCGCCCGAGCGTCTTCCTGCCCAACCTCATCCGGCTCCTGGTCGACCTGCCCCCGGCCGACCGCCAGCGGCTGGCCGCCCTCTGGCAGGTCGATCCGGCCGCCCCGTCCACCCAGGTGCCCAGCCTCCTCTACCGCCATCTGACCGACGCGTGGTGGCTCAAATGGCAGCTGGAAAGTCTGCCCACCGTCCGTCGGCTGGTCCTGGCGCGCTGCCTGGCCCGCCCCGGGCGACCCCTCACCGCCCGGTCGCTGGCGATACGGCTCCCGCTCACCCCCCAGGCCATCGCCGATCACCTGGCGGCCCTGGCCGCCGTGGGGCTCCTGTGGCCGGTGCCCGGCACGACCACCACCGGCCCGGACCGCCCCTACTACCTGCCGGTCGACCTGGCCCGGGCGCTCGCCCGGCTCAGGGGCCAGCGGCGGGGTCCCGACCGGAGCCGGCTGCCCCTGCGCCGCTGGCTCCGCCTCCTGCCCCTGCCGGTCCTCCGGCAGGCAGCCGCCCTCTGGGGCCTCAGCGGGACCACGATCACCGCACGGTGGACACTGGTGGCCGATCTGGACTTTGTCCTGGGGAACCGCGCGCGCGTTCAGGGGGCCTTAGCCACCATGCCGCCCGAAGCCCGGACGCTCTACCAGGCGCTGCTCACCGCCGAACGCCGTCTGCCAGTCCGGCACCTGCGCCGGACCTGGCCGCACCCGGTCCCGGCTCTCCGAACCGCCTTCCAGACTCTGGCCGAGCGGCTGCTCATCGGCGAGACCTACGCTGAAGGCGACTGGCTGTTCTTCATCCCACCCGAGGTGGCCACCCGGACGCCTCCCACCGTCCGGCCGCCGGCGTCGCCCACCCCGCCAGCGCTGACCGCAGTCCCGGCTCCGGCCCGCGTCCTTCGGCCACCACCCCGACTGGACCTGGCCCTGAACCGCCTGCCCGAGATCCTGGCCGACCGATCGCTCCGGCTCACTCAGAAGGGCCAGCCCCCTCTGCCGGCCCTCCGCCGCCTCGGCCAGGGCCAGGTCGAGCGCGGCGCTCTCCTGGTCCACCTGGCCCGGAGCCTGGGCCTCCTGGAGGCCGCCGATGACCGGCTGGTGCTGACCCCCCGGTGGGCGGACTGGACGCGCCTCTCCACGGCGAGACAGCGGGAGGTCATCCTCCGGGCCTGGCTGGCCGACCCCCACTGGGGTGAGGCGCCGGGCGGTGGTCCGCCACTCCCGGCGTTGCTGAGGCCGCTTGTCCGCCGCAACCTCTGCCAGGCGCTGGCGACCGCCGCCCCGGACACCTGGTACGGGCTGACCGCCCTGGCCGCCCAGCTCCAGACACTGGTCGCGCAGAGGCACCCCGTGGTCATCCCCGCCACCGGCCAGGCCGGCTCTGGCCCCTCCTTCGAGCCGCTCCTGGAGGCCATGCTCGACGTTCTCCACGGGCTGGGGCTGGTGGCACTGGGAGCCGACCCGACCGGCCGGCTGGTGGCTGTGCAGGTCACCCCCGAGGGCCGGTCTCTTCTCCGAGAACTACACGAGCCGCCCGCCGCGCCCTCTGACGACTGAACACCGATGGCAGGAGAGACGATGATCCCCACCTGGCTTCGGACAATCCGCTGTCTTCTCTTCGATGTGGATGGCGTTCTCTACCGGGGCAACCAGCCCCTGCCCGGCGCCCGCGAGATCGTGCTCTTGCTCGAAGAGCGCGGCCTCCCCTACATGCTCCTCACGAACAACGCCACCGGCACCCCCGCCCAGTACGCCGCCAAACTGGCGGCCATGGGCATCCCGGTCCCGGCCGAGCGCATCTTCACCTCCGGCGAGGCCACGGCCCTTTATCTCAAAAAACAGGAGCCGGCCGGGGCGCCGGTCTACGTCATCGGCGAGGCCGGGCTCATCGAGCCACTGGAGCGGGCCGGCTTCTGGCGGGTCGAACGGGGCGCCCGGTACGTCTGCGTCGGGCTGGACCGGCAACTGACCTACGAGAAACTCAAGCGGGCCTGCCTGGAGATCCGGGCCGGGGCCCGCTTCATCGCCTCCAACCCCGACACCACCCTGCCGACCGAGGAGGGGATCGTCCCCGGCAACGGCGCCACCCTGGCGGCGCTGGTGGCCTGCACCGATGTCCGGCCCACGGTTATCGGCAAGCCCGAGGCGACCATGTTGCTGCTGGCCATCGAGCGGCTGGGCGTCTCGCCGGCCGAGACCCTTATCATCGGCGACCGGTGGGACACCGATCTGCTGGCCGGCCACCGCGCCGGCACGCGCACCGTCCTGGTTCTGACCGGCATCCACCAGCCGGCCGATCTGGTTCACAGCCCGGTCCAGCCTGATCTCATCGTGGATGACCTGGTCGTCTTCCGGCAGACGCTCGCGGAGGCCTGGGCGGAGAGTCCCGAGACCCGGTGACCGGCGCTCCGGTACCCGCGCAGCGCCCGGCGCCAGGCCAGGAGGGCCAGCCCGAACCAGACGCCCCCGGCGCCGCTGGCCGGGGGCGAAAAGCGGGTGAACGTGGCGGTCGGCCGTCCGGTCGAGGGGAACCGTGGCCGGGAGAGAGGCGCGGGGGCCGGCGGCCGGTCACGCGCCGGGGATCAGTCGAGGTAGTCTTTGAGTTTGCGGCTGCGGCTGGGGTGGCGCAGTTTGCGCAGGGCCTTGGCCTCGATCTGGCGGATGCGCTCGCGCGTCACCCCGAACTCGCGGCCGACCTCCTCCAGCGTCCGGCTGCGGCCATCGCAGAGGCCGAAGCGCAACTCCAGCACCCGGCGTTCGCGGGCGGTCAGGGCCTCCAGGACGTCCTCGACCTGCTCGCGCAGAAGCCGGTGCGAGGCTGCCTCGGCCGGGGGCGGGGCGCTCTGGTCCTCGATGAAATCGCCCAGGTGGCTGTCCTCCTCCTCGCCCACCGGCATCTCCAGCGAGACCGGCTCCTGGGAGATCTTCAGAATCTCCCGCACCTTCTCCGGCGGCAGCCCCATCTCGGCCCCGATCTCCTCGGCCGTCGGCTCGCGCCCCAGCTCCTGGAGCAGCCGGCGCGAGGTGCGGATGAGTTTGTTGATCGTCTCGACCATGTGGACCGGGATGCGGATGGTGCGGGCCTGGTCGGCGATGGCCCGGGTGATGGCCTGGCGGATCCACCAGGTGGCGTAGGTCGAGAATTTGTAGCCCTTGGAGTAGTCGAACTTCTCCACCGCCCGGATGAGGCCGATATTGCCCTCCTGGATAAGGTCGAGGAGGGCCATGCCGCGGCCGATGTACTTTTTGGCCACGCTGACCACCAGCCGCAGGTTGGCCTCGGTCAGGCGCTGGCGAGCCTGCTCGCCCTGGGCCACCCACTGGGCCAGGCGCTGGCGCTCCTCCTCGGTCAGAGTGGGGTCGCCCTGGAGCCGTCGGGCGGCGTAGGCCCCGCGCTCCATCAATTTGGCCAGCTCGACCTCCTCCTTGGCTGTCAACAGGGGTACGCGCCCGATCTCGCGCAGATACATGCGGACCGGGTCTTCGATGCCCTCGTGGTCCAGGTCGGCCTCCAGCGTTGGGTCGAGGTCGACCTCGGGCTCCTCCAGAAATTTGGGCTCCTCATCCTCCCAGGTGGACGGCGCCCCGGCGAGGTCTGCGACTGGCTCCGGGCCGTCCACCACGGGGACATCGGCGGCGATAAGGATCTCTTCGACCGTCTCCAGCTGGAACTCCGGATCGGGCACCACTTCGAGAATCTCGTCGGGCGTGAGGTGTCCCTGGGCGCGGGCCCGCTGGACCAGGCGTGCGATCTCCTCCTTCCGGGTCCCCCGGCCGTTGGGCGTGGGGCCCGCGCCGTTGCTGTGGGGCGGACACTCTCCCTCGCCGGACGGAGAAAGCGCGTGCGGCTGATTCCTCTCGACCACGAGTCTTCCTCCCCCTTGTCAGCAGCCACCAGGCATGGGCTGTGCTTCATCGCCGACGTGTCTGGCCGCATCGAGCGCGGCGAGCTCCGCGTTGAGCGCGCGGACCCGCTGCAGATACTCCTGAACCAGATCGGTCTGGCCATGCTGCTCCGCATCCTGCAGGAGACGGTGCAGCATGGCCACCTCGTGGTGCAGGCGTTCCCGCCGCAGACGGCGGCGGGCCAGCGTGAAGGCGGCCGGCAGACGGTGAGGGGCGATCGGCGGCTCGGTCTGGGCCCGGTGCCAGAGGGCCTCCAGGTACTCCCCGACCGGGGCCGGCGCGGCCGCGAACGCCGCCGGCCCGACCGGCTGACGCTGGCGGAGCTGCGCCTGCAGCCAGACCAGGGCCGCCTGGGCCGGGCTGGAACAGAGGTCCTCCGGGCGCAGAGCGAGCACCAGTTCAACCACCTCCGGCACCTCGGTGTACCGCAGGGCCAGTCCGAGCAGGTGCTCCTCCACCTGGCGCACCGGATCGCTGTCGACGATCGGGGGCGCCGCCACGCTCGGCGCCCGCGCGGGCCGCTGCTGGCGGAACGCCTCTTCGACGACGCTGGCCGGCAGATGGAGACGCTGGGCCACCATTTGGAGATAGTGGGCCTGGACGATCGGATCGCCGAGCTCGGCGATCACCGGGAGCAGGCGCTGCACCGCCGCCGATTTGGCGCGCGGGGCACTGAGGTCGGTTTCCTGCAGGACAGCCGAGAGGTAATAATCGATGAACGGTTGCGCCGCCGCAATACACTGACGGAACGCCTCCGGGTCGGTGCGGATGATCTCGTCCGGATCGCGTCCACGGGGCAGCTGCGCGATCCGGATGTCGGCGTCCAGCCGCCGCTCGTACCGGATCAGCCCCCGGGCGGTCGGCACCGGCACCAGGGTGTAATCGAATCCCTGCCGGGCCGCCTCCAGCCCGCGCATGGTGGCGGCGTCGCCCGCCGCATCGGGGTCGAGCGCCAGCACCACACGCCTGGTCAGCCGCTTGAGCAGGCGCACCTGCCGCTCGGTCAGAGCCGTGCCGAGCGTTGCTACCACATTCTTTATACCACCCTGATGCGCGATTAAAACATCCATGTACCCCTCGACCAGGATCGCCTCGCCGGTCCGCCGGATCGCCTCCCGCGCCTGATCGATGCCGTAGAGGCTGGCGCTCTTGTCGAAAAGAGGCGTCTGCGGCGAGTTCAGGTACTTGGGCTGGCCCTCATCCAGCACCCGCGCCCCGAAGCCGGTGACGTGGCCGTCGAGATCGCGGATCGGAAACATCAGCCGCCCCCGGAAGCGGTCGTAATGGCCGCCCCCCTCCCGGGCCACCACCAGCCCGACCGTCACCAGGTCCTCGACGGGGAAGCCACGGCCCACCAGATGGCGGAGCAGGGTGTCCCAGCCCTCGGGGGCCCAGCCCAGCAGGAACTGCTCGGCCGTGCTCATCTCGACCCCCCGCTGCGCCAGATAGGCCCGGGCCCGCTCGCCGAGGGGCTGGCGGAGCAGATGGTGATAGTACTCGGCCGCCGCCAGCAGCACCGCCCGCAGATGGGCTTTGCGCCGCTCCTCGGCCGCCTCGGCGGCCCGCGAGGGGAGGGTCACCCCCGCCTGCTCGGCCAGCCGCCGCAGGGCCTCGGCGAAGTCGAGGTTCTCGGTGCGCATCAGAAAGGTGAAATGGTCGCCGTTGGCCCCGCAGCCGAAGCAGTGGAACGTCCCCTGGTCGGGGAAAACGTAAAACGAGGGGGTCTTCTCGGGGTGGAAGGGACAGAGGCCGCGCCAGGCCCGGCCCGATTTCTTCAGCGCGACCCGGGGCGTGACCAGATCGAGGAGACTCACCCGGGCCTTGATCTCGGCGACGATGCTCTGGAGCGGCATCGGCTCCCACTACTCCCGCGCTCAGTCCGTGGCCACAGTCTCCAGGACCAGGGCCAGGGCGGCCAGGCCGTTGTTCAGACCATGGGCGATCACCGCCGGCACCAGGCTCCCGCTGCGCTCATAAAGATAGGCCAGGGCCAGGCCGATGACCGCCACCGGCAGCACGACCTCCGGGTTCACGAGAGGATTATAATGCACGACCGCAAAGTAGACCGCCGAAAAGACATAGGCCTTGAGCCGCCCGTAAAACCGCCGGTAGACCCCGAAAACAAAGCCCCGAAAAAACAGCTCCTCCACCAGCGGGGCCACCCCCGCGCTGACCAGGACAAAGAGACCCAGGGCCAGGGGATCGGCCGTCCGGACCCCAGCGAAAAGACGCGCCTGCGAGGGGTTGAGACCCACCTGGCGCAGAAGAGCGGCCAGAAGCACGGTCACGAGAAAGAGAGCCAGCCCTCCCACCACGCCCAGCCGCCAGTGGGTCCGCAGGGCCGCCCACGAGAGCCCGAACTGCGCGCACGGGAGCGCCCCCGGCCGCAGCACCCGCCAGACGAGCACCAGAAGGAGCGCCCCCTCGTTCACCAGCACAACCAGGGTGACCGTCAGCAGCGGCAGCCCCGCCGCGCCCCGGGCGGCCAGACCAAGCGGCAGCGTCAGCAGAAAGGCCAGCGAGAGAGCCAGGGCCAGACAGGCCAGGACGGTGCGATGGCGGCCGACGGTCCGGACCGCCAGATCGCGGCAGAGGCCGGGCAGCCCGACGTAGCCCAGCAACCCCACCCAAAAGAGCCCAGCCCCGGCCAGCAGAGACCAGGCCAGCGGACCGGACCGCGGTCCGGGGCGAAGACTCTCCGCCCTCAGCCAGAGCAGCCCGGCGCTCACCGCCAGCAGCCCCAGCCCGGTCAGGGCCACCGCCCCGCTCGCCGTGGTGGCCCGCGCCAGCCGGTCGGTCATACCGCCCAGACCTTCGGGCAGTAGATCTCCTGGAAGACGGCCAGGGCGTACCGGTCGGTCATGCCGGCGATGTAGTCGCAGACCACCCGCTCCACCGGGTCGCGCCGCAGGAAGGCCTGGTACTCCGGCGGCAGCGCCTCGGGGTGCTGGCAGTAGTAGGTGTAGAGCATCTGGACCAGGCGCTTGGCCTTGGCCTCCTCGGCCTTGGCCTGCGAGTCGAGGTAGACCGTCTGAAACATGAACTCGCGCAGACAATCGGTCGCCTCCTGGACCGCCGGGCTCATGCGAATAAGAGCCTCGCCCCGCTCGGCCCGCGCGGCCAGGTCGGCCTGCAGAGCCTCGTAGTCGGCGCGTGTCTGCTCACGGCTGTCCTCAGCGGCCCGGACCGCCTCCCAGCTGGCGTCGATAATGTCGCAGACCATGGTGTTGATCCGTTCGGCGTGGCGGGTGCCCAGGACGCGCCGGCAGAGGGCCGGCAGGTCCTCCTCCCGCAGGAGCCCCGCCCGGACGGCGTCGCCGATATCGTGGTTGAGATAGGCGATGGCGTCGGCCAGTTTGACGATCTGCCCCTCCAGCGTGGGGGCGACACCGGCGCCGGGGGCGGCCAGGCTCTCGCGGGCCTTGGAGTGCTTGAGGATACTGACCCGCGTCTCCCAGGTCAGGTTCAGCCCCTGGCCGTTCTTCTCCAGCACGTCCACCACCCGCAGGCTCTGCTCGTAGTGGCGGAAGCCGCCGGGCACGACCTCGTTGAGGGCCTCTTCGCCGGCGTGGCCGAAGGGGGGATGGCCCAGATCGTGGGCCAGGGCGATGGCCTCGGTCAGGTCCTCATTGAGATTCAGAGCCCGGGCGATGGAGCGGGCGATCTGGGCCAGTTCCAGGGTATGAGTCAGGCGGGTGACGTAGTGGTCGCCTTGAGGGGCGAAGAAGACCTGGGTCTTGTGTTTGAGGCGGCGGAAGGCCTTGGAGTGGATGATCCGGTCGCGGTCGCGCTGGAACTCCGTCCGGGTGGGCGAGGGCTCCTCCGGACGCAGACGCCCCCGGCTGAAGTAACTTTTGGCGGCCAGCGGCGAGAGCAGCCGCTCACGGGCCTCCAGCCGTGCGCGAACCCCCTCGTGATACCGTGGCCGTCCGGCGACCTCCCACATCTCCCACCCCCAGCGGTGCGGGGGAGAGCCTCCCCCGCACCGGTTCGAGCGGCCTCAGGCCGTGTGGGCCACCAGCGGCCGGGCCAGGGCCGCCTGAGCGGCGGCCAGCCGGGCCACCGGCACCCGGTACGGCGAGGCGCTCACGTAGTTCAGGCCCAGCTCGTGGCAGAAGGCGATGGACTCGGGATCGCCGCCGTGCTCGCCGCAGATGCCGACCTCCAGGTCGGGCCGGGTCTGACGGCCCTGCTCAACCGCCCAGCGCATCAGCTTCCCCACCCCCTCGCGGTCCAGCACCTGGAACGGGTTCTGGGGCAGGATCTTGCGCTCGACGTACTGGAGCAGGAACTTGCCCTCGGCATCGTCACGGCTGATGCCGAAGGTGGTCTGGGTCAGATCGTTGGTGCCGAAGGAGAAGAACTCAGCGGCCTGGGCGATCTCGTCGGCGGTCAAGGCCGCCCGCGGGACCTCGATCATCGTGCCGAACTTGTAGGGGATGGTCACCCCGGCCTCGGCCTGGACCGCCTGGGCCACCCGTTCGAGCTGCTCGCGGGCCACCCGCAGTTCGTTGATGTGGCCGACCAGCGGGATCATGATCTCGGGCTTGACGACCTTCCCCTCGGCCTGGACGGCGATGGCCGCCCGGAAGATGGCCCGGACCTGCATCTCGTAGATGGCCGGGAAGAGGATACCCAGCCGGCAGCCGCGCAGGCCGAGCATCGGGTTGGCCTCGCGCATGCCGGCCACCGCCCGCAGCAGCTTCTCCTTCTCGGCCAGCTCCGCCCCATCGCCCTTCAGACGCAGCTCGGTGACCTCGACCAGGAGATCTTCATAGCGCGGCAGGAACTCGTGGAGCGGCGGGTCGAGCAGCCGGATGACCACCGGCAGACCGTCCATCACCCGGAAGATGCCCTTGAAGTCCTCGGTCTGAATGACCTCCAGCCGGCGCAGACTGTCGTGGTAGGCGTGCCAGGCTTCGCTGGCCTCGCGCCGGCGCCGGGCCTCGGCCAGCTGCTGCTGGAGCCTGGCCGGGTCCTGATCGGGCCGGGGGTTGGCCAGAGCCGCCTCAAGATCGGCCACCGCCCGGTCGAGGGCCGTGGCCTCGGCCGCCGCCAGGATCATCGTCCGGACCAGCGGCAGGCGGTCCGGCTCGAAGAACATGTGCTCGGTCCGGCAGAGGCCGATACCCTGGGCCCCGTACTCGCGGGCCTTGGCGGCGTCGCGCGGGTAGTCGGCGTTGGCCCAGACCTGCAACTGCCGCACCTCGTCGGCCCAGCTCAGGAGTTCGCGCAGCTCCGGCGAGAGCTCCGGCTCGATGAGCGGCACCTCACCCAGGATGACCTCGCCGGTGCTGCCGTTGATCGAGATGACATCGCCCTCTTTGACGACGATGCCGTCCACCGTGAACTGGCGCTTCTCCAGATCGATCTGGAGCGCCTCGCAGCCGGCCACGCAGGGCTTGCCCAGCCCGCGGGCCACCACCGCCGCGTGCGAGGTCGCCCCGCCCCGGGCGGTCAGGATCCCCTGGGCCACCAGCATCCCGTGGACGTCGTCGGGGTTGGTCTCCGGGCGGACCAGGATGACCTTCTCGCCCTGGCGAGCCAGGGCCTCGGCCCGGTCGGCGTCGAAGACCGCCTTGCCGGTGGCCGCGCCGGGCGAGGCGTTCAGGCCACGGGCGATGACCTGGACCTTGGCCCGCGGGTCGATCTGCGGGTGCAGCAGTTGCTCGATCTGCTCCGGCTCCACCCGCTTGAGGGCCTCGGCCTTATCGATCAGCCCCTCGTGGACCATATCCACCGCGATCTTGACCGCCGCCGCCGCCGACCGCTTGCCCGAGCGGGTCTGGAGCATGTACAGCTTGCCGCGCTCGATGGTGAACTCCAGGTCCTGCATATCCCGGTAGTGCCGCTCGAGCATCTCGGCGTAGCGCTTGAACTGCTCGTAGACCTCGGGCATGTCCTCCTTGAGAGCGGCGATCGGCTTGGGGGTGCGGATCCCGGCCACCACGTCCTCGCCCTGGGCGTTGGGCAGGTACTCGCCGTACAGTTCCTTCTCGCCGGTCAGCGGGTTGCGGGTGAAGGCCACGCCGGTGCCCGAGTCCCAGCCCATGTTGCCGAAGACCATGGCCTGGACGTTGACGGCGGTGCCCAGATCGTGGGGAATCTTGTGGAAGTTGCGGTAGTCCACCGCCCGCTTGTTCATCCAGGAGTTGAAGACCGCCTGGATGGCCAGGCGCAGCTGCTCGTAGGGATCGCTGGGGAAGGGCCGGCCGGTCTCCTCCTCGACGATCCGCTTGAACTCCTCGACCAGGTCCCGCAGGTGCTCGGCCGTCAGATCCGTATCGGCCTGGGCCCCCACCTGACGCTTTTTCTCCTCCAGCCGCCGCTCGAAGCGCTCCGGGTCGATGCCCAGGACGATTTTGCCGAACATCTGGATGAAGCGGCGGTAGGCGTCGTAGGCGAAGCGCTCGTTGCCGGTCTGGGCGATGAGCCCCTTGACCGTCTCGTCGTTGAGGCCCAGGTTGAGGACGGTATCCATCATACCCGGCATCGAGAACTTGGCGCCCGAGCGGACCGAGACGAGCAGCGGGTTGGTCGGGTCGCCGAAGCGCTTGCCGGTCTCGCGCTCGATGACCTTGAGCGCCTCCAGGACCTGCTCCCAGAGCCCCTCGGGGAACTGCCGGCCGCTGGCGTAGTAGGCGTTGCAGGCCTCGGTGGTGATGGTGAAGCCGGGAGGCACAGGCAGCCCGGCTCGGGTCATCTCGGCGACGCCGGCGCCCTTTCCGCCGAGCAGGTCGCGCATCTGGGCGTTGCCTTCGGTGAAGAGATAGACCCATTTCTTGGCCATCGCCGATGAACCTCCTTGGGGTCCGAAGATCAGCCGTCTCCTGATCGACTGGCTATTATACCACTTTCAACCGGTCGCACAGAGCGGCCACCAGGTCGGCGATCGGCACCCGTTCCTGCTGCATCGTGTCGCGGTCGCGGATCGTCACCGCCCGATCCTCCAGCGTCTGGAAATCGATGGTGACGCAGTAGGGGGTTCCGATCTCGTCCTGCCGGCGGTAGCGGCGGCCGATCGACTGGGCGTCATCGTAGGCGGTGGTGAAGTGCGGCCGAAGAAGCGCCCAGACCTCCTTGGCCACCTGGACCAGCGGCTCCTTCCGGGAGAGCGGCAGGACCGCCACCTTGATGGGGGCTAGGGCCTTGTGCAGCTTGAGGACGACCCGCACCCCCTCCTTATCCGGCTCCTCGCTGTAGGCGTCGAGGAGAAAAGCCAGAAGCGAGCGGTCCACGCCGGCCGAGGGCTCGATGACGTAGGGGAAGTAATGGGTGCCGGTCTCCTCGTCGAAGTAGGTCAGGGCCTCGCCGCTGTATTCGGAGTGGCGCCGCAGGTCGAAGTCGGTCCGGTTGGCGATGCCCTCCAGTTCGGCCCAGCCCCAGGGGAAACGGTACTGGATGTCCACCGTGGCCTTGGCGTAGTGGGCCAGTTCCTCGGGCGGGTACTCGTAGAAGCGCAGGTTCTCCTCGCGCAGCCCCAGCCGCACGTACCAGCGCCGGCGCTCCTCGACCCAGTAGCGGTGCCACTGCTCGTCGGTCCCCGGCTTGACGAAGTACTCGATCTCCATCTGCTCGAACTCGCGGCTGCGGAAGATGAACTTGCCGGGGGTGATCTCGTTGCGGAAGGCCTTCCCGATCTGGGCCACGCCGAAGGGCAGCTTGCGACGGGTGGTGTTGAGAATGTTCTTGAAGTTGACGAAGATGCCCTGGGCCGTCTCGGGGCGGAGGTAGGCCACCGCCGCCTCCTCCTCGACCGGGCCGACGTAGGTCTTGAACATCGTGTTGAACATGCGGGCCTCGGTCAGCCGCCCCCCGCACTCCGGGCAGCGCTCGCCGACCTCGTCGGCCCGGAAGCGGTGCTTGCAGACCAGGCACTCGACCAGCGGCTCGATGAAACTCTGAACGTGGCCGGAGGCCTCCCAGGTGCGCGGGTGCATGATGATGGCCGCATCCAGACCGACCATATCGTCGCGTTCCTGGACCACCGCCCGCCACCAGGCCTCTTTGATGTTGCGCTTGAGTTCGACACCCAGCGGCCCGTAGTCCCAGAAGCCGCCGATGCCGCCGTAGATTTCGCTGGACGGGAAGATAAAGCCCCGCCGCTTGCAGAGAGAGACAAGCGTTTCGAGGTCTGGCACCGGTTCTTCACCTCACCGCACCGCCGCCCGCAGCGCTCACACAAAGCGAGGGCGGGTGAACGCCCCGCCCCCGTGGGCGGCTTTCGGCCAGGCCCTCCGCGCCGGTCTCAGCGCGGGGCCGCTGCTACCGCAAACTATACCCGACCGGAGAAAAGGCTGTCAAATCTGGTACAATCTGGCCGAAAGCCACCGCCAGGAGCCGCCGATGTCCCGTCTGACCGCGATCCAGCGCTTCATCGCCGAGCACACCGCCACCCTCGAGCCCCTCCAGCGGGCGCTGGCCCTGGCCCACTGGGAGGCCGCCACCACCGGCTCGGCCGAGGCCAGCGCCCAGGCCGCCCGCCTGGAGATCGCTCTCCGCCAGCTTTACGCCGACCCCACCGCCTACGCCCAGGTCCGCGCCTGGTACGAGGCCGAGGCCGCCGCCGACGACCCGCTGACCGCCCGCCAGCTGACCCTGCTGTACCTCGAGTACACCGGCGGCCAGCAGGACCCCGCCACCATCGAGGCGCTGACCGCTCTCGAAAAAGAGGTCCGCGATGAGTACACCACCTACCGCGCCCGGCTCCACGGCCGTCCCGTCTCGGACAACACCCTCGACCAGATCCTGGCCCACGAGACCGATTCGACCCGGCTGCAGGAGGCCTGGGAGGCCAGCAAGCAGATCGGCCAGCGGGTGGCCGACCGCGTCCGCGAACTGGCCCGGCGGCGCAACGCCGCCGCCCGCCGGCAGGGCTTCCGCGACCACTTCCAGAAGAGCCTGCGGCTCGCCGAAATCGCCGAGGACCGCCTCTTCGCCCTGCTGGCCACCCTCGAAGCCGAGACCGCCGCGCCGTTCCGAGCCGCCAAGGAGGCCCTGGACGCTCGACTGGCCGCCCGGTTCGGGGTGACCCCCGCGGACCTCCGCCCCTGGCACTACGGCGACCGTTTCTTCCAGAATCCACCCCCGGCCAGCACGCTCGACCTTGACCCGCTCTTCGCCGAGCGCGATCTGGTGGCCCTGGCGGTGCGGACGTTCGACGGACTGGGGTTCGACGTTCGACCGGTCCTCATGCGCAGCGATCTCTACGCCCGGCCGGGCAAGAACCAGCACGCCTTCTGTACCGATATCGACCGGCGGGGCGATGTGCGCATCCTCTGCAACCTCGAGCCCACCGCCCGCTGGCTGGAGACCCTTCTGCACGAACTGGGGCACGCCGTCTACGACCGCGCCATCGACCCCAATCTCCCCTACCTCCTGCGGACACCGGCCCACCTCATCACCACCGAGGCGGTGGCCCTGCTCCTGGGCCGGCTGGTCCTCCAGCCCGACTGGCTGACCGCCGTCGCCGGCGTGGACCGGTCGTGGGTGGCCGCCCAGCGCGCCGCGCTGGCGGCCCAGGAGCGCCTGAGCCGGCTGATCTTCCTGCGCTGGGCCATGGTGGTGGTGCACTTCGAGCGGGCGCTCTACGCCGACCCGGACCAGGACCTCAATCGCCGGTGGTGGGATCTGGTCGAACGGTTCCAGCTGGTGCGCCGGCCCGAGGGCCGCGACGCCCCGGACTGGGCCGCCAAGATCCACCTGGCCCTGCACCCGGTCTACTACCAGAACTACCTCCTGGGCGAGCTGCTGGCCAGCCAGCTGGCCGCGGTCCTGCGCCAGCGAGTCGGCCGCCTGGTCGACGCCCCGGCGGTCGGGGCCTACCTCACGGCCGCCCTCTTCCGCCCCGGCGCCCGGGCCGACTGGGAGACCACGGTCTGCCAGGCGACTGGCCAGCCACTGACCCCGCTCTACCTGGTCCAGGAGTGCTGCGCTCTATCCTCTGCCTGAGGAGCGGCCATGGCGCTGCGTCTGTACAACCGTCTGACCGACCGGATCGAGCCGTTCACCCCGGCCGGTCCCCGCGTCGCCCTCTACGTCTGCGGGGTGACTCCCTACGACGTCACCCACCTGGGCCACGCCTTCACCTACGTCGCCTTCGACGTCCTGGTCCGCTGGCTGGAGCACCGGGGCCACCCGGTGACCTATGTCCAGAACGTGACCGACGTCGACGACGATATCCTGGCCCGCGCCCGGCAGACGGGCCTCCGCTGGGATGTGCTGGCCCACCGCGAGTTCGAGCACTTCCGCGCCGATCTGGAGGCCCTCAACGTCCGCCGGCCGGACCACTGGCCGTGGGCCAGCCAGGCGGTCCCGCAGATCGTCGCCCTCTGCGAGCAACTGACCGCCGCCGGCTACACCTACCGCCGCGACCACAACCTGTACTTCCGGGTCCGCAGCGTCCCCGACTACGGCCGGCTGAGCCGGCTGGACCGGGCGACGATGATCGCCCTGGCCCGCGAACGCGGGGGCTACCCCGACGACCCGCGCAAGGAGGACCCGCTGGACTTCGTCCTCTGGCAGGCCTCGCTGCCCGACGAGCCAGCCTGGGCCTCGCCCTGGGGGCTGGGCCGGCCGGGCTGGCACATCGAGTGCGTGGCCATGATCCTGGCCCATCTCGGCTACCAGGCCGACCTCGTCGGCGGCGGCAGCGACCTCATTTTCCCCCACCACGAGAACCAGTTGACTCTGGGCGAGGCCCTGACCGGCCGCCGGCCCTTCGCCCGCTTCTGGGTTCACACCGGGATGGTCTGCCTGGGGGGGACCAAGATGGCCAAATCGCTGGGGAACCTGGTCCTGGCCGACAGCGTCATCGCCCAGATCGGCGGTAACGCCACCCGCTGGCTGCTCCTCAGCCACCACTACCGGACCGACTGGGAGTACAACGCGGCCGACCTGGCCAGCGCCCGCGACCGGTGGGAGCGCGTCCGGGCGGCCATCACCGCGCCGCCGGGCCAGCCGAACGCGCCGGCCGTGCCCTACACCGACCTCGAGGCCGTCGTGGCGGCGGCGCTGGACGACGATCTTAACACCCCCCGGGCACTGGCGGCGCTGGAGGCCTGGGCCGGACGTCTCCTGGCCGCCGACCCGGCGGCCACCTACCGCGCCCCGGCCCAGGCGGCCCTGCAGGCCACCGTCGCCACGCTAGGCTTTCGCCCGGACCTCCCCTAGCGGCCGCCCCCTGTCTGAGGCGCCTCAGGCGCGTCGGCCCGACGCGCCGGCCAGCGCTCGCGCTGCGGGCGTGGTCTCCGGGCCCCGCCCCAGCTCGGCCACCAGCATCCCGGCCAGCATCAGGGCCGCCCCCACCAGCGCCGGCGGGGTCAGACGCTCGCCGGCGACCAGCGCGGCGAACAGGGCGGCGAAAACCGGCTCCAGCGTGAAGATGAGGGCGGCGTGCGTCGGGGAGGTGTAGCGCTGAGCCCAGGTCTGGACGGCGAAGACCAGAGCGGTAGCGCCCAGACCGGTGAAGGCCACGGCCGCCCAGACCTCGCCCGGCAGCGCCAGGGTTAGGGACGGGCCGGCGAGCGGCAGGCTGAGCAGGGCCACCGTGGCCACCTGGACCGTGGTCAGGGCCAGCGGTGGCGAGTGAGGGGCCAGGGCCCCGGTGGCGACAATATGGCCGGCGAAGGCCAGGGCGCAGAGCAGGACCAGCAGGTCACCGGCCTGGGGCAGCGGTGTCTCCCGGAGCGTGAGGAGCGCCAGCCCGACCGTGGCCAGGACCACCCCCACCCAGACGGCCCGGGACGGGCGCTGCCCCAGGGCCAGCCAGGCCAGGCCGGGGACGATCACCACGGAAAGCCCGGTGATGAAGGCGGCGGCGCTGGCGCTGGTCGTCTGCAGCCCGGTGGTCTGGAAGAAGAAGCCAGCGAAGAGAAAAAGCCCCAGGAGAAGACCGCCCCGGAGATCGGCCCGGGAGAGCCGGCGCAGACGGAGCCCGGCGACCAGGCCGAGCGCCATCGCGGCGAGAAGGAAGCGCAGCGCCAGAAAGGCGGCCGGGGTCACCGCCGTCAGGGCCTCTTTGACCACGACAAACGTGGTGCCCCAGATCAGCGTGACCAGAAGCAGGCTGGCGTCGGCCAGCCAGCGGCGCGGCACCACCATCGCCGATCAGGCCGGCTGACCGGCGGGGCGGGGGAGGGCGCGGAAACTGTAGCCCACGCCGCGTTTGGTCAGGATGTAGCGGGGGTTCTGGGGATCGGGCTCGATCTTCTGACGGAGATAGGTGATATAGAGATGGACGTAGTGGATCTCATCGCGGTACTCCGGCCCCCAGACCCGGCGCAGGATCACCTCGTAGGGCAGGGTCCGCCCGGCGTTCTGCACCAGGTGATAGAGCAGTCGGTACTCGGTCGGCCGCAGGGGAATCCGTCGGCCGTTGACGATCACCTCGCGTTCCTCGAAATCGATCGTCAGGTAGTCGTCGACCTTCAAGACACCGTTGGCCACCGTGGTCCCGGCCTCAGCCCGGCGCAGAACAGCCCGGATCCGGGCGACCAGTTCGCCGGGGCTGAAGGGCTTGGTGACGTAGTCATCGGCCCCCAGCTCCAGCCCCCGGATCTTATCCGGCTCCTCGCCACGGACCGTCACCATCACCACCGGCACGCTGGAGATCTCGCGGACCTGGCGCAGCACCTCGAACCCGTCCACATCGGGCAGGTTCACGTCGAGGAGGACCAGGTCGGGGAGATCGTCGCGAACCCGCCGCAGGGCCTCTTCGCCGTCGGCGGCCTCCAGGACCAGAAAGCCCTCCCGCTCCAGCGTCAGCCGCAGAAAATCGAGGATCCGCGGCTCGTCGTCGACCGCGAGGATCCGTTTACCCTTGGTCGGTGCGTTCATCGGCGTGCCTCAGCTGCGTCCTCAGTCTGCAATTATAGCAAAAGACCCGACCGCTGGCCCCGTTGCCAGCCGTCGGGTCACGAGTCTGCGAGGGACGTCTCACGAGGCCAGAGCGAGCAGCTGCCGCTGGCCCTCGCGGCGCAGCCGCCGCAGGGCCTCGGCCTCGATCTGGCGGACCCGCTCGCGCGAGATGCCCAGGATCTCGGCCACCTCGCTCAGCGTCCGCGGGATGCCGTCGGCCAGGCCGTAGCGCAGCGTCAGCACCTGGCGCTCGCGCTCCGAGAGCATCGCCAGGGCCCGCTGGACCGCGTCGCTGGTCGCCAGCCGCTCGAGCGCCGCCTCAGCGTCGGCCGAGGTATCCGGCACCAGATCCGCCAGGCTGGTCTCCTGGTCCTCGCCGAGCAGGCGGTCCAGCGAGGTCGGACGCGTGCCGGCCTCAACCAGCTCCCGCGCCCAGTTCGGGTCCACCTTGGCCCGCTCGGCGATCTCCGCGAGATCGGGCTCGCGTCCCAGTTCGGTGGTCAGCTGCTCACGGGCCCGCTCCAGGCGCATCAGGGCCTCGCCGGCGTGGACCGGCAGGCGGATGGTCCGCGACTGGTCGGCCACGGCCCGGGCGATCGCCTGGCGGATCCACCAGGTGGCGTAGGTCGAGAAGCGGTAGCCCAGGTCGGGGTCGAACTTCTCGATGGCGTGCAGGAGCCCGATGTTCCCTTCCTGGACCAGGTCCTCGACATCCATGCCCGCATCAGCGTAGCGGCGAGCGATCTGCCAGACCAACCCCTGGTTGGCCTCGACCAGACGCTGACGGGCCCGCTCGCCCTCGGCGATGAGACGCTCGAGTTCGGCCCGCTCCTCCGGCGAGAGGTCGGTGGCCTGGGCCAGCCGTTCGCGGGCCGCCCGGGCGGCTTTGACCGCCCGCGCCAGCGCCTGCTCTTCCTCGAAGGAGAGGAGCCCCGTGCTTGTCCGTCCTTCGGTGTTCTTGGCCAGAACGGTGGTGCGCTCCAGCATGGTATCCCCCCTCGGGTGATGGTCTGGCCCTTTCGGCGTTTTTCACTGTATACCGGCGGCCGTTAGAAGGGGCCTAACACTCTGTAAGTTTTTTCTTAAAAAGACTCGGCCGACCGGCCACCGGGTCCGCACAAAAAGGCAAAGAAGAATTATAGTATTACAGTTCCCTTTCTTGTCTCAGGCGGCGTCGGCGATGACACTCCTGGGCGATTTTCTGCTGGCGACGACGCCAGCGGGACCAGGCAAGGATGTCGTCTGGCGTGCGGGTGGCCGTCCAGACGAGCCGGACGAGGAGCCGCCGCAGTTCGGGGACGGTGAGCCGGATGTGCTGGGGGCAAGACGCTCCCCCCTTTTCGCCGCCCCGATCGCCAAGGCCGCCAACGCCAGCAGGGCGAGGGTGATATGCCGGTACCAGCCGTGCCAACTCCGCACCTCGTAGTGGTCGAGCCCCACCTGGCCCTTGGCCCGCTTGAACAGGTCGTCGATGGTCCAGCGGGCTCCCGCCGCCCGAACGACCTCCTGAAGCGGCGTGTCCTGCGGGGCGTAGACCAGGAAATAGGCCAACTCGTCGGGGCGCTCGGGATGGCGACGGACCAGCAGGGCGTGCACCCAGCCCGCCCGCAGCGCCGGCCGCAGGGGGACCAGCGCCCAGTCGTAGACGCGTGGCCCCTGGGCACCTTCGCCGCCGCTCAGCCGCTGCCAGGCGTCCGCAGGGATGGCGGCAGCCACCTCGGCCACCCGCACCTGTCCCGGCACCCCGTCCGGCGGCCACGTCGTCGTCGTCTCGGTGCTGCGGACCGCCAGGACGTACGCTTGCCCGCGCTCCTCCAGCGCCCGCCGCAGCGTCCCGTCGCTCCCATAGACTTCATCGGCGACCACCCAGCGCGCGGGCACCCCGGCATCCAGCGCCCGTTCAATCAGGTCGAGAGCAAGTTGCGGCTTGGTGCGGAAGCCGACCGTGGTGGGGATGCCCGCCTTCCGACACCGGTCAGGGTCGGCGAACCACGCCGCGGGCACGAAGAGCGCCCGGTCGATCAGCGCGTGGCCCGCGGGACTGGCATAGCCGAGGAAGACCCCCACCTGGCAGTTGGCGATCTTGCCCAACGTCCCGCAGTACTGGCGGGCCACGCCGACCGAATGCCGTCCCTGTTTGGGAAAGCTGGTCTCGTCGACGACGAGCACCCCGGTGGGGTCCCCCAACTCGGCCTCGACCCAGCGCCGCAGGTCGTCCCGGACGAGATCGGCATCCCAGGCGTAGCGATCGAGCACCCGCTGGATGCCGCGGGGGTGGCGGTAGCCCGCGTACTCGGCCAGTTGCCAGCCGTTCTTGCGCTCGACCTCGGCCAGCAGCCCCCGGAGGTAGTCCACCGCATGGCGATGGGCCGCGGCGCGACGAAAGTGGGGACGGAGCAGGTCTGCCGCTTGGTCGATCACGGTCGCTACCTGCGCGGCCACGACCTCTTCACGGTCACACCCACAGGTGCCTCGCTCCACACGCATCACCTCCCACGCCCAGCATACCACGAAAGAAATATAAAGGGAACTGTAATATTAGTAACTATCTCAAAACCGTGAGTTGCCAATGGCGACGGTACCAGAGCAGCGCGCAGGCAAGCTTCAGCAGCGCGAGGTAGTTGCGGGCATGCTTGTCGTAGCGCACCAGGATGGCGCGACACTTGCTCAGCCAGGCCAGCGTCCGTTCCACGACCCAGCGCCGGGCCGGGTAGCGGCGTCCCTGCTGTTCGTCGAGCTGCTCCTCGCCGATCCGCCGGATATGAGGCATGTAGCCGTGCTCGGCCGCCGCCTGCCGCCCGGTGGGGTTGTCGTAGCCCTTGTCCAGGCACAGGTGCTGGGGCCGCTCGTCGGTCGGCACCGGCCGTTCGACCACGAGGGCCTCGATGGTCGCCTCCAGGAGCTTCGCATCGTGCACGTTCGCCCCGGCGACGACCACCGCCAGCGGCCCGCCCCGGCGCTCGACCAGCAGACTCTTCTTGGTGCCGTTCTTGCCGCGGTCGGTCGGGTTGGGGCCGATCAGGTCCCCCCCAAGCGGGCCTTGCCCAGCATGCCGTCCGCAGCCTGCCACTCCCAGTCTACCCCGCCCAGCTCGTCGCAGGCCTCGACCAGCCGGGCCCAGAGGCGCTCGAAGACGCCCAGCCGCACCCAGCGCTGGAAGGTGCGGTGCACCGAGCTGTCGTCGGGGAACTCCTTGGGCAACTGGTTCCACTGGCAGCCGCTCCGGAGCCGGAAGAGGATCGCGTCCAGCGCCGCTCGCGGGTCGATGCGCTTGCGCCCTGTCTGCTTCGGTGGGTCGTACTGGTCGAGAATCGGCTTGATCTCGGCCCACAACTCGTCCGGCACACGCCAAATCGTCGGCAACGGTTTGGGCTGTCGTCTTCCCCTGGCCATCCGTGGCTCCCTCCCGCTGAGATCCGTGGATGGTTTTACACCGATTCATGGCTTTTGAGATAGTTTCTTAGAAGGGGGTCGGCAGGATCTGGTGCTCCTCGACGTAGCGCCGGGCCAGTTCGGCGGCCCGCTCCTTGTCGTCCGGCGCCAGGTGGCCCTCGATCACCTGGTTCAGCAGGTACTCTTTGAGCTCGCCGATCCAGCGCCCTGGCGGCCGGTTGAACAGGGCCATCAGTTCGTAGCCGTCCAGCGGGCTCTTCAGGGCCTTGATGTTCTCCTGCTCCAGCAGAGCCCGACAGCGGGCGGCCAGCTCCTCGACCCGGCGGGCGGCCTCAGCCACCCGGGCCGGGCGGTAACTGGTCACATCGGCCCGGGAGAGCTGCAGCAGGCGCTCCAGATCGGCGTCGGCGTCGCGGATGAGACGGCGCACCGCCCCGTCGGTCCACTCGGGCGAGTACTGATTGGCCCGCATGTGCAGGCCGACCAGCCGGGCGACATGCTCGATGGTCTCGCTGTCGTAGTGCAGGCGGGCCAGGATCTGGCGGGCCATCTCCTCGCCCACCCGCTCGTGACCGGGGAAGCTGACCTCGCCGTCGGTCACCGTGAGCGTGCGGGGCTTGCCGATATCGTGGAGGAGGGCCGCCCAGCGCAGGATGAGATCGGGCGGGGTCCGCTCGACGACCCGCAGGGTGTGCTCGAAGACGTTCTTCATCCGGCGCTTCTCGGGGGCGACGGTCTTGAGGGCGGCCACCTCGGGCAGGACGTGGTCCAGGAGGCCCAGGTCGTCGAGCAGACGGATCCCCCGGGCTGGCTGGGGCGAGAGCAGGATGCGGTTCAGTTCCTCGGCGATCCGCTCGACGCTGATATACTGGATCAGCGCGGCGTTGCGCCGGATGGCGGCGGCGGTCTCCGGCTCGATGTCGAAGCCCAGCTCGACGGCCAGCCGGATGGCCCGCAGGAGCCGCAGCGGGTCCTCGCGGAAGCGCTCATCGGGATTGCCCACCGCTCGGATCCGGCGGGCCCGCAGGTCCTCCAGGCCGCCGAAGGGGTCGTGCAGTTCGCCGGTGAGGACGTCGCGGGCGATGGCGTTGATGGTGAAGTCACGGCGGGCCAGGTCGCCCTCGAGGGTGGTGCCGAAGGTCACCCGGGGCTTGCGGGAGTAGGGCTCGTACTGCTCGGCGCGGAAGGTGGTGATCTCCAGGCGACGGTCGCCGAAGACCGCGCCGATGGTGCCGAACTTCTCGCCCACGGTGTAGAGGGCGTCGGGGTGCAGCGACTGGAGAATGGCCTTGATCTCCTCGGGCCGGGCGTCGGTGGCGAAGTCCAGATCCTTCACCGGGCGGCCCAGCAGCTCATCGCGGACGCTGCCCCCTACCAGGTAGAGGCGTTTGCCGTGCTGGGCGAACGCCGTGGCCAGGCGCTGTACCAGGTCCATCGACCAGGCCTCCCGTGCGGCGCTGTGGTGAGGTCCACCGGCAAGATGGATGCACGGCCAGCGCCCTGGCTGGCCGTGCCCGCGCCTAATTTTACACGAAACTGCCGGCCGGGGTCCGGCGGCCGGCCGGCGAGCGTCCTGGGGAGGAGACCGGTATGCCCACGCCGACCGTTCCCCGGAAGCATCCCGGGCCCTACCGCCCGACCCGGTGTGGCGATCCACCGCCGCCGCTGCTGCGCCAGGGGATCGCCCAGTTCAACCGGGGCGAGTACTTCGCCCAGCATGAGACGCTGGAGGTCCTCTGGCGGGCCGAGCCGGACGATGTGCGCTATCTCTACCAGGGGATTCTGCTCATCGGGGTCGGGCTCTACCACCTGGAACGGGGGAACTACCACGGGGCGGTCAGCAAACTGCGCCGGGGGATCGCGCTCCTGCGCTGGTTTCCGCCGGTCTGCCAGGGGGTGGCGGTGGCGGAGCTGGTGGCCGCGGCCGAGCGGTGTCTGGCGCAGGTCGAGCGGCTGGGGCCGGCGGGGCTCCGGGCCTTTGACTGGCGGGAGCGGCCGGTGGTGCGTCTGGTGGAGTGAGCGGGGGAGAAAGAGAGGCGGCAGGAGCTGGGCCTGCCGCCTCGGGGTTACTACGCCTCGGCGCGCGTCGCCTTGCGGCGGATGCGGGAGTAGTACTCCGGCCCGTGCTTGGCCTTGACCGCCTCGCCGCCCTTGCGTCCGATCTCGGCGAAGAACTCCGGGCCGCGCCGCTCGCGGACCGTCCGACCGCCCTTGCGCCCGATCTCGGCGAAGAACTCCGGACCACGCTCGCGGGCGACGGTCTCGCCGCCCTTCTTGCCGATGCGGACGTAGTGCTCGCTGCCGTAGCGCGCCTTGACCGTCTCGCCGCCCTTCTTGCCGGCCTGGCGGACGGTCATCTCACCACGCTCACCGGACATCGAACCCCTCCTCACACCGGTGTGGTGTTGTAGCCCGGCCGAGGATGCCGCAGCGCGTCTGCTCGGCCGGCAGGACAAGTCTAGCGCAAAACCGCTAATTATGTCAAGTTACCGGACGGCGCCCGGTATCCCCGCCGTCAGAGGGTGGCCGGCTGGAGCACCTTGGTCTCGAGGTCGCGCACCATATGCTCGAAGGTCTCCAGGACGCGCTGGGCCTCCTCGCTGGCCAGGGCCCGCACCAGGTCCTCGGCCGAGGCGAACTCCACCTCGAGCACCCAGTCCGGTCCATCGCCGATGAGGGTCGAGAAGGCGTGGAGGCCGCGGAAGCCGGGCTGCCGCTCCCAGAACGGCAGGCCTACCCGGCGCAGCCACTCTTCGTGCTCCATCTCCTTGCCGGTCTGGACGCTGTAGGTGATGAAGTACTGGACCATACGCTGGCTCCCTCCCCTGTGCTCTTGGCCGCTGGCCAGACGGTCCGGGCGTCTTCTCGCAAGGGCTGTACCAGAGGCCGGCACAGCCCTTGCTCAGCGGCCCGGTGGAGGGGTTCTGCCCCGGACCGTCTCTGCCAGAGGGAGGCCGCGATGGTGGGTGAGAACCAGATGGTCAGCCCCAGTCGGCTGCGCCGGGCCCTCCGGGCCCACCGGCCGTTGCCGGAGGAGCTACTGCCGCCGGACATCGAGGCCCAGATCCAGGTGACCACCAACCGGGGCGTCGGGCAGAACGGTCCCGGCCAGCCCGAGGGCAGCGGCCAGCCCGGCGGCCATGGCCGGGGGGGCAAGGCCAGCCGCGGCTAGTCGGGGGTCCCGACGACCGAGAACCCGATCGCGAGGAGGGGGACGATGCGCCGGCCTCCACCGGCCCAGACCGCCTACGATCTGCGCGACTGGCTGCAGTGGGTGACAGGCTGGAGCGATGAGGATCTGCGGGCGATACCCATTTTCCAGGGCGACGTGTTCGTGCCGGGTGAGGTATACTTCAACCTGGACCTGCCGGAGCGCGGGGAGTTCATCGCCCGGGGGGAGGAGTTCCGGAACCCAGGCGCGCACTACGTCGCCAAGAGCCAGGTGCCGCCCAATCTCTGGCGGCGACTGGTCACCGCCTGGGGGGAGGACGGCTTCCTGAAGGGGGCGCTGGCGCCGCACCCGGGGGCTTTCGGTCAGGAGGGGCCGGTGGCCGATAGCCATGGGGGGACCGGGGCCACGGCCCTGGGGATTCAGAGCGACCTGGTCACGAGCGACTGATGGCCTACACCACCTACATCAGCCTGCGGGCCATCGGCCCGGTGCCCCGCGACCTGCTGATCAGCCTGGTTCGGCCGCTGGCCGCCCGGTTCGGCCGGCCGATCCGGGTGGTTGAGCCGTTGCCGTTTCCGGCGGACCTGACGCCGCTCAACGGGCAGTACCCCTCGCGGCCGTTTCTGTGGCTGCTGGCCCAGGCGCGTCAGCCTGAGGAAGAGGCGGTCGTCGGGCTGGTGGATGCGGACCTGACCGCGCCGGGGTTGAACTTCATTTTTGGCGAGGCCGATCGGCGGAGCGGGGTGGCGGTGGTGGCGCTGGCCCGTTTGCGGCAGGGGGCGGATCCGGCGACCTTTCAGCGGCGGGTGCTGATCGAGACGGTTCACGAGCTGGGGCATCTGGCTGGGCTGGGGCACTGCACCACGCCGGGCTGTGTGATGCGCTTCTCGAACACGCTGGCCGATGTCGACGAGAAGACGCCGGATTTCTGTCCCCGCTGCGAGGCCCAGATCGCCCGTCCGACCAGCCCGGTCTGACCAGAACAGCGCGGCGGCCTGGTTAGATTAGCAACCAGGCCGCCATAAACTATAGTGGCTGGAGCGTCAGCCGCAGCGCTGTCACCGAGTGTGGCGGGAGGACGATAGCGAACGTCTCCCCGTGAGCCCCAAACACCTGGGAACAGGGGGTGACACGATCCGGGCTCTCCGCGCTATTAGAGGCGTGGACGTCTTCGTCCGCGAGCTGCCGCAGAGTGCCTTCAGCCACCCGAAAGCCTCCCCGCAGTTCGACCCGGCATTCGATAGCTGCATCCCAGTGCCGATTCACCAGCGTGAGGACGAGTGTCTGCCCGTCCGGTGACCGTGAGGCCGAGGTATCGACCAGCGGCAGAGCACGCGGCGTGCGGTCCGGCCCGGGGACCGGATGGGTTGGGGTTTCCAGCTCGTCGGTCAGAACATAATTGCCCATATGTGGGCGATAGAGGTCGAAGACATAGTAGGTGGGGGTAAGCCATGTCTTCTCACCCGCCGTCTGGACCACGCACTGGAGGACGTTGACCGTCTGGGCTAGGTTGGCCATGGTCACCCAATCGGCCCAGCGGTTGAACAGGTTCAGCGTCGTCCCGGCGATGACCGCGTCCTGGAGTGTGTTCTTCTGCTCCAGGCCGTTTTCGGCCCGAGCCTGGTCGTACCAGGTCCCCCATTCGTCCACAATAATGCCGATGCGTTTTTGTGCGCCACAGTAGTAATCAAGAACATCACGGGTCCGACGCAGATCCTCAGCCAGTTGCAGCGAGTCCAGCATCAGCCGGTAGTACTGATCTTCGGTGAATTCTGCGTCTGAAGGACCACGGAAGTAGCGGTGAATGGAGAGATGGTCGATGAGGTGCAAGACACGCGGGTTACGGTCAGCTCCCAGCGCGGCCATAAAACGCTGATTCCAGTCGGGCGTGATATGGCCGCAGGCCACCAGTTCAATAGGTGGCGTCATTGTCCGGTTAAATGGCTTGAGATAGGTGGCGAAGCGGCGATAGGCCTCGGCATACTCTTCAGGAGTGAAGTGGCCGCCGCAGCCCCAGTTTTCGTTGCCCACCCCCCAGTAGCGCACGCCGTAGGGCTCGGGGTGACCGTACTGAACACGCAGCTGGGCGTAGTGCGTCTGGCCAGAGCCATTGCAGTACTCCAGCCAGTTGCGTGCCTCGGTGGGGCTGCCAGAGCCGACATTAGCACAGATATATGGCTGAGCGCCAATCTCACGGCAGAACACAATGAACTCATCGGTCCCGAAATGATTGGACTCTTCGCCGTACCACCAGAGATTGATCCGTCGTGGCCGCCGCTCACGGGGTCCGATGCCGTCTTCCCAGTGGTAATCGTCGGCGAAACAACCCCCTGGCCAGCGGAAGACAGGCACTGCCAGCGCCCGCAAAGCCTCCAGCGTCGCCAGCCGGAATCCGTGGCGGTTGGGGATAGGACTTTCGGTCCCAACCCAGATGCCATCATAGATACATCGCCCTAGATGCTCAATGAACTGGCCGTAAATGTTCGGTGAAATGACGGCGCGGGTCAGTTCAGGCCAGATACGCCAACGAGCTTCGATTTGAGACATTCCTGTCTCGCCTCCCTAAGGAATATCGTTCAGGCCTTGAGTCCACTCAACTGAACGCCCTCGACGATGTGACGGTTGGCGAGAATGAAGACGACGAGCAGTGGGAGTGCACTGACCACCGCCCCGGCCATGATCGGCCCATAAGACTCCGCCACGTAGGCGGTACGCAAGAGCGCCAGCGCCACGGGCAGAGTAAACATCTCCTGTTTGTTCATCGCAATAAGCGGCCAGGTGAAATCGTTCCAAGCCCAACGGAAAGAAAAGATACCTAGAGCCGCGAGTGCAGGTTGCGACAATGGAATAAGAATACGGTAGAAGATCTGCCAGGAGTTGGCACCATCGATTCGCGCCGCGTCCTCCAGTTCGGTCGGTAGGCTGAGAAAGAACTGGCGCAGCAGGAAAACTCCGAAGGCGGTAGCGATCTCCGGGACGATCAGGGCCTGATACGTACTGAGCCAGCCGAGTTGCTGCATTAAGAGGTAGAGTGGGATCAGCCCGATAACCCCAGGGACCATCAGACTCCCGACAAGAATGGCAAAAACGATGTCTCTTCCAGGAAAACGCATCCTGGCCAGCGGATAAGCAGCCAGAGCACTGATAAAGATCACGAGAATAGTCGTAACTGTTGACACAATTGCACTGTTGAAGAAGGCTCGGCCGATACTGGCGGTTCGCTGACTATAGAACACTTCATAGTAATGTCGGAGAGTGGCCGGGTAGGGGATCCACTCTGGCGGCACGCGGACGATATTCTCGGTCGGCTTC
>DAOUAE010000021.1:0-7225 GCA_034433795.1 Chloroflexota bacterium
CAAAACCGCCGGTCGGGGGTTCGAATCCCTCCACTCCTGCCCGCCAGCCCCGTCTCTGACGGGGCTTTTTTTGTGGCCAGCGGCGGGAGTCAGCCCGCACTGGCCCGAAAATGGGCATCACAATGGGCATCAATGGGCATCGGTCGGGCCGGCTTGACAACCGGAGGGGGGGCGTGCGAGGATCGGGGTGCGGGTCGGTGCAGCGGCCCGCCTCAACCGGTGATGGCCCATCCCCATCGCCGGTCTTTGTTTTGTAGAGTGCACAGCCCCAGGGTACGCCTGGGGGTGCGCTTTGTCAAGAGGGGGCCCGGCGTCCCGACCGGGCCCCAGGGGGCTCACCGGGTCAGCCAGTCCTCAAAGGCCGAGGCCATCGCCACGATGTTCTCGGCCGAGGCCCAGGTGCTGCCGGCATCGGTCGTGTAGACCCGGACCGCCAGGCTCAGGGCGTACTTGCGCAGCGCCAGCCGGTCCGGGGTCTGCGGGGTCCCGGTCTCCTGCGGGGGCTCGGTCTGGGGCTCGCTCAGGACCTCCAGGCCCCGAATCCACCGGCCGCCGCTCACCTGGAGTCGGACCGTCTGGCCCACCTCTGGGGGCTGGACCGGGCTGAACTTGCTGAAGTTCAGCCAGCCCTCCTGGCCCCGGAGCCGCAGGCCGTGCTCATTGACCGCCGCCACCACGCCCTCCAGGGTCTCGCTCTTGCTGCTCTTGACCGTCCCGTTGACCTGCGCCATCATCGCACCTCCTGCATCGTGTGTGTGGGGCCGGGGCTCCACACCCCGGCCCCGTGGGGTCTCTCAGGCGTTCTCCGTCACCGCCTGGAGCCACCGCAGCGCCGCCTCGCTCTTCACCGGCCGGTCCTCCAGGGTCAGGAGGGCGAGCATGCAGCCGTGCTTGCACACCCGACCGTCCCGCCCGGCCCGGCAGGAGCAGCGGGCCTCACCGTAGGCGGCCACCACCCGGTAGGTCCAGCCGGGCTGGGATTCGCTGGCGACCTTGTAGGCGTGCCCGCCCAGCCAGGTGAAGCCGAGCCGCACCGCCCCGGCCCGCTTCAGGGCCTCCTGCTCGCTGATGACCTGCCCGTTGACGATGACCTGGCGCATTGCCGACCTCCTGAGTGATTGTCCGATTACTACATTAGCGTATATGTCAGCCCATGTCAAGAGGGGAGTTGGTAGGAAAAAAGTACTACTCTTGCGTACCTGTCTTGACGCACCAGGGCGGGGCGGTGTACAGTCAGCCCAGAGGGGATGTGGAGCGGAGGGACGATGAGCACCCCCAGCGATATTGGTCGGGCTCTGGCCAATCTGCGTCGGGAGAAGCCCGGGACCTGTCCGGTCTGCGGGCGCCCCTTTACCGCAAAGGGCCCCGCCCGATACTGTAGCCAAGCCTGCCGACAGGCCGCCTACTACCAGCGACACCGTGACACGATTCTGGCCCGTCGCAAGAGCCGCCCGCAGGAGCCCGCCTCGCCCGCCGACCAGCACTGAACACCCCAAAATTCACCAAGATTCATCACCCCGCAGGGGCGGCACCGGAGCGGGCCTGTGACAGAGCGTGGCAGGAAGTGGCAGCCTCCGGCGCAGGCTGTCACCACGGCCAGCTGGACCGCCGCTGGCGCAATCGTTTTTCCCGGATCTTGGGGTGTCGGGCCCGGAGTCGGCCCAGGAGAGCCTCCAGACACTCCTGGGCCGCCCGCTCCTGCGCCTGGCGAGCGATCTCCCGCTGCTCGGCCTGGCGGATGAGGACCAGGACCTGGTCGAGGAGGGCCCGAGGGTCACGAGGGGTGGGGATGAGCATCTGTCCCTCCAAGCGTCGGGGTCTCATGGTCATCCCGGCGCTGAATGCAGGTCCTCAGCCGTGCGGCTGGGGGGATGGGGGTCCCCTCTCACGGGGAGAGTGCAGACGGGGCAAATGCCGGTGCTGTGGGCTCTGGCCGTGCAGGAGCAGCACCTGTACCGGTGCGGTGCGATGATCGGAGAGCCGCAGTCAATGCACAACGGGGCACCGACGCCAGTCAGCGCCCCGTTGTCACACCCACCGTCGGGGGCCTGCCCCTGGTGCCCGGCTGGGCCCAGCTGATCGTCAGCCGTTTCGGTCGCAGGGGCACGGGGGACAGGGGCTGACAGTGACCGATAGTGACCAATCATCCCATAATTAAAACGATTCTGGCCGGGCGCTGAAAAAGTTTGGGCAAATCGGTCACTATCTGTCACTGCCCCCTCTCCCGGCGGTGGAGGGTCGGGGTCTGGGTCTGGGCCGAGCAGCCCCACCCCGGTGTAGTACCGCTTGCCGTTTGACCGGCTCTCGCCGATCCCCAACGCCCGCAGCCGCTGGGCGACCGTCTTCCGGGAGAAGGCCGTCTCGCCGACCTCCTGACACCAGCGCTCGTAGGCCTCAAACAGCGCCCGGGTCTCCACCCGGGCCGTGGGATGGCGCACACAGCACTCGGCCAGGAACCGCCCCACCTGGTCCATATCCGTCCGGTAGGCCTCGGTCGCCGCCTGCACCTCGGGCGCCTCCCACTGGGGGTCCTGGAGCCAGTCGTGGAGGCCCTCCAGGAGCCAGTTGAGAATGCCCGGCCCCTCGGCGGCCAGCTCGGCCACCACCTCGGCCTGGGGGCGCCGCCGCTCCGGGGGGATGGTGGCCGTCCAGGGGACCAGGCGCAAACGGCGCCAGATGCCGGTGTCGGCGCCCCGCACCTCGGGGCGGTGATTGCACAGGAGAAACAGGCTGAAGGTTTGCTCGAAGGTGAAGTAGTCCTTGAAGAGAAAACGGGCCTTCTTCCGGTCGCCGCCGGTCAGGTCTTTGACCAGGGCCTCGGCCAGCTTCTGGCCCCGCTCCACCTCGACCGAGAAGACGATCCGTTTCCCGGCCAGGTCGGCCAGGGCCGTGGGATGCTCCGGGTGGCGGGTCTCCACCAGCAGGTTGGGCGCCGCCCGGTCGGCATAGTCGCCCAGAATCGCCAGGAGCACCCTCGCCGTCGTGCTCTTGCCGTTGGCGCCGTCGCCATACCAGATGTCCAGCCGTTCGTCCAGACAGGCCCCCACCAGGGCCAGCCCGAGCGAGCGCTGGACATGCCTTCGGATATTGGGATGCGGGAGCACCATGGTCATGTGCTCTTCCCAGCGGGGGCAGCGGGCCGAGGGGTCATAGGAAACGGGGGCGACCCTGGTGTTGCGGTGGGTGGGGGCGTGGGGCCGCAGGGTGCGGGTGCGCAGGTCCAGGACGCCGTTCTGGACGGCCAGGCTCCAGGGGTCGGCGTCGAAGTCGTCGGGGCGGGCGCTGAGGAAGGCCCGGGCCAGCGTCAGGGCGTTGCGGGCGACGGTGCGGCTCTGGGCGGCCCGGGCCCGGTCGATCAGGTGCTGGCGCTCTTTGTCGTCACTCGCCGCCAGGGCCCGTCGGAGCCAGTAGGCGCTCAGCACCTCGGCGGCCAGGCGCAGGCTCTGCGCCTCTTCGGGGTCTCGCTCCCAGTGGGTGCCGGTCCACACAAGCCAGCCCCACTCGACCACCCAGCAGACCCGGTCTCGGAGCTCCTGAGCCAGAATCCGGGCGTGATGCAGATCGGTGCCCTCCAGGGTTGGGGCGGCAGCGTCCGGGTGGTGGCCATTGGGCTCGCCGTGGCCGTTCATCAGCGCCTTATCGGCGATGCGCTCGTACTCGGTGAGCCCCCCATCCCGGCGGCCGTTGTACTTGTCCAGCCCCAGGGTCCGGTCCCGCTCGGCCAGGGCCTGGACGATGGTGCTCCGGCTGGCGCCGGCCCGGGCCAGGACGACGCCGATGGCGTACAGAGTCGCCGACCGGTCCACCTCGCCATCGGGCTTCCGGGCGGTCCGCTCGCCCGTCCACCAGGCCAGGTCCTGAGGCGAGAGCCGGACGGGGGGTTCGCCCGTCGCCGGCGCCGGTGGCGGGGCGGGCGTCGGGCGTCGGGCGGCCTCGGTCAGCCGCTGGACGGCCCAGGCGGGGGCCTCGGCCAGCGTCTCCGGCGGGGCGGCCAGCCAGCGGTAGGTAGCCCCCGAGCGGTGCCGGGAGGGCGGGGCCACCACGTAGCCCGTCGTCAGGATGTCGCCGTACCCGCTCCGACACAGGCGGTATGTCGGGCAATCGGGCGGGCGGGCGTAGTAATAGTGCCGCCCCTGGCCTGTCTGGACGATGGCGCAGCCCAGGGGCAGTCCCAGGCGCCAGTACTCCCGCTCGGCCTCCGAGCAGTCCGGGCCGATGATGAGAAGCCTGGCAGGCTCGATATGTATCCCGATATTGGCCGCAGGCCAGCGCCCCCACCAGGTGCGGACGATCACCTCATCGGTGGTGGCGTCGTGCACCCCGTGCTCGGTCAGCGGGGCCTTGCCGATGTCCCGGTCTCGGTGATTCCGGCCGCAGCCACACCGGCCGTCCTCGGTCGGCCAGCAGAGCGGCAGGACCGGCCAGCCTCGCCGGGCATACCAGAGAGCCCAGACAAGCCGGGGGGCATCAGGTGGAGGGAGGGCGACGGTCGTCATCGCTCACCCCCAAAGAGCGGCAGTGCCAGCTGAACGGCAGGACCATCGGTAGGTTCGTCCAGGTCCACGATTGGCCCCGTGATGTAGTCCCACTCCTGCCAGGAAATCGTCCGAAAGGCCGTCAGACTGACAAAGACCTCCGGCCAGCCGCCCCGGTGCCGCTTCAGCCAGCCGACCTTTTCGACGGCCTCAAGGTCGATTGCCCAGCACCGGCCGGCCCGGTCGTCCCGGACGATCCACAGGGTCACACCGGCTTTGTCGGCATAGTCCAGGACGGCTGGATGCTGCGAGACCGTGGTGACCATCGGCCGGTGGCGGTAAGGCTGGGCGAGGACCAATTGACCGAGCGGGCGAGCGACCACCAGTTTGCCGACAACACGGCCACGATAGCGTAGAACCGCAAAAGGCGATTGACAGGTGCCAAGTCGGCATAGTAGGCTAGTATCGCCAGGCACAGTAAACCTCCGCAAGGCAAGTGCGTCGCTTCGCAAAGCAGTGCAGTGCGGGGCCTGGCATCGGCGGCCTGGTGCGGGCACACCAGGTCGCCTGTCTTTTTCAGGCCCTCACCGCTTGACGGGGCCGGCGTTCCTTGATCAGGCGCTCGACCTCGGCTTCCGGAATAACCAGACCGTAGGGCGTCAGGAGAGCCTTCAGCCGGCCCTCCTTGACGAGTTGCCGCACTCGCTCCCGGCTGATGCGCAGTGCTCGGGCAGCCTCACTCATCCCTACAAACCCCACCAGAATGTCCGCCATCGTCCCCTCCCATCTGCTGAGTTGAGCATACCACGGTGCAAAGGGGGATTCAAGTAAGGAAACCGTTAAAGGTTCGGAAAAATTCTGGGGTACTACTTTTGAATACCGGTTCGACCGTGAGTGTGACGGTTCTGTTACCCCTGCCCACCATGTTCGACGCCGGTGCTACTGGAGTAGCAGGGAGTGGCAGAAAGCAACGGCAAGGAGAGGGAGGCAAAGCCGAAAGGTGCACCTAATGCAAAAATTGCAAGCGACGGTGCTTGTGGGGAGGGCGCACCCCACGTGTCAAAAAAATCAAGGGCGCTGCGGGGCCCGGGCCACCGCTGGTACGGGCAGCAGCGGGCTTGTGGGTCTGGCCAGGACCACCCGGCCCCTCTCATTCTCGCTGGTCTGCTGGTCGGGCTGCCCCACCCGGCGTGGAACAGAACGGGACACTTTCCGCTTTTCGGCCCAGTGCACCACCAGAGCATGCGCTAGCGGTCCCGAAACGGTCCCTTTTCGGTCCTCTACCGGGCCGTCAGTCACAGGAGCCGCCACCGCTTCGCTCCGCAGTTGTGCAAGCCATGAGAGTCAAGATGGCGAGTTGCTAGTCCTCGGGAGCAGCCACCTCCGGCCGGTGCGGGGCCGAGTCCTGGGGACTCATCGCCGACCCCCCGGTAGTGGGGCGGCCCGGGCCAGAAACGCCACCGCTGTAGCGATCATCTCCTGCCGGCAGGGCAGCTGCCAACGCCTTGTCCAGGACCTCGACAGCCCGCTCAGGGGCTCCGAGAGTGTGGGCGTAGGTCTTCAGCGCCAGCACCCCGCCATCGGCGTGCCCGAGGAGGCTCGCCACCACCTTCAAGTCGAGGCCGCCCCGGACGAGATAAGAGGCGAAGGCGTGGCGCAGATCGTGAATGCGGCCCGAGAGGCCGGTCCGGCGGAGGGCCCGGCGCCAGGCGCTCCGAACCGCCTCGTAGTGTAACAGCCCGCCGTCGGGCCCCGGAAACAGCAGGTCGTCCCCTTTGGGGTCCCGTCCCAGCCGCTGCCGGGCCCGCTGCCACAGCGCCTCCAGCACGGCCCGCCCCCAGGAGGGGAGAACCACCACCCTTCGCCCGGCGGCGGTCTTTGGGGCCAGGATACGGGGCGGCCGGGTCCAGGTGATGCTCTTGTGGACCCGGATTTCGCCGGTCACGGGGTTGACATCGCCCCAGGTCAGCGCCACCGCCTCGCCAAGCCGCAGGCCGCTGGCCGCCAGCAGCCCCCAGAGCGGCCCCCATTTTGTCCCGGCAGTGGCCGAGAGGAAGCGGGTGAGAGTTGGGGCATCCCAGACAGCGAGAGCGGGCGGCCGTTGCGGCGGGGAGGGGACGGGGTCGACCGGGTTGTGTGTCAGCAACTCCAGTCGCCGGGCGTCCTCAAACACCTTGTGGAGCAGGTTCCGAACCCGCTGAGCCGTGGCTGGTGATCGTCCCCGGGCCAGGACGCCTTTGAGCGCCTCCTGAATGTGGAGGGGGCGGATTTCGCACAGCGGCCGCTGTCCGAGGGTGGGGAGCACATGGGTATCGAGGATCTCCTGGTATCGGGCGAGGGTTCGAGGGCGGAGGCGGAGCGCCTGGTCCTCAAGCCAGCGGGTCACCCAGGCGCTCAGGGGCATCCGCTCCGGCGCCCGCCCGAGCAGCTCCACCTGTCCCCGCAACGCCCGCAGCCGCTCCTCGACCTCCTTCCGGGACTTCCCGTAGACGGCGAGGCGGCGCCCCTGCACCCGCAGCCGTCCCTGCCACCGCCCGTCCGGGAGGCGGGTGATCGTGCCTTCACCGTTGGACCGTCGGGACCGAGCCATCATTCCCCTCTCCGACCGGCACGGTGGGGGAATGGGCATCACAATGGGCATCGGCGCCGTCTCAGGGCGCTTCAGAGGCGGGCTGCGGGGCGAGCAGCGGTCTCCAAAACCGCCGGTCGGGGGTTCGAATCCCTCCACTCCTGCCCGCCAGCCCCGTCTC
>DAOUAE010000022.1:0-29441 GCA_034433795.1 Chloroflexota bacterium
CGCTCCTCGCTCCCGGCCAGACCGGTGGCGATGGCCAGGGCGGCGTCGTTGCCCGAGGGGAGCATCAACCCGTAGAGCAGGTCTTCGAGGCTGAGCTCATCGCCCGGCCGCAGCCCCATCACCGTGCTGTCCCAGAGCACAGCCGGGTCGAACACGGCCCGGACGCGCTGGGTGAGAGGGGCCAGGTCGAGGGCGACGAGGGCGGTGGCGATCTTGGTCAGACTGGCCGGGGCCACCCGCTCGTGGCTTGCGCGCTCGTAGAGGACCATGTTAGAGTCCTCGTCCAGGACGACCACATTGCGGGCGGTGACGGCCGGCGGCGGAGCGTCCCCTACCCGGACCGGGGCCAGCGGGGTGGGAGTCGCCGTCGGCGTGGGCGTTGGCACGGGGGTCGGGGTGGCCGCCGTCCAGAGACGGAAGAGCGGGCCGCCCAGCCGGGCGGCGGGCGGCTGGGTTGGGGTGGGAGAGGGAGGAACGGTCGGTGTTACGACCGCCGCAGCGTTCGCCCGTGGCCCAGAGGCCGGGTCGGCCGGGCCGGCCAGACCGCCACGGTGGTTCCAGGCCAGAGCCAGCAGGATGAGCAGCAGCGGCTGCAGGGCGATCCAGGGTGAACGGCGCATCGGGCGGTCCTCTGCGTCTGGTCCGAACACTGGCAAGTCGGGTGCCCACTATAGCCGGCTCTCAGCCGATTGACAACCGGCTGTCCCCCGCCGCCGGCGCCTTTTAACCGAGGTTTTACTCTGCGTCACAGGGAGCCAGCGATGGTCTTCGATTTTCACACCCACACCTTTCTGAGCGACGGCGACCTCGCGCCGGTGGAACTCATCCGCCGGGCGGTGGTCCAGGGCTATCGCGTGATCGCGGTGACCGACCACGTCGGTCCGGGCAACGTTGAATGGGTGGTGCGACAGCTGGCCCAGGACTGCGCCTTCTGCCAGGCCCACTGGGACATCCTGGCCCTGCCCGGTGTCGAGATCACTCATGTCCCCCCGGAGACCATCCCCGACCTGGCCCAGGCGGCCCGGGCGGCCGGGGCCCGGCTCATCGTGGTCCACGGCGAAACGCCGGTCGAGCCGGTCGTGCCCGGGACCAATCTGGCGGCCGTCCGCTGCCGGGCGGTGGATATCCTGGCCCACCCGGGGCTGCTCACCCCTGATGAGGCCCACTACGCGGCCGAGAACGGGGTCTTCCTCGAACTGAGCGCTCGACGGGGCCACTGCCTGGCTAACGGCCACATCGTCCAGGTGGCCCGGGCGGCCGGGGCGCTGCTGCTGGTGGACAGCGACGGCCACGCCCCCGGCGATCTGCTCTCGGCCGACTTCGCCCAGCGGGTAGCCCGGGGGGCGGGGCTGACGCCGGCCGAGGCCGCCACCGTCCTGACCGAGAACCCCCAGCGGCTGCTGGCCCGCCTGGGGCTCACCCTCTAGAGACCGGCGGCCCGGCGAGCCAGCCGCCAAGGGCACCGGACTCCTCTTCTCCTCACGCCAGCCTTACAGGAGAGCGGCCCCACCGTCGACCGTGATCATCGAGCCGGTGATCATCGCCGCCTCGTCAGAGACCACAAAGAGAACCGCCCGGGCGATATCCTCGGGGGTCTGGAGTCGTCCGAGCGGGGTCTGCTGGAGCCGGCGCTGGTAGTTCTCGGGGTTGTTGATGCCGGTCGTAGCGTCGTTGGGGCTGTAGGGGGTGTTCTCCCGGAGAAACGGGGTGTCGACGTGGCCCGGCGAGACGATCACCCAGCGGATATTCTCGCGGGCGTAGGCCAGGGCCGCGCAACAGGTCAGCCTGACCAGCCCCATCTTGGCCGCCGCGTAGCCCGGGCTGCCGGGACCGGGGCGGATGGAGGCCAGCGAGCCCAGGTTGACGATGACCCCACCGCCAGCCCGGCGCATTGCAGGGACCACCGCCTTGATCCCCAGGAATGAGCCGGTCAGAATCGTATCGAGGATTGTCCGCCACATCTCCTCGGTGTGGTCATCGAAACTGGTGCGGAAGTTGGCCCCGGCGTTGTTACAGAGGATCGTGATCGGCCCGAAGGCCTGCTCGGTGGCCGCCATCGCCGCCTGCCACTCGGCGGCCGAGCGCACCTCCAGTTTCAGGGCCATGGCCCGACCGCCCCGGGCGACGATCTCCTGGGCGACGGCCCGGGCCTTCTCCGGGAAGAGATCGGCCACGGCCACCGCCGCGCCCTCCTGGGCGAAGAGGCGCGCCTGAGCCCCGCCGATCGTCCCGCCCCCACCGGTGATGAGCGCGACCTTTCCCTGCAGTCTCATCGTCGGACCCCGCTTCGGGGTGGGTGTCAGGGCAGGACCTGCCAGCCGGCGCGCTGGAGCCGGCGCATACGCGTTCCCATACGCCGGATCTCGGCGTAACTGTTCTGGAGCTGGATGATCCGCCGGCGGGGCAGATTGAAAATAATGGCTCCGGCCTTGACCGGCTGCAGGCTGGCCTGACGGGTGATGTCGTCCAGGACGCGGAAGACCGGCAGTTCGTGCGGGGGGAAGTAGGCGATGGCCGCGTGGATGGCCCGCAGGTTGGTCGGGCTGTTGTGCTCGTCGAAGACAGCCAGCCCCGAGGTGACGTACTCTTTGAGCGGGAAGCCACTCCGGTCGACGGCCTCGAGGAGGTCCTCCAGGGTCTGGGCCCCGTCCGCGCAGGCGCTGACCATCGGCAGGAGGGCGGCGCAGTCGGCGACGAAACTGACGGTTCCCCGCTCGTCGATCACGGTGTAGCGCATCACGTTCACGATCTCCCCTCCCCTCTGGGCAGGTCTATGATAGCACAGGCCCGTCGGGCCTGTCAGAAGCGGCGCCGGACCGTCTGTCGGGCCTGCCAGGCCAGGAATCCGCCGGTCAGACCGGCGACGAGCCCGACGGCCACCAGCCGGAGGATCGCCGGGCCCGGCGGCCCACCCTCCGCCGGCGGGAGAGAGACGGTCGGCGTCGGAGAAGGCGTTGCGGTGGGAGGCGCCGGGGTCGGCGTGGTGGGGGTCGGAGTCGGCGTCGTCGACGGCGTGGGCATCGGCGAGGGGGTCGGCGATGGGGTGACGGTGGCCGTCGGCGAGGGCGTCGTTGTGGGTGTCGCGGTCGGCGCGGGCGGTGGCACGGGTGTCAGCGTGGCGGTGGGGATGGGCGCGGGCCGTGGGGTGGGTGTGGGCAGCGTGGCCTGGGGCCGGCGGAAGTAGCGGGCCACCAGCGTCTCGATCTCGACCGGGCTCTCGGCAGCCATGATCGCCAGAAAGTCGCCGGTCGTCGCCAGCCGGCCGGCGTAGGTCTGGACGTAGCGGCGCAGGGCGCGGGTGTAAGCGGCGTCGCCCATCCGCTGGCGCAGGTCCTCCAGGAAAAGGGCGGCCTTGCGGTAGAGGATGGTGAAGTAGTGGGTATCGTTGGCGAACTCGTAGATCGTGGCGTCGAGCGGCCGGTCGGGCCAGACGGTCCGACCGGCCTGGTAGCTCTGGATCAAACGGTTCCAGGCGGCCGGGTAGAGCGAGGGGTAGCGGGCCCGCAGGAACTGGTAACTCAGGTGGACGGTGATCCCCTCGTCCAGCCAGGGCTCGCGCACCTGGTCGTTGCCAACCAGCGCGTAGAACCACTGGTGGATGACCTCGTGGGTGACAAGGTAGGCCAGGTAACCGTCAGCGCTATCGGCAGGCTGGGCGGTCGAGCGCTGGTTGAGGAAGATGAGCGTCGGGTACTCCTGTCCCACGCCGAGAGGGTCGGGGCTCACCGTCTCGGCCAGGCGCAGGGTCGACCAGGGGTAGGGGCTCAGCCAGCCCTGCAGCCAGTCCAGCGTCTCGGCGGCCCAGCGGAGATAGGCCTGGCCGCCCGCGCGATGCTCTGGCAGCGTGTAGGCGACCAGGCGGATTGGCCCCAGGTCGCGCTCCTGAACAACGTAGCGGGCCGAGAGGGCCAGGGCGAAGTCGCGGACCTGTGGAGCGCTGATCTGCCAGCGGCCATCAGCACGGGCCACCACCTGGCCGCTGGGGGCGACCACGACCGCTGGGTCGGTGATGACCGTCGCCTCGTAGTCCGCGACCTCGGTGACAAAGGCGTCACCGACCTCGGTATAGGAATGGGTCAGCCAGCCGGTGCCGGGGCGGTAGACGGCCAGCACCGGATACCAGTTGCCCAGGGCCAGGACCCCTTGGGACTGGCCGAAGCGCAGCGTGCCCGGCGAGGGGACGGTCAGGGTGTAGATGAGGTCGAGACGCCGGCTCTCGCCGGGGGGAAGCGGCTGGGGCAGCGGCACGGTCAGCACTATCCCTTGCAGCCGGGGCCGCACCGGCTGGTCGTCGACCGTGGCGCTCTCCAGGTGGAAGGCACCGTAGTGGGCGGGGACGGCAAGGAGGACCAGCTGGTCCAGCGTCTCGCCGGTCCGATTGGGGAAGAGCAGGCGCTGCTGGACGTGGACCGGGGCGCCGACGGCCGGGAGGGTGATCACAAAGCGGTAGTGCGGGCGCGGCGGAGGCTCGGCCGCCGCCTGCTCCCCGGTCAGGAGCCCCCCGACGAGGCCGACGAGCAGCAGAGCAAGGCGCCAGAACCGCAGCCAGGCCTTTGGTCTCCGCATCACCCCTCTACCATAGCACAGAAAGGGCATCGCTGTCCGGCTGTTTCCGAACAGCGAGCGGATGTGCGGTAGAACTCCAGCCCGGCTGATTTCGAGAAAGTGGCCCGAGCCATGCCCTCCTCAGAGAGGCGAACGGGGAAGCCACAGCGCGGGTTGCGTGGCCGCTGGTCTTTCGCTAGAATAGCGGCCGGGCGGTGTTCTCTGTGACCGGGATCAGCGTCGTCCTGCCCGCGTACAACGAGGAGGCCAACATCGCCGCGGCGGTGCGCGAGGCCGTCGCGGTCGCCGGCCGGCTGGCCGACGACTACGAGGTCATCGTGGTCGACGACGGCAGCCGCGACCGAACGGCCGAGATCGTCCAGGCGCTGGCGGCCGAGAACCCGCGCGTTCGGCTGGTCCGCCACCCGACGAACCGGGGCTACGGCGGGGCTCTGGCCTCGGGCTTCGCGGCGGCGCGGCTCGACCTGGTCTTCTTCACCGACTCGGACCGGCAGTTTGTGATGGCCGAACTGGAGCGGCTGCTGGCGGCCCTGGACGGGGCCGATCTGGTCATCGGCTACCGGGCCCCGCGCCGCGACCCGTTCATCCGGCGGTTGAACGGTTTCGGCTGGAACCTGCTCATCAACACGCTCTTCGGCTACACCGCCCGCGATGTGGACTGCGCCTTCAAACTCTTCCGCCGCTCGGTGCTGGAGCGGGTGGTTGTCGAATCGCGCGGGGCGACCTTCAGCGCCGAGTTTCTGGTCCGGGCCCGCGGTCTGGGCTACCGCATCCGCGAGGTGCCGGTGACCCACCGGCCCCGCCAGGCCGGGCGGGCGACCGGGGCGCGGCTGGACGTCATCCTGCGTGCCTTCCGCGAACTGCTCCGCTTCTGGTGGCGTTACCGGCGGGAGCAGCGGGCGGCCCACCGACTTCTGGTCCGTCGCGAGCGCTGACCGATGCGACCGAGTCCGGTCCCCCTGACCAGTCGGACTGACCGGTCCGCCGCTGGGGCGCCAGGGTACCGTGTCCTGGCCCTGGCCCCCACACCTTTCTTCGCCGACTACGGCTGCCACGTCCGTATTTTGGAGGAGACGCTGGCCCTGCAGGCCCTGGGGCACCAGGTGACGATCTGCACCTATCCGAGCGGGCGCGACCTGCCCGGTCTGACGGTCCGGCGGGCGCCCGGCCTGCCGGGGCTCCAGACGATCCGGGTCGGCTCCTCTAAACGCAAGCTCTGCTATGACATCCTGCTCGGCCTGCGCGCGCTGGTCGAGGCCGGGCGCTGCTCTCCGGCCATCGTCCACGCCCACCTCCACGAAGGAGCGCTCCTGGGCTTCCCCCTCAGCCGACTCTGGCGGGCGCCGCTGGTCTTCGATTTCCAGGGCAGTCTGGTCAGCGAGATGATCGACCACCACTTCCTGCGGCGCGACAGCCCGCTCTATGGACCACTGCGGAGGCTGGAGCGGCTGATCACCCATCTGCCGGACATGATCATCACCAGCACCCGCCACGGCGCGGGTCTTCTGGTCCGCTACTTCGGCTGCCCGGCGCACAAGATCGTGCCGGTGCCGGACGCGGTGAATCTGCAGCGCTTCCGGCCCCGCTGGATGGTGCCGCTGGCCGAGCGGCTGGCCCACAAACAGCGCCTCGGCATCCCCCTGGACCGTAAGGTAGTGGTCTACCTGGGGCTCCTGGCCGAGTACCAGGGGAGCGGGCATCTTCTACAGGCGGCGGCTCGGGTGCTGGCGGTCCGGCGCGATGTGCACTTTCTCCTGATGGGCTATCCGGGCCAGGACCACTACCGGACGGTGGCCCAGAGCCTGGGGATCGCCGACGCGGTCACCTTCACCGGACGGGTGCCTTACGAAGAGGCGCCGGCGCTCCTGAGCCTGGGAGACATCGCCGTTTCGCCCAAGCTGGCCCGAACCGAGGGCAACGGCAAACTGCTGAACTACATGGCGGTGGGCCTGCCGACCGTCGCCTACAAACTGCCAGCCAGTCAGGAGATCCTGGGAGACCTGGGGGTCTACGCCCGTCCCGGCGACGTCGAGGGCCTGGCCGAGGAAATCCTGGCCCTGCTGGACGACGAGACGGCCTGCTGGGAGATCGGCCGGGCCCTCCGCCGGCGGGCCGAGAGCCAGTTCTCCTGGGAGCAGCGGGCCGAACTCCTGGTGGCGGTCTACCGGCATCTCCTGCGGGACTAGGACCGATGGGATTTCGCGTCAAATGGACGCCCTGGCGGCTGAGCTTCATCCTGGGCGAGAAGCCCCGAGACTGCATCTTCTGCACCAAGGTCCGCGAGAACCGCGACCGCGAAAACTACATTCTCTACCGAGGCGCCCACAATTTTCTGATCCTCAATCTCTACCCCTACAACAACGGGCATCTGATGATCGTGCCCTATCTCCATGTCCCCAGCCTCGAGGACCTGCCAGCCGAGGTGGCCGGCGAGTTGATGCGTCTGCTCCAGCACAGCCTGCGGGTGCTGCGCCGGGCCCTCAACCCCGAGGGGTTCAACGTCGGGGTGAACATCGGTCGGGTGGCTGGGGCCGGGGTGGCCGACCACGTCCACCTGCACGTGGTGCCGCGCTGGGGCGGCGACACGAACTTCATGCCGGTCCTGGCCGGCGTGCGCCTCATCCCCGAACTGCTGGATCAGACCTACGACCGGCTGCTGGCCGCCGGGATCGCCACCCCCGAGGAGTCCTGAAGAGCTCAGACGGCGGGAGCGGGGAGAAGCCCCAGTTCGGCCAGGGCCTGGCGCAGGGCCTCGCGCTCGGCCGGTGTCAGGCTGGGGAGCGGCGCCCGGACCGGGCCGGCCGGCAGACCGATCATCGCCAGCGCCTCTTTGCAGGGCGCGACGTAGCCGGGGTCGTACTCCAGAAAGCGATTCAGGGCCTGCAGACGCAGATGAAGAGTCCGGGCCTCGGCGTGCCGTTCGGCCCGGGTGAGTGCGTAGAGCTCGACCATCTGGCGGGGGACCACACAGGCAGCCGTTGAGAAGATACCCCGGGCGCCGACGCAGAGGCTGGGATAGAACTGGCTGTCGATGCCGGTCAGGACGCTGAAGCGGTCACCGACCTGGCGGACGATCTCGACCAGCAGCCCCAGATCGGGGTTGCTCTGCTTGAGGCCGATGATCCCCTCGACCTGAGCCAGATCGAGGATCAGGGATGGGGGCAGGTCGTTGCCGGTGTAGAGGGGATTGTTGTAGACCACGACCGGCAGTGGCGAGCGCCGGGCGATCGTCACGTAGTGCTGGTAGAGGGCGGAGAGCGGCAGGCGGAAGTAGTAGGGGGCGGTGACGATGACCGCCGCGGCGCCGACCCGGGCGGCCGCCTCGGAGAGCAGCAGCACCTCGCGGGTGCTGCAGGCGGCCGTCCCGGCGATGACCGGGACGCGCCCGGCGACCTCGTCCACCACGATCCGGGTGACCACTGTCCGCTCCTCGGCGGTAAGGTGGGGAAACTCGCCGGTGCCGCCGGTGGTCATGATGGCGTGGACGCCCCCGTCCAGGACATAGCGGGTGATAGCCCGCAGGGCGGCCTCATCGAGGCGCTCGCCGTCCTCGGTGAAGGGGGTCACGATGGCCGGGATCACCCCGTGCAGGTCAGCCGCTGTCAGCCCCATGGCTCTCCCTCCCCACGCTCCAGGTCCCGCACCGCCGATTGTTGCACCGGCGCGCAGGCCCGTCAAGAGGTCCGGCTGAAACCGGATACTGGTCTCCTGACCCCGTCCGGCCGCTGGACGGGGTCGGGAGGGACGTGAGGCTGGCGGTCACCCCGGCGGAGATTTCAGCAGACTCAGCATAAACCCCCTTGACGTATCGCCTGGTTGGCCTTATAATGGGCAAGAGAAAGGGCCCCTTCTATGAGGCCTGTCAATCATCGCGCACGGTCGGGGGAAAAGGCGATGGTCCAGAGGCTTTCGCGACGGCATCTGCTGGGCAGAATGGTCCTGGGGGGTGTGGGGACAGTTCTTCTGAGTAGTGGATGGGTGGCCTGCGCGCCGGCGCCATCCGCGACGCCAACGCCCGCGGAGAAGGCGCCGGCTCCGGGCAAGCCGGGCGAGGCGCCCACACCGACGCCGGTGCCGGTCAAGCAGGTCCAGGCGGCGCCCGGGCAGGTGCTCATCCGGGTGATGGACCGGGCAGACCCCCGCTACCAGAAGTTCGTCGAAGAGTGGGTTCGGCTCTTTGAGGCGGCTCATCCCAAGATCAAGGTCCAGCCGGAGCCGATCCCGGCCGACTGGGAGCAGAAACTGACCGCGGCAATGGCCGCCGGGGCGGCGCCGGACGTGGCGGCGGTGTTCGGGCACTGGTTCCGGACCTACCAGCAGAAGGGTCAGCTCAGAGAGCTGACCGATTACGTTCAGCGCCACATGAAGCCCGAGGAGGTCAATGACTTTTTTAAGGGCCAGTGGGAGGGAATGAGCTGGCAGGGCAAACAGCTGGCTCTTCCTCAATATATTAACGTCAATGTCCTTTATTACAATAAGAACGCTGTAGCGGAGGCTGGCGCTAAAATCCCCTCTAACGATTACAATCACGACGAGTTTCTGCAGTTTATCATCAAGCTGCACAAGCGGAGCGGTGACCGGGTTGAGCGCTGGGGTAACTACACACCGTGGATCGCGGCGTTCATTCGCATTATCAGTTACATCTGGGGACTCGGCGGCCAGATCAATGACCCGAACGATATCACGAAATTCACTTTCACCAAGCCGGAGACGATAAAAGCGTTCCAGTGGGTCCACGACATTCCCTGGAAGCACAAGGTCGCCCCGGTGACGAGCGGCGATATGGGTGGCCTGAGCGGCTCGGATGCTTTCTGGGCGGGGAAGCTCAGCACCCTTTTCGACGGTACGCATCTCTTCGCGCTCATTCCCGAGGGATTGCCGTTCGAGTTCGACGTTCTCCCACCGCCGAAAGGACCAGGTGGACGCGGCCAGCGAAGTTCGATGGATGGCTATTTCATCTACAAAGGCTCTAAGCACCCGGACGAGGCCTGGCAGGCGATCTACCACCTGACGACACCGGATATCATGCGTCTGCGCGCCAAAATGGCTGGTCTGCCACCAGCCCGCAAGTCGCCGATCAGTGACTGGGTGGCTGCTTACCCGAAGTACAATCTGAAGAGCGCCGCCGCCGACACCATGGATGAGGCGCGGCCCGATCCGCGCTCGCTCTGGAACAAGGCAGCCGAGACGTGGAACGCTCTGAACCCGATTATGGAGGAGCTGTTTATTCTCAACAAGATCTCCGTCGAAGAGGCGATGCAAAAGATGCAGGCAGCGGCGGAGAAGGTACAGCGTGGCTAACCGTGAGGCGACAATGCTCGGCTGGTACCGCCACCTGCCCTACAGTCGCCGTGAGGAGATAGCCGGCTTTCTTTTCATTACCCCCTGGTTGATTGGATTTCTTATCTTCCAACTGGAGGCGATGGCCATCGCCTTCGGCCTCTCCTTTTTCAAAGTTGATCCTCTCGCCCTGGCCGAGTCCCGGTTTGTCGGTCTTCAAAACTACCAGGATCTCTTAGCCGACGACCTCGTCTGGATTGCGCTCAAGAACACGGCGATCTACGCGATTGGCCGGATGCCGTTTGTCATCGCTCTGGGGCTGGCGATCGCTCTTTTGCTTAATCGGGAGCGCTTTGGCGTCCGGGCGCTCCGCACACTGTACTATCTCCCGGCGGTCACCACCGGGGTGGCGGTGGCTCTTCTCTGGCATTGGATCCTCAACCCGGATTACGGGCTGCTCAATGCCGGGCTGGCGATGCTGGGCATTCGCGGGCCCCGCTGGCTTTACAGCGAGGAGTGGGCGCTCCCCTCGTTGATGCTGATCAGTCTCTGGGGTGTGGGCCAGGCCATGCTCATTTACCTGGCGGGCCTGCGCGGCGTGCCCCAGGAGCTCTACGAGGCGGCGGCCATTGACGGCGCCGGACCGCTGCGCCAGTTCATCGCCATCACCCTCCCCATGATCTCGCCGGCAATTTTCTATAGCCTGGTTGTGGGGATCATCGGCTCGTTCCAGGTTTTCCTCAACGCCTATATCCTGACGGCCGGTGGACCCAACAACGCCACCCTGACCATGGTTCTCTACATTTACCGTAAGGCCTTCCAGGAGTTTCACTTCGGTTACGGCGCGGCGGTGGCCTGGGTGCTCTTTATGCTTATCTTAGCCTTCACGCTACTTATCTTCCGCTCCTCGGCAGTCTGGGTCTATTATGAGGGCGAGCTACGCAAGGCGGGGAGGACCGGATGAATCTTCTCTCTCTCCCACGTGCGAGGATAGCCCGGTGGGAGGTCGCGCGATCGCTACGCGACCTCCCCCTCACAGCCATCTGGGCGATCCTGGCCTACGGCGGGGCGATCCTTTTTATGACGCCCTTCGTCTGGATGCTCTCCAGCTCCCTCAAGACCCAGGCCCAGGTCTTTGTCTTTCCGCCAGAGTGGCTCCCAAATCCCATCCAGATCGAGAACTACTGGCGGGCCTGGACTATTCAACCGACCCACCTCTTTTTCTGGAACACGATCAAGGTCACTCTCCTGGCCACGCTTGGCGACCTGATCTCCAGCTCACTGGTCGCCTTTGGCTTTGCCCGACTGCGTTTCCGCGGTCGTGATGTGCTTTTCATCGTATTGCTCGCCACTCTGATGCTCCCAGCCCACGTGACGCTGATCCCGCACTTTATCTTCTTCTGGGTGCTCGGCTGGGTGAACACTCACCTGCCCCTGATCGTGCCCCACTGGTTTGGCTCCGCCCTCCACATCTTCCTGCTCCGCCAGTTCCTTATGACCATCAGCGTCGAGCTAGACGACGCGGCGAAGATCGATGGAGCCGGGTTCTTTGATCTGTATCGCTACATCGCCATGCCGCTGGCCAAGCCGGCCCTGGGCGTGGTCGCGATGTACAGCATCACCTCCCACTGGACCGAATTCACCCAGCCACTCATCTACCTCTCCAGCAAGCATCTCTTCACCCTGGCGGTGGGGCTGCGCGCCTTCCAGACCGAGCAGGGGTTCGATCTGGTGCACATCATGATGGCGATGGCGACGCTGGCCGTCCTCCCGGTCATTGTGCTCTTCTTCGTCGGCCAGCGGTTCTTCGTCCAGGGGATCGTCCTTCAGGGCATGCGGTGACCCGCGCGGCACCGGCGAGTAGACAGATGTCAAGACAGCCGGTAGAATAAGACCGGAGCGTCCACCGGCTCGACCGGGTTCGGCGCTCCGGAGGCGACCCTATGGAGCGCACGCTGGACCGCACCGCCCTGGTCGAGGAGATCCAGCGCCTGCGGCGGGAGCGCAACGCCGTTATCCTCGCCCATAACTACCAGATCCCGGAGATCCAGGACCTGGCCGACTTCGTCGGCGATTCCCTCGGCCTCTCCCAGGCGGCCGCCCGCACCGACGCCGACGTCATCGTCTTCTGCGGCGTGCACTTTATGGCCGAGACGGCGGCCATCCTCTGCCCGGAGAAAACCGTGCTCATCCCCGACCCGGAGGCCGGCTGCTCGCTGGCCGCCTCGATCACCGCCGAGGACCTGCGCCGCTGGAAGGCGGAGCACCCCGACGCGGTGGTGGTGGCCTACGTCAACACCACCGCTGAGGTCAAGGCTGAGGCCGACTACTGCTGCACCTCCAGCAATGCGGTCAAGGTCATTCAGGCCATCCCGCCCGAGAAAGAGATTCTCTTCCTCCCCGACATGTTCCTGGGGGCCTATCTCGAGCGGGTGACCGGGCGCCGACTCCACCTCTGGCTGGGCGAATGCCACGTCCACGCCGGTATCCGCGCCGAGGACATCAACCGGATGCGCCAGGAGCGGCCGGAGGCCGAGTTCCTGATCCACCCGGAGTGCGGCTGCGTCTCGCAGTGCATGTACGCCCTGGCGACCGGCGATACCCCCGGCCGGGGCGCCTACATCCTCTCGACCGAGGGGATGATCCGCCACGCCCGGCAGTCGCCAGCCCGCGAGTTCATCGTGGCCACCGAAATAGGCGTGCTGCACCGTATGCGCAAAGAGAACCCCGAGAAGGCCTTCTACCCGGTCAGCGAATCAGCCGTCTGCCAGTACATGAAAATGATTACCCTGGAGAAACTCTATCGCTCGCTCCGGGATCTGGTCTATCGGGTCACCGTCCCCGAGGAGATCGCCGCCCGCGCCCGGACGGCCATTCAGCGGATGCTCGCTATCGTCTGACCACGCCGGCGCGCCGTCCGCTCCTCCTCCCCCTCGGGGAGAGACCGGCGGTCTCTTCGGCGACCGGGAACACCTGATCCCCCGGGCCGAGGAACATCCCCTGCAAGCGCCCAGGGCCCCACGGGGGGTTCAGCCCCACCTGCCGACGGCGCCACGGCCCGGTCCTCCGCCACGAGGCCGAAGGCGCCGGGCTCGAAGCGGGGCCGGCTTGTCTCCGGAGAGGTTGCCTGCTACAATGGCGCTGCCTGTCCCGGGACAGGACATGCCCTTCGTCCGAGGAGGAGTTCCGCCGATGCCACGTCTACCGCTTCCGGTCGGCGTTCTGGGCTGCGGAGTGGTGGCCACCTCACCGCTTGGCTATCTCCCGGGGATGGTCAAACTCAGCGAGAAGATCCGGGTCGTCGCCGTGGCCGACCCGGTGATCGAACGGGCCCAGGCGGTGGCCCGTCAGTTCGGCATCCCCGAGGTCTACCCCTCGCTCGAGGCTATGCTGGAGGGGGCCGACATCGACGCCGTCGTCAACCTGACCCCCATCCCGGTCCACGGCCTGACGACGCTGACCGCCCTGCGGGCCGGCAAGCATGTGGTCGTCGAGAAGCCCATCGCCACCACTCTGGAGGAGGCCAACGCCATCATCGATCTGGCCCGGGCCCGCGGGCTCACTGTGGTCGTGGCCCCGCCGAACATGCTCCGACCGGAGCGGCAGGAAGCCCGCCGGCTGATTCAGGAGGGGGCGATCGGCAAGGTCTGCTTCGCCCGCGTGCGCAGCTCCCACGGCGGACCGGCCGCCGCCGACTGGCCGGGCGATCCGACCTGGTTCTACCAGGCCGGGGCCGGACCGCTCTTCGATATGGGCGTCTACGGCCTCCACGACATCACCGGCCTCCTGGGTCCAGCCCGGCGGGTCGTGGCCTTCTCGGGCATCACCGAGCCGGTGCGGGTGGTGCGCGGCGGTCCCTTCAAGGGCAAGACCATTGAGGTCACGGCCGATGACAACACGCTGCTGATGCTCGACTTCGGCGAGGCGACCTTCGCCGTCGTCGACGCCACGTTCAATGTCAACGCCGCTAAAGGGCCGCAACTGGAGATCTACGGACGCGCCGGCACGCTGCTCCTGGCCGACTGGATGGCGGTTCGCGAGCAGGGAGCACCCCCCATAGAACTCTTCCGGCTGGACGTGGTCCCCGGACTGGATGGCTGGGTGACGCCCCGGTGGCGACGGCTGCAGCAGCAGGCCGAGGAACGCGCCCGCCAGTACGGTCGGGGCATCATCGTCGAGCACCTGGTCGACTGCCTGCTCGAAGGACGCCAGCCGGTCCTGAGCGCCGAACACGCCCGCCACGTCCTGGAGATCATGCTCAAGGCTATGGAATCGGCTCGCTGCGGCCGGGCGCTGGACCTGACCACGACGTTTTGAGCGGCGGAGGACCGCCGGAAAGGGGGCGAAGATGCGGGCCGCCGTGCTCTACGCGGCCCAACAGCCGCTGGTGATCGAGGACCTCACGCTGGAGCCACCCCGGGCCGGCGAGGTGCGGGTCCGGATCGCCGCCACCGGGGTCTGCCACAGCGACTACCACGTGGTCGATGGCTCGTGGACCCACGTGCCGCTCCCGGTCGTGCTGGGCCACGAGGCGGCCGGGATCGTCGAAGAGGTTGGACCGGGGGTGACACGAGTCCGCCCGGGAGACCACGTGATCCTCTCGTTCGTCGCCACCTGCGGACGCTGTCGCTACTGCCTCAGCGGACGACCGCATCTCTGTAACGGCTTCCCCGGGGGATCACATGTGCTGACCGACGGAACCTCCCGCCTGCGGAAAGGCGACCAGTCGATCAACCATTTCGGGCGGGTCTCTTCGTTCGCCGAGTACGCCGTCGTCCACGAATCGCAGGCCATTCCGATTCCCCGGGAGATGCCGCTCGACCGGGCGGCCCTCATCGGCTGCGCGGTCATGACCGGGGTGGGAGCGGTCCTCAACACCGCGCAGATGCCGCCGGGGGCGAGCATGGCCGTCTTCGGCGTGGGCGGCGTCGGGCTCAACGTCATTCTGGGCGGTCGCCTGGTCGGCGCCGACCCGATCATCGCCGTGGACGTGCGGGACAACAAGCTGGAGTTCGCCCGGGCGGCCGGGGCCACCCACCTGATCAACGCCACCCGTGAGGACCCGGTTCAGGCGATCCGCGATCTGACCGGTGGACAGGGGGTGGACTACGCCTTCGAGGCGATCGGTCTCCCCCAGGTGAGCCGGCAGGCCTATGAGGCGACCAGCCGGGGCGGGACGACCGTCATTGTCGGCATGGCGGCCACCGGAGCCGAGATCCCGATTCCGGCCACGATCCCCGGCGACGAGAAGACGGTGAAGGGATCGTTTTACGGCTCGACCCGCCCGGCCCTCGATTTCCCCCGGCTGGTGACCTGGTACCTCAAGGGACGACTGCCGCTCGATCTGCTGATCACGCGTCGCTACCGGCTGGAGGAGATCAACGAGGCCTTCGCCGCCCTGGCCCGGGGCGAGAACGCCCGGGGGATCATCGTCTTCGACTGAAAGGCCGCAAGCGAGCTGGGTGGCAGCGGCTGGTACCGATCTTGCCATCGATCCCGAGACGGACACGCGATGGCGCGTGTTCTCCTCCCGCTGGCGTGCAGCGCTGCACGCCAGTTTTCCTGCCCCGACCCGCGGTCGGGGCCTGTCTTAGGGACGCGCCGGTGCAGGCCGGGCGAGGACCCGCCAGCATGACGGGAGCGAGGACCACGGCCGGGATGAGACCTTGACGCGACGCCCCGGTCTGGCGTATAATACAAATGCGACGCGGGGTGGAGCAGCGGCAGCTCGGCGGGCTCATAACCCGCAGGTCGTGGGTTCGAATCCCACCCCCGCAACCAGTGGCGACCGTTCCGGGTCGCCATTCTTTTTTCCGGCGGTGCCGGTGGACCCGCAGACGTTCCGCGATCAGGTCCGGCAGATGATTCGGCAGGAGAGGCTCATCGCCCCCGGCGAGCGGCTCCTGGTCGGTGTCTCCGGGGGAGCCGACTCGCTGGCCCTGCTCTGGGCGCTCCAGGCGCTCCGAGCCGATCTCGGCTGCGCGCTGCACGTGGTCTACGTCGACCACGGCCTGCGCCCCGAGGCCCCGGCCGAGGCCGCCTTCGTCGCCGACCTGGCCCAGCAGTGGGGCCTGCCCTGCACGAGCGTGCGGGTGGACGTGCCGGCCCTACAGCGTCAGCGCCACCTGAGCCTGGAAGAGGCGGCCCGCCTGGCCCGCTACGGCGCTTTCGCTCGCCTGGCCCAGTCTCTCGACGCCCAGGCGGTGGCCGTCGGCCACACCCGCGATGACCAGGTCGAGACCGTCCTGCTGCACTGGCTGCGCGGGACCGGCCTCCACGGCCTGCAGGGCATGGCGCCGGCCACCGATCTCACCCTCTCCCTCGACGGCCAGCGCTGGACGCTCCGCGTGATCCGGCCGCTTCTGTCCCTGGGCCGCGCCGACACCCAGGCTCTCTGCCAGACCATCGGCCTGACCCCCCGCGAGGATCCCACCAACCAGGAGCGCCGCTACCTGCGCAACCGCGTCCGCCACGAACTCCTCCCGCTCCTCGAGCAGTACAATCCCGGCATCCGGGCCAGCCTGCTCCGGCTGGCCGCACTGGCCCGCGACGACCTGGCCGTCATCACCGCCACGATGAGCCGCTGGTGGGCCGATCACGTCCAGGTGCAGGACCGGATCGCCCGCTGGGAACGGGCGCCCTGGCTGGCGCTCTCCCCCGCTCTGCAGCGAGCGGTTCTCCGCCAGGCCGCCCGGACCGTCGGTGGCGATCTTCTCGATCTGACGATGGTCCATATCGAGGCTGCCCGACGACTCATCGTCACCGGCCGCACCGGCGCGACAGTCCACTGGCCGGGGGGACTGCAGGTCCGCATTCGCTACAACCGGGTCGAGATCGCGCCGGCCCGGCCGGAGATCGAACGGCTGCCGCTGGCCGGGGTTCGGCTCGCGGTGCCAGGGGCGACGGCGGTGCCGGGGACCGACTGGTGGGTGGTGGCCCGGGTTCAGGATCGGCCCTGCCCGGACTGGACCGACCCCTGGCACGCCGACCTGGACGGAGAGCGCGCGGGGGAGACCCTGATCGTGCGCCGGCGCCGACCGGGCGACCGGTTCATCCCGCTGGGGATGACCGGGCTGAAGAAACTCCAGGACTTCCTGGTGGACGCCAAGGTGCCGCGCGACCTGCGCGACCTCGTCCCGGTGGTCGACAACGGCCAGCAGATCGTCTGGGTCGCCGGCCAGCGGCTCGACGAGCGGGTGAAGATCACCCCGACGACGCGCCGGGTTCTCTGCCTGCGTTTCGTCGAACTGCCCCTCCCTGAGAGGTCGGATGAGTCGATCGGCCAGAACTGGGAAGGCGACAATGGGAGAAACGATGGATCTGAAGGTCACGAATCTCGCTGACGCTATCGAGTCCGTCCTGATCGACGAGCAGCGCCTGCAGGCGCGGGTGCGCGAACTGGGTGCCCAGATCACTCGCGACTACCAGGGGCAGGACCTGATCCTGGTGGGGGTTCTCAAGGGCGCGATCATGTTTATGGTCGACCTGGCCCGCCACATCGACGCGCCGGTCGAACTCGATTTTATGGCCGTCTCCAGTTACGGGGCCAGCACGACCACCAGCGGCATTGTGCGCATTCTCAAAGACCTCGACACCAACATCGAGGGCCGTCACGTTCTCATTGTCGAGGACATCGTCGACACCGGGCTCACGCTACGGTACATCTACGAGAACCTGCAGACGCGGGAGCCGGCCAGTCTGCGGATCTGCGCCCTGCTCAACAAGCAGAAGGCCCGCAAGGCCGACGTGCGGCTCGACTACGTCGGCTTCGAGATCCCCGACCGGTTCGTTGTGGGCTACGGTCTGGACTACGCCGAGCTCTACCGCAACCTGCCGTTCATCGGGGTTCTGCGGCCAGACTATTACCGGCCGTCGGCTTGATTGAACAGGCCGGCGCGACTTTGTTATAATGGCCATCGGAGACCGGGGCCCCCGACCATCCACCACCCCAGCCTCGCCTCGTCCCAACGGCTGCGGGCTCCCGGGCTGATCGGACGCCGCGCCAGGCCGCCGGCATCCGATGGCGTGGGTAGGCGGAGGACGCCGCATGGACACCAAGTGGCTGCGCAACAGTTTCATCTACCTCCTGATCCTGGTCGCCGCAATCGCCCTGATCGTCTCGCTCTTCCCCAGCAGCGGTGGCCGGGAGGCCACGGAGATCCCGGTCAGCGAGGTCACGCGTCTGGCCAAGCAGGGATTGGTCAAGCGCATTGTGGTTGAGGGCGACACCCTGATCGTCGAGCGGACCGATTCGACGGTCAAACTGCGCGCCCGTCGCGACCCCAACACCGATGTCTACCAGTTGTTCAACGCCGCCGGCGTCCCACCCGAGCGCCTGGACCGCATCGACATCGAGTACCGCAAGCCGGCCGAACTGGGCAGCCTGATCGGGCTGTTCATCCAGCTGCTGCCGTTTGTGCTCATCGCCCTCTTCTTCCTGTTCATGATGCGCCAGGCCCAGGGGACCAATAACCAGGCGCTCTCGTTCGGCAAGAGCCGGGCCCGAATGTTTATGGGCAACAAGCCGACCGTGACCTTCAACGACGTGGCCGGCCAGGACGAGGCCAAGCAGGAGCTCCAGGAGATCGTCGAGTTTCTGAAGTATCCGGAGAAGTTCGCCTCGCTCGGCGCCCGCATCCCCCATGGCGTTCTTCTGGTCGGCCCGCCCGGCACCGGCAAGACGCTGCTGGCCAAGGCGGTGGCCGGCGAGGCCGGGGTGCCCTTCTTCTCCATCTCGGGCTCGGAGTTCGTCGAGATGTTCGTCGGCGTCGGCGCCTCGCGGGTCCGCGACCTCTTCGACCAGGCCAAGCGCAACGCGCCCTGCATCGTCTTCATCGACGAGATCGACGCGGTGGGACGCCAGCGCGGCACCGGCCTGGGCGGCAGCCACGACGAGCGCGAGCAGACGCTCAACCAGATCCTGGTCGAGATGGACGGCTTCGACTCGACGACCAACGTCATCGTCATCGCCGCCACCAACCGGCCCGACATCCTCGACCCGGCCCTCCTGCGCCCGGGGCGCTTCGACCGACAGATCGTTCTGGACAAGCCCGATGTGCGGGGGCGGCTGGCCATCCTGGAGGTGCACACCCGTGGCAAGCCGCTCGACAGCGATGTCTCGCTGGCGGTTCTGGCCAAGCAGACCGCCGGCTTCACCGGCGCCGATCTGGCCAACGTGGTCAACGAGGCGGCGATCCTGGCCGCTCGCCGCAACAAAAAGAAAATCGGCATGCAGGAGCTGGAGGAGGCCATCGACCGGGTGATCGCCGGCCCCGAGCGCAAGAGCCGGGTGATGAGCGAGAAAGAGAAACTCATCACCGCCTACCACGAGGCCGGCCACGCGGTGGTGGCCCGCTACCTGCCCAACGTCGACCCGCTGCACAAGGTCACGATCATCTCGCGCGGGATGATGGGCGGCTACACCCGACTGCTGCCGACCGAGGACCGCTATCTGTGGTCGAAATCCCAGTTCGAGGATACGCTGGCCTTCGCCCTGGGCGGCCACGTGGCCGAGGAGCTGGTCTTTGGCGAGATGACGACCGGCGCCGAAAACGATATCGAGCGGGCCACCAACATCGCCCGCCGCATGGTCACCGAGTACGGCATGAGCAAGCGCCTCGGCCCCATCGCCCTGGGCCATAAGGAGGAGCTCATCTTCCTGGGCCGCGAGATCGCCGAGCAGAAGAACTACAGTGAGAAGATCGCTGAGGCCATTGACGAGGAGATCCGCAACCTGATCCAGACCGCCTACGACCGCGCCCGGGCCATCCTCATCGAGCACCGCACCGTCCTCGACCGGCTGGCCGAGCGCCTCATCAAAGAGGAGACGCTGGAGGGCGAGGAACTGGAGCGTGTCTTCCGCGAGGCCGAGGAAGACGAGAAGGCGAAACTGGCCGCCGCCTCCTGAGCCCGCACGCCGCGCCCACCGCCCGGCCCCTGTCGGCCGGGCTTTTGTCTTTGACCGGCCCCGGAAAACCTCTGCCGCCCCGACACCGCCGGTTGCGGCGACACGCTCCACCCGGCCCCGGGGGCGAGGGGGACCAGCGCGACCAGGATGGCTGGCCACAGCCGCGCAGCCGGTCATCTCACCGGCTGCCAGACCGCGCGAACAGCCGGTCACGTCTCCGCGAGAAACCGGCGCGGATGGGCCGCGCGCGACTCAGCCCTGCGCGCTCTCCTCACCCTCACGAATGGCGGTCCGCTCGGCCAGCACGCCGTAGAAGTCACCCCCCAGATGGTGCAGCGGCCGCAGGTCTCTCTCCTCTCGGATCAGCCAGTACCCGTCGAAGAGGTCCTCCTCAACCCGGGCGGCCACCACCTCGCCGATAAAGAGCGTGTGGTCGCCCGGCGTCACCGCCTCGACCACCGCGCACTCCAGATGGCCAATGCACTGCTCGATATGCGGCGCCCGGACGTAGCGCGGCTCCTCGGGACGCAGGCCGCTCACTGCGAACTTGTCCACATCGCGCCCGGAGACTCGCCCGCAGTAACGCACCTGGCGCACAATATCCCAGGGCGGAATGTTGATGACAAATTCCCCGCTGGAGCGGATGAGGTCGTGCGAGAACGTCCCCGGAAAGATGGCGATGGAGACCAGCACCGGCCGGAAACTGGCCACACTCACCCAGCCGACGGTCAGCACGTTGACCCGGTCACGGTAGGCGCTGGTCACCAGCGTCACCGGACCGGGAGCGAGCAACCGGGCAGCCTGTTCGATAGGCAGGTCGATCTTGGCCATGGACTTCACTCGGCGGCGGTCTCGACGGCCCGTGACCGGGTCTGGACCTGCTGCTGGTAGAGGGCGATGATCTCGCGGACCGTCGTGGCGTCTTCGGGGCGCTTTTCGCTGCCCCGGAAGCGCACCAGGCGGGGGAAGCGCAGGGCGTAGCCGGGCTCGGTCTCGGTCCGGCCAGCGGTGTGAATCGGTGAGCGGGTGATCTCGTCGGCCAGCACCTCAATGACCACCGCCGGCTCGACCCAGACGCTCGGCTCGATCAGCGAGCGCACCCGCGCCGGCCGCTCCGGCACCATGATCTGGTCGCAGCGGGCCCGGATCTCGCGCCACTCGGCGTCGGTCAGGCCGGTGCCGATCTTGCAGATGGTGACAAACTCGTCGCGCTCGTCGTCGTAGACCCCGGCCAGAAGCGCCCCCGCTCCCAGGGCGCTCCGCTTGCCCCGGCCGTAGAGATAGCCGAGGATCACGCAGTCGACCGTGTCCTGGAGGTGGCCCTGGCTGGTCCGCTTGAGTTTGACCCAGTTGAAATTGCGGGCCCCAGCCTGGTAGGGAGCGTCGAGCCGCTTGACCACCACGCCCTCCAGGCCGTTCGCCACCTGTTCCAGGAGAAAGGCCGTCAGTTCGTCGGCCCGGTTCGTGATCCGCTGGGGGGCGACGTGCAGCACCTCGCCCGGCGCCACCAGCCGCTCGAGCGCCGCCCGCCGCTCGCTGTACGGGCGGGTGGTGTAGTCCACGCCGTCGGCGTAGAGCAGGTCGAACAGAAAGAGGCGGAGCGGCAGTTCCTGGGCCATCTCGGCCACCTGGTGCTTGCGCCGGCGTTTGGTCGTCTCCTGGAACGGGTAGAACTCCTCCGACTCCGGGTTGAAGGCGATGGCCTCGCCTTCAACGATCGCCTCGGCCGCCATGATCTGCTGGCGGGCCCCCTCCTCGATCTCCGGGAACATGGTGGTCATGTTCTCCAGGTTGCGCGAAAAGATGGCGATCTGGGACCCGCGTTTGTGGACCTGTGTTCGGAAGCCGTCGAACTTGGGCTCGACCGCCACCAGGCCCAGTTTGGCGATGACCGCCTCGGCCGAGGGCAGCCGCTCGGCCAGCGCTGGCCGGATCGGTTTGCCAACCTGGACTCCCAGCCGCTCGACGGCCTCCAGCCCACCCGTCCAGAGCGTCCGGGCGATCAGCCCCAGGTCTGAGGTGAGATTGTAGGCCCGCTCCAGGCTCTTGCGGGCAGCCACGCTGCCGGTCCGGGCCAGCGCCAGTCCATCCAGAATCGTCGGATCACCGATGCCGAGGCGGAGCGTGCCGAGCGGCAGTCGGGTGAGGTGCTTGGCGGCCACCGGGTCGCAGCGCCGGAGGAGGTCGGCCAGGAGCATCACCTTTCGCTCGACGCTGCCCTCACCGGCGGTCTGGGCGATCTGGCGCAGTGTGGCGAAGACCTCGGCCACCGTCAGGTCGGCGGTCACAGCGCCCGACCGTTCGGCCGCCAGCGCCTGGGCCACCAGTCCCAGGTCGCCGACCTGCCCGTAGCGGCGGAGCACCTCGTCGCGGGTGGTCTCGAAGGCGGCGGCGATGGCCTCGGCCACCAGCTTCTCGCCCATGCCGATCTCGACCGGCTCAAAAAAGGGAGCGACCCGGCCCTGACAGAGCAGCACCACCTGCTCGATATCGTCGCCGCTCGCCTGGAAGAGCCGGGCCAGGATCTCGATGAGGGCTCTGCGGGCGGTGGTCGCCTCTAACTCCTCGAAATGGCGGGTGAGCGTCGCGAAGCGCATTCTCCCCCCACGGGCACAACCGGACCTCGCTTAGAGTATAGCACCCGGCGGGGAGAGCCTGACGTTGAAAAGCCGTAAAAGGCGCGACCGAACGGTCGGGGAACAGAAGGCTCTATGGACGCGGCCCCTCGGGCTCGGTGGTGGAGATCGACGGCCGGCGAGGCCGGATGACCTCGATCTCGTCGAGGTAAACTGGGCCGCCACAGCGCTGGCACCGCAACCGCAGCGGCCGGCCGGGTCGCCCGGCGGGACCACGCCCTGGCGCGGCGGACGGTGAGAAGACGGCGTACCGAATGGGCTGCGTCGTCTCGCCCTCGATCTGACCGGAGACATGCCCACAGTAGTAGCACTTGAGATCGGCGCGGATGCGCATGCCTCTGCCTCCCACTGGACCCGTCCGGAGCGGCTCCCGGCTGGGTCACGGGTTGGTACCCTCATCTCTCGCAAGATTCATACCGGGCAGGCCGACCGGGGCCACGAACGTCCGACCGTGGCATACTTGTTGCGGTCCCCTTGAGGGGAGGGAACCACAGGATGACAGGCAAACGGGGGAGGAAACACGACCGCACCCCAGCCCACCGGACCCGCGCCGCCCGGCACCGGTCCGACGAGCCTCTGCCGCTCGAGCTCGTCGATCCTCTGGAGGAGGAGTCGGAGGAGGACGACGCGGCGGCCGCCCTGCCATCGCCCGCCGCCCTCTACCTGCGGGAGATCGCCCAGGTCCCCCTTCTCAGCCCCAGCGACGAGATCGCGCTGGCGCAGGCGATCGAACGCGGGAAGCGCGCCCGGCAGATTCTGGCCCAGGCCGATGGCGACCCGACCATCGACCGGGCTCATCTGGAGGCCGAGGTCGCGGCCGGTGAGGCGGCCCGCTGCCGTCTGACCGAGGCCAATCTGCGGCTGGTGGTGAGCGTCGCCAAACGCTATCTCGGTCGAGGTGTGCCGCTCCTCGACCTCATCCAGGAGGGCAACATCGGTCTGACGCGGGCGGTGGACAAGTTCGACTGGCGACGGGGCTACAAATTCTCGACCTACGCCACCTGGTGGATCCGCCAGGCCATCACCCGCGCCATCGCCGACCAGGCCCGGACCATCCGCATCCCGGTCCATATGGTCGAGACGATCAACCGTCTGGTCCACGTCGCCCGCCGGCTCCAGCAGGAACTGGGCCGCGAGCCCACCGATGAGGAGCTGGCCGAGGCCACCGGTCTGTCGGTGGCCCGGATCCGGGCCATCTTTCGTCTCGCTCAGGGGCCGGTCTCGCTGCAGACCCGCGTCGGCGAGGAGGACGAGAGCGACCTCGAGGCCTTCATCCCCGACCAGACCAGCCCCACGCCGGCCGAAGCGGTCCACCGGGAACTCCTCCGTGACCAGATCGCCCAGGTGCTGGAGGAGCTGACCGCCCGTGAACGGCGGGCCATCGAACTCCGCTTCGGTCTGGAGGATGGCCGGCGGCGGACCCTGGAGGAGGTTGGGCGCGAACTCTGCGTCACCCGCGAGCGGGCCCGCCAGATCGAGGCCGAAGCCCTGCGCAAACTGCGTCAGCCGCGCCTCAGCCGCGAGCTGCGCGAGTTCCTCGAGTAGCCCCGGGGAAGCCCGCCTCCCCACCGCTTGACGGCCTTGACCGACGGCCGTAAGATCGGCCCGTGAGCGACAAGCGACCGACAGAGGCGTTTACCGGAGGAGAGTGGCGCATGTCCGCGCCGCAGCCGTCCACCGCTGCGCTGGCGACCCCGGACCTTATCGGGATGTACCGGGCCATGCTCCTGACGCGGGCCCTGGACCTCAAGGCCTGGACCCTCAGCCTGCAGGGGAAAGCGCATTTTGTCATCACCGGACGCGGCCACGAAGCCGCCCAGGTGGGCAGCGCCTTCGCCCTGCGGCGGGGGCTCGATTTCGTCGTCCCCTACTACCGCAGTCTGGGCGTGGCCGTGGCCCTGGGAATGACGGCCCGCGAGATTATGCTCAACGTCCTGGCCAGGGACGGCGACCCCAACGGCCGGGGGCGCCAGCTCTGCTGTCACTTCAGCGACCCCCGCAAACGCATCTTCTCGGGCTCAAGTGTGGTGGCGACGCAGATCCCCCACGCCGTGGGGCTGGCGCTGAGCCTGGCCCTGCGGGGCGACCCCGGTATTGTCATCACCTACTTCGGTGAAGGCGCCACCAGCAAGGGCGACTTCCACGAGGCGCTGAACTTCGCCGGCGTCTTCCGCCTGCCCGTTATCTTTTTCTGCGAAAATAACGGCTACGCTATCTCAGTGCCCCAGCACCGCCAGATGGCCATCCAGGACGTGGCCAGCCGGGCCGCCGGCTACGGCTTTCCCGGCGTGGTGGTGGACGGCAACGATATTCTGGCCGTCTACCAGGTGACCCGCGAGGCCATCGCCCGGGCTGAGCGCGGCGAGGGGCCGACGCTCATCGAGGCCAAGACCTACCGTCTGACGCCCCACTCCAGCGCCGACGACGACCGCACCTACCGGAGCCGGGAAGAGGTGGCCGCCTGGGAGGCCCGCGACCCCATTCGCCGCTTCCGCGAATATCTCCTGAGCGAGGGCCTGCTGACCGAAGCCGAGGACGCCGCCCTCCAGGCGGCGGTGCGGGAAGAGGTCGAGGAGGCTGCCGCCTTCGCCGAGGCCGCTCCCTATCCGCCCCCGGAGGACGCCCTGACCCACATCTACGCCGAGACCGAGGCCGCCGTGCCGGGAGAGACTCCATGGCGACCCTCACACTGATCCAGGCGATCCGTGAGGCCCTCTGGGAGGAGATGGAGCGCGACGAGCGGGTGATCCTCCTGGGGCTGGACATCGGCCAGCGCGGCGGCGTCTTCCGGGTCACCGACGGCTTCCTGGCCCGCTTCGGCGAGCGCCGGGTCATCGACACTCCGCTCTCCGAGTCGGCCATCGTGGGGGTCGCCATCGGGGCGGCGGCCAACGGCTTCCGGCCGGTGGTCGAGATCCAGTTCGCCGACTTCATCCACTCGGCGATGGACCAGATCATCAACGAGGCGGCCAAACTACGCTACCGCTCGCGGGGCGCCTACGGCTGTCCCCTGGTCATCCGGGCGCCATTCGGAGCGGGCGTGCACGGCGGCCTCTACCACTCCCAGTGCGTCGAGGCCCTCTTCTGCCACGTGCCGGGCCTCAAAGTGGTGGTGCCCTCAACGCCAGCCGACGCCAAGGGGCTGCTCAAGAGCGCCATCCGCGATCCCGACCCGGTTCTCTTCTTCGAGCACAAACGGGCCTACCGCCACGTCCGGGGGCCGGTGCCGGCGGGCGACTACACCATTCCGCTCGGACGGGCCGACATCAAGCGCCCGGGCGAGCAGATCAGCCTCATCACCTACGGGCTGATGGTCCATCACGCCCTCGAGGCGGCGGAGATCATGGCCCGCGAGGGGATCTCGGTCGAGGTGGTCGATCTGCGTACCCTGGTGCCGCTCGACCGCGAGACCATTCTGACCTCGGTCAAAAAGACCGGTAAGGTGGTCATCGCCCACGAAGACACGCGGACCGGCGGCTTCGGTGGTGAGATCGCCGCCCTCATCGCGGAGGAGGCTTTCGAGTACCTGGATGGGCCGATCGTGCGGGTGGCGGCGCCGGACGTGCCGGCCATGCCCTACAGCCCGCCGCTCGAGGAATACTGCCTGCCGGGCCCGGCCGACCTGGTGGCGGCCCTCCGGCGTCTGGCCGCCTACTGAGACCAGCGTCCCGCCGCGCCCCTCTGGGATCCTCTGACCAGCCAGAATCCCCGGGCAAGGCTGGTCCCGGTCTGGCGATGGGGATCACCCGGCCTGGCCTCCTCCGAGGACCAGTCGGGCGGCCGGGGCGCGCCGTCGCCTCAGCCCAGCCCCCGGGCGGCCTTCTCGCGCTCCAGGCGCAGGTCGGCCTCGACCATCATCTCGACCAGCTCACGAAAGCTCACCGTCGGACGCCAGCCCAGGACGGTGCGGGCCTTGGTGGCGTCGGCCAGCAGGTGGTCCACCTCGGCCGGTCGCATAAAGCGGGGGTCGGTTCGGACGTAGTCGCGCCAGTCGAGGCCGACGTAGGCGAAGGCCAGCTCGGCGAACTCACGCACACTGTGCGACTCGCCGGTGCCCACCACGTAGTCATCGGGCTCGGGCTGCTGCAGCATCAGGTGCATCGCCTTCACATAGTCGCCGGCGAAGCCCCAATCGCGACGAGCGTCCAGATTGCCCAGGACCAGTTCGCGCTGCTTGCCCAGTTTGATGCGGGCGACGCCCATCGAGATCTTGCGGGTGACGAACTCCGGTCCGCGGCGGGGCGACTCGTGGTTGAAGAGGATGCCCGAACAGGCGTAGATGTCGTAACTTTCACGGTAGTTGACGGTGATGTAGTGGCCGTAGACCTTGGCCACACCATAGGGACTGCGGGGATGGAAAGGCGTGCGCTCGTTCTGCGGGGTCTCGCGGACCTTGCCGAACATCTCGCTGGAACTGGCCTGGTAGAACCGGATCGGGTTGACCCGCTGGCCGTTGCGCCGGCCGCTGCCCCCGACGATGCGGATGGCCTCGAGCATGCGCAGCACCCCCAGACCGGTCACCTCGCCGGTGAGTTCGGCCTGGTTCCAGGAGAGCGGCACGAACGAGACGGCCGCCAGATTGTAGACCTCATCGGGCTTGGTGTACTCCAGCGCGGCGATGAGCGAGGCCTGGTCCAGCAGGTCGCCATGGACCAGCTCGACATCGGGCAGGAGCCGCTCGACCCATTCACGCTTGGGATTGTTCTGGCCCCGGATCAGGCCGTAGACCTTGTAGCCCAGTTGCAGGAGATACTCTGCCAGATAGGTGCCGTCCTGGCCGGTGATCCCGGTGATCAGGGCGGTCTTCACAGTCCCTCCCCCTTGCTGGTGCGGTTAGTCGGTCGTCAACCGGTTTCAACCGCACCAGCGTATCGCATGAGCCACCGGCTGTCAACTCACCACCAGATCCGGCTCTCCAGGTCCTCGGCCACGTGCTGGGCGTCGCGGGTCCAGATGCCCAGACTGAGATATTTCCAGCCGCCATCGGCCAGCAGGCAGACGATATTCCCCTCCTCCAGTTCGCGGGCCACCCGCAGCGCGCCCTGCAGGACGGCGCCGCTGGAGACGCCGGCGAAGATGCCCTCGCGGTCGAGGAGCAGGCGTGTGCCCAGGACCGCCTGACGGCTGTCGACGATGAACTTGCGGTCGAGGAGATCCAGGTCCAGAATCGGCGGGATGAACCCCTCCTCCAGACTGCGCAGGCCCTGAACCGGGTCGCCCTGCTGGGGCTCGACGGCGACAATTTGAATGGCCGGATTGTACTCCTTGAGCCGGCGCCCCACGCCCATCAGCGTCCCCCCGGTGCCCAGTCCGGCCACGAAATGGGTGATCTCGGGCAGATCGCGCAGGATCTCCACGGCGGTGGTCTCATAGTGGGCGCGCGGGTTGGCCGGATTGCCGTACTGATAGGGCATAAAGTACTGCGGGTCGCGGGCCAGCTTCTGGGCGACCTCAATCGAGCCGTTGGTGCCACGCTCACCGGGGGAGAAGATGATCTCGGCCCCGAAGGCCTCAAGGATCTGGCGCCGCTCCAGACTGACATTGTCGGGCATCACCACCTTGACACGGTAGCCCTTGATCCGCCCGACCATCGCCAGCGCGATCCCGGTGTTGCCGCTGGTGGGCTCGAGGATGACCCGGTCTGGCGTCAGCAGCCCCTGGCGCTCGGCCTCTTCGATCATATATTTGGCGATGCGGTCTTTGAGGCTGCCGCTGGGGTTATGGCCTTCGAGTTTGGCGAAGAGACGGACCCGCGGGCTGGGGCTCAGGCGCGGCAATTCGACGAGGGGGGTATTGCCAATGGCCTCGAGCAGGTTGGCGCAGCGCATGGTCAGCGCCCCGTCGGAGTACGGCGCCCGGCGCATCCAGGCGCCCCTCCGGCGACGGCCGGTAGGATGGCGATGACATCGCCGTCGGCCACCGGCGTATCCAGCTGGGCCAGATAGCGGATGTCCTCGCCGTTGCGGTAGATGTTGATGAACCGGTGCAGACGCCCCTCGCCGTCGAAAAGTTGCGCCTTGATTCCGGGAAAAGCCCTCTCCAGATTCTCCAGAACCTGGCCGACCGTCGCGCCGGCCACGGTGACCGTCGGCGCGCCACCGGTGTACCGGCGCAGGACGGGGGGGATACGGACCTCGACGCTCATCAGTCAGGCTCCTCAGATCCAGGCTTGGGCCAGTCCGGCCACGAGACACCGGGCTGGGGGGAGAATGTCGAGAATCTCGATCCGCAATCGCAAGAGTATTATACCGATCCCGTCAAACCCGGGCAAACAGCGGGCGCTGCCTGGACTCTCCGCCCCCTTTCTGGTATCCTCGTGTACCGAGGAGCATGGCCTATGACGACACCGTTCTCCGAGACCCAGGCCCTGCACCTGCTGGGCCTGGCGCCGGGGGCCTCGCTGGCCCAGATCCGGCGGGCCTACCGCCGGCTGGCCCTGCGCTACCATCCGGACCGCCGGCCCGACGATCCGGAGGCGGCCGCCCGCTTCGCCGAGATCACGGCCGCCTACCGCTGGCTGGTCGCCCACAAAACGGCCAGAAGCGACGGCCCGGTCGTGCCACCAGACTGGCGGTCGAGTGTCGACCCGGCCCTCCGGCTCTGGGTCGAGCAGTTCGGCGATCTCATCTGACCGAGTTTCCCCGACTTGCCGGTGGCGAAGCCGCCCTCTAGCATTGGAAAGGCGTGTCCGGGCCGGGGTCAGGTCCCCCGGCCACCCCGTGCAGGAGGAAGTTGGCGTGGCACAGAGACCGCCTCAGCGCAGCCCGGTCCGGCCGTCCTGGGCCCGGGCGCTGATCTATCGTTCATCTGCTGGTCACGCTGGGGGCGGTGGGCTATGGGGAGCTGACCTACGCCAGCCAGAACAATCTGCCGATGGCCACGCTGCGCAACCGGGCGGGGGCCTGGGTGGAGCCGCGTCTGCCCGCCATCACGGCGGCGGCCAGTCTGGCCCAGATTCCGGAGGACCTGCGCTTCCTTTTGGTGGACATGCCGGGCGCCGAGGCCTACCCCCTTGTGGGGGTGACCTGGGTGCTGCTGTACCAGGAGGCGGC
>DAOUAE010000023.1:0-7990 GCA_034433795.1 Chloroflexota bacterium
GGGTGAAGTGATGTTGAGATACCCAGCACCTGGCGGCCTGATGGTGAGATTGTTCGCGTCTGGCCATACATCGAAGACATACGGTCTGGCGGAGAGACCGCCGGTGATGGTGAGATTGCCGGATATCGTATCGCCCGTTACGTTGACGAATCGAGCATCGAGATCGGAGAGGTGCTGGCCGTCCACCAGATCGGCGTTGAGATTGCCCTGGAGGGTGCCATTGGCGAACGGCACGGGCTGGAGGGCTGTGCCGTCGTCGATCAGGAACTGGCGGGTATCAGAATTGAGATACACCTGGCCCACCTGGCCAGCGGCCGGCACGCCGGTGGAGGGGCCGGAGCGCAACCGGGCGACAGGGCGGCCGCGCCCAGCCGAGTGGTCGTGCTCCTCCACCGCCTTCGCCAGTTTCTGGACATCACCCGCGTCGAAGGGATCGGTGTCGGCCGTCGCGTACTGGAAGTCCTCGCCGGGCTGCGTGTAGTAGGCGTTGTTCTGACGCGCCATTGGGCCCCTCCCTACAACTGCTCCAGCTGGCCGTAGGTGAACATGCGCAGCTGGCCGTAGGAATAGTTTTCCAGACGCCCATAGGTGCCGAGCACCTGAAGCGTCTTCAGCTCGACCGCCCGGACGGAGAGGGCCGCCCGCCAGCGGCGGGTCACATCGTCCCAGGCCACCGTTTCCCCATAGTCGATCACCGCCAGCTGCTTGAGCTGCTCGTCGGGAAGCACCATCTCCACCGAGCCGCTGCCCTCATAGGCCCCTTTGACCACCTGGCGGATGTGGTCGGGACCGTAGCGCAGTGGCACCCCGTCGCGCCGACGCAGCCCCTCCTCGGCCAGCACGGCAAACTGATATTCCAGCACCAGACTGGGCCGAAGCGCGTGGTGGAGCGCCACCCCATACACCACGGGCGTGCCCGTCCCGCCACTGCCCTGGAGCCGGACCCGGAAGACGGCCAGGCGGGCCGTGGCGCCGGCCAGGAAGTCCACCCGCTGTCCCGACCGGGTGAAGGTTGAGAGCGTTTCCCACTGCGGCCAGGTCGGGTCGGTTTTGTAGTCGAGGGCCACGGGCTGGCTGGAGGAGATATCCCCGACCACCGTCACCGCCCGCAGGTTCTTCGGATCGACGGTAAATGTCCCATGCCAGAGGGGGAGATACACCTCCGCCTCGCTCTGGAGATACCGATAGGCCGCACAGGCCAGAGGATCAGGGGCGCAGGGCAGGGTGAAGAACCCGATGCTCCCATCGGAAAAGCCCAGATAGAGCCGGCTGTGTCCAGCCGGTGCCCCGATGGTGCTCTTCCAGAGCGCGGTGATCTTCTTCCCGGTAAAGGCCGGTGAGATGCTGCCGTGCCAGACCAGCAGCCGCTCTCCCCCCTCATAGCCGCCCAGTTTCAGGAGAAACGCCTGATCGGCGTCGCGGTTGTAAATGGCGGCGTAGGCGTGGAGCGTCCCGTGCCCCAGGAAGGCGGTGACGCGGCCCCGCACGGGGGTAGCCGCGTCGGCCTGGTGGTCCGGCCCGACGGCCTGGAGCACCCCGGAGGCGTCCAGCCGGTAGAGAGCATCGCCGTAGGGGACATAGAGCTCATTGAGAAAGATTCCGTAGCCCTTGCCGTTGTCCGGGTCTGGTGCGAAGCGGAGCTGGGGGAAGAGCTCGTGGTCCTGCCCGGCCGTATCCAGCGTGTAGATACCCGTGGTTTTGAGGATGAAGAGGCTGTCCCCCGGGGTGGGGGCCAGTCGGGTGATGGCCCCGGTCCGGTCGCCGATGACGAAGGCGTTGGCCGCCGTCCAGTTGGCCTCATTGAGAGGATCGGCGTCGGTGGAGACCTTGGCCATCTTATTGACATCGTGCGCCCGGTAGAAATCCCGGCCCACCACCGCCCAGGCCGTGGCTTTGAGCGTCGAGTAGGCCGTCCAGGTGGTGCCATCGTAGACCTGCGCAGGAGCCGCCTCGCCCAGCCCCACAAACGCCAGGGCGGCCGAGCGGGCGTTGGAGTAGAAGGTGGCCACATCGGTGGCCTGAAGCCCCGCCCCGAAGTCCCGGACCGCCGTCCAGGTGAGATCGCCATCCCGGCGCAGGACATAGCGCCCGTTCAGGGCGTAGAGAACCCCGTTCAGCTCGAAGAAGTGGGTGACACCAGTCGTCGTATCCCGCGTGGTGGGAGTGACCAGGGTGATATCCGGCCCCTTGATCCAGGGGCCGACCGAGAGATCGGCTCCCAGGGCGTAGAAGTACCGGGTATCCTGATAGCGCTCCTGGAGACGCAGGCCGTAGCCGCGCGTCAGCCGTTCCCACTGGGCGGTCTTCTCGGTGAAAGGCCCCTTCGAGGCGTACTCATAGGTGGTGGGGGCCACCTGATTGAGATCGGCCTCTTTCTGGGCGATGAGACCCGCCCCGCGCCGGGCCTGCCCCAGCATCAGCCCGGTCCCGTTCAGGACGATATCGTAGGGATACGGCAGCCGGCGCGGGCGTCCTCCCCGAAAGACCATCACCATGGCACCCCCCACGCCCGCAGCGGCCGGAAGGTGAGGGGCGGGATGACCACATTCTCCCGCGCATACTGGCTGAAGAGCGCCGCGTATTCGGCCTGACGGTTGCGGTATTCCTGCAGCTGCGCGGCCGGAGCCAGCGCCGCCTGCCGCTGGTAGTAGCGGGCCAGCACGCCGGCCACCACCCACTCCAGCGCGGGCAGGGCCTCGTCGGTCTCGTTCTGGAGACCAGCCTTCTCCCCATAGGTACCACCCTGGGCACGGCAGTGGAAGAAGGCAGGCTTGACCGCCCGCACCATCAGCCGCTGGCTGGCGGAGAAGACCTGGTGGGGATGCTCCAGGATGACCGCGCCGTCCTGGACGATGGCCTCTCCGCGCACCACCCGGCGGAAGGGATCGATCTCCTGCCGGTTCTCGGTCGCCTCCCGCCAGCCGACCTGGCGCACCCAGGCCGGATGGGTGAGCCAGGGCGCGACCGTCCCCAGACTGTGGCGGATGGCCCCCTCGGTGGGCTGGACCTCGAATTCCACCACCAGAAAGCAGTCCCGCAGCGTCTCGTTGATGAGGCTGTGCCAGACCTCCGGGGGAGCGGCCCCGTGGAGTTCATAGGGTTCGCCGGGGGCAGGAGGAACGCTCCAGGGGCGGTCCGCCGTGAGAAGGCCGGCGGCCGGGGTATAGCCGCTGACCAGGCGGGTGCGGTCCTCCAGGGCCGCCTGCGGGCGATAGAGCCAGTAGTCCCGCAGGAGCATCTCCTGGGGCAGCGTGGACTGGACCGGCCAGGCGGTATCGGTGATCTGGGTGGTGGTGCCGGAGGCGGCCGTGCGCAGGAGGAACGGGCCGGCCTGGGCAGCGGCCGCCTGGCGGTACTCGTACAACCGGGGCATCCGCTACTTCTTCCCCCCTTTTTTGGGAGGCCGCCCGAGCACCAGCAGCAGGACGAGCCCCTTCTTCGGCTTCGGCGACTTCCCCGGACCGCGGGCCATCAGCGTTTCCCTCCCCTCCGCACCAGCGTCACCCTCGTCCCCGTCCGCCGCACCACATCGCCGGGGCGGAACCGCTGAGGATCAGGGTTGTGGGTCTTCGTCACCCGATAGACGACTCCCTTGCGGGTGTGCGCCATCTCCGCCTCCGCATCAGTACTCCGGGGGCAGAAGCGGTGGCCGGAGCGGGGGCCGGGGCATCCGGGGGAGGGAAGCCACCTTCCGCTTCGGCCCCTTCTTTGGCCCTTTCTTCGGTGGAGTCGGTCGGTCCCGGTGCGCCACCGTCACGATCCCTTCCGCCGCCCCTTGGCGGCCAGCTTCTGGAACTTCTCCTTCCCATACTTCTGCCGACCGATCCAGGCCGCGAGAGCGTCGGGGTTGGTCGCCCCCCGCGCCGCCAGCTTCCGGCTGAGCTGGCGGAAGCGCTCCCCACTGCCCAGAGGGGGTTTCCGGGCCATTGTTCCCTCTCCTCCTTCCGTTTTTACCGGGCCTAGCCGTCCTGGATGTCCACAATCAGCCGGACCACCGGCGTGGTGTTGCCGGGTGTGGAGCCGGGGGTGTAGACGACCTGGATGGTGCCACTGGCCGTCGCCAGAAAGCCGCCCGACGACGCCAGGTCGGTGCCGGGATTGTTGACCAGGCTCCCCACGGCGCCGGCGGTGGCGGTCGCGGCCATCAGGCCGTTCGCCGCACCACCGGCCGTGGCAGACGCCCGGACGGCAACCGTTGGAGTGGAGCCAGAGTCGGACGGGACCAGCCGCTCCATGGCCACCGCCAGGACCCGCTGGCCCCGGCGGAGCGGCAGAATGTCCACCGTCTCGGCCGTCGCCCGGCTGGCCGGGCTGTAGGTTTTGCGCACCCGTCGGATATGGGCAAAGGGCATCGGGCACCTCCTTTTTTCTGAGGCACGCCGTCGGGCGCACCCGCTAGCCTGACTCCTTCTCACCGCGCGCCAGGCGTTTCTCCAGCACCTCCTGGCGTTCGGCGATCCGTCGCAGCTCGTCGATCATCAGTTTGAGGGTTTCGGCCAGTGGTCCCTGGACCTGCTGGGCCGCCTGGCTCCAGGCGCGGGCCAGACGGGAGACCTCGGCCACCTCACCATGGGCGATCTGTTCGTGTTTGCGCAGCAGCCGTTCGCTGCTGAACCACTTCTGGCAGGAGGGGCACTGGACATCGGTGAGTTTGTGGCCTTTGAGCTGGGGGAAGATGAGGCCGGGAGAGGGAGGTTTGCGGTGCCAGCCCAGCTCGATGATCTGTTCGATGGGGAACTCCTGCGCCCCTCCCAGGCGCAGGAGGCGCCGGTAGGGGTCCAGGAGGACATTCCAGTTCTCCTCCGGGTTCCAGAGATAGAAGCGGCCGTAGCGGGACAGGGGCTCGTACCGTTTGAGATCGATCTGGCGCACATACTCGGTATCCCAGGCGGGGAGCACCACGATGTAGCCGTCGTGCTTCCGGCGCCAGTACATGTACTGGCCGGAGCCGCGCTCCACGCCGGTGGCTGCCGGCTGGCTCTCAAACTCCCCCAGGGACTGGACAACCTGTTCGGTCTCTACCGCCATCGATGGTCCCTCGCAACCACATGGAACTCACGGGGAACGGGCGCGCGGAAGGTGGCGACCAGCTCGAAGTCCACCATCTCCACCGCCTCCCCGGCCTGGCGCGCCCGCCGCGCCCGCTCCGCCCGTTCCCACCGCTGCCACGCCTCCACATCGCGCGGGTCCGGCCAGGCGTCCGGGCCGGGGTCGGGATCGGTGTCCTCGGAGAAAACGATATGAGGCAGGGGGCCGCGCAGCTCGAACCCCTCGTCCAGGTACTCCAGCCCGTGGGTCTTTTTCAGGCCGGCGATCATGCGCTCCTGGGCGTCCCGCACCGCCGCCTCCAGATGGGCGGGCGAGGCCGCGCAGTCGCGCGGCAGACTGAACCGCCCCCGCCGCCGGACCAGCACCCACTCGCGGTCGTTCTGAACCAGGAACAGCACGGCCCCCGCTCCCTCACACCGTCCTCAGCCACACACCCCGGTTGTCCACGGCCGTGCCCCCGCCGGGCGTCTCCGGCGGATAGTTGAGCTCGGCCACCCCGTAGAGGTTCCAGCCCACCACCCCATCCGCCAGGTTGCGGATGAGATACTGACTGCGCACCCCCACCTCCTTCTGGACCGCCAGGGCGAAGCAGCTGCGATGCATGGCGACGCAGTCGTGCGCACCCGCCGCCGGCACCTTGAGCAGATTGGAGATGAAGACGGGGAAGCCGTAGATATCGCCCACCCGGGCGCGGGCAATGGCATCACCCTGGGTGTTGTACTGCCGGTTGGCGAAGACTTCGGTCCGCAGCGCGGCCGCGTACGCCGCCGGACTCAGAATGATCGAGAAGTCCTCCCCCGGATCGGGACTGGCCTCCAGCAACCCCGCCTCGGCCAATTTCTGCCAGGCGGCCAGGTAGTCATCGGCGGTGAGCTCCACGCCCCAGGCGCCGACGTACTGCGACAGGCCGCCGAAGAGGTTGGCCAGGGCGATCTCGCGGCCACGGGCGAGGGCGTAGCCGATCTTGCGCTCGTAGCGGGCGCGCAGGTCGACACGGGCCTGGACCTGGACCACATCCTCGATGAGGAAGGCGGCGTACTCGTGGGTGGCGATGGTGATGATCTGCTCCGTCTCGCTGATGGCCTCAAAGGCGATGGGGTTGGTGACGCCGGGGGCCTTGGTCTGGGTGGTCAGGTTTGACAGGCGGGGAATGTGGACCGTATCGCCCAGCTGGCGAATTTCACCCTCATACTCGCGGGTGACGCGCTTCTGGATGACCGAGGCGAACTCGACCGCTTCGAGGACGCCGTCGGCCCATATCTCCGGGATGAACGCCGCGGCCGTGTTGACGGTGATGGCCGCATCGGTGACTGCCATCGGACTCCTCCCTCATACCCTCTCAGGCGCGGATGAGGCCCCGCGCCAGGGACTCGTTGATCCGCTGCCGGTTGGCCCGCCGCCAGGCGGGGTCGTGCCGGTGGCGCTCCCACTCCTCCTGGGTGATGAGGCCGGAGACGGTGTTTCCGCCGCCCACATCCGGGGGCGGCTCCCTCCCGTTCACCTCACTCAGCACCTCTTTGCGCAGCGCCTCGCGGAGCTCGCGCGCCAGTCGCTGTTTCTCCTGAGACAGCCGCTCGGTCAGCGCGTGCTCCTGCCAGGCGGTGAACAGGTCGCGGAGATACGCCACCCGCGCCTCATAGGGCGAAAGGTGGGCGTAGGACTTGCCGGCCAGGGCTTTCTGCACCGGCTCCGGCGCTTCGGCGAAGAGGCGATAGAGCACATTGGTGTCGATCTCGGCCACCAGCCGGGCCAGCCGCTGCTGCTCCTCCTCCTGCTGCTTCTCCATCTCGACATACTTGAACGGGTCCTCCTCGCGCAGCCGGCGCTTCTCCTCTTCCTGGCGCCGTCGCTCCTCTTCCATCAGGCGGCGGCGGTACAGGCGGTCGGCGATTTCACCGACCTTGCCGGCCAGGCGGGGATGCCGTCGGAGCAGCTCGTCGGGGTCCAGGTCGGCCAGCTTCTGCCAGATATCCTCCGGCTGAGTCGGGGCGCCGGCCGGAGCCACCGGTTCGGTCGGGGCCTCGGCTGCGGGCGCCGTCCCCACCGGCTCAGGCGTCGGAGGCGCGCTCTGGGGTTCGGGCATCTCCACCGTCACCTCCCGCATGGCAAAAAGAAAAAGGCCCAGGCAGTGCCTGGGCCTTTTCGGGCCTCGGTGATATTCTAGATCACCGAGGCCGCGTGTGCCAGTCCTACCGTCGGAGATTCGGATTGTTGAGCACGCGCTCCGGGAACATCAGATTGTCCCACCAGGTGGCGAACGCCTCCCACAGCCGCCGGAGCTCGGGCAGTGGCACCGGCGGAAGCAGGGGGACATCCCGGCCCGGGATCATGCTCTCCGGGCGTGGACCCGGCGGCGGGGGCGTCAGGCCCCCTTCCATCGGCATCGGCGCCGCCACCGGCCGACCGGTGATCGCCTGGAGCAGCCGCCCGAAGTCCGGCCCGGCTCCCCCAGGAACCGCCCCCCCGGCCACCGGCTGGGTCAGACCGGTGCCCAGCGCGAGCAGCTGATCGCGGTAGGCTTCGTAATCGATGCCGGCCGGCCCTGCCGGCGCCATCGCGCCGGGACGCGGGGCCTGGAGGGCCGGCCCCCAGAAGTCCTGGGAAGCCGCCTCGCGCGGCACCAGCATCCCCGGGCGCGGGGCCTGGAGGGCTGGCCCCCAGAAGTCCCCCTGGCCTCCGCCCGGCCACGGCTGCCCCGGCGGCTCCGGGGAGAGCCGGCCGCCCACCGGGGGCAGCTCCGGCAGAGTCTCCGTCGCTTCCCCTGGCAGGGCCGGCCGGGGCGGCACCGGCAGCGCTGGCCGGTTCTGGTCTATCGCCTGAAGCACCTGCCGGGCCAGATCGATGCCGATGGTGCGGGGGTTGAAGGGGAACTTCATCGTCCGGGGCGTGATCTCCGGGAGCTGGCCGGTGCGGAAGGCGTCGAGGAGACGGGCGATGTCCT
>DAOUAE010000024.1:0-6298 GCA_034433795.1 Chloroflexota bacterium
TGTGGGCTCGCTGGGCGATCCCGCCGGTGCCGAGGAGGGCCAGGCGGATTTTGTCGGCCATGCTCTCCCTCCGGGGCGGCGGTTAGCCTTTGAGGCCGGTCAGGGTGATGCCCTGGATGAAGGTGCGCTGGGTCAGGAAGAAGAGGACGATCACCGGCAGGATCATAATCGTGCTGGCCGCCATCAGCGGCCCGATCTCACGCAAGCCATACTCGTTACGGAACATCGCCAGGCCAATCGCTATCGTGTAGAGATCTTTGTTATTGAGGTAAATCAGCGGTCCGATGAAATTTTCCCAGGAGCCGATGAACTGAAAGAGGGCCAGGGTGGCCAGGGCCGGCTTGGACAGTGGGAGAACAATCTGGGAAAAGATCTGAAGTTCGCTGGCGCCGTCGATGCGAGCGGCGTCCGAAAGCTCAAGAGGGATAGTGAGAAAGAATTGCCGGAGGAGGAAGATAAAGAAAGCAGCACCGAAATATGAAGGGACGGTTAGTGGTAGATAGGTGTCCAGCCAGCCGAGTGTTTTGAAGATAATGTACACTGGAATCATCGTAACGGCGCCAGGCACCATCATTGTGGCGAGGAAGATCGCGAAAAGCGGTTTAGCGAGGGACCAGTTAATACGGGCGAGACCGTAGGCAATGAGGGCATTTGAGAGCACGGCACCGATAACTGTCGCGATAGCGATAATCATGGTGTTAGCTATATATCTAGCCAGTGGGACGATGGTGAATGCGCCGATATAGTGCTCGAGGGTGATAGTACTGGGAACCCACACTATCGGGTAAGCGAAAATTTCGTCGGGGATTTTGATCGATGTGGTTATCAGCCAGTAGAAAGGCACCGAGAAGAGAAGGCTAAACCCGGTCAGAATGGTGTAGATAATACAACGTTCGAGGAGGAAGGCTGGCCGAAGGTGGCGCCGTGTTAGCGCTGTGCTTCCAGCCAGGGTGAGCCTCATGGCGACCTCCTCACCGTCCGGCGTAATAGACGCGCGGGCCAACAAGATGGAAGGTAATGAGCGTGAAAACGACAATGACGACGAAGAGTACCCATGCAAGTGCACACGCGTAACCCATTTTCAGGTATGAAAAGCCATTTTCCCAGAGATAGAACACATAAGTTACAGTTGATCGCACGGGTCCACCGAAAGTGAGTACATAGGCCGAGGTGAAAGCCTGAAATCCACCAATCAGGCCGGTGACGAGGGAGAAGAAGAGGTAAGGGCTCATAAACGGGATCGTGATATATCTAAATTTTGCCCAGCGACCGGCACCATCGACCATCGCCGCATCGTAGAGTTCCTGAGGGACGTCCTGAAGGCCGGCCAGAAAAACCAAGGTGGATCCGCCAGCGCCCCATAGCCCCATAACTATGAGGGCGGGTTTCGCCCACGCTGGGTCGGCCAGCCAGTTGGGACCGACAATGCCCAAAAGCTGTAGGGCGATATTGAGCAATCCATGGGTGGGGTGAAAGATCCACGTCCAGAGTACAGCTGTTGCCACAGCGGGGAGAATACTTGGCAGATAGAAGAGCGTCCGGTATACGGATAATCCGCGAACACGCTGATTTAGCAAGATCGCCAGGAGAAAAGAGGCAAAGATGCCGATCGGTAGACCAAGAACTATGAGATATAGGGTGTTATAGATGGCATTATAGAACTCAGGATCCTGGAAGAGGCGCTCATAGTTCTGAAGACCGATCCAGCGCCAGCGTCCAATGACGGAGTACGAGGTAAAGCTATAGTAGAGAGAGGCGAGCACCGGATAGGCGGTGAGCCATATGAGATGTAAGATGCCCAGAGAGGTAAATAAGAGCCCCCAGAGTTCACACTCAAGGCGACGGCGGCTGATTCGAAGTCGAAGTGCGCTTACCTGAATCACACGTCTCCTCCTCGGTTTTATTTGTTGTAACAACGTGCCCTATCGGCAATTCTCAGGCAGACTCTTTCTTGAACCGTTCCCACTCAGCGGTTACCTTGTTTTTGACCTCGAGAAGCGCTTCCTTGGGCTCTTTACGCCCATAGGCTACGTGCTCCATCGCCTGGTGCAGCTGGGAGAAATAGAAGTTGCTGACAGGCAGCATAGGACGCGTGTTGGTGGTGATATCAAGCAACTCAACATAGGGGCGGTAAATGGGGTTCTCCTTAGCCCGTTTGACCCATGGTAGATCTCGGCGTCCCGTGAAAGCGGTGTTGATCTCGTACCAGCGTCCCGCACCCTCCTCCTCAGCCCCGACCCAGCGCATGAATTCCCAGGCGGTGTCGACGTTCTTGGCCCCCTTGGGGATCACTATGACGAAGCCTCCACCCCACGATGGGTTAGGCTTCCCGCCAGTCTTCGGATTGTGGGGCAACGGCCCAATGCCGTAATTGAAATCCTTCTTGTACTCGAGGACTTGCCGCAGACCGAGCGGGACAAGGCCGTCCATACCCACATTCCCGGTGGCAAAACGCTGCCCCACGGGGAACCCCGGCGGGATAATCGCCAGTTTATCTGGACCTCCCACTCTCTTGGCGTGCTGCGCCACCCACTCGAATGCCGCGATGTTGGCGGGATGATCGGCGGTTACCTGGGTGTAATTTTCGTCAGTCCACTGCCCTCCAAAGGCGTATCCCCAGCTCACCGCAGCATTGCCGTAGGTGTATAGATAGGTCCAGCGGACGATCCCTATCTTGACTACTCTTCCCTGAGCATCTAATTTGGTGATAGCAGCATCATATTGATCGATATCATCGATCGTCTTCGGCCCTTTTTCTGGATCGAGTCCTGACTCTTTGAAGAGGTCTTTGTTCCAAAGGAGAAGTGTCGCTGAACTAACCCCAAATCCTAGGTGCCAGATTCCCCCTTTCCAGCTCATAGATGGCCGGAGAAACGGCCAGAACATGTCCAACCGCAGCCCATCGCGGCGAAAATGTGCCTCAAGGTTCGTCAACTGACCAAGTTACTGCCATTGAGGCACATCGTAGTCGCCCAGGTTGGCGATGTCTGGAGGCTGACCGGCGGCTACCGCCGCCATCAACTTGGGATACTGAGTTACGCCGGCGGCCGCCGGCGTATATACCAACTCGACTCCGATCTTGTTGCCCTGTTTTTTCTCAAACAATTCGACCAGAGTTCCCAGATCTCTGAAGTCGCTGCCTCCCCAAACGGTGTAAAATGTGATAACGCTCTGCGCACCACGGGGAGCCTGGCGCACCGCTGGTGTTGGGGTGGGCATCGGAGCGGCCGGTTTCCCGGCCGTGGTCGGGGTTGGCGTGAGGGCGGCTGGTTTCTGCGCGGGCGCCGCTGTTGGCGTGGGTTGAACCCCCGGCTTCTCCGCCGGGGTGGTCGGGGTCGGGGCCATTGCCGGCGCGCAGGCCGCCAGCAGCACGGCGGCGCTCGCCAGTGCGCTTCGGAGCAACGATCGCCGCGAGAATACCGTCACACGCTCCATAACGATTCTCCCCCTTCTCACAGGACCTGCTCCCCGACCGGGAGCATCTGTGCTACCATATAAACGGTGAGCAGACGACCTGGCAAGAGGGATTCGGAAAGGCCGCGGACAGAGAGCGGACAGAGAACGGACAGTCACGATGGAAGCCGAACGGTCGTCGGCGCTGACCGCTGCTATCCCCGGTGCCGGAGACTTTGAGCGGCTGGTCGAGGATGCGCTGCAGCACCTGCACGACCTGGCTGTTCTTCGGCATCACCCGCTGGCCAGCCTCCTTATCGACCCCGCTCATCCGGCCCCGGGTCAGGCCCTGCACCATCTCCTCGTCCACGCCATCGAGGCGGTCGTCACCGGCGCCCCCACGACCGGGCGGCTGGCCCGTACGATGCAGTACCTGCGGCTGCGCTACCTTGAAGGCCTGGAGGCGGCGCAGGTGGCCCGACGCCTGGGAATCACCGACCGCCAGGGACGGCGCGACCGCCAGACTGGAGTCCGCACTGTCGCCTCGTTCCTCTGGGAGCACTACCGCCAGCGGAGCCATCTGCCTCAGCTGCCCGCCGTCGCCGGCCAGATCGCGGCGCTCGAGGCCGAGGTCCAGCGCCTCAAAGGGGCCAGCCCGAAAGATAGTGTCGATCTCCCGGAGGTGCTGACCGCCGCCGTCCGAACGACGGCGGCGCTGGCGGCCGCTCGTGGTGTCACCGTCCGGGTGTGCCCAATACCGGGGATGGTCCCGCCGGTCGCCGCAAACCGGACCGTTCTGCGTCAGATCGTCATCGCGCTGCTGGCCGCCGCCATCGATTACGCCCCGGGGAGCACCCTGACCATCACCCTCCGAGCGCAGCCGGAGACTGTGATCCTGGACCTTCACCTGCAGCACGCCCGGACCCTGCCCGACCCGGCGACCTGCCATCTCTTCACCGCTGTCCAGCGCCTCGCCGCCCTGGAGGGCAGTCGGTGTCACTGGCAGGCGCTGGACCCCCGGACTCTGGCGATCACCTACACGGCGCCCGTCGCCCAGACGGTCACCGTCCTGCTGGTCGACGATAATCCGGACTTCGGGGCGCTGCTGCGCCGGCTCCTGGGCGGCGCGTATCGGGTGGTCCAGGCCACCACGGCGGCCGAAGCCCTCCAGGCTCTCGCCGTGGTCCCTCCCGATGTCATCGTCCTGGATCTTCTGCTGCCCGGCGTGGATGGATGGGAGCTCTTCGAGCAGCTGCGTGGCTCCGCCGCCGGCACGCCACCCCCGATTGTCGTCTGTTCGGTCTTGCAGGAAGAGACGCTGGCCCTTTCGCTGGGCGCCGCCGCCTTCGTCGCCAAACCGGTCGACCCGGCGCACCTCATCCGGGCGATCGAGCGCTGTGCCGGTCGTCGTTCTCCTCCCCCGTCAGCAGAGCCTGCAGCCAGCGGAGCACGCGCAGCGGAGGAAGACCGCCCGCGGCGGTGACAGTGACCTGGCTGACGCGGAGAGGGCTCGGCTCGTCGGCGTGGGCCGTGACGACGATAACACGGAGGGCGCGCCACTCTGGACGGTGGCGGATGGTGCGGAGAAGGGTGTAGCCGTCGACCTCCGGCATCACCAGGTCGAGCAGGACAACGTCAACGGCCTCGTTCTCCAGTCGCCAGAGGGCCTCCGCGGCGCTGTGGGCGGTGAGCACCCGGTAGGACCCCAGCGTGTCGACCATCGCCACCAGGAGCCGCGCCATCTCCGGCTCGTCGTCGACGATGAGGATGGTCCGTCGGCCACGAGCGACGCGCCGGAGGGCGGCCGCCAGCTGTTCCCGCGTCACCGGCTTGGTCAGCAGCGCGCTGACCGAAAACTCCTCCGCCCGGTGCCGGTGGCCGGTCTGAAGGGTGAGACCGATGATCGGGACCGTCGGAAAGAGGCTGGTCAGATCGGCCGCCCGCCTGGCGAGGCGGCGGGCGCCCCCGATGACGACGATCCCGGCGAGGGGAGACGGATCGGGGGTTGTGAGCAGGGGGCTGGGGGTCTCGGCTCGGACGATCTGATACCCAGGCAGATGGCGCTGGAGGAGATGGGTGCCCTGGCCCTCGGGGTCGATGACGGCCAGGACGCGGCCAGCGTCGGTCCCCTCGCCGAGGAGCCGCCGCCAGTCGCGCGGCGGTAGGAGAGCGGCCACATTGCGACAGCAGGGCAGGGTAAAGGTAAACGTCGTCCCCGCTCCCACCTGGCTCTCAACCCAGATGCTCCCGCCGTGGAGTTCGACCAGTTGCTTGGTGATGGCCAGTCCCAGGCCGGTCCCATACCCCGGTCCACAGGGTGAGCCGGGCAGGCGGTAGAACTCCTCGAAGAGACGCGGCAGGGCCTCGGGCGGGATACCCGGGCCGGTGTCGCTGACGGCGATGGCGATCTCGCCGGCCTGCTCGCGAGCGCTCACCCGGACGCCGCCCTGGGCTGTCACCCGCGCGGCGTTGGTGATGAGGTTGAGAAGGATCTGGCTGATCCGGGTGGGATCGGCCCAGACCGGAGGCAGCGAGGCCGGAAGGTCGACCGCCAGTGTCAGTCCCTTGGCCCGAAAGAGGTTGGCGACCGACGCGATCACCTGGTGGACCACCCCCGCCACGTCTGTCTCCCGCTTGTTGAGCGCCAGGTGCCCGGTTTCGATCTGAGCCAGGTCGAGGACGTCATCGAGGAGGTGAGAGAGGTGCACGGCGTTGCGGTAGATAGTCTCGAGGTCCTCACGGTAGCGCGGGGGGAGAGGCTCACCGTAATAGGTGAGGGGAGCGGTGGCCATCACCTCGCTGAAGCCGATGATGAGATTGAGCGGCGTTCGCATCTCGTGGCTGAGGATGGCGGCGAAGCGGATCTTCTGCTGGCGGGCCCGCTCGGCCTCTTCCCGGGCGCGCG
>DAOUAE010000025.1:0-72860 GCA_034433795.1 Chloroflexota bacterium
CAACCGGGTGGAGCAGGCCATTGGGCGGTTCCGGTGGCGGGCCCGGGGCATGCGGGGGATCAAGACCTGGGCAGGGGTGGAGGCGGCCCTGCTCCTCTCTCACCTCCAGGTGGCGTGAGGAGAAGGGCCCCGAAGAAACAGCCGAGAGGCGCAGGAGAGCCCTTTCCCCAAACTAGCCCACCGTCCGTGTGACAGTGCCCTGGTCGCCCCAATCTTGACAAGTCGTGTGGGGAGCGGTACGCTTATGCCAGAGCAGGTCGGCCCGGACGGTGCCCGTGTGCCCATGGCGCCGGCTCCCGTCTCAGCACCGCCTCCGCCCCCTGAGCACCCGAGGCTCTGGACGACTCACCGCCGCGCCGGTGCGTCGGGACAGCCGCTGAACGGACACAGTTCCCAGCCCTGGCATCGTGGCCGGTCTGGGGAGAAGGGTGAGGAGAGACCATGACCGTGGCAAAGGGCCTGGAAGGGGTGATCGCCCTCGAGTCGGCGATCAGCACGATCATCGACAGCACGCTCATCTACCGGGGTATCTCCATCGACGAGCTGGCCGACAACGCCACCTACGAAGAGGTCGTCTATCTGCTCTGGTACGGCCATCTCCCGACCGCCCGCGCCCTGGAGGCGTTCCAGCAACAACTGGCGGCCAACCGAACGGTCCCGGCCCCGGTTCTCGACTTCCTCCGGACCCAGCCGGCCCAGGCCGATACGATGGATGTCCTGCGGACGGCGGTCTCGCTGCTTGCGCTCTACGACCCGGAGACCGCCGACATGTCCACCGAGGCCAATCTCCGCAAGGGGATGCGGCTGGTGGGGCAGTTTCCGACCATCGTGGCGGCGATGGGCCGGCTGCGCCAGGGACTGGAGCCCATTGCCCCCCGGTCGGACCTGACCGCCGCCGCCAACTTCCTCTACATGCTCCACGGCCGCGAGCCCGATCCCCTCTCCATCCGGGCCTTTGACGAGGCGCTGGTGCTGCACGCCGACCACGAGCTGAACGCCTCGACCTTCGCCCTGCGGGTGGCCGCCTCGACCCTGGCCGACCTGCACACGGCGGTGGTGGCCGCGCTGGCCGCGCTCAAGGGGCCGCTCCACGGCGGGGCCAACGAGCGGGTGATGGAGATGCTGGAGCGGATCGGCGACGTCAGCCGGGCCGAAGCCTACATCCGCGAGGCCCTGGCCCGCCGTGAGCGCATTATGGGCTTCGGCCACCGGGTCTACAAGCACGGCGACCCGCGGGCCCGGCATCTGCGCGAGCTCGCGCGGCTGCTGGCCGACCGCGCCGGCGACCGCCGCTGGTACGAGATCTCGGTGCGGATCGAGGAGCTGATGCGGCAGCTCAAGAACCTCTACCCCAACGTCGATTTCTACGCCGCCTCGGTCTACCGCTATCTGGGCATTCCCACCGAGCTCTTCACTCCGATCTTCTCCTGCAGCCGGGTCGCCGGCTGGGTCGCCCACACCCTCGAGCAGTATCAGGACAACCGGCTGATCCGGCCCCGGGCCGAGTACATCGGCCCCCTGGGTCTCCACTACGTCCCGCTCGACCAGCGGGGCTGAGGCCCTGCCGGCTGGCTGGTGAGGCCGCCGACCGAAAAGGTCGGCGGCTTTTCTGTGGGCTGGACCACGGGTTGGCCGCCGCCGGAGAGCGCTAGGGACTTGCCGGGGGACGCCGAACGCGCTACACTGGGCCCCAGCGCAGGGCAGGAGTCTGGCTGGGGAGGAGCGTCGCGTGAAGGGCAGCGCGGCCATCGCCGAGATCCTGCGTCAGGAGGGGAGCGAGTATCTCTTCTGCTTCCCCTATTCGCCGCTGATCGACCCCTGTGTGGCCAGCGGCCTCCGGCCGATCCTGGCCCGGACCGAGCGCACGCTGGTCAATATGGCCGACGGCTACACGCGCCTGTCGAACGGCCGACGCCACGGCGTGGTGGTCGTCCAGTACGGGCCGGGCAGCGAGAACGCCTTCGCCGGCGTGGCCCAGGCCTACGCCGACGCGGTGCCGATCCTGCTCCTGCCCGGCCAGGTCCCCCAGCACCGGCTGGGGGTCCCGCCTCTCTTTGACGCCGTCCGGGCCTACGCGGCGGTCACCAAATGGGCCGAGCGGATCAACCGGGCCGACCGGATTCCCGAGTTCCTGCGGCGGGCCTTCACGCTCCTCCGCACCGGCCGGCCGGGACCGGTGCTGCTGGAGGTGCCCCACGATGTGGCCGCCGCCGACCTGGACGACCAGACGGTCGCGGCCTACTGCCGGGGGCTCCGGGCCCGGAGCGCCGCCGATCCCGAGGCGGTCCGCCAGGCCGCGCGGCAGATCCTCACCGCCCGTCAGCCTCTCCTCTGGGTCGGCCAGGGGGTCTTCTACGCCGAGGCCACCAGCGAGCTGCGCACCCTGGCCGAACTCCTGGAGGCGCCGGTGATGACCACCCTGAACGGCAAGAGCGCCTTCCCCGAGAACCATCCCCTGGCCCTGGGAACCGGCGCCTACTCGGGCACCCCGATGGTGGCCCATTTTCTGCGCGCCTGCGACCTGGTCGTGGCGGTGGGTTCCAGCCTGACCCGCTCGAACTTCGCCCCGCCCATCCCGCCGGGCAAGACGATCATCCAGATCACCAGCGACGAGCGGGACTTGAGCAAGGACTACCCGGTTCACCTGGGGCTGCTGGGCGACGCCAAACTCGTTCTCGGCCAGCTCCTCGAGGAGCTCCAGCGCCAGCTCGGTCCCCAGGGGCGCCAGGGCGACGGCACCGTCCGCCAGACCATCCGGCAGCTCAAAGAGGCCTGGCTGAGCGAGTGGATGCCGCGTCTGACCGCCGACACCACGCCCATCAATCCCTACCGCGTCATCTGGGAGCTGCGGCAGACACTGGATCCCACCCGGACGATCATCACCCACGACTCGGGCAATCCCCGCGACCAGCTCGTGCCCTTCTACGAGGCGGTCGTTCCGCACGGCTATATCGGCTGGGGGCACTCGACCCAGCTGGGGACCTCGCTGGGGCTGGCAATGGGGGCCAAACTGGCGGCGCCGGAGAAACTGGTGGTCACGGTGATGGGCGACACCGCCTTCGGCATGGCCGGAATGGACATCGAGACGGCGGTGCGCGAGCGCCTGCCGATCCTCGTCGTCATCCTGAACAACGGCGCCATGGGCGGCTACGAGATGTATATGCCGCTGGCCACCGAGCGGTACCGCTCGAAATACCTTTCGGGCGACTACGCCCAGGTGGCGCGCGGGCTGGGGGCCTACAGCGAGCGGGTAGACCAGCCGGCGGCCATCCGGCCGGCTCTCCAGCGGGCCCAGCAGGCTATCGCCGAGGGCCGGCCGGCGGTGCTGGAGATGATCACCGCCGAGGATCCCTCCTTCCCGAAGTACTGGTGAGGCGCATCGCCTCACCCGGGTCGAAACCTTCCTCGGCGGGGGGGTGCGTGGTGCACCCGGCGGCTGAGGCCGGCCATAGCCTGGTCCCGGAGGAGCGGGGGGCGGACATCACCCCGCAAGATGGTGCGGGCGTTGCCCTTCCGCCCGCTGCCCGGCAGCGGGCGGACCGAAGCGATCGGGCGGTGAGGTTGGAGGACGAAGAGGTGACCGAGCGGGTTCGGGTGGGGGTCATCGGTCTGGGGGTGGGACGCCACCATGTCGAGGCCTATCGGCGGACGGCCGAGGCGGAGCTGGTGGCCCTCGCCGACGCCAACGAGACGCTGTTACGCCAGCGCCAGCGGGAGTACGGGGTCGAAACCGGCTACACCGACTACCGCGCGCTGCTCGAACGGCCCGACATCGAGGCCGTGTCGGTGGCGGTGCCCAACGATCTGCACCGCCAGGTGGTGCTCGACGCCCTGGCGGCCGGGAAGCATGTTCTCTGCGAGAAGCCGCTGGCCCGGACGGTGGCCGAGGGCCGGGAGATCGCGCTGGCGGTGCGTCAGTCCGGCCGGGTCTTTCTGATGGCCTTCAACAACCGCTTTCGGCCGGAGAGCCAGCTCCTCAAGCGGCTGGTGGAGGAGGGCGTCTTCGGCGACCTGTACTATCTGACCACCGGCTGGCTCCGCCGGCGCTGGATCCTGCCCCGGGGGAGCTGGTTCGGCTACCGGGAGCGGTCCGGCGGCGGACCGCTCATCGATCTCGGGGTCCACATGCTCGACCTGGCTCTCTGGCTGGCCGGTTTTCCCCCGGTCAGGCGGGTCGTCGGCTTCACCCACGACCGGCTGGCCCGAGCCCGGGCCACGCCCGAGGACCCGGTCGACGTCGAGGACTTCGCGGCGGCCACGGTCTTCCTGGAGACCGGGGCGGTGCTGCACCTGGCGACGAGCTGGGTCGGGCATATCGAGGCCCGCGACCGCGTCTGGCTGGAGGTGCTGGGCACCCAGGCGGGGGCCAGCCTGGTGCGCGAGGTGACGCTGGCCGGGACGGTCGAGGAGCGCTGCGCGCTGCACGAGGAGCGCCACGGCGTCGCCCTGACCAGCACCCCGCTCCTGGTCCGCACCGATCCCGCCCTGAGCACCTACCAGGAGTCCATTCTCAACGAGGTGCGGCATTTTCTGCAGTGCATTCTGACCGGGCAGCCGCCCATCGCCCCGGTCGAGCACGGGCTGCGGGTGCTGGAGGTGCTGGAGGCGATCTACCAGGCCGCCGCCGCTGGTCGGGAGATTGAGCCCGGCCAGACAGCGGCCGGGCCGGCCTGAAGAGGGCTGTTTGGAGGCGCCGACGATGAAAAAGGGGATCAACATCTGGGCCTTCCCGCGCACGCTCGCGCTGGAGGACTGCCTGCAGGCGGCGGCCCGGGCGGGCTTCGCTGGCATCGAACTGGCCTACAGTCTGGACGGCCCGATCGGGCCGGAGAGCAGCCGCGCCCAGATGGAGACGCTGCGGGCCCGGGCCGCCGACCTGGGGCTGGCCCTCCCCAGCCTGGCCTCGGGGGTTCTCTGGCGCTGCAACCTGGTCTCCGACGACCCGGCCGAGCGGGCCCAGGCTCAGCACCACGTCCGCAAGCAGCTGGAGCTGGCCCACTACCTGGGGGCCGACACCGTCCTGGTGGTGCCGGGGGTCATCGGCACCGCCGAGGCCCCCGAGCCGGCGGTGGCCGACTACGCCGTGGCCTACGAGCGGGGGGTGGCGGCCCTGCGCGACCTGGCGCGGGTGGCCGAGGAGTACGGCGTCGCCATCGGGGTGGAGAACGTCTGGAACAGGTTCCTGACCGGCCCGCTGGAGCTGCGCGACTTCGTCGACGCGGTCGGCCATCCCCTGGTGGGGGTCTATTTCGATGTGGGCAACGTCCTCAAGGTCGGCTACCCGGAGCAGTGGATCCGTCTGCTGGGGCCACGCATCAAGAAGGTCCATGTCAAGGACTTCCGGCTGGGGGTGGGGACGCTGCGGGGCTTCGTCGAACTCCTGGAGGGCGACGTGAACTTTCCGGCGGTGATGGCGGCCCTGCGCGCTATCGGCTACCGGGACTACCTCATCGCCGAGCTCCCGCCCCGGCGTCACGCTCCGCTGGCCACCGTCGAGCGGGCGGCCCGAGACCTGGACCTGATTCTGGCGATGTCGGGGCCGGGCGCCTGACGGCCGTCTGCCTGTGGCCCCCCGTTTGCAGGGAGCATGCGCCGGGACTGACCGCCCAGGAGGCGCCAGGGAGTGGGAACGCATGCCACAGATTCTAATTCTGCGCCGGATTCATCTCCTGCCCGGCCGGGAGGAGGCCGCCATCCGCTGGCTGAAGGAGACGGCGGCCATCCGCGCCCGGGCCGGGCAGATCGCCCAGTACGTTGTGCGCAATCTGCTGGACCCCGACGAGTACCTGTTCTTTCAGGTCTGGCAGAGCCGCGACGCCTATGAGCGCTGGCGGGAGTCGCCTGAGCGCGAGCGTCTGGCTCAGGAGCGCCAGCGCTATCTGACCACCGAGCCGACACGGTTTTACGAGGTCCTCTAGGAGCGGTCCGGCCGGGACGGCGACCGCTCGAGCCTTCGTCTGTGCTGGGGAGCCAAGCGACTGTGGACGGCCCGCTGCGCCGCTGGCACCGACCGCTGCCCCTGCTCGTCGCGGCCGCTCTCGGACTCTCGCCGCTCGGGACCGGCCTCTTTCCGGCCTGGGGGGCGTCTCACGCGGCAGACCAGTCGGCTGCTCCCCCGGTGGTCATCAGCCAGCCGGCCATCGGCCGCTTCGGCCTGAATGGCGTGCTGACCGACTACGCCTACGTCCCTGGCGAGGGGGCCAGCCTGTTCGTCCCCTGGCTCCGGTGGGCCCGGGAGGCGGGGGCCAGCGCCAGTCGCTTTGTCGTCGAGTGGCCGATGGTCCAGCCACGGCCTGACCCGACGCTGGTCTTCCTCGATCCGGTCCGGGATCGGGCCGAGGCCTACCGGCGGGCGGGGCTGGAGCCCGTCGCCGTTCTCATCGGGACGCCCCCGTGGGCCGGTCCGGCGCCGAACGCCCCGCCGCGCGGGCTGGGCGCCCCGGTCTTTCGTCCCGATGGTCAGGTGAACCCGGCCAACCCCTGGGCCGCCTTCGTCTTCCGGGCCGTCTCCCGGCTGCAGCCGGTCGTCCGCTACTGGCAGATCTGGAACGAGCCCAACCGGCCGGAGTTCTGGGCCGGCTCGGCTGAGGACTATTATCTTCTGCTCAAGACGGCCTATCTGGCCGCCAAGGCGGCCAGCCCGGCGGCGGTGGTGGTGATGGGTGGTCTGGAAGGGTTTCGCCAGGCCGGCTTCCTCGACCAGGTCCTGACCCTGGCGACGACCGATCCCCAGCCGGTGCCGGGCGGGGCGCCGTTCGACGTCCTGGCCTGGCACACCTACAGCCGGGCCCGCGACCTCTACACCGGCACGCAGGTCTACCGCCAGCGCCTGCGCCGGTACGGTCTGGAGCGCCCGATCTGGGTGACCGAGACCAACGTGCCGGCCTGGGATGACCCGCTGGTCCGCGGACCGGCGCCCCGCCCCTACCAGTGGTCGGCGACCCAGGCCGAGCAGGCCGCCTTCATCGTCCAGGCGCTGGCCTACGCGGTGGCGGCCGACAGCGAACACGTCAGCGTCTTTCGGGCCAACGATATGGGGCAGCACGAGGCCTGGGGCCTCTGGCGGGCCGACGGCAGCGCCCGGCCGGCGCTCCTGGCCTACCAGGTGGCCACCCGGTACCTCGGCGGGGTCCGGCGGGCCCGGCTGCTCACCGGCCCGGGCTACGAGGCGGTGCTGGCCGACGCGGGGGACCGACGGGTCTGGGTCCTGTGGGCCACCGACCGCTCGAGCGTGGTGGTCGTGGTCCCGGCCTGGCCCCAGGCCCGGGCCCGGCTGGTGACGCGGACCGGCGAGGCCACGCCTCTCCGGGCCGAGGGGGGCGTCTACCGGCTGGTTCTGGCGGGGGCGACGGCCGATCAGGGGGCGGTGCCCGGCGATGTTCTCATCGGGGGCGAGCCGGTTCTCGTTGTCGAGACCCTCGACGCCGGTCTCCGGCCGGAGTAGGCCGGGGCTCAGCCCAGGTCGGGCGGGGGCGCGAGCAGGGTCTCCAGCTCGCGCAGCACGCGCCGGCTGACCCGTGGCTTCTGCAGGTGAAAGGCCGGGACGCTGAGGTTGAAAAGATCGATCTTGCGGTTGACCTCAGCGATGGCCTGGGCGTAGCGCTGCAGGAAGGCGGTGTGCCGGGCCAAGGCCGCCTGCCAGCGGGCCCGGCGCTGGCCGGGCAGACAGCGCTGGAGCGTCTGCCGCAGCCCCTGGGCGTACTGGCGATAGGCCTGAGCCTGTCGCTCCAGGGCGGCGAGGTCGGCCTCGATCTCGTTGCCCAGGTCGATCCAGGCCGGGACGGCGCCGGCGTTGCGCAGGATTTTAAACGCCAGGCGCATGGTCGGGTCGAGATAGGGGTTGTCGTCGGCCGAGAGGTCGAGGGGCTGGCCCCGATTGGGCAGGTTGTCGAAGTAGCCCTGGGCCATCAGTTCCTCGATCTTGCGCTCGGCGATGACGCGCCAGGGCTCGCTCGGCGCATCGGTCCAGAACGCACGCGGTTCGATCATCTCAGTAGAGCGCCAGCAGGCTGGAGCGCAGGATCTGCTCGATGACCTGGAGCAGAATAATGGCCACGAGCGGGGTGATATCGATCATCCCGATCCGGGGGATGACCTGACGGAGGGGAGCCAGGATCGGCTCGGTGATATCGGTGAGGACCACCGCCACCGGGTGGTCGGGCCGCAGCGGGACCCACGAGAGAAAGGCGCGGGCGACGATCGCCAGCGTCAGAATCTGAAACAGCAGGCTGATGAAGGTCAGCAGCCAGGTGACCATCGTCTCCTCACCACGCGATGCCTCAATTGTAGCAGGGGAAGAGGCCCCTCTTCAACAACCAGACGGCCCGCTTGCCCGACGCCAGGGGTGCCATCGCCCCTCGCAAGGGACAGAGCGACCCGCTTGGCGGGGCTTGACAGGACCCCACCGGTGGGCTAAGATATCAACAAATCTTGATATCCTGGAGGCGTGATGGAAACGACGCCCGCGCTCTCCCCCGCGGTGGCGGCCTGGCCGGCCGCCGACCTCACCGCCCGCTTCTTTCGCGGTCTGGCCGACCCCTGTCGGGTCCAGCTCCTGGATCTCCTCCTCGACGGCCCGCGGACCGTGAGCGAGCTGGTGGCCCGGACCGGCCTGGCCCAGAACCGGGTCTCGATGCACCTGGCCTGTCTGCGGACCTGCGGCTTCGTCACCGCCCGGCGCGAGGGACGCTGGGTCTTCTACCAGGTGACCGACCCGCGCATCCGGGAGATCCTGCGCCTGGCCCGGGGGGTCATCGCCGAGCACGCCGCTCGCATCCTGACCTGCCAGGTTGTGAACCCCGGGGCGCCGACGGCGCCACCGTCGGACCCCTGTCTCTGCAACTAGCCGTGGGCGACCCCCGATGGCCAGCCGGCGCGGCCCCGGCGGGGAGAGGGCCACGCTCCTGGCCCGGTGTCGCTGCCCACCGGAGAGGAGCCTCCAAATGACGGTGCGGACGCGCCGAGCGGTTCTGAACTTTATGCGCAGCCCCGACCCTACTCCTTACCAGGTGATAGATCCGGCGGCCGGAGAGTCTCTCTGGGTCCGCTGCGCCATGGATGCCCTCATGTATCCCCTGCTCACCGGTCACACGGTCGAGATCATCGCCCGACCGCCGGGGGTCGGGGAGTCTTTGCGGCTGGTGATCGGTCCGGAGGGCGCCGACGCCTGGCCCGCGGGCTGGGTCGTTACCTACCCTGACCTGCCGATTGAGAGCGAAGACCTTGACCGCATGGCCCGCGAGCGGTGTCCCCTGATCCATCTTTTCCCCGATCGGTCGCGTCTTGAGAGATGGCGCAGGGACCTGCCGCCGGCTCGGCGAGATCGCATGCAGATCCTGACAGTGTCCACGGCCTTCGCCGTGGCCCGACAGCGGGTCGCGGGCTGGCCGGAAGAATGACCGTGGAGGTCTGGTGATGGCTGCACATCGTGTGACGATGCGGGTCGAGGGCATGCACTGCCCCGACTGCGGCGCCCGGGTGGCCCGGGCGCTGACCGAGGCCGGAGCCCGCGACGTCCAGGTGGACTGGCGGGCAGGCCGGGCCACGTTCACCGCCGAGGAGTCGCTGCCGCCGGAGCGGCTGACCAGCGCCGTGGCTCAGGCCGGCTACCGGCCGGGCCCGGTCGAGGCTCCCCGGCCCGCCCCGGCGCCGCAGGGCCCGCCCGCCATAGTGGTGGGCGAGGCTCCCTACGACCTGGCCATCATCGGCTCGGGGGCGGCGGCCTTCGCCGCCGCCATCCGGGCCCGGGAGCTGGGCGCGCGGGTGGTGATGGTCGAGGCCGGGACCCTGGGCGGCACCTGCGTCAACGTCGGCTGCGTGCCCTCGAAGTTCCTGCTCCGGGCCGCCGAGATCTTCTGGCAGGCTGGCCACCACCCCTTCGCCGGGGTGCGGACCCAGGCGCTGGGGGTCGATCTGGGGGCCCTCATCGCCCAGAAACAACGGCTCCTGGACCATCTCCGCCAGGAGAAGTACGCTGACCTCATCCCCGCCTACGGCTGGGAGTTCCGGCAGGGCACGGCCACCTTCGCCGACCCGGAGACGCTGCTGGTCGACGGCCAGCCGCTGCGCGCCCGGGCCTACCTCATCGCCACGGGAGCCTCGCCCGCCATTCCCCCGATCCCCGGACTGACCGAGGCCGGGTACCTCACCAGCACCACCGCCCTGGACCTCACCACCCTTCCCCGGTCCCTGGCCGTCATCGGCGGGAACGCCATCGGCCTGGAACTGGGCCAGGCGTTCCGGCGTCTGGGCAGCCAGGTCGTGCTCTTCGAGCTCCTGCCGCGCATCGCCCCGTTCGAGGAGCCCGAGATCAGTCAGACGCTGGCCGAGGCCCTGAGCGCCGAGGGGATGGAGATCGTCACCGCCGCCCAGGTCGGCCGGGTCGAGCGGCTCCCGGACGGCCAGCGCCAGGTCACGGCCACCGTCAGCGGCCAGACCCGCACCTGGACGGTGGAGGCGGTCCTGGTGGCCACCGGCCGCCGGCCCAACACCGCCGGGCTGGGCCTGGAGCGGGCCGGCATCCAGACCGACCGGCGCGGGGCGGTGGTGGTCGACGAGACGCTGCGGACCACCAACCCCCGCGTCTGGGCGGCCGGCGATGTCGCCGGCGCCCCTCAGTTCGTCTACGTCGCCGCCTATGAGGGAACCCTGGCGGCCGAGAACAGTCTGACCGGGGCCGGCCGGCGGGTCGACTTCACGGCCCTGCCGCGCGTCACCTTCACCAGCCCCCAGATCGCGGCCGTGGGGCCGACCGAGGCCGAGGCCCGGGCCCAGGGCCAGACGGTCCGGACGGCCCTCCTGCCGCTCCGGGTCCTCTCGCGAGCCCAGGTCAACGGCGAGACGCGCGGGCTCTTCAAGCTGCTGGCCGACGCCCAGACCGGCCGGCTCCTGGGGGCGCACATTCTGGCCGAGAACGCCGGCGAGGTCATCTACGCCGCCGTCCTGGCCATCAAGGCCGGCCTGACCATCGACGACCTGGTGGCCAGCTTCGCCCCCTACCTGACCATGGCCGAGGGGCTGCGGCTGGCCGCCCAGGCCTTCAGCCGGGACGTGGCGCGCCTTTCCTGCTGCGCCTGAAGGGAGGACGGATGGGCCGTCGGATGAAAGGTCTGCTGCTGGTGGGACTGGCCCTCTTGACCTGTCCCTGTCACCTGCCGCTCCTGGTCTTGATCCTGGCCGGGACCGGGCTGGGAGCGCTGCTCGCCGCGCACCTGGGGCTGGCGGCGGCCGTCCTGACCGTCGTCTTCCTCGTCGCCCTGGGGCTGGGTCTGCACCTGCTGACGGCCGAGGAGCGGACCCCGCCGGCCAGCGCCGACTGCTGCGCCCCCGCCCGCGCGCCGGCGGAGCCGGCGGCCGCCGGCTCCGAGCGTTCCGCTGAGGGAGGCTGAGGATGCGGCCCCAGGTTGTCGGTCTCCTGGTCCTGCTGGGCCTGACCTGTGCCCTGGGCTGTTTTCAGGCGGTGGGCGGGCCGCGCCCGACCCCACCGGCGGGCGCGACGGTGGCGACCCCGACGCCGGCCTCACCGACGGCGTCGCCGACGCCGGGGCCGCGCTGGCGGGTGGCCTGGCAGCGCCCCCTCGGTCCGGTCAGCCAGCCTCCGCGGGTCGGCCGGGGGCTGGTCTACGTCTTTGTCGGCAACGACGTCCTGGCCTTCGAGGCGGCCACCGGTGCGCTCCGCTGGCAGTACACCGCCCCGCCCCTCGAGGGCGAGGCGGCCGCCCTGGGCTGCCCCTGCGCCCGGGCGCCGGGCCTCTTCGGCGGCCAGGGGCTTTACGTCCTGGGCGGGCCGGCCGAGCTCCGCGCTCTCGACGACCAGACCGGTCAGCCCCGCTGGACCCGTTCGCTGGGCCGGCAGATCGTCACCCCAACGGTGAGCGCCCAGGGGACGGTGGTGGTCGGGGCGGTCGACGACCAGGGCCCGGCCCTCTTGGGGCTGGCGGAGGCGACGGGCGCGGTGCGCTGGCGGCGGCCGGTCCCGGCGGGGTTCCTCCCCTGGCTGGCCCTCGACCCGCCGGTGGTGCTGGCGCTGACCCTCGACCGCCAGCTGCTGGCGGTGGACCCGACCGACGGTCGCGAGCGCTGGCGGCAGCCGCTGCCGGCCGAGGCGGTCCTGCCGGAGACCGACCGGGTTGGCGGCGGCCAGCTGGTGGTGCTGGTCCCCGAGGGGGTGATGCTTCTCGAGACGACCACCGGCCAGGTGCGCTGGCGGGCCCGGGTTCAGGGCTGGCCGGGCGAGGCCCTGGTGGTCGGGCCGCTGGTGGTGGTGAGCACCTTTGACGGCGAGGTTGTCGCCCTGGAGGCGGCCACCGGGCAGCGACGCTGGGCGCACACGGGCGCGCTGGGCCGGGGGCTGGCCAGCGATGGGGAGGTCCTCTACGTCCCCGGCCAGGCCGACGATCTCCTGGCCCTGGATCTCGGCACCGGGAGGGTCCGCTGGCGGCGGCCGGTCGGGCCCCTCTTCGCCCCGGCCGTCATCGCCGGGGAGCGGCTCTGGGCCGGGACCACCAGTGGAGAGGTTGTGGCGCTGGCCCGGGCCACGGGCGCCGAGCAGGCCCGGCTGACGGTCGGCGAGACCACGGTCTTCAGCCCGGTGGTCGGTGAGGAGCCGGCGGCCGGCCCGGCCTGCTGCGCCGACCCGGGCCGCGGCCGCGCTGGGGAGACGGTCTACGTGGTGACGGCCGGCCCCGCCGGCAGCGCGCTGGTGGCCCTGCGGCCCGAAGCGGGCTAGGAGGTGACCATGCTGGAGATCGGCCTGATCGTCGTCAGCGTCCTCCTGTGCGGCCTTCTGCTCTGGCGGTCGCCCGGCTGCGGGCTCTGTCGTCCGGCCGGCTCCCCGCCGGGGGCCGGCGAGGAGCAGACCGGCCGGCGACCAGATCGTTCGCCGGCCGCGGAGCCGTCGGTCCGGCCAGGGAGGGGGCGATGGTGAAAACCCAACCGCGCCCGGGGCGCATCGCCGGCTGGCGTCGCTGGCTTCTGGTCCTGGGGGCGCTTATCGGGCTGGGGGCGGCGCTCTGGGCCCTCGGGGGGCCGCGCTGGCGGACCGAGCCGGGTCGGCCGGCGGCCGGCCCGCCGGCCGACTTCGCCATCGAGACGGTCGACGGCGGGCGGTTCGCGCTGGCCGACCACCGTGGGAAGGTGGTGGGCGTGCTCTTTCTGGCCAGCTGGTGCGCCAGCTGTCTGGTCGAGACCCAGGCCTGGGGGCGGATCGTCCAGGAGTACGGGCCGGACCGGGTGGTGGCGCTTCTGGTCTCGGCCGACCCGGCCGACACCCCGGCCGACCTGGAGCGCTTCCGGCAGCAGGCTCGGGGGCCGGAGCGCTTCTGGGCCATCGACCGCGATGGCCGGGCCCTGGTTCTGCCCTTCCGGGTCCAGACGCTGGACACCACCCTCCTCTTCGACCGGCAGGGTCGGCTGGCCTACCGCGACACGTTCCCCACACCCTATGAGACGCTCAAACGCGAGGTCGAGCGGCTGCTGCGCGAGGGAGGCTAAACGGGCATGATTGTTATCCACCTCGATCCGGTCCTGGCCCGGCTGGGGCCGGTCACCCTCACCTGGCATGGCTTTTTCAGCGCGCTGGGGCTCCTGATGGGCCTGCGGCTGGCCCTCCGGCTGGCCGAGCGGCAGGGACTCGACCCGGAGCGGCTGGGTCGGGTGGCCCTCTGGGGCGTGGTCGGCGGTCTGGTGGGCGCCCGGCTGCTCCACGTCCTCGACCAGGCGGGCTTCTACCTGGCCCACCCGGCCCAGATCCTGGCGCTGACCGAGGGCGGTTTCGCCATCTACGGAGGGATCCTGGGCGGCCTGGTGGGAGGGCTTCTGACCGCCCGACGGCTCGGTCTGCCGGCCTGGCCGCTGCTGGACAGCGCCGCCGTCGGCCTCATTCTGGGCCAGGGGATCGGTCGGATCGGCGATCTCATCAACGGCGAGCACCACGGCCGGCCGAGCACGCTTCCCTGGAGCGTGGTCTACACCCATCCCAACACCCTGGGCGAGCCGGGCCGGGCGGTCCATCCGGCGGTGGCCTACGAGATGCTCTGGGACCTCGCGGTCTTCGCGCTTCTCTGGGCGCTGGCCCGCCGGCCGGGAGAGCGGCCGGCCGGTCTGCTCTTCTGGCTGTACACGGCCCTCTACGGGGCGGGCCGGCTGGCGACCGGCTTTTTCCGACAGGACGCCCCGCTGACCGCCGGGCTCAGTCAGGCCCAGTGGCTGGGCCTGGCCGGGCTGGTGATCGGGGGGCTGGCGCTGCTGGCCAGATGGGGACGGCCGGCCGCCGCTGCGGTTCGGGTGCGGGGGGATGGATGATCATCGACCTTCAGATCGCCGACACCACCTGCCCGCGCTGCGCCGGGCGGCTGGTGGCGGCGCTCCAGGCGGTGCCCGGCGTCGAGCGGGCGGTGGTCGACTGGCCGACGGGCCGGGCCCGCGTCTGGTGCGCGCCGACGGTCTCGCCGGCCGTGCCCGTGGCGGCGGTGGCAGGAGCGGCCACGGGGACCCGTCACCGCTATCGGGCGACCGTTCTGGTGGTCCGGGCGGACGGTGAGACCGTTCGGGGGGTATAATCCTGGCCGAGACTGGTGGGAGTCGAGCGACGATGCGAACGGCACCGACGACGGTCGAGACCGGGCGCGCCGGTCTTCTCGGGAGCGGCCTGCCTTTCGTGGTCCTGGGGCTGGGGCTGGGAGCCGGGCTCATCCTGGGCGCCCAGACGCTCTACCGGATCCAGGGCGACCTGGCGATGGCGGCCAGTCTGCTCCCGGTGGGCTACGCCTTCGGGGCCGGCATGGTGGCCACCGTCAACCCCTGCGGCGTCCTCCTTCTGCCCTCGCTGGTGGCCTACTACGTCGGCCGGGAGACGGCGGCCGGTCCGCCGGGCTGGGGGCGGCGGCTGGGCCGGGCGGTGCTCTTCGGGCTGCTGGCGACGGCCGGCTTCGTGGTCCTCTTCGCCCTGGTCGGGCTGGCCCTGGCGCTGGGGGGACGGGCCCTGGTGGCGGTCTTCCCCTTCGGCGGGGTTCTGGTCGGGCTGGCCCTGGTCGGGCTGGGGTTGACCCTGGCCCTGACCGGCCAGGGCGCAGGGCTGGCCGTGGCCGGGCGGGCGCTGGGCTGGCTCACCTTCCGCGACGAGCCGTGGGCGCTCTTTCTGTTCGGGGTGGGCTACGGCCTGGCCTCGCTGGCCTGCACGCTCCCGGTCTTCCTGGTGGTGGTGGGGACCGCGCTGGTGGCCGGGTCGGTCTGGGCGGCGCTGGGGCGGTTTGTGAGCTACGCCCTGGGGATGGGGCTGGTCCTGACGGCGGTGACGGTGGGGGCGGCGGTGGCCGAGGGGGCGGTGCGGCGCGGACTGCGACGGCTGGTGCCGCTGGTGCCCCGGCTGGCGGCGGCCTTCCTGCTGGGCGCCGGGCTCTTCCTCACCCACTACTGGCTGCGCGCCCTGGGCTGGATCTGAGGCGCAGGGCCAGCCCCCTGTGCGCGCCGCTGGCGCCGGGGTGCCGGTCTGCCCTTTGGGGGATTGGCCTCGGGTTCTCCCCGGCGTTCTCTCGACGCCCGTGGCCGCAGCCAGGGCGGTGGCCTGGGGGCGATCCGCCTGTTGACGCCGGGCGGACCACCGGCTACGATGGGGCCGCGAGAGACGCGTCGACGGCGCGGAGCGGCCGGCGCGGTGTCGAGGGAGGGGAGACGATGAAAGCGGCTGTCCTGTACGGCCCACATCAGCCTCTCGAGGTCGCCGACCTCGAGGTTCTGCCGCCGCGCGAGGGCGAGGTCCTGGTCAGAATGGCGGCGGGCGGCGTCTGCCACAGCGATCTCCACGTGATGCAGGGCCATGTCCCGGCGCCGTTCCCCTGTGTCCCCGGCCACGAGGGGGCCGGGATCGTGGTCGAGGTCGGGCCGGGGGTGCAGAACGTGCGGCCCGGCGACCACGTGGTCCTGCTCTGGCGGGCCAGTTGCGGCGCCTGCTACTTCTGCAGCCGGGGGCGTCCGGCCCTCTGCGGCCTGGGTGGCACCATCCGCTGGACCGGCAAACTGGCCGACGGCACCAGTCGCTTCCGCAAAGACGGCCAGGAGATCAACCACTTCGCCGGCGTTTCGGCCTTCGCCGAGTACACGGTCGTCCCGGCGGCCGGCGTCATCGCCATCCCGCCGGAGATCCCGCTGGAGAAGGCGGCCGTGGTCGGCTGCGCGGTGATGACCGGCGTGGGGGCGGTCATCAACACCGCCGCCGTCGAGCCCGGCGCCAGCGTGGCCGTCTTCGGCTGCGGGGGCGTGGGCCTGAACGTCGTCCAGGGCGCCGCTCTGGCCGGGGCCGAGCGGATCATCGCCGTGGACATCCGGGCTAACAAGCTCGACTTCGCCCGCCAGTTCGGGGCGACCCACACGGTCCTGGCCACCGAGACCGATCCGGTGGTCGCCATCCGCGACCTGACCGGCGGCCGGGGGGCCGACTATGCCTTCGAGGTCATCGGCCGGCCGGAGACGCTTCGTCAGGCCTACGAGGCCACCCGCCGGGGGGGAACGACGGTGGCCATCGGCCTCCCTCCCACCGGCACGGCCTACGCCGTCGACGCCCAGAGCCTGGTCCTGCAGGAGAAGACCCTCAAGGGCTCGCTCTACGGCAGCTGCGTCCCGGCCCGCGACGTGCCCCGGCTCCTGGCTCTCTACCAGGCGGGCCGGTTGAATCTGGAGGCGCTGATCACCCGCGCCTATCCGCTCGACCAGATCAACGAGGCCTTCGCCGCCCTGGAGCGGGGCGAGGTGGCTCGCAGCATCATCCGTCTGGCCTAGCCGCAGCAGGCCAGGGCGTGGCCCAGCGCCGGGGCGGTGGCGTAGGCCCAGGCCCCGGCGCTCATGGTCGGGTAGGGGGGAACCACGGCCAGCAGCTCGTCGCGGGTCCAGCCCGCCCGCAGCGCGGCCGCGAAGGCGGTGATGACCTCGTCGGCGCTCTCGCCGATCAGCCAGACGCCCAGGAGCCGGCCGGTCCGGGCCTCGGCGATGACCTTGACCAGCCCCTCCCGGGCCTGGTCGATGAGCGCCCGGCCCAGGTAGCTCACCGGCAGGGCCGTGGCCTCGATCTCGTGGAAGGCCGCCCGGGCGGCCTCCTCGCTCAGCCCCACCGCCGCCGCCGGGGGGTCGGTGAAGAGGACCCGGCAGACGTAGCGGTAATCCACCGGCTCGGTGTTTCCCCGCAGGGCGTTGCGGGCCGCCAGCCGGCCCTCGTAGAGGGCCAGACCGGTCCCGTGGGCCGGCCCATCGGCGGCGCCGGCCGCGTAGATGTGCGGGACCGTGGTCTGCAGGAAGCCGTTGACCGGAATGCGCCCGTCGCGGACCTCGACCCCGGCCACGGCCAGGCCCAGGGGCTCGGCCGGCACCTGCCGGGGGCGTTCGGCGGCCAGGACGTGGGCGCCGAGCGGCTCCTCGCCGGCGGGCAGACGCACCCGCAGCACCCGGTCGTGGTCGAGAGCCTCGGCGCCGATGGGCACGGCGTGGGTGAGGACGCGGATGCCCCGGGCCCGGCTGAGGCGCAGCAGCTCCTCGCCGAAGGCCCGGTCCTCGTCGGGCAGGGGGGCGGCACCGGGCACCACCAGGGTGACATGGGCGCCGGCTCCCCGGAAGAGATGGGCGGTCTCGAGGGCGTAGGGGCCCTGGCCGACAAGGACCAGGCTGCTGGGGAAGTCGTGCAGGTCGTAGAGATCGGCGATGTCCAGGATCAGGTCGTCGCCCGGGATCTCCAGCCGCCCGGGCACCGTGCCCACCGCCAGGACAATATGGTCGGCGCTGAGCAGGCGCTCGCCCACCTTGACGGCGGTCGGGCTCTGGAACGTGGCCGTGCCGCGGACCAGCGTGATGCCGGCCGCCCGGAGCTCCGCCTCTTTCTCCGCCTGCAGCCGCTGGAGCAGCTGGTGCTGCTGGCGGAGCACCGCCGGCCAGTCGAGCGCCACCTCGGGCACTGTTATCCCCAGATCGCCGGCCTGCTGGACCGCGCGCAGGAAGAGGGCGGCCCGGCGCAGCCAGAGTTTGGGGAGGTCGCCCCGGTTGAGGCAGGTTCCTCCCAGGAATCCCTGTTCGACCAGGGCCACCCGGGCGCCCAGCAGCGCCCCTTCGCGTGCGGCGGCCAGGCCGGCCGCCCCACCGCCGATGACCAGGAGATCGTAGCGCTCCACGCTCGGCCTCCTCGCCCTGGGCGAATTCAACCGCCGGCCGGCGCCCCGACCTCCACCGGATGGCCGGCCGCCTGCCAGGCGTAGAAGCCGCCCCGCAGGGCCTTGACGTTCTGGTAGCCGCGTCGCCTCAGCATCTGCGCCGCACGGGCGCTCGCCTCTTCGTGCGGTCAGGTTCAGTAGAGAATGATCTCCGCCGTGCGCGGCAGTTCGTGGTAGCGGCGCGGGATGTCGCGGAGCGGCATGGCGATCGCGCCCTTGATGTGGCCGGCGGCGTAGTCCTCGGGGTCACGGACGTCCACGAAGAGCACGCCGGGTCGACCGTAGCGGGCGGCGGCCTCCTCGACCGTGATCCGCTCCACGTCGGGATAGGGGATCGTCGCCATCATCAGACGCTCCCGGGCCAGTTTGGAGGCCGGCCGGCGCCGTCCGCTGGAGCGGGAACGGCCGCTCGGCCGGCCGTGGCGGCAGCGGCGGCACCGGTCCATAGTACCCGTACGGCAGGTCGTGGTGGTGCCGCCGCACGCCGAAGGCGTCGTCGTGCCAGTGCTCGGGCGGCGTGCGGACCATCCTCTTGTCCCGGTGGGCTGGGCAGCAAGTCCCGTGCCCACCGGGACGACCGCTCAGGCCGGCCGGACGACGGCCTGAACGCGGGTGAAGAGGAAGTGGTCGAAGTAGTAGTGGATGAGCAGGCAGGAGAGGATCACGATGTAGTAGCTCTGCTCGAAGGTCAGCCCCGGCACCTGGGCCAGCACCAGAATGGCCACCCCCGCCATGAGCGTGATGGCCACGTGGAAGAAATAGAAGCGGGGGCCGCTCTCCGACCCGGAGATGGCCGCCACCAGCGGGTTGGAGATCTCCCCGTATTCCTTGCGGAGCTTGTTCATGTACCAGATGAGCGCCAGATACTGCATCGAGTGCCAGACGTTCATCCCCTGGAAGGCGACCTCCAGCGGATCGAAGGCCGGGATGATGAAGGCCACCGTTACGGTGACCAGAATCAGCAGGGTCTTCGGCCAGTTCAGCAGGCCCTCGCGGGCCTCGCGGATGGTCTTGCCGATGAAGAGCAGCAGCGAGACGGCGAAAATCGTCGAAACGGCGTAGAAGAGGAGCGGTGTCTTGACGAACTCCGGTATTTGTAGAGTCTTCTGCTCGAAAACGAAGAGGTCGTTGACCAGTTTGTACATCGCGATGGGATAGAGGCTGGAGAAGACAACGGCGTAATCGATGGCCCGCGACCAGAAGGAGAGCGAGCTGCGACCCTTGTAACGGTAGCACTCGACCAGAAAGACGATCTGGTGCAGGACGTGGATCGAGGCCCAGAAGAGGAAAAAGGTCAGGAGGAGTTTCAGGTTGACGACGGCCGCGTAGACCACCGCCACCGGGATGAGCAGCGCGCTGGCGGCGTACCACGGGTAACTCTGGAGGAACCGGCGTTCCATAAACGTGACCGAGAAGGTCGAGTACATGTGCGGGCCGCCGATGGCCACGGCCACCAGGAGGTCGATGAGGCGGGATCGGTCGGTGGGAGCCAGGAGGCTGGGGGGCACGAGCGGGAGGATGTGGTAGTACAGGGTGAGCGGGAGGAAGACCAGGGCGGCGCTGAGGATGACGTAGGTGAGGTCCCAGGATCGGTTGTAGAGCCAGGCTCCCTGATCGTCGCGCGCGGTCGCACGGGCGAAGAGGGTCGCTTCCACGCTGCCACCTCCACAGAGCCGAATGTCCTGTCGTCAGACTATTGTAGCGTGCTCAGCCACGCTTGCCTAGCGGTCTCTCGCTCCGACGATCCGTCTGCGTGGACGCCAGGGAGCGCCGGGCGTATAATGCCTTATGGCCTATCGGGCGGTGCCGCACCGCCTCGCCAGGGAGGCAACGCGATGGCCCACGACCCTGCTCCCCGGCCTCCGGCCGCCGGGCCGGAGCCTGATGTCAACGACCTGGTCCTGCTGACCAGCACCCAGAAGATCCGGGAGCTGGCCCGCGAGGGCGTGCTCCAGCGGGTTCTGGAGCGGGCGCTGGCCTGGAGCCGCCGCTCCTCGCTCTGGCCGCTGGTCTTCGGCACGGCCTGCTGCTTCATCGAGATGGCCGCCACCGCCGCCTCGCGCTACGATCTGGCCCGCTTCGGCTCCGAGGTGATGCGGGCCTCGCCGCGCCAGGCCGATCTGATGATCGTGCCGGGCACGGTCACCAAGAAAATGATCCCCCAGATCGTCCGCCTCTACAACCAGATGGCCGAGCCGAAGTATGTGATCGCCATGGGGGCCTGCGCCACCTCGGGCGGTCCGTTCAAAGAGGGCTACAACGTCGTCTCGGGCGTGGACGAGTTCATCCCGGTGGACGTCTACATCCCCGGCTGCCCGCCGCGTCCGGAGGCGCTCCTCCACGGCCTCCTGCGCCTGCAGGAGAAGATCGACCGGGGGGACCGGACGCCCGACCCGCGCCCGACCACCCCGGTCCCGGCCCTCGGCCCGGACCTCATCGACCTGCGCCAGCTGGCGGAGATCAGGCGCCGCTACCACCTGGTGCCGCCTATCGGCCCCCAGCCCGCCGCCGCTCCGGCCGAGAAGCGGCCGGCCCGGGCGGCCGCCCGGCCCGCCGTGCCCGAGCCCACGCCCCGTCTGGGCACGGTGGCCCTGCTCCAGGCCGGCGACCTGGCGGGGCCGCTGAAGGAGACGTTCGGCAGCAGTGTCGTGGCCGAGGAGGCCGGGGCGGTCTACGTCGCCCTGGAGCGCTGGCCCGATCTCGCCCGCCATCTCAAGGCCCAGGGCTACGACTACCTGGCCAGTCTGACCGGGGTCCATTATCCCCCGGAGCGCTTCGAGGTCGTGTACAATCTCTACTCCATCGACCGCGGTCTCCGGCCGTTGACCCTCAAGGCCTACACCCCCCAGGCCACCCCGGAGGTCCCCTCGGTGGTGGCCGTCTGGCGGAGCGCCGACTTCCAGGAGCGGGAGGTCTACGACCTCTTCGGCGTGCGCTTCCCCGGGCATCCCAACCTGCGCCGGATCCTCATGTGGGAGGGCTTCCGCGGCCACCCCATGCGCAAGGACTACTACGAGCCCTACTTCGAAGAGGAGAAGAAGCCGTTCAGCAGCCGCTGGCCGGAGGGCCAGCACGTCCGGGCCGAAGAGCGCAACCCCTGGGGGCGCAACGTCCAGTACCCCACCGACTGGGAGCCGGAGAAAGACCCCCTGCAGACCGACGACGTCCAGATCGTCGACGCCCTGCGCCTGGCCGAGACCGAGATCAAGGGCGACCGCATTCTCATCAACTTCGGTCCCCAGCATCCCTCGACCCACGGGGTCTTCCGGATGGTGGCGGCGCTGGACGGCGAGACGGTGGTGGCGCTGGAGCCGGTCTTCGGCTATCTCCACCGCAACCACGAGAAGATCGGCGAGCGCAACGCCTGGATCATGAACATCCCCTTCACCGACCGCCTGGACTACATCTGCTCGATGTCCAACAACCTGGGCTACTGCCTGGCGGTCGAGAAACTCCTGGGCCTGACCGTCCCCGAGCGGGCCGAGTACATCCGGGTGATCATGGTCGAGTTCACCCGCATTGTGAACCATCTCCTAGCCATCGGCACCTACCTCAACGATATCGGCGCCTTCTTCACGCCGGTCCTCTACGCCTTTGAGGAGCGCGAACTGATCCTCGACCTCTTTGAGATGACCGCCGGCTCGCGCATGATGTGCAACTACATGCGCTTTGGCGGGGTGGCTCGCGATCTCCCGCCGGGCTTTCTGGAACTGGCCCGCGCCCTGGTCGAGGAGCGCCTGCCCCGGGCCATCGACCAGCTGGACCGCTACCTCTCCCACAACGAGATCGTGCTGGCCCGGAGCAAGGGGATCGGCGTGCTGGACCGCGATCTGGCCATCAGCGCCGGGGTGAGCGGGCCGGTGCTGCGGGCCAGCGGCGTCAAATACGATATCCGCCGGGCCGAGCCCTACGCGATCTACGACCGTTTCGAGTTCGAGATCCCGGTCGGCCAGCACGGCGACAACTACGACCGCTACTGGGTGCGCCTGGAGGAGATGCGCCAGTCGCTGCGCATCCTCAAGCAGGCCCTCGACCAGCTGCCGGGGGGCGAGGTCCTGGCCGGCAAGCGCCAGTGGCAGATCCGGGTGCCGAAGGGCGAGGTCTACAGCCGGATCGAGGCGCCCAAAGGCGAACTGGGCTTCTACCTCGTCTCCGACGGCGGTCCCAACCCCTACCGCTACCATGTCCGGGCGCCCAGTTTCATCAACCTGACCGTCCTGGGCGACCTCTGCCGGGGGCATAAGGTGGCCGACGCCATCGCCATCCTGGGAAGCATCGACATCAACATGGGCGAATGCGACCGGTAGCGGGGGCGGCGCTCCGGGCGAGGGATGAGGGGAGCGGGCCCGGGAACGGGTCGCAGGCGGGAGCGTCACTGATGGACTTCCTATGACCGGGACGATTCTCAACGTCACCACCGTCCTCATCGGCAGCGCGGTCGGCCTGCTCCTGGGAGCCCGGCTGCCCGACCGGGTCCGGGTCGTGGCCATGCAGGGGCTGGGGCTGGTCACCCTGCTCATCGGCGTGCAGATGGCGCTGCGCACGGAGAACGTTCTGATCGTCCTGGCCAGCGTCGCGCTGGGCGGGAGCCTGGGGGCGCTGCTGCGCGTTGACGAGCGGCTGGACGGGCTGGGCCAGTGGTTGGAGGGCCGGGTCAAGGGCCGCTTTCCCCAGCAGAGCGACATCAGCCAGGCCTTTATCACCGCCAGCCTGGTCTTCTGCGTCGGTCCGATGACGATCCTGGGCTCCCTGCAGGACGGGTTGACCGGCGACTACCGGCTCCTGGCGGTGAAGGCGCTGCTGGACGGGATCGCCGCCGTCGCCTTCGCCTCAACGCTGGGGGTGGGCGTGGTCTTCGCCGCCGTCACCGTCCTGGTCTACCAGGGGGCGCTGACGCTGGGGGCCGCCCTCCTCAAGGACCTGCTCTCCGAGGCGGTGATCCGGGAGATGAGCGCCACCGGCGGGCTGCTGATCCTCGGGATCGGTCTGCGCCTGCTGGAGATCCGGCGTCTGGCCCTGGGCGACCTCCTGCCCGCGCTGCTGGCGGTCCCGCTGGTGACCACCATCGGCAGCCGTCTGGCGCTGTAGATCACGACCGTCAGGGAGGGAGAGAGCGGTGGCCGAGGAGCGCGACTGGGTGGCCGAGGCCCGCGCCATTCTGGAGCGGGCCGGTTTCCCGCTCGACCGTATCCAGATTCTCCCGGCCGGGGTGGCCGCTTCCCCGCTGGACCGCCGGCTGGTGCTGGAGGAGGCGATGGCGGTGATGGCCGACGGCCAGCCGCGCAAGGCCCGGCAGATCGCCGCCCTCATCAATCAGCGCGGCCGCATCCGGGTCGAGCGACGCGATGTCAACAGCGTCCTCTCGCGGGAGGGGCGCGGCCTCTTCGTCTACGATCCGACGACGTTCACCTACCGCTACGTCGGGCCCGCCGACCAGCGGTCGTGATCGCCTATAATCTCCGTGGAGGCGGTGCGGGAGGACCGGCCCGTGGGCCGGAGGCAATGGTGGTGACCTGGCGTGCGCTTGTTCTGACCGTCGCCCGCGACCCCTGGGTCCAGAACCTGCTGACCCACGGCGCCGGGCGGGCCCTGGCCCGACGGTTCGTCGCCGGTGAGACCCTGGCCGAGGGGCTGGCGGCGGCCCGCGCCATCGCCGCCACCGGCGCCCGACCGATGCTGGACTATCTGGGCGAGGCGGTGACCACCCACGCGGCCGCCGAGGAGGCGGCGCAGGTCTACCGCACCCTACTGGCGGCCCTCCAGGCTGAAGGGCTGCCGGCCACGGTCTCGCTCAAGGCCAGCCAGTTCGGCCTGGACCTGGACCCCGACCGCTGCGCCGCGCTGGTGGAGAGCGTCGCGGCCACGGCCGCCCGGCTGCCGACCGGCGTCTGGCTCGATATGGAGGACTCCAGCCGGACCGACCGGACCATCGCCCTCTGGCGGGCGGTCGTCGCCCGTCAGCCCAATGTCGGGCTGGCCCTCCAGGCGATGCTCTACCGCACCCCGGACGACCTGGCGGCGCTGCTGGCCGAGGGAGCGTCCATTCGGCTCTGCAAGGGGGCCTACGCCGAGCCGCCCGACCGGGCCCACCAGACCCACGCCGCGGTCGACGCCGCTTTTCTCGGTCTGCTCTACGAGCTGCTGCGGGCCGCCCGGGCGCGTCCGCCGGCGGGCCCCGGCCAGTTGCCCACAGCGGCCATCGCCACTCACGATGAGCACCTCATCCAGACCGCCCTCCGCTGGATCGAACACCTGGGCCTGCGTCCCGGTCAGTACGAATTCCAGCTGCTGTACGGCGTCCGGCGCGATCTGCAGCGGCGGCTGCTGGCCGCCGGCCATCCGCTCAGCATCTACCTTCCCTGGGGGCCGGACTGGTATCGCTACCTGACCCGCCGGCTGGCCGAGCGTCCGGCCAACGTCCTGTTTCTCGGCCAGGCGCTGCTCGCTGAACTGGCCCACGATCTCCGGCGGCCGGCCGGTTGTCCCCGGTGAGAGCGGCTGGGTGATGGTTCCGTCGCGTCCCTCCGAGCCCGATGCCGAGAGCCCCCTGATCGACCGTCGGGAGAAGCAGCAGGTCGCGCTGATCTCGGTCGGCGCGGCCGTCGGGTTGATCCTGGCGAAACTCGCGGTCGGACTCTGGACCGGCAGTCTGGGCCTTCTGGCCGAGGCGGCCCACTCCGGGCTCGACCTGGTGGCCACCCTGCTCACCCTCTTCGCCGTCCGGCTGGCCGATCTGCCTCCCGATGAAGACCATCCCTTCGGCCACGGCAAGATCGAGAACCTGGCGGCCTCGGTCGAGGCGCTGCTGCTTCTGGGCACGGCCGGCTGGGTCGTCTTCGAGGCGGTTCAGCGGCTGACCGTCCAGCACAGCGCCGTCGAGCCCAGCCCGGTGGCCTTCGGGGTGGTCGTCGGCGCCATCGCCGTGGACCTCTGGCGGGCCCGCGCCCTGGAGCGCGCCGCCCGCCGGCACGGCAGCCTGGCCCTGGCGGCCGACGCCCTCCACTTCCGCAACGATGTCTGGGGGTCGCTGGCGGTGCTGGTCGGTCTGGGCGGGGTCCTCCTGAGCCGGTGGACCGGCCTCCGACCGCTGGGGCTGGCCGACGCGCTGGCCGCCCTGGTCGTGGCCGGGATCGTTATCTGGTCCGGAGCGCGGCTGCTGGGCGAGACCCTCGACGCCCTGCTCGACCGGGCGCCGGAGGCGGTGGGCCATCGGATCGCCGAGGCGGCGGCCGCCGTCCCGGCCGTTCTGCGCGTCCGCCGGGTCCGCGTCCGGCGGGCGGGAAACCTGTACTTCGCCGACATCGTGGTCACCGTGCCGCGGACGATCTCGGTGACCGAAGCCCACGCCATCAGCGAGGCGGTCGAGGAGGCGGTGCGGCGGGTGGTCCCGCGGTCCGATGTGGTGGTTCACGTCGAGCCGGGGGTGGCCCATAGCGAGACGACCATCGAGCAGATCCACTATCTGGCCCGGCAGCTGGGGGTGCGGACCCACGACGTCCGGGTTCGCGAGGTGGACGGGCAACTGGAGGCCGATCTCCATATCGAGGTCGCGCCCGATCTCTCGCTGGCCGAGGCCCACCGCCGGGCGCTCGACCTCATCGCCGCCGTTCGGGCCGAGAACCCGGCGGTGCGGGCGGTCAACACGCATCTGGAGGCGCCGGAGACGACGGTCCAGGTCGAGCGCGAGGTCACGGCCGAGCGGCCCGACCTGGTGGCCCGGATCCAGAGCATCGCCGAGTCCTACGTGGGGGCCGGCAACTGCCATGGCATCCGCCTCTACCAGCCTCCACCGCCGGCGCCGCTCAACGTGGTCCTGCACTGTGTCTTCCCAGCCGACCAGGCGATCAGCACGGTCCACGAGCAGTCGGCCGTTCTCGAGCGGGCCCTGCGCCAGGCCATTCCCGGTCTGGGCCGGGTCCTCATTCACGCCGATCCGGCCCCCAGCGCCGGCGACTGAGAGGGAGAGCGGTCGGCTGGCCTCGGGGTGGAGACCCGGTCCGGACCTTGGCGGGGGAGAGATCGGGCGGCTATACTTAACCGCAAGTCGTGATTGAAGGAGTGCTTATGGCCACCACGGTCACCTGCGCCCGCTGTGGGCAGGTCGGTGAGGGGCTGGACCGGCCGCCGCTGGCCGGGCGGCTGGGGCAGCTCGTCCAGGCCCAGGTCTGCCGGGCCTGCTGGCAGGAGTGGGTCGCCGAGTCGCTGATGGTGATCAACCACTACGGCCTCCAGCCGGCCAATCCGGAGCACCGTCAGTATCTGTACGCCTACCTGCGCGAGTTTCTCCACCTGCGCGATGACGCCTGAACCGCCCCTGACCAAGGCCCCCATCGGGCTGGATCTCGACGGCGTGCTCTGCCGGCCCCCGCTGGGGGTCAACCTGACCATCAGCCGGCGGCTGGATCTCCCCCCCTTGCCCGAGAAGATCAGCCGACCGGCGGCGGGCTCCCGGTGGGGGCAGCACCTCCTCTGGTGGGTCGTGGACGCTCTGCGGTACACGGGACGGCGGCCGCTCCCGGGCGTGCGGGAGGAACTGGCCGCCCTGGCCGACCTGCGGACGCCGGTCATCGTCACCGCCCGTCACGCCCGGACGCTCCCCCTCATCCGCCGCTGGCTCGAGCGCCACGGGCTGGCGCCCTTCATCCAGGCGGTCTACGCCAACGGCACCGGCCTGCCCTCGGCCCACTTCAAACTCCTCACCCTCCGTCAGCACCGGATCGTCGAGCACGTGGACGATGACGGCTCCATCGTCTATTACCTGGCCCGCCATGGCCTGCGGCGGGTCTACCTCCGCGACTGGCCCCGCAACCGGGGCCTGCCCTATCCGCCGAACGTCCTGGTGGTCCGCTCGCTCCGCGAGGTCGCCGACGACATCCGGCGCCGCGAGGGGGCGGGCTAGACCAGCGGGCCGAGCAGACCGCTGGCCACCAGCCAGAAGAGGAGAAGCAACCCCAGGATCGCGCCCACCAGGATCAGGAGCGGTGCTCCCTCCAGTGACCCGTGCATCGCGCTGTCTCCCCCGCCAGACCCCTCCGCCGGGTTCCGACGGTCCGCCCCGGCGCACATCCCGGGCCAGGGGCTGGGTGAACAGGTGGTCACCGCCTCCCGCTGCGGGGTGGTTTTCCCAGCGGCCGCCCGGTTTGGAGGGGGTGGCGAGAAGGCCGGCTCCCGGTTGACGGGCGCGGGCCCGCCGACTATACTGAGGGTCGCCGACCCCCCCTCGGGCGTCGGCGGAGCGGGCAATGGGCAAGGTGCTGGCGCTGGTCCACAGCACATCGGTCGTTGTTGGCCTCCTCGGCGATCTGGCCCGGAGCGTTCTGCCGGAGGTCGAGGTCCTGCATCTCTGCGACGATACGCTCCTGCGTGGCGTGCGGGCGGCCTGTGGTCTGACCCCGGCCATCGCCTGGCGCTACGTCTCGCACGTCATCGCCGCCGCCGAGGCCGGCGCCGACGCCGTGATGGTCACCTGCAGTTCCTGCAACCGGGTGGCCGATCTGGCCCGGCCCTTTGTGCGGGTTCCGGTCTTTTCCATCGATGAGGCGATGGCCGAGCAGGCCGTCGCCCAGGGCCAGCGTATCGGGGTGGTGGCGACGCTGGCCACGACGCTCGAGCCCACGGCCGATCTCCTCCGGCGCAAGGCCCTCGCCCAGGGGCGGTTTGTCGAGGTCGTCACCGCCCTGGCGCAGCAGGCCTTCGACCGCCTGGCGGCCGGCGACCCCGCCGGCCACGACGCCGCCGTGCTGGCCGAGGTTCAGCGGCTGGCGGCCGACTGCGACGTCATCGTGCTGGCCCAGGTCTCGATGGCCCGGCTGGCTCCCCGTCTGGGCGAGGCGGTCGGGCGGCCGGTTCTGACCAGCGCCCGGCTGGGACTGGAGCGGGCGCGCGCGGTCCTGGGGCTGCCCCCCACGCTCTGACGGGCTGACCGCACGGGTGGGACGGCGGCCCGGACCGCGACGGCTCTGTCGTATCGCCGGGCCTGATCGCCGGGTCCTCTGACCGGAGCGCACCGTTTCGATCGCCGCGGAAAGGAGACGCGCGGTGGACGACCTGCCTTTTCGCCAGATCCACCTGGACTTTCACACCTCGCCGCTCATCCCCGACGTCGGGGCCGACTTCGACCCGGCGGAGTTTGTGGCGATTCTCAAAGAGGCGGCCGTCACGTCGATCACCTGCTTTGCCAAGTGCCACCACGGGCTGAGCTACTACCCCACCACGGTCGGGGTGGTCCATCCGGCCCTGCGCCGCGACCTCCTGGGCGAGATGATCGCCGCCTGCCACGCCGCCGATATCCAGGTGCCGGTCTACCTCAGCGTCGGCTGGGACGAGCACGCCGCCGAAACCCACCCGGAGTGGCAGCAGGTGGAGAAAGACGGGCGGCTCTCGGGCCGTCCCCCCTTCGGCAGCCGGGGCTGGCGCAACCTCTGCCTCAACAGCCCCTATGTCGACTACCTGGCCGCCCAGACCGAAGAGGTGGTCCGCACCTACCCGGTGGACGGGGTCTTCTTCGACATCGTCCGGCAGATCAGCCCCGGCTGCGTCTGCCACTACTGTCGGCGCAGCCTGCGTGACCTGGGGCTGAACCCGGAGGATGACCAGGACCTGGCCCGCCACTCCCGGCTCATCGTCCGGCGCTTTCTGGAGCGCTTCAGTCGGCTGGTCTGGAGCCTGCGCCCCGGCATCCGTCTCTACTACAACGGCCGGCTGCGGCTGAGCCCCCGGGTGGAGGAGGGCTTGCGGCCGGAACTGCCCCACTTCTCGCATCTGGAGATCGAGTCGCTGCCCTCCGGTCCCTGGGGCTACCTGCACTTTCCCACCACCGTCCGCTACTGCCAGACGCTGGGGGTGGAGGTGGTGGGAATGACCGCCCGCTTCCACAAAAGCTGGGCGGATTTTGGCGGGCTCAAGAACCCGGCGGCGCTGGCCTACGAGTGCTTCCGCATGCTGGCCAGCGGCGCCAGGTGCTCCATCGGCGACCAGTTGCACCCGCGGGGCCGGCTGGAGCGGGCGGCCTACCAGCTCATCGGCCAGGTCTACCGCCAGGTGGCGGCCAAGGAGCCGTGGTGTCGGGGGGCCCGGCCGCTGGCCGAGATCGGGGTGCTTTTGCCCGACACGCCGGCCGACCCCAGTCTGGCCCGCCAGTCGCTGGAGGGGGCGGTGCGGATGCTGCTGGAGACTCACCACCAGTTCCAGGTGCTGGACGCCGCCGCCGACCTCCGCCCCTACCGGGTGCTGGTCCTGCCCGACGCGGTGGTCCTGGACCCGGCCCTGGTCGAGCGGCTGCGGGCCTTCCTGGCGGAGGGCGGCGGGCTGCTGCTGAGCGACGGCTCGGGGCTGGCGGCCGACGGCCGGACGCCGCTTTTGCCCGACCTGGGGGTGGAGGTGCTGGGGCCAGCGCCCTACACCCCGGACTACCTGCGGCTGGAGGGGGACTTCGGGGCCGGGCTGCCGGCGCTGGACCTGGTGCTGTACGAGGGGGGCCGGCAGGTCCGGCCCCGGCCGGGGGCCACGGTCCTGGCCCGGGTGGTCTACCCCTACTTCAACCGGACCTGGGCGACCTTCTGCTCGCACGCCCAGACGCCGCCGGATCGTCTCAGCGAGGACGCCGGGATCGTCCAGGCGGGGCGGGTCATCTACTTCGCCCACCCCATCTTCCGGGCCTACCGCCGCCACGGCTACCGGGTCTACCGGGACCTGGTGGCGCGGTGTCTGGCGCGGCTGCTGCCGACACCCCTGGTCCGGGTCGCCGCGCCCACGGGGGCGGAGGTGACGCTTTTGCGGCAGGCGCAGCCCGTGCCCCGGCTGGTCTGCCATCTTCTGTACTATGTGCCGGAGCGGCGGACGCCGGAGATCGACATCGTGGAGGATGTGGTGCCGCTGCGGGCGGTCGATCTGGCGGTGCGGGTGGAGACCCCGCCCCGGCGGGTCTACCTGGCGCCAGAGGTCCAGGACCTGCCCTGGACCCTGGACGGCACCTCTGTCGTCACCCAGGTGCCCGTGGTGCACGGCCACCAGATGGTGGTCTACGAGTGGTGACCGGCATACCTCTTGCGGAGGCGGGGCCCGAACTCCCACCGCATGAAGGGTGAAGGCGTGCACCGCTGGACGCTCCTGGTTCCTCTCCTGCTCGCGCTGACCGCAGCCCTCTGGCTGACCAGCCGCTTGACGCTGGCCGAGGCCAGCGGCACCCACGAGGTCCAGCCGGGCGAGACGCTCTGGGCCATCGCCCAGCGCTACGGCACCACGGTCGAGGCGCTCGTGGCGCTGAACAACCTCGCCGACCCGGATCTCATCGTGGCCGGACAGCGGCTGCGCCTGCCCCCGGAGGCGGGCCTGAGCGGCCCGGCCACCCCGGAGGCCATCCCGGGCGAGTTCTCCCCCGTTCGTCCGGCTGTGTCCGCTCCCCGGCCCGCCAGCGACCCCGGTCCGGGCTCGATTCTGGCCCGACGGCGCCTGGTCACCTACTACGGTAACCCCTGGACCTGTGTCATGGGCATTCTGGGCTGCCTGGACAAGGCCACCCTGGTCCGGGAGCTGCGCGATCTGGCCGCCCGTTACGAACGGGCGGGCGGCAAGCCGGTCCAGCCGGCCGTCCACCTGGTGGTGACCGTGGCCCAGGCCGGGCCGGGGCCCGACGGCCTCTTCCGCCAGCGGATGCCCGCGAGCATGATCGAGGAGTACAGCCAGCTGGCCGCAGCCAACGGGCTGCTCCTCATTCTGGATGTGCAGGTCGGCCGGAGCACGGTGGCCGCCGAGCTGGCGCCGCTGGTGCGCTACCTGGAACGGCCCCATGTCCACCTGGCGCTGGACCCGGAGTTCAGCATGGGGCCCGACGAGCGTCCCGGGGTGCACCTGGGCAGCATGGACGCCCGGGCCATCAACTACGCCCAGGATCTGCTGGCCGGGATCGTCGCCCGCCAGGGCGGCGCCAACAAGATCCTCATCGTTCACCAGTTCGACGCCAGCATGATCACCAACAAGCAGCTGATCCGCAACGATCCGCGAGTGGACGTTGTCATCGATATGGACGGTTTTGGAGGGCGGGAGATCAAGATCAAGCACTATAACATGTATGTCCGTGACGAACTCATCGAGTTCGGCGGCATCAAACTTTTCTATAAACAGGACACCAACCTCCTGCAGCCAGAGGAGGTGCTGCGCCTCACGCCCCCGCCCGACGTGATCATCTACCAGTGATGCGGCCTCTGCGGATCGCCATGGTCTCGACCCCCCATCTTCCCACCCCGCCGGTGGGGAGCGGGGGTACCGAACTGGTGGTGGGCGACCTGGTGGCGGCGCTGGTGGCCCGGGGGCACGAGGTCGTCCTCTTCGCCCACCCCGGCTCGCTGACCACGGCCCGGCTGGTCAGTTTTCCGACCGTCTATCAGCCTCCGATCGGCGAGCGGTTCGACTGGCGCGAGCTGGCCCACCTGGCGCTGGCCCTGCAGCACCGCGAGGCGGTCGACCTCGTTCACAACCACTGCCTGGCGGCCGCGCCGGTTCTGGCGGCCCGTCTGGGGCTGCGGGCCCTTTCGACCCTCCATTATCTGCATCCGCTGCTCAGGACGGTTCCCGACCACCCGGTGGTGGCTATCAGCCAGCACCAGCGCGCCCGGGCCGCCGGCCTGCGGGTGCTGGCGACCATCCACCACGGGCTGGACCTGCGGCGCTACACCCCCGCCGCGCGCAAGGGGCGCTACCTGCTGTTTCTGGGACGGTTCTCCGAGAAGAAGGGGGCGGAGTACGCCATCGCCGCCGCCCGGCGGCTGGGACTGCCGCTGCTGCTGGCCGCCCCGCCGGCGCCCGGCAACGCCTATTTCGAGACGGTCATCCGTCCCCAGCTGGGCGGCTCGATCGTCTATCTGGGCGAGGTTGGCGGCGCCGAGAAGAGCCGCCTGCTGGCCGAGGCGCTCTGTCTGCTGATGCCGGTCCAGTGGGACGAGCCGTTCGGGCTCACGGCGATCGAGGCTCTGGCCTCGGGCACGCCGGTGGTCGGCCTGCGCCGGGGGGCCCTGCCGGAGATCGTCGAGGAGGGGGTCACCGGCTACCTGGTCGAGACCCCGGACGACCTGCCCGGCGCCGTCCGGCGGGCCCTCGACCTCTCGCCACAGCGCTGCCGCGCTGCGGCCGAGGCCCGTTTTTCGGTCGAGCGCATGGTCGCGGCCTACAGCGATCTCTACCAGCGGCTCAGCGCGGCCGCGGATACCGACGCGGTGAGGTGGGCCGGTGGACGATAGCGTCCTGTCGCTGGCCATCGATCCCCAGACCCAGGCGGTCTTCCGCCGGGCGGTCCAGGTCCTCAGCGAGCCCGACCTTCCCTACGCGGTCGGAGGGCTCTTCGCCCTCTACCACTACGCCGGCGTCTGGCGCCGGGTCAAGGACCTGGATCTCTTTCTCCTGCCGGAGAAGGTGCCGGTGGCAGCCCGGCTCCTGCGGCGGGCCGGCTTCGCCGTCCGGCTGCGCCACCCCGAATGGCTGGTCGAGGCCTATCTCCATGGGAGCAAGGTGGATCTCATCTTCGGGATGGGCAACTGGCTGGCGCCGGTGGACCAGGGCTGGCTGGACCACAGCCGGCCGGGCCGGCTGCTCGGGCTGGCGGTCCGCTACGCCCCGCCGGAGGAGATCATCTGGTCCAAATCGTTTGTGGCCGGCCGGGAGCGCAACGACACCGGCGACGTCCTGCATCTGCTGCTGGCCTGCGGCCCGACTCTGGACTGGCATCGTCTGCTGGCGCGCTACGGCGCCGAGCACCGCCCGCTCCTCTTGAGTTACATCGTCCTCTTCGACTATGTCTATCCGGCCGACCGCGCCGCCATCCCGGCCTGGGTGCGCGAGCAGGTGCTGGCCGCCTACACCGCCGACCTGAACCGGCCCTGGCGGGGTCCCAAACTCTGCCGGGGGCCGCTCCTCGACGGTGGCGGCACCTACGCCCTCGATATCGAGTTCCGGGGCTACCGCGACGCCCGCCGCGAGGCTCTCGAGGCCCGGCGGCGCCGGGGCGAGCCGGTCGCCGTTCAGATCACCCCCGAAGAGACGCTGCTGGAGCGACCGGGCGCCTAGGCGTCGCCGCCCCGCGCTGTCCCCACCGGCCCGCCCGCGTCTGGGGGCCCTCCTCGCCCACCGTCGGCGAGAGGCCGGCACAATGGGCGGGGGAGCCGGCTTGACGTCCGGGAGGCGATACCTTAGAATGTAGAGCGTGATAGTCAAGATATTGGAGCGGTGGAGGACTCGGCATGCCCCTCTTCATCCTGGAGAGCGTCCCTGCCGTGGGCGGTGAGCGCGAAGCGATCCAGCGCGCGCTGGACCGGCTGGCCCAGGCGGTCCGGGCGCAGCAGGGCGATCTCATCGAGGCTCAGGTGGCCAGCGATCTCTCCCGGCTCTTTGTCATCGTCGAGGCGGCGACCGAGGAGGCTGTCCGGCAGGCGGCCGGCGCCGCTGACCTGGCGGCCCAGCTGGTCAAGCCGGTGCGGCTGGTCGGCCAGACGCTGGAGGAGGTCAAGGCCAGCCGTGGGGCGGTGGACTACGTGGTCGAGTGGAACTTCCCGCCGGGGTTGACGATGGAGGCCTATCTGCAGCGCAAGGCGGCCAACAGCCCCAAGTACGCCCTGGTCCCCGAGGTGAAGTTTCTGCGGACCTACGTCTGTGAGGACATGAGTAAGTGCCTCTGCTTCTACGACGCCGAGACCGTCGAGGCCGTCCTCAAGGCCCGGCAGGTGGTCGGGGCCCCGGTGGACGCGGTGACGCGCATCGCCCCGTCGGCCTGATGACCGGGGGATGCCGATGAGCCTCCTCAGAGCCGAGGGTCTCTGCAAGGGCTATCAGCACCGCCGTCGCCTCGTCTCGGTCCTGCGCGACCTCACGCTGGAGGCCCGGAGCGGCGAGGTCACCTGCATCGTCGGGCCGAGCGGGGCCGGCAAAAGCACCCTGCTCCGTCTGCTGGCCGGGCTGGACGAGCCGGACGCGGGGGTGGTGACGCTGGATGGGGCCCGGGTCCGGGCCGGCAGCCCCAAACTGGCGGTCATGTTCCAGACCCCGCTGCTTCTGCCCTGGCTCAACGTCTGGGAGAACGTCTACTTTGGTCTGCGCTTCGTGGCCGACCTCAACGGCCCGGCCGGGCGGGAGCGGGTCGCGGCGGTGCTCCAGCAGGTCGGGCTGGCCGACCTGGCCGACTGGCCGGTGACGACACTGTCCGGCGGTCAGGCCCAGCGGGTGGCCCTGGCCCGGGCGCTGGTGCGTCAGCCGCGCTTCCTCCTGCTCGATGAGCCCTTCAGCAGCCTGGATGCGCCCACCCGGCGGGAACTGGGCGCCGAGATCCGCCGGCTGGCCCTCGGTGAGCAGATCGGCGTGATCCTGGTCACCCACGATATCGAGGAGGCGATCCAGCTGGGGGATCGTCTCCTCGTCCTCTCCCCCCGCACGGGCAACTTTGTGCGGGAACTGGATACCCGGGCGAGCGCTCGGGGCCACGATCGGCGGCGGTTGCGGGAAGAGGTCGTGGCCTGTCTGGAGGCGACGCTGGCCCTGGGCACCGCCTCGTAGGTGTGGAGCGACGATGACCAGCAGTCCCCGTCTGTGGGTGCCTCTATCCTGCTGCCCGGTCGGCCGTCGGGCCCTGCTGCGCGGTGCGGCGGCCCTCTGGGGGCTGGGGTTGCTCGGCTGCGCTGCGGGCAGCCCGACGCCCACCCCCACGGCCCGGTCCGGTGCCGAGACCCTGCGGATCGGCTACCTGCCGATCACCGACGCCTCGGCCCTGCTCGTGGCCGACGCCCTGGGCTACTACCGGGATGAGGGGCTCCGGGCCGAACCGCCCGTGCTCTTCCGGGGCTGGGCGCAGATCGCCGAGGCCTTCCAGGCTGGCCAGGTGGATGTGGTCCATCTGCTGATGCCAACGGCCCTCTGGCTGCGCTATTTCCGCCGCTTTCCGACCAAGGTGGTGGCCTGGAACCACGTCAACGGCTCGGCCTTCACCGTCCAGCCCTCGCTGCAGAGCCTGGCCGACCTGGCGGGCCGGACGGTGGCCGTTCCCTTCTGGTATTCGATCCACAACGTCGCGTTGCAGCGGCTGCTGCGCCGGGCCGGGCTGGAGCCGGTGCTGGGAGGCACGGCCCAGCCGACCGGCCGCCAGGTGAAACTGGTGGTGATGAATCCGCCGGATATGCTGCCGGCCCTGGCCGCCGGCCAGATCGCGGGCTACATCGTCGCCGACCCCTTCAACGCCCTGGCCGAGGTCAAGGGCCAGGGGCGTATCTTCCGCTTCACCGGCGACATCTGGCGCGACCACGCCTGCTGCGTGGTGGTGCTGCGCGAGGACGACCTGCAGCGGCGGCCCGACTGGGCCCAGGCGGTGGTCAACGCCGTCGTCCGGGCTCAGGGGTGGTTGCGCGCCAACCGGGAGGAGGCTCCCAGGCTCCTCAGCCGCTACCTGCCCCAGCCGGTCGAGGCCATCGCCCGCGTCTTCACCGCGCCGCTGGAGCCCTACATCGCCAGCGGGGCCATCCGGCACCCGACCTGGCAGCCGCGCTGGATCGATTTTCAGCCCTACCCCTACCCCTCCTACACCGCCGCCCTGGTCGAAGCCCTCAAGCAGACCGCGGTGGAGGGCGAGACCGGCTTCCTCAAAGACCTGGACCCGCAGTGGGTGGCCCGCGACCTGGTCGAGGAGAGCCTGGTCCGCCGGGCGGTGGAGAGGTACGGTGGACCGGGGGCCTTCGGTCAGCCGACCACCTGGCAGCGTCAGGAGGAGATCGATGCCTGAGGTCCTGACCGTTCCCCGACCGGCCGGGCGGGTCCGCCGGGGGCTGAGCGTCCCGCTGCCCCTCGCCGGGCTCGGGCTCCTCCTGCTCCTCTGGTGGACGGTCACCAGCCAGCCCTGGCTGGGCCCCCGCAGCGTTCTCGGCGGCTTCTCGCCCCAGGAGACGCTGCCGGTCCTCTGGCGGCTGCTGGTCAGCGGCGCCCTGATTGAGCACGGGCTCCTCAGCCTGCGACGGGTGCTCCTGGGGCTGGCGCTCGCCACCGCTGTTGGTGTGCCGCTGGGGCTGATGCTGGGCTCCAGCCGGTCGATTGAGAGGATGCTCTCGCCCTCGTTTCATCTGCTGCGCACGGTCTCGCCGCTCTCCTGGATGCCGCTGGTCATCATCCTGTTGGGGATCGGCGATGCGGCGGTCGTCTTTCTGGTGGCCGTCGCCGCCGTCTGGCCGGTCCTCTTCAGCACGGCGGCCGGCGTCCAGCAGCTGGAGCGGGGCTGGGTGCTGATGGCCCGCAGCGTCGGGGCCAGCGGCCGGCAGATCCTGACCTACGTCGTGCTGCCGGCCGTCCTGCCGCAGATCGTCGGCGGCGTCCGGCTGGCGGTGGGCCTGGCCTGGGTGGTGCTGGTCCCGGCGGAGATGCTGGGGGTGACCAGCGGGCTGGGCTACTTCCTCCTCAACACCCGCGACCGACTGGCCTACGCCGAACTGATGGCCGCCATCCTGGCCATCGGGCTGGTCGGGCTGGCGCTGGACACCGGCGTCCGGCTCCTCACGGCCGCCCTGCCGGGGGTGAGGCGCTGATGCGCTGGCTGCGGACCGACCGCTGGCTGGGTCACGACCTGCTGATCGGCGACTGCGACGTCCTGATTATCGGGGGCGGGTTCGCCGGGCTGATGGCCGCCCGGGCGGCGGCCCCCCAGGTTGGGCGAACGCTGGTGGTGGCCAAAGGCTTCGCCGGGGCCGATGGCGTGAGCGCCTTCGCCGGCGGGATCGTGGTCTACCTGCTGCCGGAGGACGACTGGGACGGCTTCCTGGCCGAGCACGCGCGCCACAGCGAGGGGCTGGCCCATCCCGAGGCGGTACGCCAGGTGGTGGCCACGGCGGCGCGCCTGCTCACCGATCTGGCCCGGACCGGGGCCCCGCTGGAGCGCGCGGCCAGCGGCCAGCTGGTTCGCCGGCGTCTGTCGGTGGCCGGCCGGCGCTCCGTGCCCCGCCTGGGCTTTGAGAGCGTCGGGCTGGCTCGCTGCCTGCGCCAGCTGGCGATCCGGGCCGGCGCCCGCTTCCTCGACCAGACGGTGATCACCGCCCTGCGGCGCGGCGCCGACGGCACCTTCTGGGCGGTCGGCTGCCAGCGGCAGCAGGGGGGCCTGGTGGCCATCCGGGCCCGGGCGGTCGTGCTGGCGGCCGGGGGCTGCTCCTGGCGTGGCGCCCATATGGGCCAGCACAACGTGATGGGCGACGCCTGCGCCCTGGCGCTGGAGGCCGGAGCCGATCTGGCCGGCATGGAATTCTGCAGCAGCTATCTGGCTACCTGCGCCCTCTTCGACACCCACGGCCAGTGTGTGCTGGCCGCCCTGGGCGGGCGATTGCGCAACCGGCTGGGCGAGGACATCCTGGCCCGCTACGGCTTCGACCAGCCGGCGGCGACCCACCAGGTCGCCCTGGCCATGCTGGCCGAACTGGCCGCCGGGCGCGGGCCGATCACCTTCGATCTGACCGGGATCCCGCCGGCGAGCCGGCAGGACTGGGAGGCCCACTTCGCGCTGGTCTCCCGGGGGTTGCGGCGCCTGGGACGGGATGTCTTTCGCGATCCGGTTCCCTGGCTGCCGGGCTTCACCGGCTCGATCGCCGGCGGAGGCGGCGTCCGGACGCGGAGCCTGGCCGGCGACACCGTTGTTCCGGGCCTCTTCGTCGCCGGCGACGCGGCCGTGCGGGTCCCGGTCGTGGGGGCCGGCAGCGGGATCACGTTCCTTAATGTCGCCTGGGCGCTGGCCAGCGGCCACTGGGCCGGGCTGGCCGCCGGCCGGTGGGCCAGCCCCTCCGCAGCGGCGCCCGACCGCGAGGCGCTGGCCCAGGCGCTCCAGGCGACGCTCGCGCCCCTGGCCGATCAGCCAGTGGGGGATCCGGGGGCTCTCCTGCGCGCTCTCCAGCGTCTGGTGGTGGACCCCCAGATCAACTTCTTCCGGACGGCGGCAGGCCTGGAGGCGGCCACCGAGCAGCTCCGGGCTCTGTGGCCGGCCATCGCCGCCGCCCGGGCTGTCGACTGGCACGGACTGGTCCGGCTGCACGAGCTGCGCAGCGCCGCCCTGACGGCCATGGCCGGCTTCCAGAGCGCCCGGGCCCGATCGGAGACGCGCGGCTGGCATCGCCGTCAGGACCACCCCGACCGCGATCCCGGTCTGGACGACGTCTGGTCCGTCGCCCGCCTGGCCGACCCGGCGGACCACCCCGGCGACTTCACGATCACCTTCCAGCGGCTGACCGACCCCGCCGTCTTCTCTCCCCGGCCGCCGGAGGAGGCATCATGATCGAGACCGTTGATACCGAGCGCTGCATCGGCTGCGGCCTCTGCGTCAGGGTCTGCCCGGTCGACGTCCTGCGCATGGCTCCCGACGCGCAGGGGCGGCCGAAGGCTCGCATCGTCCACCAGGAGGAGTGCCAGAGCTGTTTTCTCTGCGAGGTCTACTGTCCGGTGGACGCCCTCTTCGTCAGCCCCCGACGGAGCCCGCTGCACGCCGTCTGGCCCTGGGGGCTATTGCCGGAGGCCGATGGTGTTGGTGCCCCCGCGGCCCCCGGCCAGGTACATGGAGCGCTCGACGACCAGCGGCAGGTCGCTGGCGACCTGGAGGCCGAACGTGCGGTCCGGGGCCAGCTGGTTGAGGAAGAGGCTCCGCCGACCCTGGGCCGGGACGGTGAGGGTCTGGACCTGGCTGCTGCCATCGGGGAAGGCCAGCGTGACGACGGCGCGGCTGTCCGTCGCCTGGGGATTGGCCAGGAGCAGCCAGGTGTCGAAGGGCGGCTGCGTTGAGCCCTCGGCCAGCAGCCAGACGCGCCCCGGCGCGCTGGCGCCCAGGGTGGCGTGGGCCCCGCCCCGGAAGTACATCGCCCGCTCGACGACCACCGGTCCCCCCTCGGCCGTCACCACCGCGCCGGCGGCCAGCCCGGGTCCGAGCTGGTTGAGAAAGAGGCTGGCCCGCCCGTTGCCCGGGACGACGACCTCGGTCCGCGGCCCGGACCCGCCCTCGCCGAGGAACTGGAGACGCACCCGCACCGGGTGCGGATGGGGATTGGCCACCAGGTACCAGGTGTCGAACGGCGGCTGAGCCGACCCCTCGGCGAAGAACCAGGCCTCCTGGGGAGCGATGGCCCCGGGGGTGCTATGGCCGCCCCCGCTGGTCAGCAGGTACATCGCCCGCTCGACCACCACCGGCTGGTCGCTGGCGATGCGGGTGAGGAAGACCGCGTCGGGGAAGACCTGGTTCACCAACAGGCTGGCCCGCTGGCCGGGTCCTACCGGAAGCGTCACCGTCTGGTTTCGGCCATCCGGGCTCTCGAAGCGCAGGACGACGGTGGCCCCGACCGGGTTCGGGTTGAGGACCAGAATCCAGGTGTGGAAGGGGAACTGGGTGGACCCCTCGGCCAGGAGCCAGGAGGTGGACGGGGCGGCGACGCCGGGGCTGACCGTACCGTCCTGGCGGAAGAACATCGCCCGTTCGGCGACGACGGGCAGGGTGGACTCGACCCGCAGCCCGAAGGCTACGGGCGGCAGGATCGCGTTCAGAAACAGGCTCTGCCGCTGCCGGGGGCCGACGACCGTGGTCACCGGCTGAAGCGGTCGGTCGCTGAAGGCGGTGATGGTGACGATGGCGCTGCGCTCGCCGTCCGGGTTGAAGAGGTGGAGCCAGGTGTGGAAGGGCGGCTGGGTTGAGCCCTCGGCGAAGAACCAGAGAAGCCCCGGCCGTGGCTCGCTGGTCAAAACCGGCACCGCCCCCACGGCCAGAAGGGCGCTGGTCCGCCAGGTGAGGGGAGCCAGATCCGGCTGGACCGGGCAGGGGCCGACCAGAACCGTGTAGTAGCCGTTGGGCGTCTCAGCCGGGACCATTACCGTGGCGCTCCCCAGCCCATCGCCGCCGACGGTGATGGTGCCCAGCCGTCGGTGGAGCCGGGGCGCGATCCCCAGGGTATAGTGCTGGCCCGGGCCGTTGAGCCCGACGCAGAACGTTCCGGCCGGATGGTTCTCGACCTGGACCTGGACCGTCCCGCCCGGCACCACCGCCGCCGGGGCCACCAGCAGACGGGGGATCTCCTCCGCCCGGACCACCGCCCCCCACAGTCCCCCGCCGATCAGTGCCAGCCAGACGGCCAGCACCCACCGGCGCCAGATCCGCCACCGTTCGCCGACCAGCGCCATCGTCTCCCTCCTTTCTGGCGCGCCGGTCCCCGACGCTCCGCCCCTCGGCGCTCGGGAACCTCCGGCGCGCGCCCGGCGTCTGAAAAGGTGACAAACACCGCATAAGGAGGCTCCCCATGCTGCGCGGGTCTCGCCTGGTCCTCGCTCTTCTGTGGAGCGCAAGGTTGAGGGTGGCATTCGCTCTCGGCGTTCTGGGGCTTCTGGCCACCGGTCTGGCCCTCAGCCGGGGCGTCGTGCCTCTTCCGCCGGCGGTGACCCGAGAACAGTCCACCGGACCGTCCCCGGTTCGCCAGCCGCCGGCGCCGGCAGCCGTCCTGCCTGCCCCCGCGGGCGCTCCCGCCGAGCGCCGGGAGACGGCCCCGCGGATCGAGAGGGGTTCAGCGGAGGAGAGAGGGTCCACCGGACCCTCTCTCCTCCCCCCGGCGCCCGCCGGGAGCGACCTGGCCCTGCCCCTCGACCGCATGATCATCCGCACCGCCCAGCTCGTCCTGACCGTCTCCGATGTGGAGAGCGCCGTCCAGGCGGTGCGGGCGCTGGTCACCGCCACGCCCGGCGCCAGAATCCTCGCCGCCCAGACCCGGTATGAAAACGACCAGCAGGTGGCCACCCTCACACTCCAGGTGCCGGCCGCCGCGTTTGAGACGGTCATGAGCGCCCTGCGCCGACTGGCCCGGCGGGTCGAGAGCGAGGCCACAAGTAGCCAGGATGTGACCGAGGAGTATATCGACCTCACCGCCCACCTGCGCACGCTGCGGGCGACCGAGGCCCGGCTGCTCGCCCTCCTGGAGCGGGCCCAGCGGCTGGAGGACATCCTGGTGCTGGAGCGCGAGCTGGCCCAGGTCCGCAGCCAGATCGAGCGGCTGGAGGGCCGCCAGCGGTATCTTGCGCAGCGGAGCGATCTGGCCACCATCACCGTGACGCTCCAGCCGGAGGGTCTGGCCGCCCGGCCGCAGCCCCCGCGTCCGGTCTGGGACCCGCTCCAGACCGCTGAACGGGCCTTCCAGGCCTCGCTGCGTCTGCTCCTGAGGCTGGCCGATCTCGTCATCACCGTCCTGGCCTTCAGCTGGTGGCTGGCGCTCCTGGCCCTGCTCCTCGCCGCCCTCTGGCGGCGGCGCCGGTCGGCCGGGCTGGGGGCCTCGTCGTAGCCGGTCTCAGGCCCGGATGAGCTGCAGCCACCGCTCGGCGCCGATCGTCGTGCTGGGCCCGTGGCCGGGGTAGACCGTGACGTCCGGCGGGAGAGCCCGCAGCCGGACCAGACTGCGGCGCATCGCCTCGTCGCTGGCGCCCGGTAGATCGGTCCGGCCGTGCCCGCCGGGGAAGAGGGTGTCGCCGCTGAACAGGATCTTCGCCGCCGCCAGATAGAGGCAGATGCTCCCCGGCGTGTGACCGGGCGTGTGCAGCACCTGCAGCACCAGCGGTCCCAGGGTGAGCGTCATGCCGTCCTCCAGCAGGAGGTCGGGCTCGGTCGGCAGGATGGTGATATCGAGTTGGAAAAGAAGGCTGCCCGGGCGGCGGAGCATGTCGGCGTCCAGGCGGTGGACGGCGATGGGGGCGCCGGTCGCCTCCTGGAGGAGGGCGTTGTCGGCGATGTGGTCCCAGTGGCCGTGGGTGTTGACGAGCCGGACGATGCGCAGGCCGTGGTCCCGGGCGATGCGGACAAAATCGCGGGTCGTGCCCTGGGGGGCGTCGATGACGAGCGCGGTCCCGGTCGTCTCGTCGCCCAGGAGATAGCCGTTGGTCTGGATCGGGCCCCCGGTCACGGTCTCCAGAATCATCGTCTCTCCCTTCGGGGTCTCGGGCTCATCGCTCAGCACTCCAGCTGGCAGTACTGCCGGCGGTAGTAGAGGAGAGGCGGCGACTGGTCGGCCGGGCTGGCCGCCGCCACCTCGCCGAGAAAGATCGTGTGGTCGCCCCCCGGATACCGGGCCACCACCCGGCACTCCAGAAAGGCCAGGCCCTCCGCCAGCAGCGGCAGTCCCAGCCGTCCCGGGCGGTAGGGCAGACCGCGGAACGGCGGTTCGTCCGGGCGCGAGGGCTGGGCGAACCGCTGGGCCAGGGCCACCTGGTCGGCGCGCAGGATGTTCACCGCGTAGAGGCCGGCGGCCTCGACCAGGCGGTGGGTGCGGCTGCGCTGGTCGAGGCAAACCAGAACGAGCGGCGGGGTCAGCGAGACGGCGCAGAAGGCGTTGACCGTCATGCCGTGGACCTCGGCGCCGGCGCGGGTGGTGACGATGGTCACCCCGGTGGCGAAGAGGCTCAGCACGTCGCGGAAGGTCTGCGGATCGACGCCCACATCCGGCTCCTTCTCCCGGCCTATTCTACGGCGCCGATCCCGCCCTGTCCAGGCGCCCGTTTACAGGGCCCGGCATTTGTGGTCTCATGGAGCCGCCACGCACACCGACGCCACAGGCACGGGGAGGATGCTGATGGGACGTCTCACGGGCAAACTGGTGCTGGTCACCGGGGCCGGCACGGGCATCGGCCAGGGGATCGCCCTGGAGGCCGGGCGCGAGGGAGCCGCCGTCGTCCTGCACTACGCCCACAGCCGGGCCGGGGCCGAGGAGGTCGTCGACGAGATCCGGCGTCTGGGCGGACGGGCCCTGGCCATTCAGGCCGACCTGCGCGCGGTCAGCGAGTGCCGCCGCCTGGTCGAGGAGGCCGTGCAGTTCCTGGGCGGGCTCGACATCCTGGTCAACAACGCCGGGGTCACGCTGACCGCCGATTTTTTGGCGACGACCGAGGAGATGTACGACGAGGTCTTCGCCATCAATATGCGCAGCTACTTCTTCTGCGCCCAGCAGGCGGTGCCCCATATCGCCCGCCGGGGCGGGGGAGCCATCCTGAACATCACCTCGGTCCACGCCTTCGCCGGCCTGCCCGGCCACGCCGCCTACGCGGCCACCAAAGGGGCCATTGTCAGCTTCACCCGCGAACTGGCCATCGAACTCATCCCCCAGCGCATCCGGGTGAATGCCATCGGGCCGGGCGTCATCGAGGTGCCGCGCTACTACCGGACCATGCCCACCTACACCCGCGAGATCGGCGAACGCTGGGTGCCCTGGGGACGGGTCGGCCAGCCGCAGGATGTGGCCCGGGCGGCGGTCTTTCTCGTCTCCGACGAGGCCGAGTTCATCACCGGTCAGGTTCTCTACGTGGACGGCGGCACCACCGCCCGCATGGCCCTGCCGGTGCCGGGCCCGGCCCTGCCCGAGTAGCCCAGCCGCGGCCGGAACGCCCCGGGCTCAGCCGGCCATCGGGGCGGCGGCCGGCTCGGCCAGACCGAGCTGCCGGCGGAGCGTCGCCAGCCCGACCGGGCCGCGGTTGACCGCCCGCACCGCGCCGCCGACCACCACCACGGTCGTCGGCACCGTCAGGACCCCGTAGCGGGCGGCCAGATCCGGGTGGCGGCTGGCGTCGATGGCCTCGACGACCACCGCCCCGTCCACGGCGCGCCGGAGGGCCTCCAGGACCGGCGCCTGGACCCGCCGGCACTGGTGGCAGTCGGGGGTGAAGAAGTAGAGGACGGTCGGGCGGTCGCGCCCGGCCACCAGCCGTCCCAGGCGCCGCCGCTGCCAGCGGTCGAAGAAGCGCGCCCCCAACCAGAGGGCGGTGAGCAGGGCCAGAAACCCCAGCACCAGAAGCAGTCGCTCGCTCATCGCCGCTCCGTCAGCCGCCGACCAGCCGGCGCAGCCCCAGCCGGCCGATCTGATAGTAGAGGAAGCAGCCGGCGCAGAAGTTGAAGAGCAGGTTCACCGCCGCCAGCACCACCACCAGCCAGGCCAGCGCCCAGCCCAGCGCGGTGACGCCGCTGACCAGCAGCCCGAACCCCACCGCCAGCACCAGCCCGCCCAGCCCCTGGGCGAACTGGTGCGGTCGGGGGTCATCGGGCACCGGGTCCGGCCGGACCAGCCCGGCCGGTCGCAGGACGCGGGCGTAGAACTGCTTAAAGAGCGCCGCCCCCGGAAAAATCGTCCCGATGAGCAGCACGGCCGCCACCAGTCCCACCAGCCACGGCCAGGCCAGAAGATAGGCCAGGACGACCAGCGCGATGATGCCGACCTGGTTGACTTTGAGCGCGCTGCGGTCCACCATGGTCCGACCCGCCCCCTAAATATTGAGTAAAGCAATCAGCATTCTGGGGTATACCACGCCCGGCTCCGGCTGTCAAGCCGGGCGCGCTCCGCTCGCGCCGGTCCTCATCCTGGGGGGACCGGTTCGGGGGCGGGGCCGGAACGCGAGAGCCCGGCCGGGGCGAGGGAGGCCGGCCGGCGGCGGGGATCCGCCGTCGTGGAGGAGAGCGGGCCTTCAGGCCGCCGGACCGTCCTCCGCCGACGGCGCCGGCCGCGACTGAAGTTCGCGCCGCAGGGCCCGGACCTCCTGGGCCAGATAGAGAAGGTAGCCGCAGAGGCCAAGCCAGACGAGCGTGTAGGCCGCGAACAGGTACCAGAAGTTCTGCATCGTTGCCCCTCACTGGCCTGCGGGCGGCGAGCGCCGTGCCCGCAGGTCCTCACGCAGTGTCTCGATCCCGAGTTTGAGCCCCAGCAAGCTCAGGTAGAGACAGGTCATCGCCACCAGCGACATCAGCAGCACCCACAGCATCTCCGGCGGCAGGGCCGGCCCCTCGCTGCGCAGGACCACCGGCTCCGGGTGGAGAGTCCGCCACCAGATCACCGACATGTGAATGATCGGGATGTCGAGGAAGCCGACGATCCCCAGGACGGCGCTGTAGCGGGCGGCCCGGTCGGGGTCGCCGACGTAGGCCCGCAGCATCAGGTAGGCCACGTAGATGAACCAGAGGACCAGGGTCGAGGTCAGACGGGCGTCCCAGGTCCACCAGGTGCCCCAGACGGCCTTGCCCCAGAGCGAGCCGCTGACGATGACCAGCGTCGTCAGAACGACGCCGACCTCGGCCGAGGACCGGGCCAGGACGTCCCAGCGACGGCGCCGCCGCAGAAGGTAAAGCAGACTGCCGACGAAGACCACGCCGAAGGCCAGGTAGGCCGTCCAGGCCAGCGGCACGTGGATGTAGAACACCCGCTGGACCACCCCCTGGGTCCGTTCGGTGGGCGCCAGAACGAAGATGCCGTACAGAGCCAAGGTCATCGTCACCGCGCCGGCGGCCCCGGCCAGGGTCGTGAAGAGGGCCAGCCCGCCTCCGGGCGCGCGGGCCGACGCGGTGGGCCGGGAGAGCGTCTGTGCCATCGCTCAATCCTCCAGAACGTGCTCGAACAGCAGGGCCGAGAGCCCCAGGAACAGCCCGTCGAAGGCCAGGAGCAGCCCCAGCCACGGGTGATCGCCGGCCGCTCCCCCCAGATCGGCCGCCGTCGCCTGGACGCTGGCGATCACCACCGGCACGCTGACCGGAAGCAGCAGGACCGGCAACAGCACCTCGCGGGCCCGGGTGTTGGCCGCCATGGCCGCAAAGAGGGTCCCCACGGAGGCGAAGCCCAGCGTCCCCAGAAAGACCGTGGCCAGAAGCCCGGGGGTCAGGAGCGGCAGGTCGAAGAAGAGCCCCGCCAGCCCCAGTGTCAGGACATCGGCCACCAGGAGAAAGACCAGCGTCGCCAGCAGCCTGGCCAGGTAGAGCAGGCTCCGGTCGACCGGCGTGGTCAGGAGATACTCCAGCGTGCCCTGGTCTTTCTCGCTGGCGTAGGTCCGCCCCAGGGCCAGGAGGGTGGCGAAGGTGACCGTCACCCAGAGCATGCCGGGGGCCACCGCCCGCCGGTTCTCGACCCGCAGATCGAAGGCGAAGACGAAGATGAGCAGCGCCAGGGCGGCGAAGACCGCCGTCGTGAGCACGATCTCCCGCGTCCGCCGCTCGGTCTGGAGGTCCTTCCAGATCAGCGCCCCGAGCTGGACCAGCGGCCGGGGACGACGAACCGTCGGCGGTGAGGAGACCGGCGTCTGGACCGGGGTCGGCGGCATCGTCCCTCCTTCAGGCGGCGCACCAGGCCCGCACGGCCGCCGGGTCGAGGGCGGCGGCCGGGGCGTCGGCCACCACCTGCCCGCGGACCAGCACCACCGCCCGGCTGGCCAGGGCCAGGCCCCGCTCCAGGTGGTGGGTGGTCAGCAGGACCGTCCGCCCGCCGGCCAGCAGGTCCTCCAGGAGGTCCAGTCCCTGGGCGTCGAGCCCGGCGTCGGGCTCGTCCAGCAGGAGGAGCGGCGGGTCGGCCAGAAAGGCCCGGGCCAGGGCCAGTCGCTGCTGCATCCCCCGCGAGAAGGTCCGCACCCGGTCGGCCCGTCGCTCCCACAGCCCGACCCGCGCCAGCCAGACGGCGCAGCGGTCGGCCAGGTCGGGCACGCCGGCCAGCTGGCCGGCCAGCCAGAGGTTCTCCCAGGCGGTGAGATCGGGGAGGAGGCCGGGCTGGTGGCCGAGGTAGCCGATAAGCCCCCGCACCCGGTCGGCCGCGCCGGGCAGGGGCAGGTCGGCCACCCGGAGGTCGCCGGCGGTCGGCCGCAGCAGCGTGGCCAGCAGACGCAGCAGCGTCGTCTTGCCCGCGCCATTCGGTCCCAGGAGCGCCACCCGCTCGCCCCAGGCCACGGTCAGATCGACGCCCCGGAGCGCCCAGATCGCGCCGAAGGCCCGCCCGACTCCCCGGGCCCTGATCGCCACGCTCACGGCTCACCTCCGGCGGTCAGGGTGCGGAGCCGGGCCAGGAGCGCGCTCCGCTGGGCCCGGTAATCGGCCGGATCGAGCGCCCCGGCGGCGAACCGGTCGTCGAGGGCCGCCACCGCCTGGAGGAGCTGCTCCCGCTGGCCCAGACCCCGGGCGCGGGCCCGGAGGGCGTAGCCCACCGCCAGCGCAGCCCCCAGGAGGAGGGCCACCAGCCCGATCCCCCGCAGCAGGCCGTGGTCCACCACCAGCGGCGTCAGCCCGCCGCCCAGTCCCGTCAGGGTGAGCGTCAGCCGGGTGCCGGCCGGCAGCCGCTCGGCCGCCAGGACCTGGTAGGTCCGCCCGGCGATGGTCGTCGATCCCCGGGCGACCAGACCGGGTGCCGCCACCTGCAGCCGGTCGTCGCCCACCAGGATCAGCACGTCGTCAGTCGGATAGGGGAGAGTGCGGCTGAGCGCCAGGCTGTCACCGACGTAGGGCACGGTGTAACTGAAAAAGAGTTCGTGGGCGCCGGGCGGGATCGCCCCGATCAGGGCGAAGCCACGGTCGACCTGGCGGACCTCGACCCCCGGGATCGTCTCCTGGAAGGTCAGGCCGTCGGCCCCCGGCGGCAGACCGAAGCGCACCAGCTCGCGGGGCATCCCGCCGCCCGCGCCGGGCCGGCTGGCGTAGGCCCGGTCGCCGGTGTTGACCAGGACCAGCAGCTCCAGGATGTTGAGCAGGCCGGTCGAGCGGTCCACCGGCAGGATGACCAGGCTGGCCCGTCCCAGCCGGAGGACGCTCTGGTCGGTCGTCTGGTCGTAGACCGGCACCTCGATCGCCGGGCCGGCCGCGCTGGCCGGGACCGGCTCGCCGACGAAAACGGCCCCCTGAAACTCGACCACCGGCAGGTAGACGATCCCCTCACCGGCCGGAAGCCCCGTGACCTGGAAGCGGCCGTCCGGGGCCAGCGGCACCGGGCGGGTCTCGCGCGGCTCCTCTCCCTGGAAGATGCGCAGACGGAGCTGTGCCCCCTCCAGCGGGCTTCCGCCGGGCGTGCGGTTGACCACCCGCCCGCTCAGGGTCACCGTCTCGGCCGCCTGGGCGGTCGCCAGCGTCAGGACGGCGAGGAGCAGCCCCAGGCCCAGTCCCAGCAGTCGCATCTCAGTCTCCCGACCAGGTCACCCCGCGGTCGCGGCTCCGGTAGACGTTCCCCGCCTGGTCGACGGCGTAGAGCACCGCGCCGTCGTGGGCCAGGGCGGCCAGTGGCGCCCGCAGCCCCAGCCGGCTCCAGGCCCCACCGTAGTCCAGGCTCCGGGCCAGACCACCGTCGGTGGCGGCGTACAGAGCGCCGGTGTAGCGCCGGCCGCGGGAATCAACATAACTATCGCCGCTCTGGGGGTCGAAGATCAAGGCCGTGACCTGCAGACCGGGGAGGAGCCCGCCGGCGAAGCCGTTGGCGTTGGCCCAGGTCCGGCCGCCGTCCTCGCTGACCAGCACTCCCTGGCCGGCGGTGCCGGCGAAGAGGACCTCCGGCTCGCCCGGCGCCACCGCCAGGGCGGACGTGGTCTCGGGGAGCCGGTCGCTCACCAGGGTCCAGGTGATCCCGGCGTCGCCGCTGCGGAAGAGACCGTGCCCCACCACAAAGGCGTAGAGCGTGCGGGGGTCGCGCGGACTCTGGGCCAGGGCGTGGACATCGGTCCCCGGCAGGTTGTGGCGGAGCGGCTGCCAGGTGGCGCCGTTGTCGGGGCTGACGAGGGCCAGGTCGTGGCCCAGCAGCACCAGCGTCGTCGGCGGGATGAAGGCCACTCCCATCACGTCGCCCGCGACCGGCAGCGGCGTCCAGGTCCGGCCGTCGGCCGAACGGAGCAGCCCCTCGTGGTGGCCGAGGTAGAGCCCGCCCGGCCCGGCCAGGAGCACATGGCTGTGGCTCACCGCGACCCGCCCGATGGGCTGGACGACCTGAGCCTGGCGGGCCCGGACCACCAGGCCTCCCACGCCCAGGGCGAAGAGAAGGGCCAGGCCGGCCCCCAGCCAGAGCCAGCGGGCTCGTCCAGGGGGCTTGGAGACGGCCGCCCGGCAGGACGGGCAGTCGCCGGCGGCCAGCGCCTGGCCGCAGCGCGGGCAGCGGCGCCGGCGCCGACGGGCGATCTCCGCCTCCAGGTCCGGGTCGGCTGATACGGCCGGCGTCTCCAGGAGAGCCAGGGCCTGGCGCAGAGCCCGGGCCCGCAGATCGGCGTAGTCGGCCGCCGTCAACTTGCCCAGGGCGTAGTCCTGCTCGATCTCGCGCAGGGCCGCCCGGACCTGCGCGGCGGTCTCCTCCGCCGGTTCGGCCTCCAGGAGGAGAGCGGCGGTGCCCGTCCGCCGGAGGAGCGGGCGGAGGACGCCCCCCACGGCCAGAGCCAGGACCACCAGGGCCAGCGCCGAGAAGAGGAAGGGCCAGAGGGTCACGGTGTTCGCTCCTCCGCCGGGGAACGCTCCAGCAGCGCCTCCAGCCGGGCCAGGTCCGCCGGGGTGAGCGGCGCTTCGTCCGGCTCGGGGCGCGCGCGCAGCGCCCCGGCGATCACCCGCAGGACAATGGCCAGACCGACCACCGGGAGGAGGACCGCCCCCAGCCAGAGGAGACCGCCGAACCCCTGGGGCGGCGGGGCCCGCCGGATGCCCTCGCCGTAGCGCTCCTCCAGATAGGCGATGATGGCCTCGCGCGACCAGCCCTCCTCCAGACGCTTGCGGATGAGGTCGCGGATCTGAGCGGCCAGGGCCGAGCCCGAGTCGGCCACCGACTGGCCCTCGCAGACCGGACAGGCCAGGTCCTTGGCGATGGCCCGGGCCTCCCGGTCGAGGTCGGTATGACCGTCGGCCCCGACCCTCGCCGGCCCCAGGGCGAGGAGGAGGGCGAGGAGCAGCCAGAGCAGCCTAGACCTCACTGGGCACCACCTCGCGCGGAACCGCCATCGGCTGCCTCACCGGCCCGGCCCGCTCCGGCCAGAGGGCGACCAGCGTGCCCAGCAAGAGCAGGAGCCCGCCGACCCAGAGAAGCGTCACCAGCGGATTGAGGAAGACCCGGAAGGTGGCCTGGCCGCCCTCCTGCCAGTTGACCAGGAGGATGTAGAGGTCGTCCAGCCGTGGCAGGAGGGTGCGGTAGGCGACCGTGGTCACCGGCTGCTGCTCCCAGTGGCGGTGCACCCGCCGCTCCGGCGTCAGCACGACCGGCCCGAGGAGGTCGCCCTCGACGGTGAGCCGGGCGGCCACGATCGCCACCCCCGGCTCGATCCGCGGCTCCAGCCCCTGGTAGGTCAGCCGGTAGGGGCCGATCTGAAACGTCTCGCCCCGCTGAAGGGTCAGGGCCGTCTCAGCCTGGAAGAACGAGGAGACCACCACGCCCACCGCCAGGAGCACGACCCCGAGATGGACCAGGTAGCCGCCGTAGCGGCGGCGGTTCTGGGCGAAGACCAGCGCGAGGGCCCGGAGCCACGGCTGGCCCGCCCGCCGCCGGACCCGGACCGCCTGGTGGTACTCCCAGAGGATGGTGGCGGCGGTGAAGACACAGACCATCAGCGCGAGGAGGGCCAGCCCGGTGCGCATCCCCACCGCCCAGAGGAAGCCTCCCGCCAGGACGGCGGCCAGGAGCGGCCCCCGCACAAGCCGCCAGAGCGTCGGCAGGGCCGTCCGGCGCCAGGCCAGGAGCGGGCCGACCCCCATCAGCAGCACGATCCCCAAAAAGAGAGGCCCGTTCACCTGCTGATAGAAGGGGGGGCCGACGGTGATCTTGACCCCCCGAACGATCTCCGAGAGGAGCGGAAAGATCGTGCCCCAGAAGGTCACAGCGGCCGACGCGGTGAAGAGCAGGTTGTTGAGGAGAAAGGCCGATTCCCGCGCCAGGACCGCGTCGAAGGTCCCCTGGCTGGTCAGGACCGGCAGCCGGTAGACCAGGAGGGCCAGGGCGGCGATCAGGCTCACCCCCAGGAAGGCGAAGAAGTAGGGGCCGATGAGCGACTGGGCGAACGAGTGGACCGAGGAGAGGACGCCGCTCCGGACCACGAACGTGCCGAAGATGGCCAGCCCGAAGGTGGCGATGGCCAGCCCCACGTTCCAGACCCTGAGCATGCCCCGCCGCTCCTGAACCATGATCGAGTGCAGGAAGGCGGTGGCCGTCAGCCAGGGGAGCAGGGCGGCGTTCTCGACCGGGTCCCAGCCCCAGTAGCCGCCCCAGCCCAGGACGTGGTAGGCCCACCAGGCCCCGGCCAGCAGCCCGGCGCTCTGCACCGCCCAGGCGATGAGCATCCACTTGCGGACCAGGCGCAGCCAGTCCGCTCCCAGGCGGCCCCGCAGCAGCGCCCCCATCGTCAGGGCGAAGGGCAGCGAGAAGCTCATGTAGCCGGTCAGGAGCAGCGGCGGATGAACCCGCATGCCCTCGTCCCAGAGGAGCGGGTTCAGCCCCCGCCCGTCGCTCACCGGCTGAGGCAGGCGCTCAAAGGGGCTGGAGACAAAGCCCAGCAGCCCCAGGAAGAAGGTCTGGATGAGCAGCAGAACCAGGAGAGCGGGCAGCCCCAGGCGCGGCGCGCGGGGAAGGTCGGTCAGGACGAAGAGGGCGGTGAAGAGGGCCAGCATCCAGGCCCAGAAGAGGAGCGACCCGGCCTGTCCCCCCCAGAAGGCGGTGGCGGTGACGAGGAGCGGCATATCGCGGCTGGCGTTCTCGGCCACGTAGCGCACGGAGAAATCACGGCTCAGGAAGGCGTAGAGCAGGGCCAGGGCCGCCACGGTCAGCAGGGCCGCCGTTCCCAGGGCGGCGTTGCGCCCCGAGGCCAGAAGATCGGGGAGCGACCAGCGCAGCCCCAGGGCCAGGGCCAGCAGGCCATAGATCACCAGGGCCAGCGCCAGCAGCGTGGCCAGGTAGCCGACATCGGGAACGCTCATCGTCTAACGTCCTGTCTCCAGCGCCTCGTAGCGCGAGGGGCACTTGGCCAGGAGGGTGTGGGCCTCGAACAGACCGTCGGCCCGGTAGCGGCCCTCGACCACGACCTCGATGTTCTCGCCGAAGATGTCGGGGATGACCCCGCGATAGGCCACCGGCAGCCGACCCCCGGCGTCGGCGATGGTGAACGTGACCGCCAGCCCATCGGCCGAGCGCACGATCGAGCCGGGAACAACCGTGCCGGCCACCCGGACCGGCTGGGCCGAGGGACCCCGGGCCTGGAGCTCGCTCACCGTGAGGTAGTAGACCATCGTGTTCTGGAGGCTGGTCAGGGCGAGGTAGGCGATGGCCAGGACGATGGCGAGCCCTCCCCCGACGAACTTCAGATGGCGGACGGCCAGCCCGCCAGCGGGCTGGACCAGGTCTGCGACCGTGCTCTCACGCATCTGACCCCCTTCGAGCGACGCCACGCGGCGTCCGGGCCTGTGGGGGGAGGCTCTGCGCCAGTGCCGGCAGCGCGGGGCGCGCCGGTGCTCTGCCCCATGAGCATACCCTATCGGGGCCGGCCCTTTCAAGGGGCGCCGGTCCGCAGGCCGTTTTCGTAGACCACCCGGAGGGCGGCCACGAGGAGGAAGATCAGGAGGCCCAGCCCCAGCTGAACACTGGCCGGGTGCCAGCGCCGGGCCAGCCGTGGCCCCGAACCGCGGGCCAGCCACCAGGCCAGTCCGAACATCCCCAGCGCCAGGGCGATCTTCAGCCCGAGAAGCCCGGCGTAGAGGGCTCCACCCACTCCCTGGCTCAGACGGTCGGCTGTGAGAAAGACCCCGCTCACCACCAGGGCGGCGATGCCGGCCTGGACCACCTCGCGGAAGCCGGCGGCCAGCCGGCGTTCCAGCTCGGGAGCGGGGCGGGCCCGCAGCGCCGGTCGGAGCACAAGGAGATAGAAGAGCGCCCCCCCGACCCAGGCCACTGCGGCCAGGGCGTGGACCCAGCGCAGCAGGATACGGACGACGTCAAGCGGGTCGAGCACCGGTCACTCACGGAGGGCGGCCTCGAGGCGGGCCCGGAGGTCGGCCTCGCGGACGATCCCGACCTTTTTGTCCACAATCCGCCCGTCGCGGCCGATGAGGTAGGTCTCGGGGATGCCCAGGACGCCGTAGGCGATGGTGATCTCGCCGGTCGGGTCCGGGGCGTTGGGATAGGTCAATCCGAACTCCCGGACGAACGCCCGGGCGGCCTCCGGCGTGTCCTGGATGTTCAGCCCCAGCAGGACCACGCCACGGTCGCGGTAGTCCCGCCAGACCCGCTCCAGGATCGGAGCCTCCTCCCGGCAGGGAACACACCACGAGGCCCAGTAGTTCAGGACCACCACCCGCCCGCGCTGGTCGCTCAGACGCCAGGGCGGACCGTCGAACGTGATGGCCGTGAAGTCCGGGGCCGGCCGTCCGACCAGCGAGACACCGCTCTTGAGGGCCGAGAGGGTGACGTACCCGATCCCCTGCTCGACCGCGGTCGTGCGCGCCCAGAGGGCGTAGCCCAGGACGCCCAGGAGGGCCAGCAGGGTCAGACCGACAGGGAGCAGCCAGACCGGGCGGGCGCGGCCAGCGGTCGGGCTGGCCGAACGCTGAGGCACCATCAGATCCATCCGTCCATCGTCGCCTGAAGTATACCGGAACAGCGGGGGCCCTGCCAACAACGCCCGTTCCCTTGGTCGCTGCGCTTCTGCTACAATAGAGGCCGGAGGCCGCGATGAGCAGCGAACGGCGTCGGCAGATTCTGGCCCTCCTGCAGGCGAGCGACACTCCGCTCACCGGCTCAGAGCTGGCCAGCCGTTTCGGGGTCAGCCGGCAGGTCATCGTCCACGATATGGCCATTCTGCGGGCGGCCGGCGAGCCGATCCTGGCCACCGCGCAGGGCTACATCCTGAGCACCAAGGTCGTCCCCCGGGCCTACCGTGAGGTGGTGACCTGCTGCCACACCCGTGAGCAGACCGAGGCCGAGCTGCTGGCCCTGGTCGACGCCGGGGTCAAGGTGGTCGATGTCATCGTCGAGCACCCTATCTACGGCGAACTGCGCGGGCTGCTGATGATCGAGACGCGGGCCGACGTCCAGCGCTTCATCCAGCGGCTGACCGCCAGCGGGGCCGAGCCGCTCCTCACCCTCACCCGGGGTCTGCACCTGCACACCCTGGAGGCCAGCCGCCCCGAGAACCTGGCGGCCGCCCGGGCGGCCCTTCGCCGTCTGGGCATCCTGGTCGAGGACCCGCCGGCCCGCCCGCTGGCGGTGGCCGACGAGCCGGCCGGTCCCCTCTTGCGAGAGAACAGGTCGCATGGTAGACTGCCCGGTGAATGAGAGGCCGGCCAGTGGAGCGTCCAGCGCCGGACCAGGCACGAAGGGGGCTGCCGATGTTCGCGGGAAGTTATGTTGCCCTGATCACGCCCTTCAAAGACGGGCAGATCGATGAGCCCCGTCTGCGGGCGCTCATCGAGTACCAGATCCGCAACGGCACCAACGGACTGGTGCCCTGCGGCACCACCGGCGAGTCCGCTACCCTGACCGAAGAGGAGCACGAGCGGGTCATCGCCATCGCCATCGAGACGGCCGCCCGGCGGGTGCCGGTCATCGCCGGCACAGGCACCAACGACACCGCCAAGACGATCCGCTACACCAAGGCGGCCGAGCGGGCCGGCGCCGACGGCGTCCTCATCGTCACCCCCTATTACAACAAGCCCACCCAGCAGGGCCTCTATCTGCACTACGAGGCCGTCGCCCGCGCGACCAATCTGCCGATCATCCTCTACAACGTGCCGGGCCGGACCAGTGTCAACCTCCTGCCGGAGACGGTCGCCCGTCTGGCCCGGATCCCCAACATCGTGGGGATCAAGGAGGCCAGCGGCAACATGGACCAGGTGAGCCAGATCATTGCGAGCTGCGGGCCGGACTTCCTGGTCTTCTCGGGCGACGACTCGCTGACCCTGCCCATCCTGGCCCTGGGCGGCGTCGGGGTCATCTCGGTGGTGGCCAACATCGCTCCCCGGGCCATGGCCGACCTCGTGGCCGCCTACCGCGCCGGGGATGTCGCCCGCGCCCGCCGTCTGCACTACGAACTCTTCGACCTCTGCCGGGCCATGTTCCTGGAGACCAATCCGATCCCGGTCAAGACGGCGGCCGGGATCCTCGGCCTCTGTCGCGATGAGATGCGCCTGCCGCTCTGCCCGATGAGCGAGGCCAACCGCCAGAAACTGGAGGCGGTCCTGCGGGCCTGCCCGCACGTCCAGCCGGCGGTCCCGGCCTGAGTGAGGTGCGGATGGCTCCACCCCAGACCCTCGCCCTGAGCATCGTCGGCGCCACCGGCCGCATGGGCCGGCAGGTCATCCAGGCCGCCCTGACCACGCCCGGCTTTCGGGTGGTGGGAGGCGTCGTCCGCCCCGGTTCGCCAGCGCGCGGGACCGATCTGGGAGTGCTGGCGGGGCGCGAGCCCTGTGGCGCCCTGGCCACCGACGACCTGGCCGCCGCCCTCCGGCCGGCCGATGTGGTCGTCGATTTCAGCGTCCCGGCGGTCACCGTCCAGGCGGTGGAGGCCGCCCGGGCGCTGGGCAAGCCCATCGTCATCGGCACGACGGGGCTGAGCCCGGCCGATCTGGACCGGGTCCGCCAGGCCAGCCAGGCGATCCCGGTCCTCCTCGCCCCCAACATGAGCGTCGGAGTGAACCTGCTGCTCAAGGTCCTCCCCGCCATCGTCCAGGCTCTCGGCCCCGGCTACGACATCGAGATCATCGAGGCCCACCACCGCCACAAGCGCGACGCCCCCTCGGGCACGGCCCTCAAACTGGCCGAGGCCATCGCCCAGGCGGCCGGCCAGACGGCGCCCCGTCTGGTCCACGGCCGCCAGGGGCTGAGCCCCCGTCAGCCCGGCGAGATCGGGGTCCACGCCGTTCGGGCCGGGGGGATCGTCGGCGAGCACACGATCCTCTTCGCCAGCGAGGGGGAGGAGGTGGCGCTGGTCCACCGGGCCTACAGCCGGCAGACGTTCGCCGAGGGAGCCCTGCGGGCCGCCCGCTTCCTGGCGGACAAGCCACCCGGTCTCTACTCGATGCTGGACGTCCTGGCCGGCTAGCCACGCGCTTGTGCCATCTCTGCCTGCGGAGCGTCTATGCTGAGGATCGACATCACACCATCCGAGCGCCTGCAGCGTCTGCCCCCGTATCTCTTCGTCGAGCTCGACCGCAAGAAAAAAGAGGCCCAGGCCCGGGGCGTGGACATTATCAATCTCGGGATCGGCGATCCGGACCTGCCCACGCCCCGGCCGATCGTCGCCGCCCTCTGCCGGGCGGCCCGCAATCCGGCCAACCACCGCTATCCCGACTCGGAGGGGCTCCAGGCCTTCCGGGCGGCCTGCGCCGCCTGGTACGCCCGCCGCTTCGGGGTGACCCTGGACCCCGACCGCGAGGTCCTGACCCTCATCGGGGCCAAGGAGGGCATCGGCCATCTTCCGCTGGCGCTGGTCAACCCCGGCGACGTCGTTCTCATTCCCGATCCCGCCTACCCGGTCTACCAGGCCGGCACGGTCTTCGCCGGCGGCGAGCCCTATTATCTCCCGCTCCGGCCGGAGCGGGGCTTCCTGCCGGATCTGGGAGCCGTCCCCGAGGCGGTCGCCCGGCGCGCCCGCCTGCTCTTCCTTAACTACCCCAACAACCCGACCGGCGCGGTGGCCAGCCGGGAGTTCTACGCCGAGGTGGTCGACTTCGCCCGCCGCTTCAACATCATTGTCGCCCAGGACAACACCTACTCCGAGATCGCCTTCGACGGCTACCGCCCGCCGAGCTTCCTGGAGGCGCCCGGCGCTCGCGAGGTGGGGATCGAGTTCCACTCCCTCTCCAAGACGTTCAATATGACTGGCTGGCGGCTGGGGTTCGTGGTCGGCAATGCCACGGTCATCGACGCCCTGCGTCGGGTCAAGAGCAACCTGGACTCCGGCGTCTTCAACGCCGTCCAGGAGGCGGGGATCGTGGCTCTGGCGATGGCCGAGCAGGTGGCGGCCCGCAACAGCCGCGTCTACCAGCGGCGGCGCGATATCCTGGTCCGGGGGCTGCGTCGTCTCGGGCTGGAGGTCCAGGTTCCCCGGGCCACCTTCTACGTCTGGGCGCGCGTCCCGCCCGGCCACACCGCCGCCAGTTTCGCCGGGCTCCTCATCGAGCGGGCCGGGATCGTCTGCACCCCCGGCAGCGGGTTCGGTCCTCACGGCGAGGGCTTCGTCCGCTTCGCCCTGACGGCCGACGCCGCCCGCCTGCGCGAGGCCGTCCGCCGGCTGGCGGCGGTGCTGGCCGGTTGAGACCGCTGCCGGCCTCCCCGCGCCCGGCCGGGCGCTCTGTGATCCAGGGGAGTGGCCCGGGGCTCACCAGGAGAAGGCGCCCAGGGCCTGCCACTCCTCGGGGGTGAGGCGCGACCACTCGAAGAAACTGGCCCCCAGGGCGCCGTGATCGCGGGCGGCCCGCAGAACGCCGCGGATCTCGGCCGCCGTCGGGTTGTTGGGGCCGACGTTATTGCCGTAGGCCGGGTCGTAGGCCGGACCGATGACGGCGATGGGGTGGTCGGGACGGCCGGTGCGCTGGCGGATGAGGGCGAGGCTCCGGGCCACGTACTGGTAGGCGTCGGCCTCGCTGTAGCGCTGGCCGGGCCGACGGTAATAGTCCATCGGGGCGATGGCGTTCCAGCTGCGGGCCACCTCGGTCCAGGGGTAGCGCTGGCCGTGGTAGCTCTCCGGCGGGTAGGTCACGGCCACCAGCAGACGGTCCGGCCCCAGGAGAGCCCGCAGGATCTGGCCGTAGGCCCGGACCGCCGCCGGGGCCATGTTCTGCTCGATATCGGCGGCCAGCCCATCCACCATCTCCCCCCCGGGCGTGCGGTAGGTGGCCACCATGTAGGCCAGGTCGAGGTCCAGGGCCAGGTCGTGGAGATAGGGATAGACCCAGGCGATGACCGCCAGTCCGGCCTGGTGGGCCACGGGCAGAAGCGCGTTGAGCCCCTCGGCCCCGTAGAAGCCCTGGGGTGACCGGGCGACCTGGAAGTAGAGATGGCGCAGACCGTTGGCCCGGGCCGCCTGGACCAGCACCTGGGGGGTGGTGCGCTGGAGCGTATCGTATTTCACCCAGAGGCCCTTGCCGGCGATCGGGGCCTGAATGGGCCGTCCGCCGACCCAGCGGGTCAGGGGGTCCTCCTCGATCAGGACCACCGCCTCCGCCCGGACCCAGCCGCGCTGGTCGTCGGCCGTGAGGTAGTACCAGCCCTGGTCGTCCCGGGCGGTCCACTCGCTGACGGTTCCGGTCTGGTCCGCGGGGACCTGACCCACCACCGGGCCGGCGGGGGTGGCGTGCAGGCTGGCGGCGGTCACCACGCGGGCCGGGGCGTTCAGCGACCGGGGAGCCGGCTGGCGGGGGGCTGGGGGTGGCCAGGACCCGATGTTGCGCGAGGCCGGCGGTGAGACCGCCGGGTAGGGACTGAAGTCGACCTGGCTGGCCAGCACCCAGCCGCGCAGGGCGTTCCAGAGGTCGATCTCCAGCCAGCGGGCCGCGCCGACCTGACGCTCGCCGGTGACCCGCACCGGCAGGTTGCGCAGGAGTCGGGCCAGAAGCGGGGCGTCCTCGTCCGGGGCGGTCCGGACCTCAGCCAGGTTGGCGGTGACGCGGGCGGTGGCCGCCGGAGCCCGGGGGGAGAGTTCCGGCTGGAGGGCCGCCGTGGGGAAGAGGCCGGCCTCCTTGGCCAGGTCGCCCCCGTTGGCCACGGTCGTCTCGCCCCGGCGGGCCCAGGGCACGTCGACCTTCCACTCCTGGATGACGGCACGCTGGAGGCGGATGGCATAGTGGTTGCCCATATCCTCGACCGGCGAGGTCGGCAGCCCGTACAGACGCAGAGGGTCGGGGACGGCGAAGTAGCGGGCCCGGATGGCCGGTCGGGCGTTGAGGAGGGCCAGCCGCTTCTGGACGATCTCCGCCCAGGAGAGGCCGGCGTCGAAGTCCGGCGGGAGCGGCCGGGGTGTGCTGCGGTAGACGTAGAGCCAGTCATCGAAGCCGTGCCGGCTCAGGTCGTCGAAGGTGTTGAGGAAATAGACCTGGCCGACCTCGGGCCGCCACTGGAAGACCGCCTTCTGCAGGACCTGGGTGACGAACCCGTCCCAGACGAAGCGACGGGAGACCGGATAGCCGAGCGTGCGGACGCCGCCGAGGGCTTGAAAAGTCGTCCAGAATGGGATATTATCTGCATCAGTCAGGCTGAAACCCGCCCTTCCGTCCGGCGTGCCGCCAGTCTGGCCGAAGAACCAGCCCCGCGTGAGCGGGAAGTCCAGCCCGGTCGAGAGTGGCGCCGCCGCCGTCGGTCCGGGCAGAGCGAGGACGACCAGCCAGAGCAGGGGTACCAGGAACGGCAGGCGGCGCCAGACTCGCTGCCCCATCCGTCCCCTCCGACAGAGTTCTTCGCCTCCGAATTCTAGCAGGCTCGCCTGTCCACCGACGCCGCCGTCGTCCGGTGGTGACCAGTACTTTCGGGCTAGCCTGCCGCGTCCCTGGCATAGCCATTGCGGAGGCTGGTTTTATCAGGTAAAATCTCCGTCGTAAGGTGGTGCCCATGCGTGCGCGGTCGTTCGCTCCGTCGCTGCTCCCCGCAGGCCCGACCTTCAGCCTGCAGCGTGGGCTCCACCGGGCCGGCCAGGCTCTGCTCCGGGCCAGCCTCTGGCCGTTTTACTACCGCAGCCCGCTGGTCGCCCTGGGAGCGGCGCCGGAGGGGCCGCTGGTCCTGGGCACCGCCGATGAGGATCCCCGCCTGCACGAGCTGCTGGCCCATCTGGCCAGTCTGCGCCGCCGCCTCTGGTGCGTCCGCGCGCTCCTCATCCTGGCCCGGACGCTCACGCTCGCCCTGCTCTTCCTTCTGGCCACCATCGCTCTGCGCTCTCTGGGGCTGCCTCTCACCTCCACCATCGCCGAGCTGGGGCTGGCGCTTCTCGGCCTCTGGGGGCTCTTCGTGGCGCTCCGCCAGCGGATCACGCTGCTGGAGACCGCCCGGCTGGCCGACAGAGCCGGGGGGCTCCGCGAGCAGCTGGCCACCGCCACCGAACTGATCCTGCGCGGTGACAACCGGCCGCTGGCCCGGGCCCAGATCCGCCGGGCCACCGATCTGGCCTGGCAGCTCGACGCCGCGGCCCTTTTCCCCTGGCAGCTGCCCACCCGCGACGGCCTGGCGGTGGCCGCCACGGGCGGGCTGGTCGCGCTCCTGGTTCTCCTGGCCAGTCTGCGGCTGACCCTGCCGTGGGGCCTGCCGGGCACCGGTGCGGAGGTGGCCAGCACCCCGGTGCCGGGTGAGGAGTACGCGGTGGTTCCGGCGACCGGCGACTACACTCTCCTGGAATACGGTGACCCGGCGGCGATGACGACCTCTGCCCTCGACGAACTGCGTCGCCAGCTGGAGAGCCAGAACCTCTCGCCCGAGGAGATCGCGCAGCGGCTGGCCCAGGCCGAACAGGAGATCCTCCAGCGCAACCTCCTGGCCAGCCGCCAGCGTGAGGCCCTGACCACGCTGGCCGAGGTCCTGAGCGATAACTCGGTCACCGCCGACGTGGCCGCCAGCCTGCGCAAAGGGGAGTACGAGCAGGCGGCCCAGCAGATGGCCGAGATCGGACGCCAGGCCCAGCAGCTTTCGCCCCGCGCCCGCGCCGATCTGGCCCGCAAACTCCAGGAGGCGGCCACCCGCGTGGCCCCGGCCAACCCCGACCTGGCCCAGCGGCTGGCCCAGGCCGCCCGCTCCCTGGCTCAGGGGAATCCACCGCCCGAGCAGGCCCTGCGCGACCTGGGCGAGGGGATCAAACAGACCGCCGAGGCGATGCGCGGCCAGGGCGATCCCTCCCAACTGGGCGACCCCAGCCAGGCCCTCGATCCCAGCCAGATCGAGCAGCTGGCCGGCGCCCTGCCCAATCCCGCCGATATGGAGTCGCTGGGCGATCCCGCGGGCGATATGAGCATGCTGGCCAACGGCCGGGGACAGACCGACCCGAACGGGCAGCCATCCGCCACAGGCGGGTCCGGTCAGGACCTGGCGGCCGGCGCCGACGGCGCGATCACCAATCTCCAGCCCGGCGAGGCCGCCGGCGGCGCCGGCGCGGGACCGGGCAACCCCGCGGCGGCGGCCGCGTTGAGCCGCCTCAACGCCCTGGGCAAACTCCTGGAGATCCCGGGCCAGGCCAGCAGCGGCCCCGGTACCCTGGAAAACGATCCCCGGGCCCCGCTCGTCTTCAGCCACGACGGCAGCGTGACCACGCTCTCTTCCACCTCCCGCCCGCAGTCGACCACGCCGATCAATGCCCGCGGGGAGAGCAACTTCGTGCCCTGGGAGAAGCGCCCGATCGTCCGTGAGTACTTCAGTGGCAGTCCGGCCCGATGAGCGCCCGTTGGCGTCGTTGGCTTGACCGGCTGTTGGAACCGAGCGCCGTCCTGCTCCGCCAGGCGCGGCAGGTCCTGACCACGGCCACCCGCTGGCGTGGGCAGCCGTCGACCGGGTCGCTGCCGCTCGACGAGGCCTTCCTGGAGCGGCTGGAGCGGCTGCAGATCGCCGCCCACCAGGTGGTGCGTCAGGGGCTGATCGGCGAGCACAAGAGCCGCCGCAAGGCGACCTCGCTGGAGTTCGCCGACTACCGTCACTACGCCGTGGGCGACGACTTCCGCCGCATCGACTGGAACGCCTACGGGCGCCTGGAGGAGCTCTTTCTGAAGCTGACCGAGGCCAAAGAGGACGTTGTTCTCCATCTGCTCATTGACTGCAGCCGCTCGATGGACTGGGGCCAGCCGAAGAAGCTCGACTACGCCCGGCAGGTGGCCGCTGCGCTGGGGTACATCGCCCTGGCCCGGTTCGACGGGGTGGTGGCCGCCGGCTTCAGTCACTGCCTGCACGCGTACCTGCCGATCACGCGGGGCAAGGGGCGGGCGCTGACGCTTTTCGCCTTCCTCAATGCCCTGCAGCCGGGCACCACCACCGACTTCGACCTGGCCCTGGCCGAGTTCTGCCAGCGCCTCCGGCCCCGGGGCGTCTGTGTCCTCATCTCCGATCTCTTCACCGCCCGGGGGCTCGACGGCGGTCTGGACCAGCTCGCCCGCCACGGGCTGGAGACGGTGGTCATCCACCTGCTGGACCCGGCGGAGCTGCGGCCGCCCTTCCGGGGCGACCTGGAACTGGTGGACATGGAGACCGGCGAGCGGCTGGAGGTCAGCCTGGGCAGCGAGGCCCTCCACAGCTACCAGCAGCGGCTGGCCGCGTGGTGCGCGGAGGTGGAGGCGGTCTGCCGGCGCTGGGGGGCGCGCTACCTGCGGGTCGACACCGGGGTGCCGTTCGAGCGGCTGGTGGTCCACTACCTGCGGGCCCGGGGGGTGGTGCAATGAGCCTGCTGGCGCCGGCGGCCGCGGTGTTCCTGGTCCTGGGCCCCCTCATCGCGCTGCTGTACCTTTTGCGCGCCCAGCACCAGCGCCAGGAGGTGCCCAGTCTTCTCCTCTGGCGCCAGATCCGTCCGGACGCCACTGGCCGGCCCCGCTGGCAGTGGCCGCTGCGCCACTGGCTGCTGCTTTTGCAGCTTTTGGCGGTGGCCCTGGGGGTGCTGGCCCTGATGCGACCGGCGCTGTTGGGCGGGCCCCAGCGGCACCTGATTGTGCTTTTGGACGCCTCGGGCAGCATGCAGGCCACCGACGTCCTGCCCTCGCGCTTTGAGGAGGCCAAGCGGCAGGCGGCGGAGCTCCTGCGGGAGCTGCGCCCGAACGACGAGGCGACCCTGGTGCGGGTCGGCCCGACCGTCGAGGTGGTGGACACGGGGCCGACCCGTCAGGCGCTCCTTCTGGCCCTGGGGGCGCTCCAGCCCAGCGCGGGCCAGGCCGATGTCCGCGCGGCTCTGCAGCTGGCCGCCACGCTGGCCCGGGAGAAGGGGGGGCTCGTCAACGAGGTGGTCTTCTTCACCGACGGGGCCTTCGGGCCCCTGCCCCAGATCGACCTGGGGGGGGCCCAGCTGCGCTTCGTGACCATCGGCCAGGGGGTGGACAATCAGGCCATCGTCAACCTGCGGGTCCGGCGCGTCCTGGACGGGGGCGCGCGGTTCGAGGGCTTTGTCCGGATCGCCAACTTCGGCGACGCCGAGGTGGAGGTGCCGGTCAAGGCCCTCGCCGACGGCGCGCCCATCGACCTGCGGCGGGTGCGGGTCCCGGCGCGCGGCCAGCAGGAACTGACCATTCCGCTGCCGCAAGGGGTGCGGCTGTTGGAAGTGCGGCTGGAGCGGGCGGATCTTCTGGCCATCGACAATGTGGCCCAGGTCCTCCTCCCGGTCGACGAGATCGAGGTGCTTTTGGTCTCGGCCCAGCCGACCTTCTGGGAACGGACGCTGCGGGCGGTGCCGGGGGTGCGGGTGCGGACCCTGCGGCCCCCCCAGTACACGCCCCAGCAGACGGCCCCGATCGTGGTCTTCGACAGTTTCCTCCCCCGGACGCTCCCGACCACGAGTCTGCTCCTCATCAACCCGCCGCCGCAGAACGGGCTCCTCGAGGTCCGGGGGGAGGCGCGGGACCAGCCGGTGGTCTGGACCAACCCGCGCAGTCCGCTGTTGGAGGCGGTGGACCTGAGCGGGGTGACGGTGCCCAAAGTCCCGCGCCTGGTGCCCCCGCGCTGGGCGACGCCCAGTGTGCAGGGGCCCGAGGGGCCGATCGTGCTCGAGGGGTATCTGGAGGGGCAGCGGGTGGTGATCTACGCCTTTGACGCCCGCCAGCCCCTGGCCGATTTTCCCCAGCGGCTGGGCTTCCCGCTTCTGGTGGCCAACACCCTGACCTGGCTGAGCGCGGCGACGCTGCCGCCGACGCTGCGGCCGGGGGAGGCGCTGACGCTGGTGCCGCTGCCCGAGGCGCGGGAGATCGCCGTGCGCGATCCCGTCGGGCGCCTGTTTGTTTTCCCGGTGCGCGGACGGGCGCTGACCTTCAACCAGACCGAGGCGGTGGGCCGCTATGAAGTGGTCCAGCGGGTGGGAACCCAGGTGGTGCCCCAGCCGGGGTTCGTGGTCAACGCGGGCGACGAACTGGAGTCCGACATCCGCCCCCACGCCTACGCGCCGGTCGCCGGGGGGGCGGCGCTGGCCGGGATGCCGCGGGGGGTCGAGCGCGAACTCTGGCCGCTCTTTGCCACCCTGGCGCTGGTGGTGCTGGGGGGCGAGTGGATCTACTACGCACGGCGGTGAGCGATGCTGCCCGTCGGGGTAACGTTTGCGCAGCCGTGGGTGCTGCTGCTGATTCTGCCGACGCTGCTTCTCTTCTACGTCGTCGGCCGGGAGCGTCTGCGGCGCTTCCCGCCGACCCTGGCCCGGCTGATTATGGTCCTGCGCCTGACCATCGTCGGGCTGGTGCTCCTGGCCCTGGCCCAGCCGGCGGTGGGGCGGCCCAGCGACCTGGCCACGGTGGTCTTCCTGGTCGACGGGTCCGACAGCATCCCCCCGGAGAGCCGGGCGGCGGCCGAGCGCTTCGTCCTGGAGGCCCAGCGCCTGGCGGGCGACCGGCAGAAGGTGGCCATCGTCACCTTCGGCCGCGACGCCGTGGTGGAGAAGTCGCTGGACGGTCCGCCGGTTGGGCAGTTGCGCTGGCTGGTGCGGGGGGACGCCACGAACGTGGCCGAGGCGCTGCATCTCGCCCGCACCCTCTTTCCGCGGGTGGGGGCCCGGCGGATCGTGCTTTTGAGCGACGGGCAGGAGACGCTGGGACGGGCCGAGGAGGAGGCCCGGCAGGCGGCCAGCGCGGGCATTCAGATCAGCGCGGTGCCGCTGGATCTGCCCACCACCATGCCGGAGGTGCTGATCGAGGCGTTGGAGGCGCCGCCGCAGATCCGCGAGGGCGACCCGCTGGAGCTGCGCCTGGTGCTGCAGAGCACGGTGGACACCGAGGTCCAGCTCCGCCTCTGGCTGGACGACCGGCAGGTGAGCGAGCAGACAATCCCGGTGCGCAAGGGGACGACCGCGCTGACCGCGCCGCTCAGCACCCTCAGCCGGGGCTTCCACCGCTTCTGGGCCCGGATTGAGAGCCGGACCGACACCTTCCGCCAGAACAACGAACTGGGGGCCTTTACCGTGGTCAAGGAGAAGCCCCGGTTGCTGCTGGTGGCCCCCAACGAGGCGGACGTCCGGGACCTGCGCGAGGCGCTCCAGGCGGCCGAGATGCAGGTCGAGGTCCGGCCGCCCAGCGTCATCCCGCCCCGGCTGTCGGCGATGAAGGGCTACACCGCTGTCCTCCTGGTCAATACCCCGGCCAGCAGCCTGACCCTGGACCAGATGAAGACGCTGCAGGCCTATGTGCGGACGCTGGGTGGGGGACTTATCACCATCGGCGGGGATCAGGCCTACAGCCTGGGAGAGTACCAGGGGACGCCGTTGGCCGAGGTCCTGCCGGTCTCGATGAACATCCCCGGCAAGCGCGACCGGGGCTCGGTGGCCATGCTCCTGGTCATCGACAAGTCGGGGAGCATGGACATGCGCGAGGAGGGCGTGACCAAGATGGCCATGGCCCGCGAGGCCGCCAACCTGGCCGTGGAGATGCTCGACGAGAACGACCAGGTCGGCGTCCTGGCCTTCGACTCTCTCACCCGCTGGGTGGTGCCGATCCAGCGGGTGGGCGCGGCCGGGGGCCCGCGGGCCATCCAGGACCGGATCAACCGGATCGAGGCCTCGGGCGGGACCGAGATCTACCCGGCCCTGGAGCTGGGCTATCGGGCCATCCGCGGGGTCAACGCCCGCTTCAAGCACATCGTGCTTTTGACCGATGGGCGGTCGCTCTCGGCGGCCGACTACGAGCGGCTGGTCCAGCAGATGAAGCAGGAACGGATTACGCTCTCGACCATCGCCATCGGCAGCGACGCCGATACCGAGCTCTTGCAGAACCTGGCCCACTGGGGGGAGGGCCGCTACTACTATGTCGACCGGGCCCGCGATATCCCCAAGGTGACCACCCGCGAGACCCGCATCGCCAGCGGCTCGCCCATCGTCGAGGGAACCATTCTGCCGCAGCTGGTCGGGACCAGTGCGGTGCTGAAAGGGTTTGCCCCGGCCCAGTTGCCGCCGCTGCGGGGGTATGTGGTCTCCTCCCCACGCGAGGGCGCCCAGATCCTTCTGGCCTCCGACCGGGGCGACCCGCTCCTAGCCCACTGGCAGTACGGTCTGGGCCGGGTGGTGGCCTGGCTCTCCGATGCCAAGAGCACCGGCTGGGCCAGCGCGTGGGTGAGCTGGCCGGAGTTCCGGCGGTTCTGGGCCCAGGTGGTGCGCTGGGCGCTGCCCGCGCCGGCTGACCCCAACATCCAGCCGCAGGTCACGGTCGAGGGGACCATGGTCACCGTGCGGGCGGATGTGGTCGAGGACGATGGCAGTTTCAAGGACCTGGCCGACCTGCGGGTGGATGTCGTCGGGCCGGGGCTGCGCGAGGCCGACCGGCCGCTGCGGCAGGTGGCCCCCGGGCGCTATGAGTGGAGCACCACGGTCGAGCAGCCGGGGGTCTACGCGGTGCAGGTCACCCTGCGCGAGCGGGGACGCGAGGTCCGGCAGGAACTGACCGGCTTTGTGGTGGGGTATCCGGCCGAGTACCGCCGCTTCGGGGTGGACCAGGGGCTGCTGGGCCGGCTGGTGGCGATGACCGGGGGGCGGCTCCTCACCGACCCCCAGGCGGCGCTGGCGCCCGAGGGGCTGCGCGCCCAGGGCCAGGAGTGGGCGCCGCTCTGGGGGGCGCTGCTGGCGCTGGCGCTCTGCCTCTTTCCGGTGGAGATCGCGCTGCGCCGCCTGCCGGTGCCCTGGGACCGCCTGCCGCACCTTCTGGGCCAGTGGTGGCGGCTGCGCGGGCGGCACCCCCAGACCGAGACGCCCTGATCCGGCCGATGGCCAGCCCGTTCGACGTCTTGGCCCGCTTCTACGACTGGGACACCCAGGAGGCCACCGACCTCGAGTTCTACCGGAATCTGGCCGCCCGGACCGGGGGGCCGATTCTCGATCTGGCCTGCGGCACCGGTCGGGTGGCACTGGCCCTGGCCCGGGCTGGCTACGAGGTGGTCGGTCTGGATATCTCCCTGGCGATGCTGGAGCGCGCCCGACAGAAGGCCGAGCAGGCCGGGCTGGCTCAGCGCGTTCACTGGCTCTGCGCCGACATGCGACGCTTCGCCCTGGGGCGGCAGTTCCCGCTGGTGATTATCCCCCTGAACTCGTTTATGCACCTGACCGCGCCGCCCGACCACCGGCTGGCTCTCCGCACCATCGCCCGTCACGTCCAGCCCCGGGGGCTGCTCGTCATCCCGCTCTGGAACCCCGATCCCTTTCTCCTGGCCGAGTCCGATGGGCGGCTGGTCCACGACCACACTCGCCCTGGCCCCGAGCCAGGCTGGCGCACCAGCCGTTTCCACTGCCAGCAGGTCGACCTCACCAGCCAGATCCTGGACGTGGTCTATTTCTACGACGAGGTCGGGCCCCAGGGCGAGGTGCGGCGGACGGTCGCGCCCTTCCAGATGTACATCTTCTTCCGCCGGGAGATGACGCTTCTCCTCGAAGAGGCGGGGTTTCTGGTCGAAGAGGTCTATGGCAGTTACGATCTCGAGGAGCACACGGCCAGCAGCAGTGAGATGATCTTCGTCGCCCGGCGGCGTCCGGGCTGAGTCCACCGCGTGCTGGGGCGGAACAAAACGGGAACAGACCGGTTGGTCTGTTCCCGGATTTTTTCGCGCCTGGTTTACTGGACGTGCAGCAGCGTCACCGCCTCAGACCACAGGCGCTCCAGACGGTAGTAATCGCGCTCCCGTGGGCTGAACACGTGAACGACCACCGCCCCGTAATCGATGATCACCCAGCCGGAGTCGTCCGTTCCTTCGGTCTGGTACGGGGAGACGCCCTCGCGGTCCAGCTCCTCGATCACCGCCTCGGCGATAGCCCGGATCTGCCGGGGACTGGCGCCGCTGCAGATGACGAAATAGTCGGCGAACCCGGCGACCTGGCGGATATCAAGGAGCACGACGTCCGACGCCTGCTTGTCCGAGGCGACCTCCGCCGCGCGACGCGCAACCTCAACAGCGTTCAGGGCGTTCGGCCTCCTCACACAACTGCCTGTCACTTAGATTATACATGCCAGCAAGCCAGCCAGCGCAAGAGGGAGCCCGGGACGGCCGCCAGACCCACCTCAGCCAGCGTTCGGCGGCTGGACGCGGTACCGCAGGAACAGCTCCGCCCCGTTGGCGAAGCAGGACAGAAGGTCCAGGCGCACCGGCCGGTCAGGCGGAAACGGCGGTCCCTCGACCATCGTCTTGCTCTCCGCCCCGGTGCCGCCGACGATCTTGGGGGCGATGGTCCAGAAGACCTCGTCTACCAGCCCCTGGGCGAAGAAGGCGTAGTTGAGGATCGGCCCGCCCTCCAGGACCAGCCAGCGCACGCCGAACTCCCGCCGCAGCTGGCGCAGCATCGCCCCGATCTCGACCTGATCAGCGCCCACCACCCGGACCGTCACCCGTCCGGCCAGCGCCGCCACCCGGTCGGGTGGGGCGCTCTGGGGGACGAAGACGACCGTCCGGGCCCCCGGCTGGAGGAGACGCAGTGTCAGCGGCAGATCGGCCGAGCGGCTGACCACCACCCCCAGGGGATGAGGCGGCCAGCCGCGGGCCTGACGGCGGGCGGCCAGAAAATCGGGGAGACGGAAGTCGGGGTTTTCGCGGCGCACCGTCTCCGCTCCCTGGAGGACGGCATCGGCGGCCGCCCGCAGGTAGCGCATTAGCAGCTGATCGACCGGTGAGCCGATGCCAGCCGCCCGGCCGGCCACCGTGATCTTGCCATCGACCGTGCTGACCATATTGGTCACGACGTAGGGACGGTCCGGCGGCGGCTCCGGCAGAGAGAGGTCGCCGTAGACCGCCTCGACCGGTATGGGCGTGCCGTTGGGGAAGAGACGCAGCATCGGGCGACTCCCTCAACGGAGCGACGGGAGCGGCAGCGGTGGCGGCTGCAGCCCCAGCAGGTCCATGAGATCGTGGGCGTTGCGCACGGCGTAGTTGCGCCGGTTATTGTTCATCAGGGCGTGGACCTCGCGGGCCTCGGCCGCCAGGCGCTGCAGGCGCGGCACCCACTCGGCCAGTTCTTCGCGCCGGTAGAGGTAGTCGAAACGGTCGGCGCTCGAGGCCGCGCCTTTGATGTACCAGGTGGCGGCGTTGCGCCCGTGGAAGCGGACGATGGCCAGGGCGGGGTTGGTCACCGCCACCACCGGCGGCACACTCCCCCAGCCGACCTGGGGCTCATCCACCGCCACGAAGACGAAGCCGTGGCGGCGCAGGAGGGCCAGAGTGGCGGCGGTGTTGCCGTTGTTCAGCCAGCTGCGGTGCCGGAACTCGACGGCCACCAGATCGTCGGGGAAAAAGGAGCGGCAGTGGACCAGATAGTCGGCGTTGCGGGCGGTGCAGCGAAACCAGGGCGGGAACTGAAAGAGAATGGCCCGCAGTTTTCCGGCCTCTTTGAGCGGCTGACAGGCCGCGCGGAAGGCCAGGAAGTCGGCGTCGGGCGGCGGCGTCAGCCGGTCGGCCAGCGGTCGGTCGGGGGCGTAGGTCGCCCCGTGAAGGGTGAGCGTCCGGTAGGCCTTGACGTCGAACACGAAGTCGGGCGGCGTGCGCTCGGCCCAGAGATGGAAGGTGCGGGCCGGGAGCAGTCGGTAGAACGTGGCGTCGACCTCGACGATGGGGAAGTAGCGGGCGTAGTAGGTGAGCCGCTGGTGGGCCGGGAGGGTCGGAGGGTAGAAATCGGTGTGATCCGCCCAGTTGCAGGTGCCGACCAGGATGCGTCCCATCGCGAAAGCGATTATACCGCAGTCGAGCGCGCCGGGCCACCCCGGCGCGGGCAGCAGCGGGGTGGCGGCGTGTTGACCCCGACCGCGCCCGTCCTCTATACTCCCCATGCCCGCCTGCCCCGTTGCTGGCGGAGAGCACTTTGGAAAAGAGGCGTTCAGGACGATGATCAAGGTCGGTTTGATCGGTTGCGGGAGCATCGCCAACGCGCACGCCGAGGGCTGGCTGGCGATGCAGGAGCAGGGCCGCGCGCGGGTGACTGCGGTGAGCGATGTCGTCGCGGAGAACGCCGAGCGGATGGCCCGGCGGCTTGGCGCCAGCGCGATCTACCAGCACTTCGAGGACCTCATTCACCGCGCCGATGTCGACGCGGTCGATATCTGTCTCCCCCACCACCTGCACGAGCCGGCCATCGTGGCTGCGGCCAACGCCGGAAAGCATATCCTCTGCGAGAAGCCCCTCTGTCTCACCCTGGCCGAGGCGGCCAGCATCGCCCGGGCGGTGGAGAGCAACGGCGTGACGATGATGTGCGCCCACAATCAGCTGTTCGACCCGGCGGTCCAGCGTGGCAAGCAGGTCCTGGCCGAGGGGGTGGTGGGCGAGGTCCTGATGGTGCGGACCACCGACTGCTTCCGTCCTCCCCAGCCGCCCGAGAAATGGGGCTGGCGGGCCGACAAGGCGACGATGGGCGGGGGGTGCCTCATCGACACCGGCTACCACCCGACCTATCTGCTGCTGTACCTGAGCGACTCGCCGCCGGTTGAGGTCTGCGCCATGACCGGCCAGTACCATGTCAAGGCCATCCAGGGCGAGGACTCGGCCCAGGTGATGGTGCGCTTCGCCAACGGCAGCCTCGGGTACATCCTCACCAGCTGGGCCTGGGACTGGCCGGGCGGTGCCTATCAGTTCCAGGTCATCGGCAGCCGGGCCCAGGTCTACGGTCGGGGCAACCGTCTCTACCTTCAGCCCAACGGCTGGCAGCCGGCCAGCCTTGAACTGCCGGCCCGGCGCAACTTCGTGGCTGAGATCGAGCACTTCGTTGAGTGCCTGGAGACCGGCCGCCGCCCCCTCCAGACCCACGTCGAGGGCACCAATGTCCTGCGGCTGATCCTGGCGGCCTATCGCTCGGTCGAGGAGCGACGGGTGGTCGCGCTGGCCGAGCTGGAGTAGGGTCTCGGTCGGCGGCTGAGCCGGCCTCTCGGAACGAACAAACGCGCTGTCTGGGAGCCCGCGCCGGCCGGGGACGCCAGGGCGAGGCCGCCCCGATTCGCCTGTCTGGCCGGCCCTGGTGGGGAGGGGCCGCGCTTCAGTCTTCCGTGGCTGGACGGCGGTGGCTCTGCCACCAGAGGCCGGCCAGGGCCGCGCCGAGGAGCAGCCCGGCGAGGAGCAGTTGCCAGTGGGGCAGCCGGGGCCGGGCGGCGCGCACCTGCCGCATCAGTTCGATGGTCTCCCGCACCGTTGCCTCCTTGTCGGGTCGTTCGGGGCGGACGGTCTGGGCTTATGATGTCAGCGCCAGTCGGTCACCGCCCACTGTCCATTCACATCCTGGACCACCACGGTAAACAGTCGGGGCTGCCAGAGGTCGCGGCCGAGGCGCACCGCGAACTCCAGTCCGATCCAGTAGGTGTCGCCGTCGCCACGGGCCCGGTCCGCCGGCGTGGCCCGGCGAAACGAACGCTGGGCCACCCGCAGGTCGCGGATCTCCAGCCGGCTGAGCAGGCTGGCGGTGGTCTGGAGGTCGGCCGGTACGCGGTCCGGCGGGCGGACTGCGGCGCTGGAGGGGGTCGGACGGTAGAGGCGCAGGGCCGTCTCGGTATCCTGGCGGCGCAGGGCGTGAAAGAACTCCCAGGCGACCGCTTCGGCGGGCGACCGGCCGCAGCCGCTGAACAGCGGGCCGAGCACCAGGAGCGCCACCGCCAGCCAGGCCAGAAGATCGTCAGGCCGGCAGAAAACGGCCGTTTTGTTGGATAAGCCGCCCATCCAGATAGATCGCCCCACCCGGGCGCAGGTCCTTGATCAGGTCCCAGTGGATGCTCGACTGGTTGACGCCACCGGTCTCGCGGTAGGACTGGCCGAGGGCCAGGTGGACGGTGCCGCCGATCTTTTCGTCGAAGAGAATGCTCTTGGTGAAGCGCTGGAGGTGATAGTTCAGGCCGAGGCCGATCTCCCCCAGGCGGCGGGCGCCCGGGTCGGCGTTCAGGACCGCTTCGAGGTAGGCCTGGCCCTTGGTCGCCGAGGCCCGGACGACCTCACCGCGCTCGAACTCCAGGCGGACGCCCTCGACCTCGCGCCCGGCGTGGATGGCCGGAAAGTCGAAGGTGATGTAGCCCTCAGCCGAGTCTTCGTGGGGACCGGTGAAGATCTCGCCATCGGGCATGTTGTGGCGGCCATCGCCGGCGATCCAGGTGCGGCCGGCGATCCGCAGGCGGAGGTCGGTGTCGGGGCCGACGATACGCAGCTCCTGTCCGGCTTCCAGGACCTGTTTCCAGCGGTGCAGTTCGGCCTGCATCGCCGGCCAGTCGATATTGGTGGCCTGGAAGACAAAGTCCTCGTACTCCTCCAGCGACATCTCGGCCTCCTGGGCCAGGGCCGGGGTTGGGTACTGGCAGAGGACCCAGCGGCGCTGCAGGACCTTTTCGACGTAGGGCCGGCGGGCGCGGGTGACCGCCACCTGTCGCTGGGGGTCGGTCGAGGTCAGGAGTTTGAGGTTTCCCGGGGCGGCGACCGAGATGACCGCCTCGGCCTGCTCGACCGCGGTCATGAGGGCTGGGGGGAAGTAGGCCAGTTGCTCGGGGGTGCCGGCGTCCAGGAGCAGCCGGCCGGTCTCCTCGAACGAGACGATGAGCGTCGGTAGGGCCCCGGCGGCCAGGGCGGTGCGATAGAGGCTCAGTAAGAGCGGTTTGGCCAGGTCGGTCCCGGTGATCAGCACCCGGTCGCCCGGGTGCAGGGCCGTGGAATAGTGGACCAGAATCTGGGCCAGCTGGTCGACGCGTGGGTCGCGCACCGCTGCCTCCGCACGGAATCCCCTCTCCGCCCGCGGTCGAGGGCTACGGTCTTTCGGTAGTGAATGGACTTCGGGCAGATTATATCACGGTCCCAGCCGCACGGGCTGGCCGGTCTGGGCCGATTCCATCGCCGCCAGGGCGATGGCCAGGCTGGCTCGACC
>DAOUAE010000026.1:0-1766 GCA_034433795.1 Chloroflexota bacterium
AATAGCACGGCGGCAGCAATTCGCGGGAGCAAGCGGATCAGCCTGGCATCTGGTCGGCCGAAACTCGCTGCTACTGTGCCCTTTGATCCGGCAGAAGTCCTTGCCGTGGGGCCACGCTGTACGGGATTGCAGATGGGCTCGAGGAGACCACGGCCCATGTTCTCCTCCCTGACACCAGAGACCGATCCGGCAGACTACCCACATCCGCCGCTCGTGCTAGCACTATGATGGAAGCCGTGCAAGTGCTCTCTATTCTTAATCTGGTGAGGATATTAATAACAGATGATGGAGCACTTCACATTCCGATGACCACAGCGATCTACGTGCGTACCGGTTGTGCCTGCCCCGCCACCTGCTGTACCTCACGGATATAGTCAGCTACCCCGGCCCGCAGATCCCACCGCGGCTTATATCCCAACACCTTGCGCGCATAGCTTAGGTCGTAGGGCTGAGGACGCTCTGGAGCCCGATGCACTGGACCAGCTTGCGGCACTTCCTCGAAACGGGCGTCTGGGACCACTGCTCGCACTGCAGCTATGATGTCCGCCTCCGTGCTGAGCACCCCAGTCCCAATGCACGCTAGTAGAAATCCGCTTCGCTCTGTTCGCTCCGCCGCCAATACCAACGCTTGTGCCGCGTCCTTCACATATAGCCACTCCCCTCGCCCCTTAACAGCCGGGAGGATCCGCCCCACCTGCCCCAATGCCACTGGCTCCACCAGCGCGTTGAAATGCTCACCACCGGTCGATCCACCCACGTAGGTCCCGCGACCGTAGACGTTAGTGAGGCGAAGAGCGATGACATCCAGGCCGTAAGCCCGACTGAGCGCCTCTAACAAGTGCTCGGCCGAAAGCTTGCAGGCCGCATACACAGTCGCGCTGGAAACTGGTGATTGCTCGGTGATCGGTGCCCCGTAGCATTTGTCAAAGTCATATACGCCGTGGGTCGTTGTGTAGACAAGACGCAATACGCCTGCCAGGCGTGCCGCTTCCGCGACGTACACTGTCCCGAACACGTTGGTTTGGATGGCACGCCATGGCTGCCGTTGTGCCACTCCGCCGATTAGGCCGGCCGTATGGATCACGCACTCCGGCCGTTCGGTCAGCATCGCCTCCATCAGGCTCGCGAAGTCTGCCACATCGCCGCGGCGGAGCGTGACTGGCTGCGAACCCACGACACTATGGATGTAGGCCTCGTTCGGTGCTTGGTCGTGGAGTACCACCTCATGGCCACGTGCGAGGAGGTCCGCTGCTGTGTAGCTGCCGATCAGCCCCGCTCCGGTGATCAGCACCCGCATCGGTCGCCTTCTCCTTTGCGATGTCATTAGTTAAGATAGTGCGTGGTGTCGGCCCAGACCTAGACGGTCTGGGCCGACGTCTACTATTGGTCTCTCAGTCTCAGGTTCCCGATGAACTTGTCTCTGTAGCCACGCGATCATCTGCTCTTCGCTCCTCCGCTGAGAGCTTATACAGCCGAGCACAGTTGTCCCAAAGGATCTTACGCCGTGCCTCGGAGTCAATCCCTTCATGGTCGAATGTCTCGAAGAGCGTGTCGAGTGCGTGTGGATATCGACTATCCTGATGCGGGTAGTCGGTGGATACTACGATGTTATCCGCTCCGATACGCCGGATGACATCGGCAACCAAGTGCTCGTCGACGTCCATGGCTACGAAGCATTGGCGGAGGAAGTATTCACTTGGCTTCATGGAGAGCTGGATCTTTTCCCACTTACCTTTCTGCTCCCAGCGTTCGTCCATCCGATAGAG